>JAFGMI010000017.1 GCA_016927595.1 Melioribacteraceae bacterium | reverse complement strand
CTGATTTGCCTCAATTGTTCTTGATATAGAATCTGTGCTCCATGTCTGTCCGTCAAAATGCCAGAGTTTCAAACGGGAACCAGCACCTCTTGTGAACGCCCAGACATCAGAGTAAGAACTACCCCAAATACGATCAAAATACACGAATCCCCTATTGAAACCGAAATCAATCGTATCAACCTGCCACTCATAATCACGTCTTCCGTAATTGTCTTCAGGTCCATTGGGTGTATCGTCACAGGAGATCAGAATAAATGTCGTGAAAAAGAAAATAATAAGTAGCAATGCGAAGTATGTCGTGCTGTTGTTTGTGCGTGGTTTCATTGTTCTCTGTTTTTTCTGATTAAGAATTTATATACATAAAAAAAGTGTTTATTTAGTTCGTGCGAATAAAAGAACAATATCTATCTTAAGGTGAATGCCTTATAATTATTTGCATTAATGGGGACGGTGTTCCCGCACCGTCTCTATATAAACTTTAACTCATTCCTCCTTGTTTAATTTTTTAACTTACCCCTGAGCATATAATATAAATATGTATTCTGATCTTCCAGTATAGCAAATACACAATCTTCCCCGACCCATTGATTGCTTATTCTTGTTTCTGTTTTAAAAATAGTTATTAAATTTTTTCCGTTATAATGACCAAAACCATCTTCAGTTACGCAAAAAAAGTCCTGTTCATTCCTTCCTGTCATACTCCACTTGTAATTAGTACTGCTGAAATCTTTCCACAATTCAAGACTCTCAGATTTATATTTATAAATCTTCTGTTCTCCAAGGAATTTTACATAGGTCCTTTTATCCAAATAGTATAATGAAGGATATTTATTTCCGCTATAGATTTCGTTAACTATATTCTCACTTAGTCTAAATATTTTCCAAGTCTCATTATTGTTTGTAATTTTTGAACCATTTATTAGTATATCCCCTGAAATTTCGTCGCCAGCTATAAAATAAAAAATCGAACTTGTTTCATTTGTATGTAAAGTCTCCCAAATACTTCCATCGTAATGAATAATAAATCCCTCTCCTGCACCTGGTAAATATGATTTTTCCATCCAACCACAGGCATAAATATCATTTTCTGATTTACCCCATATACCATTAAATCTAATTATGTCATATTCTGTATTTTCATGTGTGTAGTGTTCATACCATTGATGTCCGTCAAAATGCCATATTGATCTCCAGGCTGCAGATACCCATATACTGTTTTGAGAGAAACCTAATACTTGAGTAGCCTCCAGTGTTCTCGGTATCGAATCTGTACTCCATGTTTGTCCGTCAAAATGCCATAAATTAGTGCGAAACTCGGATCCATGAGCAAACGCCCAGACATCATTATATGAACTGCCCCAGATTAGACTAAATCGCTTATATCCTCTATCTACACCGAAATCAATCGTATCAACCTGCCACTCATAATCACGTCTTCCATAATTGTCTTCCGGCCCGTTGAGTGAGTCGCCGCAGGAAATGACTAATAGAAACGTTGTTACTAAAGTGAAAAGTAGTGTTACTGCATAAATGTAAGCTTTATCATTTCTCTGTATCATTTGTTCCTCTCTGAGCTCACCTTTTTATTCCCTCGCTTAGTAAGAGAGGGGTGGGGTCAAATTGAAGTTCTGAAGTTTTGAAGTTTTGAAGTTTTGAAGTTAAGTTACTTGAATGCCACATTAATATCAAATTAAAATTTAAGAACTCGTTTTTGCGGAATGACAGTTATATATTTGTTTATCTTGATGCGATAATCCGGTAATTCGCTAATAATCTAATTCCACTATTCCAAAATTCCAGTCACTCCCTATGGTCTTTTAACTTTTGTCTTTGACCCCTCCTTCACTGAAGTTTCGGAGGGCAAGCTTTATTCTTAATTCACGCATAATTGCATTCAGTTATATGCGTGGGTATATTTGAAGTCAATATTTTTTGAATTATGAGGTTAATATGGAATTGAGATTAAGTAAACTTGAAAATTTTGAAGGCAGGAAGGGACCTCTACTGTTTGTTGTTATGGACGGTATCGCATTCGGCAGAAAAGATGAAAGTGACGCTGTATATCTTGCTGAGACACCGACATTGGATAAATTACTCAACACACCGCTTGTTACAAAATTGAAGGCGCATGGTCCTGCAGTCGGACTTCCGGATGAAACTGATATGGGCAACAGCGAAGTCGGACATAACGCTATCGGTGCCGGACGGGTTTTCGCGCAAGGCGCAAAGCTCGTAAATCAATCTATTAAATCGGGAGATATATTCAAAACTGAAATCTGGTCTAAGATAGTTGAGTGCAATGTATCAGGCGGGACGGTTCACATGATCGGACTGCTTTCGGACGGTAACGTACATTCCCATATTGAACAGGTATTCGCAATAATTAATAAACTTGCTTCCGACGGTGTTGGCAAAGTACGCCTGCACGTTCTCGTCGACGGTCGCGATGTGGGTGAAAAGAGTGCTTTAACTTACATAGAACCTACCGAGGCATTGCTTAAAAAATTATCCGATGAGAAAGGATTCGATTACAAAATTGCATCCGGCGGCGGAAGAATGGTTACTACTATGGACAGGTACGGAGCCGATTGGTCTATTGTCGAACGCGGCTGGAAGGCTCATGTGCTCGGTGAAGCCAGACATTTCAGATCTGCTTCTGATGCAATTAAAACAATGTACGAAGAGGATCCGAAAATTATCGATCAGTACCTCGATTCATTCGTCGTTGCAGATGAGAACCAAAAACCTGTTGGGACAATTGAGGACGGAGATGCTGTCATCTTCTGGAATTTCCGGGGCGACAGAGCAATTGAACTTTCACGTGCTTTCGAAGAGGAAAACTTCGACAAATTCGACCGCAAAAGATTCCCCAAAGTGTACTATGCGGGAATGATGGAGTACGACGGTGATCTTCATATACCGAAGAATTATCTGGTACAGCCGCCATCTATAGACAGACCCATAAGCCAGTATTTATGCGCCGAAGGAGTTACTTCTTTCGCTCTTTCCGAAACACAGAAATTCGGACACGTAACATATTTCTGGAACGGCAACCGTTCGGGATACATAAATAAAGATCTGGAGTTGTATGTTGAAATTCCATCGGATAAAATTACTTTTGATAAAGCTCCCCGTATGAAAGCCGATGAGATAACCGTAAAAACTATCGAGTTGCTGAAATCTGGGAAGTATAGATTCGGAAGAATTAATTATCCCAACGGAGATATGGTTGGTCATACCGGTGTTCTGGAAGCAGCTATAGCCGCTGTTGAAGCTGTGGATCAGGGACTTGCAAAACTTTTACCTGTAATTGATGAACTTGACGGTATTGCAGTAATAACTGCAGATCACGGTAATGCTGATGAAATGTTCAATATCAATAAAAAGGGTGAAAAAGAAGTTAAGACAGCGCATACTCTTAATCCGGTACCGTTTATAATTTACGATCCTAATTATTCTGGCGAATATAAAATGGCTGACGTGAAAAATCCCGGATTAACTAATATTGCAGGTACTTTACTGAATTTGCTTGGCTATAAAAACGTTGAGGATTATGATCCGTCACTGATAGAAATATTGTGATTAAAAAAAATAAAACACGGGTAAAACTGATTGTAATAATCTCCAGGAATCTGCAATAAATCTTCTCAATTATTGCACTTGATTTTGGAGGTCATTTTAGCAATTTTCGTTTGAACTTTAATAGGATCGAATGAAATTAAGATTTGCTGTAATATTATTATTGTTTATTAGTGCATCAGTACGGACGCAGACTGTAGTATCAAAATACGCAGGCGAATTTCTTGCGATTGGTGTCGGCGGCAGAGCGCTTGGTATGGGCGGTGCTCAGGCTGCATTTGTTGACGATGTTACCGCGGGATACTGGAATCCAGCGGGACTTGCAAGAATAGATTATCCCCAGATCTCGCTTATGCACGAAGAGCATTTCGGTAGTCTGGTTAATTACAATTACGCATCTTTCGCAATGCCCTACGGGAAAGATATGAGTGTGGGTTTAAGCGTTATTCGTCTGGGCATTGATGGTATACCAGACACCCGGGAAGCGCTTGTTGATGTAAGAACCGGTGAAGTTATTTACGATATTAATAATCCCAATTCCAAAATTGATCCCGATAAAGTAAAAGAATTTAGTAATACCGACTGGGCGGTTTTCGGATCATTCGCGAAACGTTTCAGCGACAACTTATATCTAGGTGCAAACGTAAAGATAATCAGCAGAAATATCGCCGAAGCCAGCGCTCTGGGAATAGGTTTTGATATCGGCGCGGTTTATATACCGATGGAAAACATGTATCTGGGCGCCAATCTTATGGATATAACAACCACTTTCGTTGCCTGGGACGGAGGAAGAAATGAATTGATTTCTCCTACAATGAAGATAGGTGCAGCATACCTTCTGGAAATATGGGGCGGAACAATTATGCCTGCACTGGATTTCGACATACGGTTCGAAGGCAGGAAGTTCGCATCAAATTTTAATATGGGCCCCGTTAGTTTTGATGTGCATACGGGACTGGAATATGAATATAAAAAACTCTTTGCAGTACGCGCAGGATTTAATGATGTAAAACAATTTACTATCGGTGCCGGGATAAGACTTCCGAAGCTGAACATAGATTACTCGTTTGCCAGATTTGCGGAATCAAGTCTTGAACGGCTTCCCGATTCGCACAGGATTTCATTAATTCTAACCCTCGAACAACCGGGCATGCTTCGGGATACTGAATAATCTTGATACAATTCTTTCATATATTTGTGCATGAATAAATTCATCAGCTCTCTGTTTCTTTCAGTGCTCATCTCGTGCGGTACCATAAATTCTATATATGAATCTGACATAGTATTATCGAACCGAAGTGCATATTCGCAAACTACTAATCTCCAGGTACTTATTCCGAATGGATGGCGGCAGGTTGATGTTAATACCGATAATTTTGTTGATCTTCTTCTGGTAAGTAATGTTGAGAATGCGGTTATTTATTTCGAACCCATCTACATCAATTCGAAAAATATGACTGAGATTTCCAAAATCTGGAACAGCTACATCGCGACTTATAGGATCAGGCATAATATTAATTCCGAATCATTTAAGCATGAGTCGCCTGCAATTATAAGCACTTCCGACAGAGTAGTTGAATTCAATTCAGACGAATTCCGTTCGAGAATATATTTATTCCCTTTCGAAAATTTTTATTTTGCCTGTGTTGCACGGATAAACCCTGATTCTTCAGGCAAAGATTCCGCCGAGAATATATTCAGCCTTCAGAACTCCGTTCTCAAATCTGTTGCATATAAATCAAAATAGTATAATTTTATTTGTCAGATATAAGCAACATTTCGTTCACATAATCATCTTCAGAATAAAGAAAATCAGAATTTGGCGCGTTCAAAAAAAGATATCGTTGAATTTACACTGATTTACAACCGGCATAAGGTAAGGATATTTAACTATGTTCTGCGAATGCTTGGCGACGCGATGACTTGTGAGGATGTTGTACAAAATGTTTTTCTCAAATTCTTTGAAAATATGGATGCGATCAGGAACCGGAACAGCGTGGTTTACTGGCTGTTCAAAACCGCGAGGAATGAAATTTATACGATTTTCAGAAGGAAGAAAATAAGAGTTGATCAGTACAATGTTAAGGATTCGGATGAACTTGAAATATCGGATGATATGGATGTTCAGATTGATTACGAGAATAAAGAATTAAAAAACATTATTCTTATAGAACTTGAGAGCATGGCATATGATCAACGTGAAGTATTTATACTAAAGGAATACGGCGGTTTAAGTTACAGGGAAATATCAGCGGTTATGAATATTGATGAAGAACTGGTTAAAAGCAGGTTATATAAAACAAGACAAAAACTGATTAAACGAATCGGTCCGATAGTTTTGGAAGATAATATTTGAGGTTTACATGTCAACTGAAGAAATAAACAAAATGACTGACAGCTACTTTGACGGCGAACTTGATAAAAGCAAGGAGCCGGTTTTATTTACACATTTATCTCTTGATAATGAAAGCAGGGAATATTTTAAATCGCTCAATAAAATTAAAAATACAATAACTGAGACTATACAGGAATTTCCGGCAGAGCTGGAGGAGAGAATACTTTATTCAGCAGCGGATACGGAAAAAAAATGGTTCCATTTTAACATATCAAATAATCTGCCTTCAATTTTATCATATGCAGCTGCATTAATCCTCCTGATAACCTCAATATTCCTGTACTCACAGACCGTTGATTACAAGGATGCGATTGAGACTTATAAACAGACTATCAATATTAAAACCCGGCAGGTTAATAAACAGAATCAGTTAATAGATGTTTTGTTCAATACATTGCCACCGGCTGAAGTAAAAGGTAATACAAACGAAGTTGTGGTAAATTCAAATAGTTGAGGTTGTTGATGAGAAAGTATTTTCTGTTTTTTATGATTTTATTGTTGGCTATTTCTTGCAAAGATAAACCGCAAATAGAAGTTATTAAATCAGTGGCGGATAATTATCCATCCACCCAGGAATTGAAAATTATCAACTATAAAGGTCTTTCTGACGAAAACGCGTTGATTGTAAGCAGGGATATAACAAACGTACTGAACAGTATGAATACTATCGAAGAATTCGTTTCGGTAAATTATTTGCTGTTTATAAGCGAGGATGGTAAAATTGAGAAACTTGTCGTACTAAACAGCGGCATACCGGGGCTCGTAGATAAGCTTCTTCCGGTAATGGTAAACTGGCAGTTCGAAACAATCGTATATAAATCCGAGAAAACCAACTACAGACTTGAATGGATTTTCGCGCTGAACAAAAATGACGATGGTAAATTCGAACTCGTTTCCTCAAACATTCAGATGCCCGTTGTGATGGATGGAGAATCATACTATACGAATGTGGAGGAAATGCCGGTTCCTGTCGGCGGTATCGCTGCTATTCAGAGCAAAGTACATTACCCGGAAATAGCAAAACGAGCTGGTATTGAAGGAAGGGTTATGATTAAAGCCCTGATTAACAAAGAAGGTAAGGTTGTTTACACACAGGTTCTTAAAGGTATTGGCGGGGGATGTGATACGGCAGCAATCGAAGCTGTTAAACAAACCGTCTTTACACCTGCACGCTCGGACGGTAAACCGGTTAATGCCCAGATTGTAATACCGATTTTATTTAAGCTCCGGTAAAAAGGATTCATAATTGGGGGAATTTTATAATCAATGAAAACTTAACCACTTAGTAAACCGGATTAAATTTAAGAATCCGGAAATTCTACTAATCCTAAGCTCAGCTAAAATTTTCAAAGATGCGTTCTACGCGGGTGGTGGAATCTATTTAAACAACTTAAAAAAGGAGTAGAAAATATGAAGTCAATCATTAAAACAATGTTATCATCAATAATACTGCTGCTGTTCACACTTCAGATGAATACACTTTTCGCGCAGGAAAAACCTGGAAAAACTCCATTCCCTGTTGGCGGTATTAAATCGATTATGAAAAATATTAAGTATCCGGTCGAAGCGAAGAAACAAGGTATTGAAGGCAAAGTGGTTCTTAAAGCCGTCGTTGATGAAAACGGAAAAGTCATTAAGACTGAAGTGCTTGAATCCAATGATGGCCTGCTGTCAAAAGCTGCGGCAGATGCAATTATGAAAACCAGATTTGAACCGGCTGAGAAGGATGGTAAAAAAGTTAAAGCCGATGTTACCATCCCGGTAATGTTCAAACTTGACGGAGTGAAGAAAAAGAAGGAGTGAAAAAATGGCACTCAAAAAAAACCCAAGGCTAGATTTAAAGAGAAAATATAAAAGGACGATTGAAGTCGCAATCGCTTTATCCTTAAGCCTGCTGATTGCAGCTTTCAAATATTTCCCCGTGGTGGGAAGTATCGGTGATTATATACCGGAATCACAGGAATTGGTTAATGTTGAGGATATTCCGGAAACCACTCAAAACGAAACGCCACCGCCACCGCCGGAACCCGCAACACCAATTGAGGCGGATTTAACTGATGAGCTGCTTGATGATTTTGAATTCAAAGAAACCACAATAGATGTAAATGAACAGATTGCCGCTCCTCAACCTAAATTTAAGGAAGAGGAAGTGACTGCAGAGTTTGTTCCGTTTTATGCAGTTGAAAAGGAACCGGAAATAATCGGCGGTCTCGATGAATTGTATAAAATAATTAAATATCCGACGATAGCGCAGCGAGCCAATGTGCAGGGACAGGTTGTTGTAAGAGCTTTCGTGGATGAAAAAGGTGAAGTTCAGAAAACGGAGCTTCTTAAAGGTATAGGCGCAGGCTGCGACGAAGAAGCTCTTAAGGCTGTTTCACAATTGAAATTTTACCCTGCTGAGCAGCGCGGCAAACCGGTTAAAGTACAGATAAATATTCCTATCAGGTTTACTTTGGATTAAGTTTAATCAGATTCCCGGAATTTTAAAAATTCCGGGAATTTAAAATAAAATTACTTTATTAACATCATCTTAGCCGAATGTGAACCGAACCGCCCGTCTTTTAGCGGCAATGCATTCAGCCTGTAAACATATATTCCGCTGGGAAGTTTTGACGCATCGAATGTCACCTTATGTTTACCAGTTTTTTTAGGTTCATCTACCAGTGTGGCAATTTCACGACCAATAATGTCGTATACTTTTAGTTTCATCAAACTGATATCTGGAATATGGGATCCGGAATTTGCAGGAATTATAAATTCAATTGTTGTTGAAGAATTGAAAGGATTGGGATAGTTCTGCATCAACTGGAATCTATCGGGGATTGTTGTTTCATCAATACCGGTTATACTACTACCGATATTGAATCGTGGAGATACGGAAACAATTTCACCGTTTTTCCAGCCCACACCCTTAAAACTGTAAATGCCGGGATCCGAAACAAGTAATTCGAGCATTTCCCCATTTATCTTAACCGATAGATTTTCTGACGATGATATAAATCTTACAGAATCAATATACTGGTCATATTCATAGAACTGATTGATTTGAAAACTGGTTGAAACATTCGGCTCAATAGTAAATGAATCATCAGAATTTTTCCAGGCAACATAAGAAGGCTGACCGGATAAATTATTATCGATCCAATCGTACCTTTTTTTAATCCATGTTTTCAAATATTCTATTTCAGAATCATAAGTATCGCCGATATAATAATTAGGCCAGATATACTCCCCAATAATATCCCACTTTTTAAAATTTCTGATTCCAGCTTCCTCACTCAAAAAATATAATGAATCAATAATATCATTCAGCCTTTGAGGATCTAATAATTTTTCCCTGTACTTATTCCATCGGTAAGCTGTCAGATTATTAAATACCGGATCAGCATGAATTTTATGCCACCAGAAAGGGACTGCGAAAGCGTCATGTAGAATAATAGTATCAATCTGCCAGCCTTCATTTTTCCAGGCGTCATAGTAGTCGGCATTTCCAAATCCAAAATTATAATCCCAGATCGGACCCATTTTAAGTCTGCCGTCCTTATCGTCCCTGTTTTTATGCATAAATGCACTTAGCCTGAAACCGTCAACATTACGGGGATACTCGTTCAGCAAAAAGTAATCCGCAAACGACTCAAGATCAACCAAGTCATAATATCCTTCAATGGGATCATTATAATCCACCATCTTCATGCGTATTTCAAAATTATTTATGAATTCCCGAATATATTCTTTCTGCTCAGGCATTATTTCATCCTGATCGGGATAATGGTATTGATAGAAGATTCTCTGCCATGATGAAGGTATGGGTACAAACTGTGAATACCAGCCCTCATTTTCAGCGCCATCGGTTTTATCGATCTTTATGATATAGCCGCCGGAAAGTTCATCGTCCGATAGATCCGTAGAATCGAGTTTACTTATATCCACCCGGTTTTTGTCCCGTTTAATTTTCTCCATTAATATGTAAACTCCCTGATAAGAATTATTGAGAACAAGTTCCACAAGTTTTGTTCTGCTTGCGTAATGCCCCATTTCTCTTGCAAGTTTATAGATAAGAATATTTCTGAAAAGGGATTTATCTGAATACGGTCCATAAAGTATCCAGTCGTTTTCTTCCGGCATCCCAAGCAATGAAACGTTTAAGTTGCTGCCGTCGCTGTTTCTTGTTTCGAATGCATATGATTTTTTAGGATAGCTTTGGGTCGATGATCCTCTTAACTCAATTCCGATTTCACCGTTATAATGATTAAACGGATCTGAAAGCTCGTTCCTTGTGCTGTCGTCGCGATAAATAATCCCCATATGAGCGGAAATTTTTGGCTCATCCAATATCACTTCACCATAGGTATCGATAATTATTATTGGAAGATTTGATGAAGCAAATTCTTCCTGCGCAAATATCCAATGAGGCAGAAGAGCTAAAATAATAGTGATATAATGCAATGACCTTATCATTTTTCAGTCTGGTTTTAATAAATCTGATCCGGCAATGAGAGAAGAAAAAGTCTTCAGGATAATTTCATGAAATATATAAAAAATAAATGAGCTATAATCCAATTGTATACTTTACCGATGCCGATATCCATCTCCCCGGCAATGCAACCCCTGCAATGTCGTGGTATGATAAATCAAACAGATTCGCGGTTCTTAATGAAATCGTAAAATCATCTGTTTTTTTGTGAATCAAAAGATCTGTTATAAAGTGATCCTCGAAATTTAGTCGGTCTTCGTAACGGAAATACCAGCTAACTTCGGATTCGAACGGAAGTTTATGGACGATGTTGACAACTAGCTGATGATTCAAATGATCCAGAACGTATCTCGATTGATAAACATCCGAAGTTTTATCAGATTTAAGATAAGTATAACCAAGACTTAAGCTGTTAATTGGCAGAAAATCATTAAACAATCCGGGCATTATCGCTGTACTTAGTTCTATTCCCGTCGTATTTATCTCTGATATGTTCCTGACCCGCCAGGGATCATTATCAGATTCTTTGATCCAATCGATTATGTTTCTGCCTTCTCTGCTGAATATGGATAAAGAGGAATTTATAATGCCGTTATTAAAACTCATACCGAATTCATATTCAAATGCTTCTTCATATTTAAGATTATTATTCCCGATTGTAACGGGATCATTGTAATACAATTCAGTATACGTTGGTATCCTGAATGCTTTTCCCGCGGAAACAAATAACTTCCATTCATATCCCGGCATATATGCGATATCAATTCCAGGGAAAAACTGCCAGTCAGATTTTCCCTGTTTATAAACATATCCGCCGAAATTTACATTAATACTCTCAACCGGTTCAACAGAATGTTCTGCAAACAACCCTTTCCTCTCACGCTTATGTTTTCCAAGATTACTGCTCTCAATATTATCCGTCATGTAATCAATACCGACCGTTGATAAACCTAAATCGGAATCAATTGCAGCTGTAATTTCACCGGAATATACATTAGACGAATGCTTGTTCTTATAAAATGAGGGGTTAAACTTATTTAACACGAATTCATCATCATTACGCCGCCAGGATAATTTTGAAGTTATATAATATTTATTATTTCCGATTGTCGAAACCGCATTTAATATTTTCGTAATAGTGTGTTCAGCCTGATCGGGAAATCTGGATGAATAAAAACTGTTTGCACCGAATTTCTTCTCGTTAAATCCGAAAAATACATTTACTGTACCCGCAGCAAATTTATAATTGGAATTATAGTTGAATATTAACCGGTTGTAGCCTGTATTTTTTCTGTAACCATCCGATGATGATTTATTAATGGTAAATGAATTACTGAAATACCCGTTAGTCAATCCGCCTGTTAAAGATGATTTGAAATAGTTATGTTCGCCCGCAGCCAGTTCGAAGTTTACTCCATTAAACACTTTCCTGGTTATTATATTAACAACTCCCCCGAATGCATTCGGTCCGAATGTTTTTGAAGCCTGCCCTTTCACAATTTCAATCCTCGCGATATTTACAATATCCAGAGGCAGATTCATGTTGTGATGTCCGGTCTGTGGATCCATTATTTTGATGCCGTCAATCATAATAAGCGACTGCTCAAACGTGCTGCCCCTTATCGAGAGATCCGATTGGATACCCTCCGGTCCCCGCTGTTTTTGGTCCAGACCGTTTACAAACTGAAGAGCATCCTGTAAAGTATTTACGGGAATCAACTGAAATGCTTTACTATGCATCGTAATGATATGGCGTGCAGTGTTTGAGGTGGAAAGGTGTGCACGACCTGACGATATAATCACCTCATTTATATTTACCTTTAAGGTATCCTGGGCAATTACAAAGGAATTTAAAAAAATGCAGATCATCAGCACGATGAACGTTTTCATAACAACTCAACTCCGGGATTTAGATTAATTTGGAAAGATTATCATTCAGGGGCAGCATAAAATAATAATGCCGCATTGAAATGATCAGATTATAAAACTATTACAGTCTGATCACTCGGGCTGTCTGACGTTTGATCAAAGAACCTGTGTCTTTACAAGTTTATTATATCATTATAAATAATAAATGCCATAAGCAGAAGCAGTAAAAAGAAGCCTGCATTTTGTATAGCTATCTTAAATCTGAGGGGAAGTTCCCTTCTTATTATTCCTTCAATCAATATTATTACAAAATGTCCGCCGTCCAGAACAGGAAACGGCATTATGTTCAATATCGCAAGTGTTAAACTTAATAGTGCAAGAAATCTTAAAAATGAAATAAGCCCCAGGTCAGCCGAACGAGCTGCAAACTGTGCGATACGAACCGGTCCGCCGAATGCAGATCCGAATTCGATATCACCCTTAATAACGCTGCCGATTGAACTGAAAGTTAATTTCGTGTACTGTATTATATCTTCCACTCCCAGCACAAAAGATTTGAATAACCCATATGTCTGAAAATCGATTTCACCTGCGTAAGCGTCGTTTATTGTGATCCCTATTTTACCGTCTATACCGGGAGTTACGGAGGTTCTCACAGTGTCTTTATCCCTCAGAATCACGAGCGGCAGTTCAACATCTTTATTGTCCGAAACTATATCAATAATCTGCTGACCGGATAAAACCTCTTTCGCATTCAGAGAAAGGAAAATATCGTAAGGTTGAATTCCAGCGTCGCTTGCAGGCGAATCTTTCAATACATCCATTATCATCGGCTTAGATTCACCGATCGGAAGAATAAAAGAGTCCTGCGCCGCATTCGTAATTTCGCTTCCCGGAATATTAATATCAATTACTTCCTCTCCACGTTTAATCTTTACAATTTTATCACTGCCGAGGTTATCCAGAACAAGGTCGTTTAGTACTTCTTCCCAATGCTGTGGTATGCTGTTGTTGATTTGAATAATTTTATCGCCTGTCTGAAAACCGACGTTTGCAGCGAATGTACCTTCTCTAACTTCACCGATTTCAGTGGTTTTAAATACCTGTTTCCCCTGGAAAAAATTAATCCCGGCAAAAACCGCAAGAGTAAGTGTCAGGTTCATCATTACGCCGGCTGTAATAACAAATAATTTTTGGATAGTCGGTTTGGATCTGAACTCATAAGGTTTCGGTTCTTCCTTGGCGAAGCTGTTATCGAAACTCTCGTCAATCATTCCGGCAATCTTTACATAACCACCAAGGGGCAGCAAAGAAAGCCTGTAATCAGTATGTCCCTTCAGGTCGATATCTTTCGGCAAATCACCAAATGTAAATCCGTTTATTTTGTTCCATCCCACCAGCCTTTTACCGAAACCGATAGCAAACACATCGGTTCTCATACGACAAATCTTGGCAGCCAGAAAGTGTCCAAGCTCATGTATAAAAACCAAAATTCCAATAGTAATTATAAAATATATTATGTAGTCCATATCGTCCTGATCTTATTAGTAATTTAACTCTACAAATTCCCTCGTTTTACGATCACAATCAAAAATTGTTTCAATATCCGGTGAGGAAACGACTTCAATTTTATTCAGGGAATCGTTTATAATTTTGGGGATATCTAGAAACCCTATTTTTTCTGTTAAAAATTTATTTACGGCAATTTCGTTTGCCGCATTTAATATGCAGGGAGCAGTACCTCCCTGACTCAAAACATCATAAGCTAATTTCAGACATTCAAATTTACTAAAATCAGGTTCAAAAAACGTCAATTGTCCGATTTTTGTAAAATCAGTAACCGTGAAGCTGTTTTTCAGTCTCTCTGGATATCCCAATGCATAAATAATAGGAAGTTTCATATCGGGAATGCTCAACTGGGCTTTAATTGAACCGTCGATAAATTCAACCATCGAATGTATTATTGACTGCGGATGAACAACCACTTCGATATCGTCAGCTTCAAGGTTAAAAAGCCAGTGAGCCTCAATAACCTCAAGACCCTTATTCATCATGGTCGCAGAATCGATAGTTATTTTATCTCCCATAGACCAGTTGGGATGATTGAGTGCGTCGGCAACCGATACTTTCCCTAGCTCGGAAATTTCATGATGACGGAAGGGACCACCGCTTGCAGTGAGAATTATTCTGCGGATACTATTCTCATGTTCACCAACGAGGCTTTGAAAAATTGCACTGTGTTCGGAATCCACCGGAATAATTTCAGCACCGTTTTTATTTGCCATTTCCGTGATAAGTTTACCGGCTACCACAAGTGTTTCTTTATTCGCCAAAGCAATTCTCTTTTTCCGTCTAATTGCTTCAATTGTGGGAGCAAGACCGGCAAAACCTACAAGTGCAGAAACAAGTATATCGTACTCCAAATCACGGGTGGCGTTTAGCAAGCCCTCCTCACCGCTCAATATTTCAACCTTTGAGGAACAGATCTTTCTGAAATTATCGGCAGCTTTTTCATCTCTGATTACAACAACTTCGGGTTTGAATTCTGCGATCTGCTTCGACAATAATTCTGTTTTGGAATTCACGGTTAAACACGAAACCTGAAAAAGATGCTTATTCTCACGGATAACGTTTAATGTATTTATTCCTATAGAACCCGTAGAGCCAAGCAGGCAAATTTTTTGCATTTTCCGAAACAATTATCTCAATTAATTGACATTTAATTTACATAAAAGAACAGAAATTCTTAAAACTTAATTTCAGAGCGCAATTTTACTCAACATCTTATTCAATTTAAAAAATTCATATCGTTTGCAAATAACGGATAGAAATCACATATTTAGTTGATTATAAACATATTTTAGGATAATCTTGTTTATATTTACAAACGGGGTAATCAACCGGGAGAAAAAAATGTCCTCAGGAAAATTAAAAATCTGTTTTATTCTGTTGTTTTTGTCGTCTTCTCTTGTATTCGCGCAGACAGCCAGCTCAAGTTGGAGCTTCGGTTTTGGTATATCCTATCCCAGATATCAAAGTTCAGATCTCAGACCTCTAGAAAATAATTACGGCGGTTATCTTTCTATTCAGAGAAATTTTTCGGAAAACGTTGGATTAAGATTAAAAGGATTTTATCTAAACATCCTGGGCAGAGTACCGGGTGGAGTTTATACTTTTGATAATGGAACATTAATTCCAAGCGAAACTGAAGAAATATCAAATACAATAATCGGCGGTGGAATGGATTTGTTGTACAATCTGGCTCCATGTCAGTCTGTTTCTCCTTACTTTACAGTAGGTTTGGGAGCAGTATTATACGATCCGGACTGGACAGGCATAGTAAATCCTACTGCAAAATCTGACTATGCCGGTCAGGTTAGTGCAGGCTTCGGGGTTGAATGGACAATTTCCAACGACTGGAAATTAAGAACCGAAGGGAATTATCATTCAGTTGATGGCAGAGTTGACGGTATAGTTAATAATAACAGACAAGGAATATTCGGATCGAACGCAGATGGTTATATTACATTTGATCTTGGTCTGGTTGTGTACTTCGGGAAAGGTGAAGCATCCAAATATTGTCAATTATATGAAGGTATAAAGGCAGAAACAGAACCTGTGGATCTGAGTGCGCTTGCAACACGGAACGATATAGAAGAAATAGTTCAGAAATACATTCCGAAGGAAGTAGTTAAGGAAGTTGTTGTAGGCACACCAACCGATGCTGCTGCTGCAAGAGCAGATCAGAAATGGGTACTTGTGGGAGTAAATTTTGATATCAGCAGTTCGAACTTGAGAGAAGAGGCTTATCCTGTTTTGTTCCATGCAGTGCAGGTTCTTTTAATGAATCCTCAAATGAAAGTAGAAATCCAGGGACATACAGACAATATAGGTTCGGAACAAGCCAATCAGAGGCTTTCTCTTAAACGCGCCCAGGCTGTAAAAGACTATTTAACTTCAAGAGGTGTATCGGCTAACAGACTTTCAATTAAGGGCTTCGGCGAGACAATGCCTATTGCCGATAACAAAACAGCCTCTGGTCGCAATGCCAACAGACGAATCGAGTTTAAAATCCTGAATTAAGATTCACGCTGACAGTTGTTAAACCCGCTTTTACAGAGCGGGTTTTTTTTTGAATTGTGATAAATAAAATGAAAGATTTTGGAAAGAATTATTAATTTTAGTTTTATTCACTAATTCTTCGGGCTATGGGCAAAAAGTATTATATCCTGATTCTTTTTTGGGTGTTCTTCTTGAAGCTAAACGCACAGCAAAACCCTTTTTCCGAAATCTACTTCTCGCTGAAATATCTTGAAAATATGGATATTAAAGATCTGCATGAGTACTGGGAAGCGAACCATGGAGCATATCTGAGTACCGAAACAAATTTCTATACAGGATTTATCGGGATAGGAGTTGAAACTCAGTATTTTGAAAGCAGAAACCTTCAACAGCCGGATTACCGTACACTTTTCATTAATATAAGCTGGCGGTACAAACTTGAGATTAGCGGAAAAGCGGGCATTTCTGCCGGCGTCCGTTCAGGATCCTATCTGATGCTGTTTGATGATTCTGAGCAGAGCGAGTTCGAAAATACTGAGAGTGAACTTGCAGTCTCTTCCTTCGTTAATATTGATATACCTGTTGCCAGCTGTTTAATGGTCAATTTTAATTCGGATTTTATTACCGTATTCACAAAAAAAAGAGTTAAATTATTCAACGCGTCAGCAGGTTTGACATACATTATTGAAACTCCAAAATGGATTAAGAATGTTCTGGAATGAGAAGACTTGAAACAAATATAATACTGATACTCCTTATCGCAAGCCAGACTTATGCTCAGGTGAACAGTGATCCGTTTGCAGAAACTTTTACAAAATATGATTTGCAGGAAAAGAGTATAATTACACTGAACGATATATTCAGCCTTTCACACAAATGGAAATCATCAACCATCAACGGATATTCGAACAGAGCTTCAGGCAACGGATTATCAACTTATCAGCGTCAGAATTTTATCGTTCTGGTTAACGGTCAGAAATTCGATATTAGTTTCATGGACGATATTAACCTGGATAATCTGCCTTTTACCATTGAGCAGGTGGATTCAGTTGTATTCATTAATTCACCCATAAATTACAAGGGTTATTTTACACAGTCGGGTTTGATTGAGTTCATTCTTCAAAAACCTGCTGAAGGATTTTCATTAACGGCGATGCAAAGCATTGGAAATATGGCTGGCGATCCAGGACCTTTTGCATATACTCAATACCGCTCATCAAACATTGATAAACTAGGATTTGTTGCCGGCATCGGACTTACTTCAAAAGGCGACAACTGGCAACTTACAACCAGCGTTAAGTATAACGAAAATTTTATAACAGACAAATCTTTATCCAACAGAATATCAATGTTAACAGAAAGCTCAAAGCAAAAACTGATCGGTACAAGTGCGGAAATCGGTTATAATTTTTTAAATGGATATCACAACTTCATTTTTGCTTTCAACCAGAATGATGATTTTATTTTCTTTCCGATTTACGGCAATGAAATCCCTTCGAAGAGAATCCTGAGGCATACAGGGTTTGCGGGAAATTTTCCTATCGGCAAAAGTATCACAATAAACTATAAAATAACCAAAAGCATTAATGAACTTGCCCGCTCGGATAACTCATTGAACCTAAATTTTGACCTTAAACTTAATACCACAGTTATCGGATCGGGTATTAATTACAATAACAGTTATTTTAACAGCGGTTTTAATCTTGTATACGAAAAATACGACGGCAACCGCTCAGGATTGAATAACGACGAGCAATTTAATTTTCTGAAACTGTACTGGACATTTAGTTTCAATCCACTGGATAAAATTGACCAAAGCTTTAATGCCGGACTTGTGAAGAATTCGAAAAAAAACATTTACAAAGCTTCATGGCTTACTTCGTATGTTCCGGCAAACGGGCATAGTCTTACACTTAATGCGTCATATTTCGAGAGCACACTCACAGAAGATCTGAATTATTTTACATGGACAGCCAATGGTCTGCCTTTAATTTTACCGGAAGTTGTTGAGAAAGAATTGATAGGGAATCAATCGGGAAAATCATTTGGCTTGGATTTCATCTACGATGGTAAATTTAAACTGATTAATACTTCAATCGGAGGATTTGTCAGAAGGTTCGAAAAATATTATCTGGATAATTATTACTATCACCTGAGCAGTAAAACCAAGTATCTTACGGGTGAATTACAGTATAGTACAATGGAAAACATTACTCAAATCGGATTAAATGCCGGTTTGGAATTTTTCCTGACAAAGCAGTTGACGGGTGACTTCAGTTATACTTTTATGAAAGGTATCGAAGGCTCGGAACAGTTTTTACTGGAATGGCGGAAATTTCCGATTCATTCGTTCCGGTGTGATTTAAATTATTCCAACGATGGTTTTGCAGTCTGGTGGCGGATACAATATTCATCCAGCTCTTACTGGGAAGACTACAAATATTTAACAGCACAGACCTTTTCATTTTATAATCACGACTTAAAAGGTAAAATATTAATTGACCTTTCATTCCAGAAATATTTTTGGAACAATAAAATTTGGATTAATTTACTCTTTAAGAATCTTCTGAATCAGGAGGAAAGATACAGTCCTATTGGTATAAAATACGGACTTAGGTTTTATTTAATTACACACTTAAGATTTGAGTCACTTTTAAATTAATCGGAATCAGAAATGAAAATAAGAAGAGTGAGTATAAATTTGTTGGCGTTTTTATTATGTGTTTTGTTTTTCTCAAAACTTCAGGCACAGCAAACAACGGAACGTTATAAGCACGGATCGGATTTTATTCCGAAATTCAGTAAAATAACAAATCTTCAAAGCTTTATTAAAAATATTGATGAAAACAAAATACTCTTCGCTTCAAACAATCTGATGAATTATCATTATGCATACTACGCAGATAATGTAATTACTGGGCATGATGAGCTGTACAATCTCAAAATTAATTTATTTCAGATAAAGCATGAATTAAGCAACAATTATAAAATTGCAACCGATCTGGATGATAATGCGGATTCCGGTGAAGACGCTTCTTTTTTCAGCAGTGAATTAATTTATTTTATCGGCGCCGCGGCTGTTGCTACCGCTGTATATATTCTTTGGTCCGGAAATGACAAAACAGCAGCAAAAAAAACATTCGGGAATCCACCTAAACCATAAACGGACTGAGTTTAATGAAAAAATTTTTATTACTGTTAACAATAATAAGCCTGGATTTACTGGCACAGCAGCAGCCTTACCTCTTGTCCCCTGCGAATAATGAAACTTACGTGAAAAGTGAAAAACTCGTTCTCAAATGGTTTTCGATTGATGAAGCCAATTCTTTTCAAATACAGGTGTCGACAGATATTGCCTTTTCGGCTGCTGATATTGTCGCTGATCAAATAAGCACCTCAGAATCGACAGTAATTTCTGATCTCAATCAGAACTCTAACTATTACTGGAGAGTAAGAATTAACAGTTCTTCGGCACCATGGTCCGATATATGGAAATTTAAGACTACCGGTGCTGCCAGACCGGTGCTGCTTCAGCAACCAGAAAATGAAAGCAACAATCTTGAAACAGCAGTGGTTTTATTTGTCTGGAACAGCGATTCTGCAAACGCATCGTATAATTTGCAATTATCGTACGATCCTGATTTCGCAGATACAATCCGCAATGTGTTTGCTGATAATAATTTTGAGGAACTTACAAACCTTGAACCGGGGCACTTACACTTTTGGCGCGTTAAACCATTTAATGCCGACGGATATCCAGGGGAATGGTCAGATGTATTTTCATTTAAAACCATGCTGGGAAAGCCTCAATTAATATTCCCCTCGAATTACAGCAGCAACAACGATACATCGATTATATTCAGATGGAACAAGGTTTCCTCTGCCGGGATTTACGATTTTCAACTGGCACTCGATAAAGATTTTCGGCAAGCAATTTTAATTGCTGATACATCTACAGTTTATAATGAAATCAGAATTTCATCACTGTCAAACGATACGACATATTATTGGAGAGTAAAATCGAGAAATACATTCGGCGACACAAGCAATTTTTCACTGGTATTCGAGTTTAAAACAAAACTGCACGAGCCGGTTCTGACCGAACCTGAAAATAATTCCATAAATATTGACCCCGATGCTGAGTTAAAATGGACTCCAACATTTCAGTTCCATTCATACAGAGTTCAAATTGCGAAAGACAGTCTGTTCAGAGAGATTGTTTCAGATACATATGAGGATGAGTCAAGTATAATAGTATCTGCTCTCGAATACAACTCCGAATATTACTGGCGCGTAAACAGCAGAAATAATTTCGGTGATACAAGCAGCTGGTCGGCTAAGTATAAATTTACAACGAAGCTTAAAACTCCGGTTATTCTTTCACATCGGAAGACAACATCTATATTAACAGGCAGTACTGAATTCAGGTGGAATAACGTTGAGTCGGCTCAGACATACAACTTCGAATTCGCCGGTGATTCATCGTTCAAAGAAATCATTCTAAGCAGAATAAGCCGCGATACGATAGTTACTGTATCCAGCCTTGAAAGCGGCAAAACTTATTTCTGGAAAGTCAGAGCTCTCGGCAGACAAAACAGTTTAAGCGACTGGACTGAAGTACATATTATCAATACTACAATACTCTCATCCAACGTTTCTTATATTAATTATCATTTAGACTTCTCAAACAACTTATCAGATACACTGACTGAAATTTCAATCTTTAATTCCTCGCAAAATGAGATTGTGTTATCAGGTCTTTTTATAGAACCAAATACACTCTTTTCGGTTACACCTCAAAGTGAAGTTCTTCAAGCTTCGGAATCCGGGAATATTTATATACTTGTTGATACAGCCGGCGTCGATACCGGAATAGTCAGTGGTTTTATGGCTATTCCCTTTTCTTATGAAGGTAATGCAGATACAATTAATATTCCTCTTAATATAAAAGTATCGGAAGCCATAGGCGGAAGTGATGTGAATGAATTGAAATTTGATTCAACCCTCTCTTCTGTCGGCAGAACAAAATCAATAAGTCTGTTCAACAATGGAAACATCCCGCTTAAAATAAATAACGTCTCATTTGAAGGAGACGAACACAAAGCTTTCAAATTGTTAACCGAAATCGAAACAATAAATCCTGATGATACCGTTGAGATCCAGGTGAACTTCAACCCCGTAAAACCTGACAGCAACAAAGCAGTATTAGTTTTTAATACCAACTCTTATCCCAAAAGAAATATAGCGGTTAACTTAATAGGTTTAGGTAAAGGTGGAAATTTTTCGGGTAGTACTATTGCCCAGTTTAAGCAGGTTGAATCAAAAATATTTAAATCTGTTTTGGACGGCAAGCAGAAAATATTAATCCGTAACGACGGTAAGTATAATATTGATTATGATGTGTCCTTCACGGAAAACTATTTCAGACTTATTAACGGGGAAAGATCCAAATTTAAGCTGAAGCCCGGTGATACCACAAGTATAACCATCCAGTACATGACACCGAACCTTGATGAATTAAACATCGATACATTAGTAATTAATCACAATGCGGCTGCGGAAAAGCCCTTGAAGATTGCATTACAAGGTTTATACGACAGTGCCGCAGTCTCAAATACAATAAAGGCTGGAATAAGATTTAACGGCATAAGCCTCGAAGAAGCATTAAACAGTTTTATTGTACCTTCGGGCACATCTATCCAGACAAACAATTTCATCAATCTGTTTAATGATGAGGACAACATCGGATTTAGAATTGGTTATTATAAAGGCGGTCCGGGGAAGAAAAAACAGGCACTTCCATCATCAGGCGGACAACTTATAATTCCATTTAACGAAGTCAATTCAAACGGGCTTGTTTTAATTGGAGAGATATTTACAAAAGGATATCAGTCTCAACCGATAGATTCGGTGATAGTTTTTGATTTTATAGATGTTCAGGTTGCTGAAAACAATTTCCGCACAGCCGACATTTTGGTCCCGGAATCAATTCCGGCTGAAGACGCTCTGAAAGCTGATGTGAACTGGGTTTTATTCGGATACCCGTTTGAAAGAGTTCAATCCGATTCCGTATTTAACGATCTCGGGGGATTGAACAAAATGGAAGACGGCCAGTGGATAGTTTACGGCTTTGATTCCGATTCATATGAATACGGATTATTCACAGAAAAATTTATTGAAAGCCGGAAAGCCTATTTCATCGCACAGTCGGTAATGAAACAATTTAATCTGGCTTACAGATATAATAACACTATAACTACAAGAAAGTTGACCGAAAATATAATAGAGTTTAAAACAGGTGACTGGAAACCAATCTCAAGTCCGTATACATTTGAAACGGAGGTTGATACTGCAGCCGTTTTATATAGATATGATACCGAAGCAAAAGCATTCAGATTGACGAATATAATGCGACCGGGTGAAGGATATTTTCTGCCTCCGGAAATCGGCAGGATTAAACTGAAAACATTCGGCGAATATTATCCTTCACTATTCCCGAAGGTAATATCTGACTCTGACTGGTATATCCGGGTTCAGACATCTGCAGGCAGAGAGAAAGATGAAATTTTTATTGCAGGACAAAAAAACAATGTTTTGAATAAATCTGCTCCGAGTCATTTTCTATATAATAAACTGAAAGAACCAGACGCACATTTGGAACTGTATCTACAGGACAGCGAGCGGAAAAAATATTACGTCGCCCGTACTAATGGTGAATATTATGGGAAATGGGATATGATTGTGGAATCTGTGAGTAATAATAAATTCAGTATCGAGTTAGAGGTACATGGTCTGCCTTCAGGGATAAAATACTTAATCACAGATGAAAACGGGCGGTTGATAAACGAGCAAGAATTGCTTGAAATCGAAAAGTCACAAATTTTAAAACTAACACTACTTATTGGTACAAAGGAACAGCTCAGGACAATGCTTGATGAAATCATTTCATCAACTCCGTCCGAATTTGTACTTGAACAAAATTACCCTAATCCATTCAATCCTCTTACAACGATCGAGTATACGATACCCCGCAATTTCGACGGTGGCGCATATGGGGTGAATGTTAAACTGGTGATATACGACGTTCTTGGAAGAAAGCTTCAAACATTAATTGATGAAAAGCAGAATCCGGGAACTTACAGTATTAAGTTTGATGCATCAAAATTTTCCTCCGGTGTTTACATGTATCAGCTTTCAACCGGAAATTACAGAGCAATACGGAAAATGGTTTTAGTGAAATAGAAAAATGCGGATGAAAACATCCGCAGATTACTACATGAATCTTCTGCTAAGCGCAAAGAGAATATTAAGCACTACAAGAACATTTATTACCCATCCATACTTGTCGAGTTTTGCAAACAGCACACCTGCAATACCCGCATCATTTCCATCGATAGATGCACGAATCTTTTTCCCGGTCGGAATAACAACTACAGCTACAATTATTAGTATCGCAACCATTACGATCTGTTTAGATGTTAACCAGTGATTCGCGTTAAACTGGAAAAAATTATATGCCGGATTACTGATAACCAGATAAATCCCGGTTAATAATATTCCGATTGCTCCTATCATACCTGCTAAATTAGTATACTGCAAATAAAGAGCGGTTTTGGATTTTTCTTCGCTAACCCTTGCAGGTTTCATAATTAATTGAATAAGAATATTAGTGAGCCATATTCCTGCGAGTAATATATGTATTGTTACAATTACACCGTACATTGAATTATCTCCGTTTATATATTGTAAAAAAGCTGACAAAAATTTACTGCGTTAAATATAACACTTATTTAATTTTTCCAAGTCTGGACTTTATTAGCATAAACTGATTCATAATTTTTCCCTTACAGAATTATATTCTGCAATCAGTCTGTCAAACAATTCACCGGCAGAAGGAATATCTTTAATCAAGCCTGATGCCTGTCCCGCTTCCATTATCCCCTGTTCTTTATTGCCTTCAAAAATCCCGGTCATTTCTCTTTTATGTCCGAGTTTTTCCCTGAGTATAATATCATCAGCACCGTCTTTTTCCATTTTAAGAACTTCATCACTGAAAATATTTTTAATCATTCTCGCCATCCCAATCTTTTTAAGAATCAGAACAGTATCGGTATCCGATGCATTAACGATGCTCTTTTTATATTCCGGATGCGCCGATGATTCAACTGTTGCAGCGAAGCGCGTACCAATCTGAACACCTTCTGCACCAAGTGAAAAAGCAGCTGCCATTCCGCGACCGTCTGCAATTCCGCCCGCCGCTATTACCGGTATATTAAGTTCATCTGCCAGTTGGGGAATGAGACAGAATGTTGTGATTTCATCCGGACCATTATGACCCCCGGCTTCAACTCCTTCACCGACAACCGCATCACAGCCAACCGATTGCGCTTTTAATCCCTGTTTAACATTAGCTACAACATGAACTACCGTTATATTGCTGGTCTTTAACTCATCGATATATTTCCCCGGATGACCTGCAGAAGTAAACACGATTTTAATGCCTTCGGCTATTACAACTTTAATCAAATCTATCGCATCGCCTCTGAGAAGCGGTATATTAATGCCGAAGGGCTTTGAAGATGCGGCTTTGCATTTCGTAATATGTTCTCTCAACAAATCAGGTTTCATCGATCCGGATCCGATAAGACCCAGACCGCCTTTAGCTGAAACTGTGGAAGCTAGTTTCCAGCCCGAGACCCAGACCATTCCCGCCTGAATTATAGGATACTGAATATTGAATAGTTTTGTTATGCGGTTGTTCTTCATCATATAGAATATTTCTTTTAAGCAATAGTAAACATAACATCAATTTATATCAACTGTTTGGAAAAGGCAGAGCTATTATTTAACTTTATAATTCTTTTAATAACAATAAGTTAGAATATGCGGGCGATCATACCAGTTGCGGGATTCGGCACAAGATTAAAACCTCATACACATTCAGTTCCGAAGGTATTACTTAATGTCGGGGGCAAACCAATGCTTGCTCACATAATTGATGAGCTAATTAAAGCAGGCGTTGACAAAGCCACATTTATCATCGGTCATCTTGGCAACAAAATTGAATCATTCGTAAAAAGTAATTATCCGAATTTACAAAGCCAGTTCGTAGAGCAAAAAGAAATGCTTGGTCTTGGTCATGCAATTCATACAGCTCTCCCGACGATTGAAGATGATAATATTTTTATCGCACTGGGAGATACTATTTTTGATGTTGATTTGACGAAGGTATTTGGTTCAGCAACTACCAGTCTGGGGGTAAAGGAAGTTGATGACCCAAGGAGATTCGGAGTTGCAGTAGTTGAAAATAATTTCATTACTAAACTGGTGGAAAAGCCCCAGAAACCTGTTTCAAAACTGGCACTTGTGGGATTGTATTGTATCAAAAACGCACCACTCCTTAAGGAATGTTTGAACGAATTAATGGATAAGGAAATTAGGACAAGAGGCGAGTATCAACTGACAGATGCACTTCAGATGATGATAGAAAAAGGTGAGAAAATAAGCACTTTCCCTATAGAGGGCTGGTACGACTGTGGTAAGCCGGAAACACTTTTGGAAACAAATCAGTTTCTTCTTACAAGGAGCGGCACAAACAGAAAAATTAACGGAGTAGTTATTAACGATCCGGTTTATATTGCAAAAAATGCTATCGTCGAAAGTTCTATAATTGGACCATATACAACTATAGCCGAAGGAAGCGTTGTGAAAAACTCCATAATTAAAAATTCAATAATAAGTGAAAATGCTGTTGTTGAAAAATCGATGCTGGAGAATTCAATAATAGGCAGCAGCGCGGTGATTAAAGGAAGTTTTCAAAAACTGAACGCCGGCGATTCGTCGGAAATCGAATTTTATTAATTGATTATTACAGGAGAAAAGATGTCATATTTATTCACATCCGAATCCGTATCTGAAGGTCATCCCGACAAAGTCTGTGATGCAATATCGGACGGTGTACTGGATGCAATTTTTGCTGAAGATCCGAAAGCACGTGTTGCATGCGAAACCTTTGTTACAACAGGACTGGTTGTTGTAGGAGGCGAAGTGACAACAAAAGCTTATATCGATGTTGAAAGTGTAGTCAGAAATACAATCAGGAAAATAGGTTACACCAAGGCGGAATATAAATTTGATTCTGAGTCATGCGGCGTACTTAACGCAATTCATTCACAGTCACCGGACATAGCAATGGGTGTTGATACCGGTGGCGCGGGAGATCAGGGCATTATGTTCGGATATGCCTGCGATCAAACTCCTGAGTATATGCCGATGCCTATAGTATATGCGCACAAACTGGTTAAAAAACTAACCGATATAAGAAAAAAGAATAACAGTTTAATGCCCTATCTCAGACCCGATTCAAAATCTCAGGTTACGATTGAATACGATAATAAAAATAAACCTTTAAGAGTTGATACGGTAGTTATATCGACACAGCATGATGCTAATGTGACACAGAAGCAGATAAAGAAAGATGTAATTAAACATGTGATTAAATCGGTTATACCGGAAAAATATCTGGATAAAAATACAAAGTACCATGTTAATCCTACCGGACGATTTGAAATAGGCGGGCCTCACGGGGACAGCGGAGTGACCGGCAGGAAAATAATTGTTGATACATACGGCGGTTGGGCGCCGCACGGAGGCGGTGCGTTTTCGGGTAAGGATCCTTCAAAAGTTGACAGAAGTGCAACTTATGCAGCCAGACATATAGCAAAAAATGTTGTGGCTTCAAAACTTGCCAAAGAATGCCTGGTCCAATTGGCATATGCAATAGGCGTTCCTGAACCGGTCTCAGTTTATGTCGACACGAAAGGGACAGGCAAATTACCCGACCATGAAATAGCTAAAATTATAATGAAAGAAGTTGATCTTACACCGAAAGGAATAATTAAAAGACTTGATCTGTTAAAACCAATTTATCAAAAAACTTCTTCTTACGGTCATTTCGGCAGGAAGGAATTCAGCTGGGAAAAATTGGAACTCGTTAAAACTTTTCAAAAATATTTATAAATATATAGGAGTTACTGCAAATAATGGATTATAAAAAAGGTAAATACAAAGTTAAAGATCTGAAACTTGCCGCAGAAGGTCGTAAAAGGATTGAATGGGCTGAATCCCGTATGCCGGTACTGATGTCGCTTAGAGAGAAATACAGTACATCCAAACCGTTAAAAGGTTACAAGATTGCAGGTTGTCTTCATGTAACAAAGGAAACAGCTGTTCTTGTTGAAACACTTAAAGCCGCCGGAGCTAAGGTGAGCTGGAGCGGCTGCAATCCTTTATCAACACAGGATGATATCGCTGCTGCACTTGCAAAGAACGGAATCGAAATTTATGCTTGGCACGGACAGAACGTTAAGGATTTTTACTGGTCTATTGAACGCACTCTCGATATGAAACCTAACCTCACTCTTGACGATGGTGCCGATCTCATTTTTACAGTGCACAACAAGTTCCCCGAACTGGCAAATGATATAATCGGAGGTACCGAAGAAACAACAACGGGTGTTCACCGACTGAGAGCAATGGCAAAAGATGAAAAGCTCCTCTACCCCGTTCTAGCTGTTAACGATGCTGAAACGAAGTGGGACTTCGATAACGTTTACGGAACGGGTCAATCATCAATAGATGGTATATTAAGAGCAACTTCCGTACTAATGGCAGGTAAGAATTTCGTGGTAGCCGGATACGGACACTGCGGAAGAGGTGTTGCAATGCGTGCCGCCGGAATGGGAGCAAATGTTATAGTGACTGAAGTTAAACCCACAACGGCATTAAAGGCTACTCTGGAGGGACACCGTGTGATGAAGATGGACGAGGCAGCAAAAATCGGCGATATCTTTATTACGGCGACTGGTGTTAAGGATGTAATTATTAAGAAGCATTTCGATAAAATGAAAGACGGAGCAATCATCTGCAATACAGGTCATTATGATTGTGAGATAAACATTCAGGACCTTGAGAAACTGAAGAAGTCGAAACGAACGGTTCGGGCTAATAATGAAGAGTACCTGATGAAAAACGGAAACCGTATTTATCTTCTTGCTCAGGGCAGATTGGTTAATCTTGCTGCTGCAGAAGGACATCCGTCTGAAGTTATGGATATGTCATTCGCCAATCAGTTTATGTCGCAGCTGAAACTTGCTTTATGGGATAAAGATGGTATTAATCTTAATCCCGATGTATATGATATACCCGAAGAACAGGATCAGGAAATAGCAGGAATCAAATTGAAGACGATGGGTTACAAAATTGACAAACTGACCAGAGAGCAGGAATTATACCTCGACGATTACAGTGCCGGAACATAACATTTATAAAAAGGACCCGTTGAACGCGGGTCTTTTTTTTTATGAATTTTAAACGTTAGTTAAACACACCCGGGATCAATTCACCGCATTTTGAACATCTTCCATTTACAACATTATTAGTTAACACTGAATGCCAGTCGCGTTTTATCACCGGTGATTTGCAATTCGGACAAAAAGTTGTTTGCCCCTCAATGTCGTGAACATTTCCTATATAAACATAATTTATACCTTCGGTTTTCGCGATCCGGTAAGCATTCCGCAGAGTTGTGATAGGAGTTCTTGGTTTATTTCTCATTTTAAAATCCGGATGAAAAGCAGTGAAATGAAGCGGAACATTTACACCCAGATTATTAACTATCCAATTGCACATTCGTTTAATTTCATCGGGTGAATCATTCTCGTCCGGTATGAGCAGAGTTGTTATTTCTAACCATACATTGGTTTCATATGAGAGCCACAACAAAGTATCGAGTACATCGTTAAGATGAGAAAAAGTTATTTTATGATAAAATGTCTCGGTAAAAGCTTTCAGATCAACATTGGCAGCATCTATATACTTGTATATGTCTTTTCTGGCTTTCTTGTCTATATAACCGGCAGTAACCATGACTGACTTAATACCTTCTTCATGCGCTATCCGCGAAATATCAATTACATATTCACCGAAAATTGTGGGATCATTATATGTATACGCTATCGAGGGTACTCTGTTCTTTTTAGCAAGTCTAACAACATCCTCGGGAGTTGCATAAATCGAATTAGTATTATCGATCTTTGCTTTACTCATCGTCCAGTTCTGGCAGAATTTGCATCCCAGGTTGCAACCGGCGGTTCCGAAGCTGAGTATCTCAGTCCCGGGTAAGAAATGATTCAACGGCTTTTTCTCTACCGGATCAATAGCAAATCCTGTAGGGCGACCGTAACCAATAGAGTACAACTTATTATTTATATTTTTACGTATATAGCAGAATCCGTTCTGCCCTTCACCAATCGTACAATAGCGAGGACATAAGGTACACAGAATTTTTCCGTTTTTTGCAGGCTCCCACCACTTTGCCAGTTTATAATCTGGTTCAGTCATAATTTATTTTTTTGTTTTTCTCTGTTTCCTTTTCACCGTAGCCTTCTCGGGCGGTTTGCTCTTTTTCTTCATTTCAATCAGCTTCTTTTCCACCAGTCCGAAAACAGTATTGATTTCATATTTTCCGGACTTGGTTTTTCCTCCAGCCTTTATACCTGTGAAAATTTCGATTGCTTCTTCCACTCTTCTAACCGGATATATATGAAATTCTCCTTTTGAAACCGATTCTGTAATTTCATCTTTCAACATCAGATCTTTTACATTTTGTTCCGGTATTATTACTCCTTGTTTCTTATTCAATCCCTTCTTTTTACAAACATCATAAAATCCTTCTATCTTCTCATTAACTCCTCCTATTGGTTGGATATCTCCCTTCTGATTTACTGATCCCGTGATTGCAAAATTCTGTCTGAGCGGAAGTCCTGAAAGACACGATAAGAGCGCACATATTTCTGTTATCGATGCACTGTCGCCGTCTATCATTCCATAGCCCTGTTCGAAAACCAGACTGGCATTAAACGACAATGGAATATTCTGCCCGAAAGTTTCCTTGAAGTATCCCGAGATAATCAATACCCCTTTATTATGAGTGCTTCCGCTTAAACCGGCTTCGCGTTCCACATTTATTATGTTTCCGGTTCCCAGCGAAACCGAAGCTGTAATCCTGGTAGGTTTTCCAAATGAATAATGATCCCCGCCGTATACTGCAAGTCCGTTTATCTGTCCTATACGCACACCATCGGTATCTATAAGTATTGTTCCGTCTTGCATCATTTCGGCGACCTTCGATTCATAAAGTCCGTGGCGTTCACGGGCAGCTTCATAAGCCTGAATTACATGATAATCGCTTACTATTCTATCGCCGTTATCCCTCGCCCAGAAACAGGATTCGCGCGCCAGATCGGCTATATAAGCAAACCTGGTTGTGAGCTTTTCCTTTTCGCCTGCATATCTTGCAGCGTACTCGATTGTTTTTGCAATAGCGCCCGAATCAAATTCCAGCAACCCTTCAGTCTGAACAAGCTTTTTAATAACTTTCGCATATTCAAGAAGAGTATGCTCCGTTCGTTTCATTTCATAATCAAATTCTGCTTTCACCTTAAATATTTTGTTGAAGTCATCTTCATATGATGAAAGAAGCGAAAATATATAGTTGCTGCCGATGAACAGGACTTTAGTATCAACATCAATAGCTTCCGGCTTCAGGACACTCGGTTGAAACTGGTAGTAATTAGTTGCGTCCTGTATCTCGAGTTTTCCGTATAATAAAACCCTTTTAAGAGTCCGCCATACTCCCGGTTCGGAAAACGCATCCATTGCATTTATTACAATATAGCCGCCGTTTGCCCTTAACAGCGATCCGGCTTTTATCCTTGTAAAATCGGCATACCACCCTCCCCTGCCGTCACTGAATTTTTCAATGGCGCCGAAAAGGTTGCTCATTGTGGGCGACGTTTCTATAATTACAGGGCAGGCTTTTACTTTTGTATTATCGAGCACGACATTTATTTCGTACTCTTTCAAATAGTCGACAAGAACACCTTCATCCGTTTCTTCCCTGGTAGGTCTGTGTCCTTTGAACACATCCAGATTATCAAGAATATTTTTTACCACGTTTTCGATGTACTGAGTAACCTTTTTATTTGCATATGTTGACTTGAGATGGTCGAATGTTGCATTAACAATGTGTGTTACTTCGCTTGTTTCCAGGTCCTTTACCTTATCTTTGAACTGCTGATTCAGCTGAAGACTTTTTCTGAACAGCTGCTGCATTTCCTCCTGATATGCTGCATATTTTTTTGTAATATTCTGAGCGTTTCGTTTCGTAATTTTTTTATTCATTACCAGTTCATCCAGCTGCTGAATAAAAACAGGTTTGTTTTCTATCATCACAAGAATCTCTGGTCGCGCCATTTCGCCCACTTTAACCTGTCCCAGGGCAAAATTGTCTTTATTGAGTTTCTTTTCAAATTCGTTTAAGAGTGCCTGCTGCGACTGTCCGTAGCTTTCGATCATTTTTTTCTTTTGTTGCAGAAATAATTCCGATTCGAGCACCTGAGGTATATTTTCCTGCAGAAACTGGATTGAATTCCCCATATCACGTTTAAATTTGCTAGCTTTACCCGCTTTGAATTTTAACAATATCGGTTGGTCTTCATCATCAAAATTATTCACAAAAGCATAGTCGAAAATTTCCGGGCACTCAGGACTTATTTTCTCGAGCATCTTCTTAACTGTAGTCAGCTTGCCGGTACCCGATAGACCGGTAATAAAAATGTTGTAGCCCTGGCTCCGCAAATCCACGCCCAGTTTAAGTGCTTTCATCGCACGTTCCTGCCCTATAATTCCCTCGATAGGTTTTAATTCTTCAGTAGTATCGAAATCGAAATTCTCGGGGCTGCATGTCCATTTTAAATCTTCAGGTTTGAGTTCAATATGTTTTTTCGCTTTAAGGTAAGACATAACGCAGGCTCCATAGGTTTGAAAACATTTTGTTTGATTAAAATAACACAAATTATGCAGGATTTAAATAGGTAATAATATTTGTACATTTATAGTAATAATCCGATATGAATAATTCTGCTTTCTTATAGCATCAATCTTAAATTTTCCCTTATACATAATTTGTTTGTGATGTCCTATTCAACTAATTTTGAGATAGCAAGCCCCGCTTCTTGTGAGGGTTTCATACATTTATTTTAAAGAGTATAATAGAATATGGCAGCAGATTTACATAAAGTATTTTCCAAATTTGAAAAAATTTCTTCTCTCCAACTTCGCATCACTAATACTTTTCCTGAAAACAACAGACAATACATTACTGCTCTGCCCGGTTCATCTTTACCTCTTGTTATTCAAATACTGAAAAATTCATTCCGGCAACTTGTTGTAATTGCCGACAATCAGCAAAGAGTTAACGAATTAATGGTTGAGTTCAGTATACTGGGACTGGCAGAATTTATTATAACTGTTGACGATTTTTCATTCGACGTGCTGCAGGAAAAACTTACCGATATAAGCAGCAGGGAAGGTTTTATAATATTGACTACGGGAAGTATATTGCTGCACAATTTACCATCAAGAGATAAGATTAAAGAAAATACAACAACGCTTGAGATAGGCGGAAGCCTTACATATGAAGATATAATTGATTACTTGACTATCTCCAATTATTCACGTGATAAGTTTGTGGAAAGCCCCGGCGACTTTGCAGTAAGAGGCTCCATAATCGATTTCTGGTCATATAGTGAAAAACAGCCTTGCAGACTTGAGTTCGACGGCGATTTTCTCGAGTCAATCAGATATTTCGATGCAGAGAGTCAGCGTTCGTCTTTTAAGGTCGATAAAGTAACCGTGGCATCACAGGTTGAATCGGAAATAAATTCCGAATTTACATCTACAATATTCGACTATCTTAATAACCCTCTTATCGTAACATCTCAATCCCAGTTGAATGATCTATTTAAAGATAATGCTGAGCCTTCTCAGGATATTATGATAGATATTGATGAGGAACTGAAAGAAGAAATTTTTGATGGTGCTGATAATGATAAATCGGAGCAAATAACATTAAAAGAACCCGGTGCAACTGCAGGAAAAAATCATGAGGATTTATTTAATCAGAATGCCTTTTGGTTAATACAGGAAGAGGTGAGGAATTCAGAAAACAAATTCGACCTTGGCTTACATGCAACTCCGGCAATCAATTCAAATTTTCAAATACTCGCTGGTGTGCTGCTGAATTACGCCAAGAAGAACTATACGATTTTCATTTCAGCCGAAAACGAACTTCAGGTCAAACGGCTTGAGGATCTGCTCTCGGAACTTGACCCGTCACTCGGAAATCTTATTGATGCAAAACTTATAAATATTATTGACCTCGCAATTAAGAAAGGCTTCGTATCAAGGGATGAAAAATTTGTTTTGTTTACTGACTATGAAATATTCAATAAACCTTACCGTACCAAAATTTCATCAAAGAAAAAGTATAAAAAGTCGAGAGCAAGAGATCTTGCATCTTTAAAGCACGGAGATTTTGTAGTTCATGAAAATTTCGGCATCAGCAGATACGCAGGATTGGAAACCATTAACATCGGTATGACGCAGCAGGAAAGCATTAAAATCCTTTACGCCGAAGGAGATGTTGTTTATGTAAATCTGAATTATCTGGCTTTGGTTAAAAAGTTTTCATCCAACGAAGAAATAACACCAAAGTTAACCAATCTTAAAAACAACGAATGGAAAACAACAAAGAAAAAAGTCAAATCCAAAATAATGGATGCTGCCCGCCAGTTGATAGAATTGTATGCGAAGCGTAAAGCCATTAAAGGATTTCAGTTCAACGAAGATACTATCTGGCAGAAAGAACTTGAAGCTTCCTTCATGTATGAGGATACAGTAGACCAGGCGAAGGTATCGGATGAAGTAAAAAACGATATGCAGAATGAAAACCCTATGGACAGACTGGTATGCGGTGATGTCGGTTTCGGCAAAACTGAAATTGCAGTACGGGCTGCCTTCAAAGCCGTTAACGACAATAAGCAGGTAGCTCTGCTGGTTCCTACTACAATACTCGCTGAACAACATTATAATACTTTTAAAGACCGCCTGGCACAGTTTCCCGTCCGCGTAGATGCACTATCGCGTTTTGCTACGAAAAAAGAACAGTCAGAAATTATTAAACGCCTTGAGTCCGGAGAAACAGATATCGTAATCGGAACACATAGGCTGTTGTCGAATGACGTTAAATTCAAGGATCTCGGACTGTTAGTTATTGATGAAGAACACCGTTTCGGAGTTATGCACAAGGAGAAGCTCAGATCGATGCGAACTGATGTCGATACTTTAACACTAACAGCCACACCAATTCCAAGAACGCTTAATATGTCGCTGCTCGGCGCCAGGGATCTTTCCATTATTGCAACCCCGCCTCCCAACAGGATTCCTATCTACACAAAGGTAGAGACGTTCGACATCGTAAAAATACGGGAGTGGATAATTCAGGAAATCACGCGCGACGGACAGGTATATTTTGTGCACGACAGGGTTCAGTCCATAGATAAGATTGCAGCTTACCTGCAGCGCTATATTCCCGAATTGAAAATTGCGGTCGCACACGGACAGATGAAACCATCACAGCTTGAGAAGGTTATACACGACTTCCTTGCAAAAAAATCTCACGTTCTTATAGCTACAAAAATAATTGAATCGGGACTTGATATTCCAAATGTTAATACAATAATCATAAACCGTGCGGACAGATTCGGACTGGCAGAACTTCATCAGCTGCGCGGACGAGTGGGACGTTCCGACAGGCAGGCATATGCTTACCTGCTTGTCCCTTCGCTCAACACGATAACAAAAAAGGCTGTGCGAAGACTCGCAGCTATCGAGGAGTATGACGATCTGGGTGAGGGATTCAACCTGTCTATGCGCGATCTGGAAATACGAGGTGCCGGAAATTTGCTGGGAACCGAACAAAGCGGGGCGATCGATTCTGTAGGATTTGATCTGTACGTTAAAATGCTCGATGAAGCAGTTGAGGAACTAAAACAGAGTGAGTTTAAGAATGAATTCAAAGACCTGCCCAAAGCAGCGGAACGCTCCTCCCCAATAATTGATACTTACTTTGAAATTGGTATTCCTAAAAATTATATGCCCGACCAGGCAGACAGACTCAGCTTTTATACTGCACTATTCTCCATCATTAAGATTGAAGAGATCGATGAAATTCTAGATGAAATGTTCGATAGGTACGGTAAGCCTCCCCGAATGGTTGACAGATTGATACTTGCAGCAAAATTAAGATTTTCCGCTTCACTTGGTTTGCTTGAAAGGATAGTTATTAAAGATGATTTAATAATCATTTTTCTGCCTAAAGCAGAAAAAGAGGAATTTTACAAAAATGCATTTCCCAATCTTATGCAGTATATAATGAGACATCATTCCAGGGATATAAAATTCAAACAGGACAAAGACCTGATGAAATTAGAAATGAAGAATAAATTCGAGACACCGGAGGATTCTCTTAATTATCTGATTGAATTTTGTACGCGGATTACTAATTTAACACTTGAGTCAAAAGAAATTTTATAAATCAGAACGAACACAATTAAAATGAACCGGCTTATTTATACTTTTCCCATGCGAGGATGGATAGGATTACTGCTAATCGTCGTATTCTGGTTTATTAATTGGTCCGCTGAAGGATTAAGAACACACCTGGGGTTTTTCCCGATGTGGCTGGGTTATTGTCTTGTTGTAGATTCATTAACTTACATCAGAACAAGCTCTTCACTATTCAGCCGAAACAAAAAATATTTTATTATGCTGTTCATTTTATCTGCACCGTCATGGTGGATTTTCGAGTTGTTTAATACTGTAACACATAACTGGATATACATAGGACGGGAGTATTTTTCAGATCTGGAATATGCCATGCTGGCAACTTTAAGCTTTTCAACAGTAATGCCTGCAGTATTCGGAACAGTTGAACTCATAGCTTCCTTTAAACTTTTCTCAAAAATCAATCTCGGAATAATTATACACAAGAGTATAACCGTTCTGATCATCATGTTCATTGCGGGTATCACTATGTTGTTCCTGATTCTTTCCTTTCCCAAGTACTTCTATCCTTTCGTCTGGGGAACAGTTTTTCTCATTGTTGAACCAATTAATGTTCTCCTAAAACGGGTGAGTCTGCTTGATTATTTAAGACATGGCAACTGGGTACCAGTACTTAATTTATTTGCTGGAACGTTAATTTGCGGTGTATTCTGGGAAATGTGGAATTATTATTCGTTTCCGAAATGGATTTATGATGCTCCATTCGTAAACTTTCTTCATGTTTTTGAGATGCCTTTACTCGGGTTTATCGGTTATTTACCCTTTTCACTCGAACTGTTCTCACTTTATGGTTTGTTTAGCACCATACCCGGAATCAGTCAGCCGCAAAAATATATCATATTCAAATAATCGTCATAGCTAAGTATGTTTTTTGCATTCTTAGAGCATACTTTATTAAGCAAGATATAAGAAATAGTCATGAAATTGATTGGAAAACAATATATGACGATCGGTCATCTTACAATATTTTATGATGATGAAAAATTTTACCGATTTTTTTGTAAGTTTGCATTCAAATAGCACTGAAGATCTGATTCACCGAGATTCTAATAAATTTTGAGAATAATTAAGGAAGTGTGATGGAAGAGAAAAAGAATAATGGATTAAGTGAAATTGAGGAACTGGAGAACAAAGAGTGGCTTGAATCACTTGAATATGTTCTCCAGGAAAGCGGACCCGAAAGAGTGCGCGCTCTGCTTCAGGAGCTTGATACATATGCTCACGAAGCCGGGGTTGATCTGCCGTTTACCGCCAATACTCCATATATAAATACGGTTCCCCGGCATAAACAGCCTAAATACCCGGGTGGTCGCGAAATCGAAAGACGAATTAAAAGCCTTATACGTTGGAATGCTATGGCGATGGTGGTTCGCGCCAACAAACATTCAGCAGGTATAGGAGGACATATTTCTACTTACGCTTCAGCCGCCACTTTGTATGAGGTAGCTTTCAATCATTTCTTCCGCGGCAAAGATGATAATTTTGATGGTGATCAAATCTACTTCCAGGGTCATGCGGCACCTGGAATTTATGCCAGGGCTTTTCTCGAAGGCAGGCTCACAGTAGAACAGCTCGAGAATTTCAGGCGGGAACTTGCACCTGGCGGAGGATTATCATCATATCCCCATCCGTGGCTTATGCCCGATTTCTGGGAATTTCCTACAGTATCAATGGGTCTCGGACCTATAATGGCGATTTATCAGGCCAGATTTAACAGATACCTGGAGGACCGCGGATTAAAACGCCCAAGCGAATCAAAAGTATGGGCATTCCTGGGTGACGGCGAAACCGACGAACCCGAAACACTCGGGGCAATTTCACTCGCTGTCAGGGAAAAGCTCGATAACCTGATATTTGTTATTAATTGTAACCTCCAGAGACTTGACGGACCTGTCAGAGGAAACGGCAACATTGTCCAGGAACTTGAAGCAGTTTTCAGAGGCGCCGGTTGGAATGTAATTAAGGTCATCTGGGGATCGGATTGGGATGAGCTTCTTGAGAACGACAAATCCGGACTTTTAATTAAACGCATGGACGAAAACATCGACGGTGAATCGCAGAAGTATATTGTTGAGGACGGAAATTACACAAGAAATCATTTCTTCGGTAAATATCCCGAGTTATTAAAACTTGTGGAGAACCTGTCGGATGAACAAATTGCGAAGATGAAGCGGGGAGGTCACGATCCTGAAAAAGTTTACACCGCTTATAAATTTGCTGTCGAACATAAAGGCGCACCTACAGTGATACTTGCCAGGACTGTAAAAGGCTACGGATTGGGTGAAGCCGGTGAAGGAAAAAACATCACTCATCAACAGAAAAAATTGAACGAAGATGAGTTGAGAGAATTCAGAACAAGATTCGGAATACCAATTTCGGATGATGATGTTGCAAATGCTCCTTTTTATAAACCGGCGGAAGACAGTGCCGAAATACGCTACCTCAAAGAAAGACGAAAAGTTCTGGGCGGATATGTGCCGAAAAGGGTTGTTAAAGCCGCCCCTCTTCAAACACCTTCCGAAGAATTATTTGAAGAATTTTACAAAGGCACTGATGGTCGTGAAGTTTCAACTACTATGGTATATGTTAGAATTCTAACCAAGTTGTTGAAGGATAACGAGGTGGGTAAACTAATTGTTCCTATTGTACCTGATGAAGCGAGAACTTTCGGCATGGAGGCTTTGTTCCGTCAGGTCGGAATTTATTCGCACGCCGGACAATTGTATGAACCCGTCGATAGAGATAGTTTACTCTATTATAAGGAAGCGAAGAACGGTCAGATACTTGAAGAAGGTATTACGGAAGCGGGCTCAATGTCATCATTCAATGCAGCCGGTACTGCTTACGCTACCCATGGAATTAACATGATACCTTTCTTCTCATTCTACTCAATGTTCGGTTTTCAACGCATCGGAGATCTTGCCTGGGCAGCAGCTGATATGAGAGTTAAAGGATTTATTATAGGTGCAACTGCCGGAAGAACAACACTCGCCGGAGAGGGTTTACAGCATCAGGATGGCAACAGTCATCTGCTTGCATATACGATTCCCACATGTATTGCATACGATCCTGCATATGCATACGAGCTGGCTGTAATTATCCGCGACGGTATTTACAGGATGTACGAGAAGCAGGAAAATGTGTTCTATTATATTACCGTTATGAATGAGAATTATGCTCAGCCCGCGATGCCGGAATCAAAGGAGATAAAAGAAGGAATTCTGAAAGGCATGTACAAACTTCATGCTTCGAAAAAGAAATCGGCTAAGACAAAAGCACATCTTTTGGGAAGCGGAACAATATTAAATGAAGTGATAAAAGCCAGAGATATACTGGAAAAAGATTATGGTGTAGCTGTAGATGTTTGGAGTGTAACGAGTTATAAGAATCTTCATCTTGATGCTCTGGCAGCTGACAGATGGAACATGATGAATCCCGATCGTAAACCCAGAACCCCTTATGTCGCGGATATCACAAAGAGTGAAAAAGGTGTGTTTATATCCGCTTTGGATTATGTTCAGATCCTTGGAGATTCTATTTCCAAATGGCTTCCGGGTCCGCTTAGAACCCTGGGTACATTCGGCTTCGGCAGAAGCGAGAGCAGAGAAAGTCTGCGCGACTTCTTCGAAGTTGATGCCAAGCATATTGTCTATGCGACTTTGTATTCACTGGTTAAGGAAGGCACTCTAAAATCCGATTTACTAAAAAAAGCATTAAAAGACTTAAATATAAATACGGAAAAACCTAATCCAATGTTTTCATAAAAAAGTTTGAGTTAGTAATGGCAAATGAATTTAAATTACCAGAACTTGGCGAAAATATTACGACAGCCGATATTGTAAAGGTCCTTATTAAACCGGGCGATAAAGTTGAGATCGATCAGGCAGTGGTTGAAATTGAAACGGATAAAGCAAACGTAGAGGTTCCATCGGAAATATCAGGGACTGTTAAGGAAGTGATGGTTAAAGAAGGGTCAAAAGCTAACGTAGGTGACGTAATATTCACTCTGGAGCAGGATATTTCGGATGAGAAGAAACCAGCCGAAAAAAAGGAACCTGAAGCTGAACTAAAGGAACCTGAAAAAAAAACCGAGAAAGTTGAGAAGGTAGTAAAAACAGAACCCGTAAAACCTTCTGCAAAAGAAAGTATTACAACTTCAACTTATGAATTTAAACTGCCCGAACTAGGCGAAAATATTACAACCGCGCAAATAACAAAGGTTCTTGTAAAAAAAGGTGAAAAGGTAAAGAAGGACGATGTGCTAATTGAAATTGAGACGGATAAAGCAACCGTTGAAGTCCCCAGCGAAGTTGACGGAACAGTCAAAGAAGTTAAAATAAAGGATGGTGATACTGCGAACGTTGGTGAAGTAATTATAATTTTTGATGCTCCTGGAATAGTAATTCCCGAACCGAAGAAAGAAGCTCCGACTCAGCCGAAACAGCAAATTAGTGAACAGGCGAGAAAAGAACTTGCAAGAACATTAAAGGAAAACGAAGGTACAAGTGAGAAGAAAAGAATATCACGAGCTGATCTTAGCGGTAAAACTGCACCTGCCGCACCAAGTGTAAGAAGATTTGCCCGCGAAATCGGAATTGATATTCACCAGGTTTCGGGAACTGGTCCGGGTGGAAGAATTTCTGTTGACGACGTTAAAGCATTTTCAAAAAATCTTAATCAGAAAATATCCCAAGCCGCTTCGGCAGGAGTTCCAATCGGTATAAACAAAGAATCTCTGCCTGACTTTTCAAAGTACGGTGAAGTTGAAATCAAACAGATGACAAACATCAGACGTAAGACTGCTGAACATTTAAGTTATGCATGGTCTACCATTCCGCATGTAACTCAATTTGATAAAGCAGATATTACCGAACTCGAAAAACTCAGGAAGCAATATTCCAAACAAGTTGAAGCTGCAGGAGGCAAGTTGACTGTTACAGCTATACTTCTTAAAATTCTTGCCTCTGCATTAAAAGTTTTTCCGCAGTTCAATTCCAGCATCGATATGGATAAGAAAGAAATTATCTACAAAAAATATTACAACATAGGCATTGCTGTCGATACAGACAGAGGTTTGCTGGTTCCTGTGGTTCGTGATGTAGATAAAAAGAATATAATTCAGCTTTCAGTTGAGTTGAGTGAAATTTCAGTGAAAGCAAGAGATAAAAAATTAACCATCGAGGATATGCAGGGCGGTAATTTCTCGATAAGCAATCTGGGTGGAATCGGCGGCACTTATTTCACGCCGATTGTAAATTCGCCCGAAGTAGCAATCCTGGGTGTATCGAGAGGCTCCTACGAACAGGTTTATAAGGATGGGCAGTTTATTCCTCGGATGATACTCCCACTGTCATTGTCTTATGATCATAGGATTATTGACGGTGCTGATGCCGCAAGATTTATCCGATGGGTATGCAAGGCATTAGAGAATCCGTTTTTACTAAGCCTTGAGGGATAACATTAAAACCTGATCGTAATCTTGATCTTGATCATAGTCTCTGTAATATACGGATGCTTGATCAGGACAAAGAGCAGGATCATGACAAAGACAGAATATAATCCCTGATCATGGTCCTATTCATGGTCTCTTAATAATCACAAAAATTGGTTAAAGAAATATAATATTGGAGAAAAAATGTCGACTAAAACACAATTAGCTGTTATCGGTGGTGGTCCAGGTGGTTATGTTGCAGCATTCGTTGCGGCTGATAGGGGAATGCAGGTTACGTTAATTGATAGAAATGCAAATCCGGGCGGAGTATGTCTGCATATCGGTTGTATTCCATCAAAGGCTTTATTGCACGTTGCAAAACTGATTAGAGAAACAAGAGAAGCTGAACATTGGGGTGTTACCTTCGGCAAACCAAAAATTGACCTTGATAAACTGCGTGAATATAAAGACAGCGTAGTAAATAAACTGACAGGTGGTACGGCTCAGTTAAGTAAAATGAGAAAAATTAATTATTTACGCGGAACAGCTGCGTTCGTTAATTCCAGCACAGTAAAAGTTGATTTAGTCGAAGGTGGTACTGAAGAGATAAATTTTGAACATGCGATACTCGCTACCGGCTCAGAACCTGCAAGAATTCCGGGACTTCCTTATGAATCAGGCAAAGTTTGGGATTCAACAGGCGCACTTGCACTTGAAACGATCCCTGAAAAACTGCTCGTCATCGGCGGAGGTTATATTGGTCTGGAACTCGGATCAGTTTATTCCGCACTCGGTAGTAAGGTTTCGGTAGTTGAAATGATGCCTGGTATATTACCGGGCGCCGACAGGGACATGGTACGTGTCCTTCAGAAATCTCTCGAGAATTCTTTTGAAAAGATATTGGTCAGCACCAAAGTTATAAGTGTAACTGAATCAGGTAAAAAACTAAAAGTAAAATTTGAAGGCGAAGGCATAAGCGATAATGAACAGGAATTCGATAGAGTACTTGTATCTGTTGGTAGAAAGCCTGTCACAAAAGGATTGGGATTGGAAAACACGAAAGTAGTTGTGAATGAAAAAGGATTTGTTTCAGTTGATGATAAGTGTCAGACAGATGATCAGTCAATTTATGCGATAGGTGATATAGTTGGCGGGGCTATGCTCGCACATAAAGCTTCTGCTGAAGGCAAGGTTGCTGTGGAAGCAATTGCAGGACACAAAGTCGCATTCGAACCGAACGCTATTCCGGCAGTTGTATTTACCGATCCTGAATTAGCGTGGACAGGTTTATCCGAGACAGAAGCAAAAGAGAAAGGGATTAATGTTGAAGTTACACGTTTCCCGTGGACTGCTGGGAGCCGGGCGGTTACTATCGACAGAACAGACGGTTTAACAAAATTAATTGTCGATCCCGAGACAAATCGCGTTCTCGGTATGGGTGTGGTAGGTGCAGGTGCCGGAGAACTCATCGCCGAAGGTACACTTGCTGTTGAAATGGCTGCACTTGCAGAGGATGTTGCAAAGACTATCCATCCACATCCAACATTATCTGAAACAGTGATGGAATCAGCTGAACTGGCATTGGGATCAAGCCCGCACCTGTTCAGACCGAAGAGGAAGTAATTCATTCACCGCAATGTTCGATCGGAAGAGTCCTCAATTATGACATTGCAATGAATTTCTGCAAGCATTACTTTTAAACAAATTAACGGAGGATTATAACACTTTATACTACCTCTAATTAATCGGAAAAGTAATGAAGCATACTATCCAGAAGTATCTCCTGTTTTTTTTATTTCCATGTATTCTATTCGCTCAAAAAGGTCTGATCACGGGCCATGTAATCGATGCCATGACCAGGCAACCACTTATCGGGGCGAACGTGGTAATCGAAGGTCAGGGCTACGGGGCAGCTACCGATGAATTCGGAATCTTCCGAATAAATGTACCATATGGCATTTACACAATTAAATTCAGCTATATCGGATATGATTCGGAGAGAAGAATTATTCAGTTAAGTGAACGGTCCGATCCGCTGAGTATCGATGTAAGCTTGAATTCTGAAGCAATATTTGAAAGTGAAGTTAAAGTAGAAGGAAAGCTGAACATTCCATCGACCGAAATTCAGAATCTGAAATCAAAAGAAATTGAGTTTATGCCCAACCTTTTCAATGACCCGATGCGTTCGGTTCAGGTACTTTCGGGGGTGGTTACTAACAATGAACTGAGCAGTGGATATAATGTACGAGGAGGAAGTTTCGACGAAAACCTGATATACATAAACGGATTTGAAATCTATCGCCCGTTTCTACTAAGACAGGGAATCGAAGAAAACCAGACTTTAATCAGTCCGGATCTGATAACAGAAATAAATTTTATGAATGGCGCATTTCCGGTTAATTACGGTGATAAAATGTCGTCGGCACTATTTACTGTGTACGGACTGCCGGAAATCGACACTACTATAATTAAATTAAGAGCAGATTTACTTAATCTGGGCGGTTCATTAATTCATACTGTACGAAAGTTCAAAGTCGATGCTTCAGTCAGGTATGCATATCCGTCGTTGTTTACCGATGCTCTTCAGACACGTGGCGATTACCACCCTTCTTACTCCGACTTTCAGATAAATGCATCATATACGTTTTCGAAATCAGCAGTCTTTAATATACTGGGTATATATTCGCGAAACGATTTCACGTTGAAACCGCAGTCATGGACAGGTCATTTCGGCGGATTCAGTCGTGGTGATTACAGAGAACTTAAAATAGACTATGATGGAACAAATAGTTATAATTTCAATACCATACTGATCGCCGGAAGATTGAAGTTCAATTTAAGTGATGATTTATGCTCTGCATTCAGTTTTTCGAATTATTCGACAGGTGAACAAGAAGACAGAGATTTAACCGGCAAAATATACTACAATGGGAATGCAGAATCTGATGATGATAGCAGTTTCAGGAAATGGCGACACGAATTTGCAGAAAACGAAATCAACTTGAATTCGCTGCGCATTAAAGGTGAATTCGAGCATATTAATTCCAGGTATAGGTTGTCTGCCGGATTAGAATACAGGTTCGAACACTTTCAAAATGAAATTAATGAGAAACTATTAGAAACCGGCGAGGAAACTCTGCTGCAAATTCCTATCAACAGACTCGAAAAATTCAGTATTAATCTGAACAACTTCTCGTCGTATGCAAACATCAGATATATTCTTGGAAACAATATCATTGTCAACGCAGGACTCCGCTTTACCAATTACAATTACTCGAACGAGCATTTTTTCTCGCCGAGAATAAACATTTCATATATCCAGTCCCCTGTGAACACATTTTCAATAAAATACGGTCACTATTACCAGCCTCCCTATATTAATGAGCTCAGAAATCCCGGGCTTGACAACCTTAAATCTCAAAGGTCTATACAATATGTACTCGGGTGGGAAAGAATATTGAAACCGAACCTGAAATTTTCAATAGAAGCATATTATAAAGATCTCCGTAATCTGATACCTTTCTATCATGAAGATCTTAAAATGATTTACGTGGAAGGCAACGTAAGAGAGGGATACGCTTATGGTGCGGATTTGCAGCTTGATGGTGAGATAGTAAGAGGGATTAGAAGTATATTCAGTTACGGTTACCTTGATACCTGGGAAAGAGATAAAGGCACAAAGAAATACCAGCGCAGATTAACAGATCAGACTCATACGTTAAACCTGTTTCTTCAGGATAAATTTAAAAAAAGTGCCAACTGGCAGTCGCATGTCAGGTTTTTACTGGGAAGCGGTTTGCTGTATTATCAACGTGAAACAGTGGAAGATGAAAATACCGGCAACAAATTAATAGCTGTAAATATCTATAAGCCTGCCGAGTACTTTCTCTTTTTCAGAGTTGATATGGGACTTTCTGCAGAGTTCGAATTGACTGACGGAATTGAATTGCTGGGGGTTGCAGAAGTATTAAACGTATTCAATCATCTAAACTACAGCGGGTACGATTGGATTCAGGTGTTTAAAGAATATAATACACCAATCAAAATTCCCCGCGTGCTAAGCGAAAGATTCTTCAATCTAAGATTAACATTAAAAATATGATCCCGTTGCTAGTTAATGCAAAAAGCCTTATAATTAGTTTACACTCAAATGCTGAATTAATTAATGTGTTATTTAATAGCGAGGTCCACATGGCAACTTTTGTTATGCTGGGAACATACTCTGCTGAAGCAATTGAGAACATATCCAGCAAGCGAACCAAACAAGCTGAAGACATTATTGAAGAACACGGCGGCAAACTTCAATCAATTTATATTCTGCTAGGCGAATACGATATTCATGTTGTTGCCGAATTTCCGGATATGCAGCATGCAATGAAGGCTTCGATCGCACTAACTAAAGCAACCGATATTTCTTTCTCGACTTCCGAGGCTTTTACCGCTGAAGAATTTGATGCTTTAATGAGCTGAGAATATTAAGGATGCTGTAACGCGTCGTTAATTTATTCTTTAATTTCTTCTGCACCATGTGTAAGTGCTTTCAACTTTCTGAAGAAAACAAGTAGCAGGAATCCGAACGCCAGGCAGAAAATAAATATTCCTGTAAATACTTCCAGCTCACCTGCGTTAGTAGCAAGTTCGCCCACAAGTCCTGCAACTTTGTTTCCAAGACCTGTTGCAGCGAAGTATACACCCATCATAATTGATGCATATTTTAACGGTGCAAGTTTTGTAATGAATGAGAGCGCAACTGGCGAAATTGAGAGTTCGCCGATTACCTGCAGCAGGTAAGAAAAAATTAACCATGCCAGCATGGCTTTGCCGCCATCTTCGGCTTCCAGTGCGGCTCCCGACATTAGCAGAAAACCCGTGCCCATTATTATTGTTCCGATTGCCATTTTAAACAATGATGAAGATTCTTTATTCTTTTTATTTCGCTTTGCCCAATATGCAGCAACCGTTGTTCCGAAAATTATAACGAACAAAGCCGGTACAGATTGAAAGAGACTGGCTGGTATTTCCCAACCTAGTATTACCCTGTCAATTTTTTCTTTCGTATAAATGTTCATCAAACCGCCGGCTTGTTCATAAGCTGCCCAGAAAACGATTACGATAAGGAAGGAAATTAATAAAACAATTACTCTATCCTTTTCTTTTCCGGTTAAAGGAATACTTTTCTTTGTCCCTTCAATATGTTGTACCGATACAAAGTTGCCAACTTCTTTTAAAAATTTCTGACCCCATATATAAACAGCCTGCCCCAAGAGCATACCTATTCCGGCAAGTCCGAATCCGTAGTGCCATCCATAAACTTCGCCTACATAACCGACTATCAACGGTGCAGAGGCGGCACCGATATTTATACCAATATAAAAAATCGTAAACCCACTGTCGCGTCGGCTGTCACCTTGTTTATACAATCCGCCTACCATCGTGGATATATTTGGTTTAAGACAACCAACACCAGAAATTATGAACGCCAGTCCTGAATAAAAAGCAACCACATTGTCTATAGCCAGAGTTAACTGTCCGACTGCAATTAGAATTCCACCCAGGAATACTGTTTTCTTCTGTCCCAGTAATTTATCGGCAATTATGCCACCGGGAATCGACATTACATAAACGAGCATTGTATACCAGCCATACAGAACAAGTGCGTCGGCATTAGACCAGCCCATACCCGGATTATCACCCATTGTCTCTTTGGTTAAATAAAGTACGAGAATAGCACGCATGCCATAAAAGCTGAAACGTTCCCACATCTCCGTGAAAAATAATATCGGTAAACCTTTAGGGTGGCGTCGAGTCATTTTAACCCCGTGTTAATTCTATTGTCCAATAAAATAATGCGACAAATATAAGTAAAAACTTGGCTTCATGATCAGTTTAAATAAGATGGAATTTTTTAACAGCACCTTTACAAATACTCTACAATTCCCTGTTAAGATACAGATTAAAATCGGGAATCTGCCTTTCATATTCTGAATCCATCAGTCCGGATGAAAAAATAAAATCTGCCGACGCACGATTCATTGCGATGGGAATATTCCAAACAACAGCAAGTCTTAATAAGGCTTTAACATCGGGATCGTGAGGCTGGGCTGCCAGAGGATCCCAGAAAAATATCAGTACATCTATTTCACCTTCTGAAATTTTAGCACCGATTTGTTGATCACCGCCAAGCGGACCACTCTGAAGTTTATGAACGTAAATATCAAGTCTGTCTTCAAGTAATTTGCCGGTTGTGCCCGTGGCATATATTCTATGCCTTACCAAATTCCCTTTGTTGAATTCAGCCCATTCCAGTAAATTTTTTTTCATATGATCATGTGCTACCAGAGCAATGCTTTTTTTCTTGGAAAATTTCTGACTGTCTGATTTCATTTTATACCCTTTATTAAATTTTTATTAAACAGTTCAGATTAACAGTTCATTCAGACTATCAATCAAATTACTGCTGCACTCCATAAGTTTTGAATTTGCCTGATGCCCTTCTGCAATTAATAGACTCTCCGCACCAATCGCATTTGCGACTTCGTAGTCGTGCACAGTATCGCCAATAAGCAAAACCTCTCCTTTGTTATATCCAAGTTCGTTCATCCACCTGATTCCATTTTCAAGCTTGCTCTCTGCGTATATGTTATCTAGTCCCACTAGTTTTATGAAGTACTTCCTTAAACCGAATTTAGTTATTAATTCTTCCAGAGTATTCTGCGAATAGGCTGACAGAACCGACTGACTGATACCGAGTTTTTCTATTTTATCAAGCACTTTAACTGCATTTTCATACAACATACACTCGCCTTTTCTCTCTTCATATTCATCTATGAATTCGTAGCTCAATATTTCCCAATTCTCATCACTTATATCGTGTCCCACTCTTTTATAATACTCTTTTACCGGAAAGGTAAATACCTCTTTGTATTCCTGCAGTGTTATTAATTTCATTTCACGAACAGCAAGCAGATTATTCATAATACTGCAGCATAATTCGACGTCGTTGAGAAGGGTTCCGTTCCAGTCCCAGATTACATGTTTGTATTTTTTAAGTTCTATCATTTCAGAATCAGCAAATTTATTGAATGAATATAATTACAGATGAAAGTGCAAGAAGCAATATTCCTCTTCGTTATTTCGCCTGATCTCATAGATCACTATACTTTTTGCAAAAAAATATCATTACTTATTATCCCCGTAAAATTAGACGTTTCATGCGTGCCGGTAAATACAATGTTTCTTCTGTTATCCGGGAAAATATTTCATCATTAGACTTGACAATACTGTAAGTATTGTCATCTCGCCGGAAAATATACTGCGGTTAATTACAGCACGAAGACTCCTACCCAAATTCTCACATTTATACATAAATAATATTAAACTCATAAAAAAAGTATTCAGAAATTTGTAGGGTTAAAAATAAGGAATGAATTGTTAATATAAGATTAATTCTTTATCGGGTGAACTTTGCAAGTATGATTTTTATCTGCCTCTGCGGGTAATATGCTTATTAAGAAACTTTTCCACATGTTCATAAAACTCTATAATGTTCTCTTCGTTCTTGAAGAGATGTCCCTCATTTTCCTTCAACATATATTCAACTTCGATACCGAGCTTTTTCATTTTCCTGATCATAATTTCGGTTGATGGTACGTCAATCAGTTTATCATTTTTGCCCTGTGCAATAAAGACCGGCGATTTAATTTTTTCGAGATTAAAATAGGGGGATATTTCAATTAATTCTTGACGTTCAGTAAGCGGATTACCAAACATCTCATACAACATTTCTCTGTAAGGTTCCCACTCGGAAGGCATAGATTCAATAAAATAGAGTATATTATTCAGACCGCCATTGCTTATACCGCAACAATACAATTCCGGAGTTTTCACTAATCCCTGGAGTGCACAGTATCCGCCGAAAGATATACCGAAAACAGATATCTTTTGCGGATGGGCAATCTCCTGCCTGATCAGCCAGTCTACACCGTCCGTAATATCATCCTGAATTTTATTGCCGAGTTCTTTATATCCTGCAAGCATAAATTCTTTACCGTATCCGGTAGACCCCCTGTAATTCATCTGCAAAACGGCATAACCGCGATTGGCGAAGAACTGAACAACATTATCAAAACCCCATTTGTCTCTCGTCCAGGGTCCTCCATGAGGAAAGATTATTGCAGGAAGATTTTTGGGGGTTTTATACAGGGGCAGAGTCAAATATCCATGTATAGTAAGCCCGTCTCTCGATTTGTATGAAACTGGTTTCATGTGCGCTAAATCGTTCTCATTAAGCCAGGGAGAAATATCCGCAAGCTTTGTTAGCTCATCGCTGTAATGATCGTAATAATAATATTCTCCGATAGATCTGTCGTTGTATGTTCTGATTAAAAACTTATCCTCATTTCTGTTCATACCTGCAAACCATATTTCTCTGTCAGGTACAATAGTTTTTATTTTTTTATAAATTTCGTACCATTCATCATCCAAAAATTCGTATTCTCTCTTATAGTCCTGATAAGTTACTGCTGTAATTTTCTGTTTCTTTCGCGACAAATATGCATACTCAAGATCAACCTCATAATGCTCGAATATTTCTTCAATTTCTTTATTCTCAATAGGGTCGTATTTAACAAGAGCACTTCTGTCTCTGTTTACATTCGAAATAGCATAAAGAAATTTATTATCGAAAGTGAAAGCGACCGGGTAAAGCATTTCCTTGAAGTCGGTTACTTTCACTATTCTGAAATCCTCTTCCTCAGTGTCTCGGTAAAGAATACCTGTATTAACTCCATCTGTAGTTACTGCCGCCCTTAATTTCCCTTTATGATCGGTAAGCCAACTTGAAATATTTCCAGGATTTTTTGCAATCATTTTCCTGTATCCGTTATTTATATCAACCCTGTACACATCGTAAACTCTCGAGTCTCTTTCATTTGTACGGATTATAATTCTATCGTCAACATCAATTAGCGGATCAATTACCAATGCGCTGTAGTTTCCGTCGGGTGTCAGCTGGGTAAGTCCGGTTGCATCATAATTAACCGAGAATAATTTGTAATTTTCATCCCCGTCTTTATCCTTGGCAAAAACCACATTTGAATCACTGACCCAGAAATGCATTTCAATGCCCCTGTCTTCAAAAGATGTTAGTTGAATAGTATCCTTTTCACCCATCCTCATTACAAAAAGGTTCATACGGTTTTGATATGGTTTGAGAAAGGATATGTATTCGCCGTTGGGAGAAAGTTTGAAAGATGTCTGTTCAGGGTTTCTGAAAAAATCCCTGGTTGAAATTCTGGGAGCTTCTTTCTCGGCAGGGCTGCAGGAGAACAGTAAAAATATGAGCAATAAACGGGTTATAATTTTTTTAATATTTAACTTAATCATCAACACAATTTAACCATGATTAGCTGTTATTAGACGTTATTATTTTCACTAAGTTCATTTCTCATAAGTTGAAACTATTTCAATTAGAGTAATTTCCGGTGTTGAATTATATCTCAAAGGCACCAGTGACATTCCGAGACCTCTGTTTACTATCAACATCATGTTATCGTAGAAAAAGTCGCCTTTCACGTGAATTGTTTCGAATAAAGTGGGAGTCAGGTTAATGAAAGGGAACAGAAACGTAACCTGTCCGCCATGAGTATGACCAGCGAGCATGAGATCTATATTGTTTACAAGAGCCTTTTCAATTATTCTGTTTGTAGGCTGGTGAGTTAAAAGTATTCTTAAATCGGCAGTATTAACGGAAGCTGTAAGGCTGTCGAGCAGTTTGCCGCTTATCCTGTCGGAATAGGATTCAGTTATGAAGGATATCCCGATTTGGACAGAATCAACCTTAATAAAGCGGGTATCATTATCTATCATTTCCACGTTATATTTTTGTAACGCATTTGTAATTTCCGATCTGCTTCTGTAAATATCCGGTCGGTATGCCCAGTTATCGTGATCTCCGACGCAGGTAAATATTCCGTAATCTGCCCGAAGTTTACCGAGAAATTGCGCACTCTTCTCTATGTAGTCCGGTGTCCCGGTAATTATATCTCCGGCTATTAATACGAGATCGGGCTCGGTTTCGTTAACTTTATTAACGTAATTCTGAAGCCGAGAATCGTTGGTATACCAATCCGCCTGTACATCTGAAATAAAAGCAATTTTAAAATCTTTCAATGCAGCAGGCATATTATTCATTTGTAATTCAACCTTTCTGACCTCAACAGCTTTATAATCATATATCACACGAAAAGGGACATATATTATGAAAAAAAACATTGCAATAAAGCTTATGGTATAATTAATCTTCAGCAAAAGATTTTTATTTACACGAGGAATTAAGTTTAAAATTATGCGGAAAATGTCCCAGGGCAGAAGAATAAAAAACGATTGGATAATTATAAATATCGAAATCCAGAATGGATATAAAACAAAATAATCCCAGAGATTATTTTCGATAATAAATCTGAATCTTTCACCGTTTATCCAGGAAAATAACGAATAAACAATAATCAGTATCAGATAAAAATTAAGAGGAAATAAAATTAGAAAAATTAATCTCTTGTTCTTTTGGAAATCGAAACCGAACAGGAATTTAATAGAATTAAATAATTTCCTGTAGAAATAGAATTCGAGAATAAAGGTTAATATGATTACAATTGCTATCCGTAGTTCAAACGACATTAATAAAATCTATAGTGAATAATTAACAATTTTGAATTAAGACAAATATTCTCATCAGGAAGTTCCCTTTCGTAACTTTTCTTTTATATCATTCACATTTTTGATCATATCAAAATAATGGCTCCCTTTCCAGTAAATCTTGCCGCAGTCTCTGCAATAATAAAACAAATTATACTGATCCAAAACCTTTTGAGGCACCTCATCTTTTATCAATTCCTTATCAATTTCCAGTAGTTTCCCGTTACAGCTGATACATCTGGTGAATTCCTTAATACTACCCGTAAGGTGAAAACGATCAATTACTTCAACTATCTGCAAATCGGGATCGGTATTTCGCAGCCAGTAACCTCTTTCAACTTCGGTACGTTTTAATATGCCAACATCCCGTGTTAACACGCAGCGTTTTTCTTTCTTTGCTATATCAGAAATCTGTTCATCCGTCAGATAGTTTTCGTAAAATACATCGAAACCGAGCATCCTCATAAGTCTGGCAAGTTTTCCAAGGTGGACGTCAAGAACAAACCTGGGTCTGCGCATCGGTTTAGGTCGTAATTTCTGCACACTTGAAATATCAAAGGATTCATATTCCGGATACACGCTAATACGATCGCCGTCATTAACCAGATAATTAAAACCGACTGACTGCCCGTTTATCAGAATAAGATCAACTTCCGTGTGAGGAACATTAAAGGATTGAATCATATCTTTAATAGACACAAGGCCATAGAATGTATGTTCGATATCTTTTTTTTTATACTTCTTAGGGAGGAAGTCGTTCAACTCCTCATAAAACCGGAAATGAACTTTCTTCATAATGATATATGATTACTTACTCTTTTTTCTAAAAGCATCAATATATTTCTTTGTATGAGCTGACAGCACCAGTCTCCCGCTGATTTCAGCCCTTTCTTCAAGCAGATCATCCCAGTTTTCCGTCCCTTCCCAAAAAATTCTCTTCAACTCTTTAATTGCAGCGGGATTTGAATCAGACAGCCTGGTAACAAGCGCTTCAATTTCTTTATCAAGTTCCTCAATAGAATTAAATATATCATCGTACAAGCCTTTATTATAAGCCCATTCGGCAGATCTCCATTCAAAATTTATGGTCATTGCACTTAGCGTTTCCTTGCCGACTTTCCGTTCAATTGCAGGGGCAATAACAAAAGGACCTATTCCGACGGCAAGCTCACTAAGTTTTACAGCCGAGCTTTTTAATGCCATTGCATAATCGCAGCAGGCTATTAAACCTACTCCACCGCCGACAGCCTTTCCCTGTACGCGAGCAATAACAAACTTAGAACATTTACGAATCGAGTTAAGAAGGTTCGCAAATCCACTAAAAAACTTCTTACCGATTTCAAGATTGTTGATTGCAAGAAGTTCATCGAATGACGCTCCGGCACAAAAACTTGATTCCCCTTCGCTTCTCAGCAAAACCACTGAAACATTCTCAGCAGCAGCAGCTTTATTAAAAGCTTTTGTTAATTCATCCAAAAGGCATAATGGTAAAGAGTTTCCTTTAGAATGAAAAAATGTTATCACTGCTTTATGTCCATTTGCTTCATATTTAACATAGCCGTCATTTTTCATTTTTGTGACCGTTATGTAGTTTCAAAACATTTTTTAAATGAATCATTTGATGTATGATATAATCGGGATTCTCTTTTTCAATTTCTTCCAGTTTTCTGAATCCGAATGATACAGCGCAAGTTAAAGCAGAGGCGTTTTTACCGCATCTAATATCCAGCTCGGTGTCTCCTACCATTAGCGAGTTCACCGGATCTACAGAAAGTTCCTTACAAATCATCAGGTATTGATCCGGAGCCGGTTTATGGGCAACACCTTCCCGCCTTCCCACAACAGAATCAAAATAATCCCTGAGCTGAAAATGATCTATAATAACATCTGCCTGATCCTGCAGCTTTGTAGTCAGCAGCGCTGTTTTATAATTTTCATTTTTCAGCCATGAGAGTATGTCCAGAACCCCTTCATAAAGCCTGGACTCGGAAATAAATACTTTATATGCCGTCTTATATTCATTTATAAAACTTGCAAGATCGGGGACATCAATTCCCAGTCCCGAAAAAATATCCCTGAAATGGTGTCCGATTAAGTCCTGAAACTTAGGGATATCAATATCATCGTCGATGCCCATTTTATCCAGTGCATACCGCATAGATTTCAAAATTGATTTATCGGATTTTGTAAGTGTGCCGTCGAGGTCGAATACAACAAGTTTAATACGTCCGTTTGAATTATTATTCATAAGATTTCAGAGAGAGAGTATGAATAAAATAAATATCAGTTAAAATTTATCAAAAATATTGCACAATTTTATATTTACGATTCATTGTAAATTGAAACGCAAATTTAATTTAGCTAACTTTATTCTTAAAATTCCGATAAAAATTTTACTCTTATAAAATAACTGAAAAGGAGATGTTTTATGCCGGTAGTAAATTATGAGAAATATTGCGAGATGCTGGACAATGCTAAGAAGAATAAATTCGCATATCCTGCAATCAACGTAACGTCAGAAATAACAGCCAACGCATGCCTTGAAGCATTCGCTGAAACAAATTCCGATGGTATTATTCAGGTTAGTACAGGGGGCGGTCAATTCGCATCGGGGATGATACTTAAAGATATGGCGCTTGGAGCCATATCAATAGCCAACCACATACATTTAGTGGCGGAAAGATATAATATCAACGTTGCGCTGCATACGGATCATTGCCAGCCCGGCAAAGTTGACACATTCATCCGTCCGCTTCTGGAAGAATCGAAGAAAAGAGTTTCACAAGGATTAATACCATTATTCAATTCTCATATGTTCGACGGAAGTGAACTTCCTCTGGATAAGAATATGGATATCGCAGTGGAACTGCTGAAAGAGTGCAAAGAACTCGGTATAATTCTAGAAGTTGAAGCCGGCGTAGTAGGCGGTGAGGAAGATGGTGTAAGCAACGAGAACGCGCCTGCAGCAAAACTTTATACTACACCCGAGGATATGCTTTATGTGTATGAAAGACTATCATCAGTAAAAGACGCCAGATATATGTTCGCTGCAACATTCGGCAACGTGCATGGAGTTTACAAACCGGGTAACGTTAAATTGAAACCATCTATTCTAAAAGAAGGTCAGGTTGCAGTTGTTGCCAAGTATGGTGAAGCTGCCAGTTTCGATCTGGTATTCCACGGTGGAAGCGGCTCATCAATTGAAGAAATACATGAAACACTTGAGTACGGTGTTGTAAAAATGAATGTAGATACCGATACACAATACGCGTTTACACGTCCTATAGTCGATCACATGTTCAGAAATTATGATGAAGTACTAAAAGTTGAAGGTGAAGTCGGCAACAAGAAGAAATACGATCCGCGCGGTTATCTGAAAGCTGCCGAGGAAGGTATGAAGAAACGTGTTATCCAGGCTGTTGAAGATCTTAAAGCTAAAGATACGAGCCTGGGTGTGTAATTGCTTATAATACGCAGAGACGCAACTTTTGCGTCTCTGCTTTGATCAGTAAATTCACTTATCCCAAATCACGAAGGATTTACATTTTAGTAACCTTACATTTAGAATTAGTTCATATTATATCTTAATCGATTTAAAGTCGATAAATTCAATGTAAGGTGTGGAATCAACTAATTTAACAGAGAGTAGTAAAATATCAGGAAAGTCCATTAAAGATATCCCTCTCCTTCGACTACGCTCAGGATGAGGGATTTTTTAAATACAAAAAGATTGGTATATCATTTACTTTTTAATCTTGCCGAGCTCTTCGTTTATTTTAGCTGCAAGCTCGCCTTTTTCAATCCCCTCAATTTCAATCTTGGTCGATTTGATCAGTATCTCCGGAGGGTCCCCTTCGCCGGTCATATATTTAAATAAATTATAGCTGAATCTGTACCTGTCGTTTGACACGGGGATGTTATCCTTGAATAACTCAACTAAATCGTACACCTGTTTTTCGAGCGAATTATCAGCAGCTTTTTTAACCTTTGGTGGAGGTGATGTGGACATAAAATTACTCTTAGATTTTTTAGTATAAATTCTTACCAAAATTATAAAAGAATGATTGTAACTACAAACACAAAGATTGGATAGCTTGCACGGAATAGATAAATTAGACTTGTTTTTATTAAAAATTATGCGCTTGAAAACTATAAAGGCAAATAAGGTACTGGTTATTCGACTCAGTTCACTCGGCGACGTTTTGCTCACTACCCCGGTTCTGAGGGCTTTGAAAGATATGGATCCCGGTTGGATAATAGACTTTTGTACGAAACCGGGGTTTACAGAAACAATTAAGTTCAATCCGAATATCAGAAAGGTAATTGAGTATCAAGACAATACGGATTTTACCGATACACTTGTCAGGGAAAATTACGACCTGGTAATAGATCTTCACAATAATTTCAGAAGTCGCCGACTGGTGAAAAATTTGAGTGCAAAGATCTTAAAGATCAGTAAGCCTACAGTTAAAAAATTCCTGCTTGTGAATCTTAAAATAAACCTGTTTAAAAAAGTAAGGTCAATCCCCGGAATTTATGCCGATACTATCCCAGGATTAATGCTGGATAACAAAGGTCCCGAGTTCTTCTTTAATCAAGATTTTATTCCCCCTCATAAAGATAACAGGGTGATGGGAATATGTCCGGGGTCCAAACATTTTACTAAAATGTATCCTGTTGAATACTTTGCGGAATTAGGGAATAAACTTGTTGAAAGAGGGTTTAAAGTAAACCTTCTCGGGGGCAGGGATGACATGCCGGTCTGCCGATTGCTAAATGAGCAGATTAAGGGCTCGGTGAATAAATGTACCGACAACGATCTTATAAAAACCGCAGAAAATATTCTGGAATGCAGGGCTGTTATATGTAACGATTCCGGTTTAATGCATTTAGCCTCGGCTTTAACCGTTCCTGTTGTTGCTATATTCGGTTCAACTGTTAAGGAGTTCGGTTTCTTCCCCTATAAAGTTAAAAATTTAGTTTTGGAGAATAATTCATTATCTTGCAGACCTTGCAGTCATATCGGGCGTAGTGATTGTCCTAAAAAACATTTTAATTGTATGAAGCAGATTACTCCGGAAATTGTGCTGGAGCAGACTCTTAAATTCGTGAAAGGTAATGAGTAGAGTACTATTCTTTATTTATAATTTTATTTTTCTTCCTCTTCTATACCTGATAATCCTGGTTGTATCAAAATTTGACGGTAAAATAAAAACCGGACTTAATGGAAGAAAAAATCTTTTTACAAATCTGGTTGATGGACTTGAAAAGATTGATAGAACAAAAAAACTGGTTTGGTTCCATTCATCTTCTCTGGGCGAGTTTGAACAGGCGAAACCTATTATACAAAGAATTAAAGAAGACTACGATGTTAATATACTTGTAACCTTCTTTTCCCCTTCGGGACTGAAAAATTCTCTAAAATATCCTTACGCCGATATTATTTCGTATCTGCCTTTCGACAGGAAGAAAAATGTAGTGAAATTTATTGAAGCGGCAAATCCCGCCATTCTTGTTTTAATGAGATATGATATATGGCCGAACCTGGTTAAATCCTTATACGAAAAAAATATTCCGTGCTTTATTGCCGCAGCAACTATGCGCAGCAATTCAAACCGTAAACTTCCTGTGATTAAACAGTTTCATACTTATGTGTATAAATATTTCACTAAGATTTTAACCGTCTCGGAGACCGACTTGATTAATTTCAGGGACTTTGCAATAGACGACTCTAAACTAAAGGTTGTAGGTGATACACGTTTCGACCGTGTTTATATGAAAAGTTTGCAGGCGCGTCAAAAGAAACTGTTTGCCGACGGCTTCTTCGATAACAAAAAAGTTTTTGTATTCGGAAGTTCATGGGAACCGGACGAAGACGTTATTATTCCCGCATTCCTCAAGCTTCTGAAATTCGATCCGTCTGTAATAATGATAATAGCTCCGCACGAACCTACTATACTCCATCTTGAGAAAATCGAAAACACGCTTACAGGAAAAGCAAAGTTCATCAGATTTTCGTTCCTCAATAATTATACAGATCAGAATATAATTATTATCGATTCGATCGGTATTCTGCTTACACTCTATTATTATGCCGATGTAACATATGTTGGCGGCAGTTTCAAGAAAATACACAATGTTCTCGAACCGGCTGTTTATGGTCCGCCGGTACTATTCGGTCCGAAAATTGAGAGCAGTCAGGAAGCTGTTCATTTATCAAAGGGAAACGGGGGTATAATTGTAAGAAACAAAAAAGAAGCCTACCGTGTACTTCGTAATTTAATGATGAATGATTCCAGGAGAAAAGAGATCGGTGAACGTGCTAAAAATTATGTTCTTCAGAATACCGGCGCCACCGAACGGATTATCAGGGAAATTTCGAAGCATATTAATTAGAAAATTCTTTTATATTATCTGAAAGTGGAATCGATTAATAACTGGAGTGAAAATGAAAAGCAAGGAAGAAGTATATAGAACTTTGAATGAACTGGGTATACGTAATATCAACAATATCTTTTATAATCTTACAACACCTGCATTATACGAGCAGGCTATCCGGCGCAGAGAAGCGATGATTGCGCTCGACGGTCCGCTGATGGTCAGAACAGGTCAGCATACAGGCAGAAGTCCCAACGATAAATTCATTGTTGATGAACCTACGAGTACTGAAAAGATCTGGTGGGGAAAAGTGAATAAAAAGATAGATGATAAGAGTTTCTACAGAATTTACGGCAAGATGCTTGCATATATACAGAACAAGGATTTATATATTCAGGATTTGTATGCCGGGCACGATCCTGCTTATAAACTTCCCATACGTGTTATTACCGAAACAGCATGGCACAGTTTATTTGCAAGAAATATGTTCGTTGTACCTGAATCGGATGAGGAAGTTGCAGTGCATACTCCGGAGTTTACTGTTATACAAATGCCGTCTCTTCAGGCAGATCCGGAGACCGACAACACAAACTCACCGGTTTTTGTAGTGGTCAATTTCGGTCGTAAGCTGGTTCTGATCGGTGGGACAAGCTATGCCGGTGAAATTAAAAAGTCGATATTTACGATTATGAACTATCTCCTTCCAATTAAAGGCGTCATGTCGATGCACTGCAGCGCGAATGTGGGCGAACAAGGTGACGTGGCAGTATTGTTCGGTTTGTCGGGTACCGGAAAAACCACTTTATCCGCCGATCCAACGCGTAAACTTATTGGCGATGATGAACACGGTTGGAGCGACAAGGGCATCTTCAATTTCGAGGGCGGATGCTACGCAAAGGTGATTCGCCTGTCAAAAGAGGCTGAACCCGATATTTACAGATGTACCCGAATGTTCGGAACAATACTGGAAAACGTTGCAATGGATACAGATTCCCGCGTTTTAGACCTTAATGAAGATTCTCTAACCGAAAATACACGTGCAGCCTATCCGATTTCTTTCATAAAAAATACTGAGCCTGGCGGAATGGCAGATCACCCGAAAAATATTATAATGCTCACAGCGGATGCATTCGGAGTTTTGCCGCCGATTGCAAAACTGTCCCCCGAACAGGCAATGTATCATTTCTTGTCAGGTTATACAGCCAAGGTAGCTGGTACTGAAAAGGGTGTTACTGAGCCAAAAGCGACGTTTAGCACTTGTTTTGGCGCTCCGTTTATGGCTTTACATCCATCTGTCTATGCGGAATTACTTGGCAAAAAAATTGAGCAGTATAAATCCGGATGCTGGCTTATAAATACCGGCTGGTCGGGCGGACCATATGGAGTTGGCAGCAGAATAAAAATTAAATATACTCGTGCTATGCTTAATGCTGCATTAAATGGCGAACTGGACGATGTAGAAATGTTTGAGGATCCGATATTCGGGCTAAATATTCCAAAAACATTTAAAAATGTGCCTCCGGAGATACTTAACCCCCGGAATACGTGGGGCAATCCGGATAAATACGACGAAACAGCGAAAAAATTGGCATTAATGTTTCATAAAAACTTCGAGGAGTTCAAAGCCGACGTGTCAGAGAAAATAAGGAATGCCGGTCCTAGATACAGAGAATGAGCGAAATAGTTGATAAAAATACCGAATCGAAAAGTTCCTCGCTCGCGGGTTTAATTGATAACCTGCCAGTAGGGCTATTAATTTTTAATGAGAATGAAGAAATTAAATTCGTTAATAAGAGTCTTACAGATTTCTATATTCAAGGGCTTGATGAGAACATCCTCAGAAAAAAAATACCGGACATCGAATTCCTGCAGGAGAATGGAATAGTTGAATATTTAAGCTCATTTGAAAAAGGAGATTCATTCGAGAAAGAACTAAACACCCATAAAACACCTGAAGGTGCCGAAATATCTCTTTTAGTTAAAGGTACTCCGATTTTTGAAAATGGTTTGTACAAAGGAGGCGTACTGCTATTCGAGGATTTATTTCTTGGTGCCCATCTCAGGAAAGAAAAGGTCTTTAAATCATTATACTTCAGAAAGCTTATCGATTCACTGTTCAGTTATTTTGCAATTACCGATCCCGATGGAAATATTTTGATTTCGTCATCCGTAAAGAATACCGAAGATAAAAAATACCTTAAAACCAAAGAGGCAAATATATCTCAAGTTGCAGGCGGGGAGTTCAGCAGCTTCTTTAATGATATTTTATCCAAACTACGTAAAGAAAATGATAGCAGGCTGGAAGACAGCATCCTGATTAAAGAGAATGAAAATAATATTCAATACAAAATTACAGCAGTTCCTTTTAATGATAGCAGCGGGAATTTAGAATTTACTGCCTTCCTGTTTCGCAACATTTCGGATGAATTGCATTTAAGGGAAAAGCATGAAGCTGAAATTAAAGAGCTGAAGAGGTATTATGACATTTCAAATACAATTACCGATGCAATTGTAAATATAGACCTTGAAGGAAAAATCACTTACTGGAACGATGGGGCTGCCGAATTATTCGGTATTTCAAGAAGCGAAGTCTTTGGTAAATTTGTAGGAAAAATAATTCCATCAATAGACTACAACTACCTGAAAATTCTCAAAGATGAACTGAAAGAGAATAAGTCATTTAAAGGAGAATTCTGGACATCCGATGCTCACAAAGAATCCGAACTGCTTTCTGTAAGAATGGCTCTTGCTGAAGAAGAAGGTTCAATAATTATTCTATGCACAAATATAACAGAAAGAGCAAATATCGAAAAGCAGTTAAGAGTCTCTGAGGAACGGTTCAGAAATATTGTTACCAATACCCGGGAGTATATTTGTACATTCGACCTGAATGGTGATATGACATATGTGAATCCTTTCTTCACAAAGGAATTTGAATATGATGAAAATGAATTGCTGAAACTCAACATCAAAGATCTTATCGATTTTGAATCTTCAACTATTACTCCAGAGGAAATAGTAAAACTTTACGAGCAGCAGTCCGATTCTATCGAAATAACCCTTAAAAAGAAGAGCAATAGTAAAGTTCACGTATTTGCCAACTTTACAGGGGCAAAGGACCTGGCTGGCAATATCGGCTCCTATAATGCCGTATTCACGGATATAACTGAAAAGAAAAAAGCTGAACGGGATCTGCTGATGATCCGAACGGTGTTTGAAGCCTCACAGGACGGAATAGCGGTTCAGTCAGGGGGAAAATATATACTGGTTAACGATTCGTTTGCCGGTATGTTCGGTTATAATTTTGCTGATGAAGTCATCGGTAAAAATGTTTTAGATTTCGTTGCCGTGGAAGATATCCCTACAGTATCAAAATACATTATTGATTCGGAAAAGGGCGATAGAGTACCTGACCGTTATGTCTACAAAGCAAAACGGAAGGATGAATCTGAATTCTACGTTGAAAAATCAACATCCTCTTACGAAACAAATGACGGACTATTCATCGTATCAACTTACCGCGATATAACGAAAGAAAAAGAAGCTGTCGATAATCTGGAGATTTCCGAAGAACGCTACAGAAGTATAACAGAAAATATAAACGACTGCGTCTGGTCCGCCGAACGAAAAGACGGCAGGCTGCAAATGGTGTTTTACAGCGAAGTTATTTCGCGCATAACCGGTTACCAGAGTCAGGAATTTTTGAAGGACTCAAAGTTGTGGCTTCGAATAATACATCCCAATGATACAGCCGGGGTAGTATCTAAGCTGCGGGCGCTTTATAACGATCACGTAAGAAATTCGGATGAGCTTGAGTACAGAATAATAAACAACCTCGGCAGTATAGTATGGATAAAAAACAAAGTCAATATTCTCCGTGATTCAGAAGGTGTAATTCAGAAAGTGTTCGGTCTAACAAGTGATATAACACTAACGAAGCGGGCGAATGAAGAACTGAAAAAATCCACCGATGAGTTAAAAGTACTGAATGAAACCAAGGACAGGTTCATTTCGATCATTTCTCATGACCTGCGGACGCCTTTCAGTTCTATACTCGGATTTACCGATATGCTGCTTAGCGACAGAAACATGCCGGAGGACAAGCAGATTCAGTATACAACATATATACAGGAATCTTCCCGAAATATGCTTTCGCTTGTAAACGGTCTGCTGGACTGGACAAGGCTTCAAACCGGAAGAATTAGTTTCGAACCCCAGCGTATAAATGCTGCCTATGTAATTAATAAAGCCATTCAAATGCTTTCGGGAGTCGCTCTCCAAAAAAACATTAACCTAGTTTCGGATATGTCGAAAGATGTTTATATCCATGCGGACGAAAATTTATTGTTTCAGGTATTCAACAATTTAATATCGAACGCAATAAAATTTACTGATAGGGGCGGAAATATTGTTATATCCGCTTCGCCTCTGGTTAAAAACCGACAAGTGCAGTTCAAAGTAAAGGATACTGGTCAGGGAATTAAAGAAACCGATATTCCGAAATTATTTAAAGTGGATACGAAGTTTACAACAACAGGTACAGCCGGCGAAAAGGGCAGCGGATTGGGTCTTTCTTTATGCTACGATATCGTTAAAAAACATGGCGGTCAGATTGCTGTAAACAGCGAGTACGGGAAAGGATCCGAGTTTATTTTCACAATTCCTGTTTCATCGACGAAAATCTTACTGGTTGATGACAGCAGACACGATAGAATACTCTATGCTAAATTATTGAAGAATTTAGTGCCGGATTATACAATAGTAGAGGCAACCAACGGAAAAGAAGCAATTGAAAAAATAAGAGATTTGTATCCGGCGCTGGTAATAAGTGATCACGACATGCCCGTGATGAGCGGCTTTTCATTAATACAACAGCTTAATCTCTCCGAAATTAAGTTAAAACCGCCGGTAATAATTCTGAGCAGTGATTTAACTGACAGCATTATCAAGGAATACAGACAGAATGGAATTGAATATGCATTCAAGAAACCGGTCAACTTAACGGCTTTTAAATTTGCAGTGGAGAAATCCCTGAAGAAAGCAATTGTCAGTTGAATCTGTAATCTAATATAGAAAACCTTTTCCACCCCTTAAAGTCAAAGTGCCACCATTCGGTTTCCAGCGGTTCAAATCCGAACCTTATCATCACATCTCTCAGGAGTTTCCTGTTTTTTTTAGCTTCGTCGCTCAGACCTGAATAATCGTAGTGCGCCATTTCGGTGAAGTTGTCGTAACCGGTGCCCATATCGAGTTCCTTACCAGTACTGTCGATTATAGTAAGATCAACTGCCGCCCCTCTGTTGTGTCTTGAACCTGTGGATGGATCAGCAACAAAATTAGGATCGGGATAAATTTCCCACATAATTTTCTGCACGGAAACCGGTCTGAATGCATCAAATATTTTTATGCGGAGATTGTAATTGTCGAGAAGATAGCGGTTGATTTTTACAAGAGAATCACCGACGATTTTTCTTGTGTAAATTCTGCTGGTCGGGTAAAGCACCTTACCGGTAAAATTATTCGTGGTCGCATACCGGACATCAGTTGCTATTGTTGAATCAATGTCTCCCAGAAATACAATTGAGGTATCGTGTTGTGCGATGACCATTGTGCTGAACAGAATTACAAATGATATAATTTTCATGATAATTTATTTTATTTTTTTAAGTACCATTCCCGTTACTGGTTCAAGAATAATTTTATCATTTACATAACTGATTGGTTTTATTCCGGCACTATCAGCGTTAACCAATACACTCCAATCTCCTTTAGGAAGAATAAACTCTCTCTCTTTTTCCTGATTAGCGTTAAAAACAATAATAAAATTTTCCTTACCGCGGTTTATATGATAACCCAATGCAAAGTTATCATCCTTAATAGTATAAAAAGTTATATGGGACGGGTCTGAATGTCTGAAAGATTCAAATGTTGAACGAAGTTTAATCAAGCCTTTATAATATTGCAGCAGATCCGAATTTAATCCGGCATGTTTATAATTAACATAATTGGTTGTATTATCCTTTTCATATGAATTATGATCCATCTTCCCCTTATTTTTATCGGGCACGTTATTATCCGTTTCAATTACTTTAGATCTTGCAAATTCCTGTCCGCTGTGAATCATTGTTATGCCCTGCGATGTCAATAAAAACAAAGCAGCGAGTTTATTAAGTCTTAATTGACGGGCTGTCAATTTAACATGTTCATCCGTATTGTAAATTTTTTCGTCGGCGGGTACCTCTTTGGTTCCGATGCGGATAAAATCGCCGAGAGTGTAGCCGTCGTGTGATTCAAGATAATTGACCGAATGCTCCGCTTTCTGGAAAAGACCATGCTCGTATCTTACAAGAGTTCCATTAACATAACTCTTAATTCTGTCCAGACTATTGTTACCGTACCACTTACCGAAGATCCAGCCGAGTCCGTTAAACGGATTTTCCCCTTTGATCCCGTTTCTGATCTGGTCATTCCAGCTTCCCCATTCACGAAGTGAAAAACCTTTCGGATCGTACCCCCCGCCCCATGGTTCACAAACTATAATTACGTTCGGATTTACTTTACGAGCCTCGCGTGTAATTTCTTCAACTGTTTCCCAGTCTATCAGTTTACCGAGATCAAACCTGAACCCATCGATATGATATTCCTTCATCCAGTATAAAATACTTTCAACAATCATCCTTCGCACCATAGGTCTTTCTGTTTTCAGATCATTTCCGCATCCGCTTTGTGAAATATAGTTACGGTTCTCATCCAGTCTGAAATAATATTCACGGTCTATTTGCTTAAGATTTCCCACCTCATATTCGCTTAAATGATTGTAAACAACATCCATAACCACAGCAATTCCTTCACTATGAAATGCTTTAACCATGTCTTTAAATTTATTAACCTGACTGCCGTCGGTACCCGTCCATTCATTCCATCTGAAGCTATTCCATTTCATTGCATAATAAGACGATGGTGCAAAAAAGTTTGAGGTCATATAACCCCAGTGATTTCTTTCGTAAGGATTCCATGTATTGTATTTACCGGTTAAAGAATCCATATAGGGAAGTTCACAATTTCCGGATTCCATAGCCGGCAGCAGTTCAACAGTATTAACACCGAGTTCCTTAATGTAGTTGAGTCCTCCCGTAATATTTCTTTCTACCAGACCCATGTATGTACCTGGTTGTTTTGCGCCGGAACTCGTATGAGCCGTCATATCCCTGATATGCATTTCGTAAATTATTAAATCGCGCCAGTCCCTTTGTATCCATGTATCATCTTCCCAGTCATATTCATGATTAAAGACAATTGATTTTCTCGGATTGTTATAAGACGTAAATGAAGCCACAGCCTTCGCATAAGGATCTACGCAGAGAGGCATCTGATCAATAACATCATTTTTATTGTGCAGGACTTTATATCCATAGAATTTTCCTGATAGGTCTTTATCAATTAGTATCTCCCACACGCCGTCATCATCTGCTTTCATCTCAAACGATTCAGGTTTATCGCTTTCAGCAGAGTCATATATATTCAGATAAACCAGAAAAGCGCTTGGTGCGAAAAGTCTGAAGCAGGTAGAATTGTTGCTCACAAATGAACCAAGCTGCTTTTGTGAAAAAACCTCGTCTAAATCTATTTTATTTGCTGCAAATATTTCTGTTTTAACAGCTATTTGCTCCGCATCGCTTTCATGAATAAACAAATTTTCACCTATCAGATTAATGAACGATAAAACAATTACAACCGGAAATATTATCGAATAAATTTTGTTTCTTGTCATAGTGATACTTTTAAAAAAAATAACGACTTGTGAATGCTAAAACAACGGCGATAAAATAAGAATTTAAAAAGTTAAAAACAGCCAATTAAAATATTTTTCGGGTTTTAACTACTTTAACAGCAACATTTTTTTCACCGATATATAATCACCGCTTATCAGTTTAATAAAATAAATACCGGAAGAAAAGTTCTCTGCGTCGAAGTTAACGCTGTAAAGTCCGGGCTTCTGATATTCATCAACAAGTATTGCTGATTCAAGTCCTAGTATGTCATATACAATCAGCTTCACATGAAGTGCGGGAATAATATTATTCTCCTCCGCAGCGGTGATTGAATATTCAATAGTTGTGGAAGGATTAAACGGGTTGGGATAATTCTGATACAACTCGAATCCGGATGGACCCAAAAATATATCGGACTGACCGGTAAGAATACTATGTTCTTTTAATATCCAGTTATCCGGATCAAATAACAGATAAACCGGTTCAGATTTAATATTGAATATAAACGATTGGTTTTTTGCATCATTAAATACCGTAACCAGAGTATCACCCGATTCGGTTTGAATTTTCAGATCGACCGGCATGGTAAAGTATTCCGGTTCACTATTTGTATCTTGCTCTATGTTAACGTACACATCATAACTGCTTTCAGATATTTTGCTATAATTCCATTTAATTGAATACCTGGGATAATTCTCCCCGTAAATCCACTCTTCGAAAAAATAATTCAAGTCTTTTCCCGAAACCCTTTCGGCAACAGCCTGAAAATCTTCAGTTGTAGCAACGTTATAAACCAGATTTTCATCGTTAGCATACTGATACATTACCTCAAAGAAAGTATCATCGCCCAGTACTCTTCGCAACATATGCAAAACAACAGCGCCTTTTGCATAAGAGCGTGCATAATTAAAAATAGAGGAAACTGAACTTATGTCATAAAGATAAATACTACCGGAAGCGCTCCTGGCAGATGTCATTTTTTGAAAGATTGAATTCTGATAAGCTTCGAATCCGGAAATCTCTTCAATATACACCGATTCGAGATATGTGGCAAATCCTTCATTCAGCCAGATGTTATGCCAGTCCCGGCATGTAATCTTATCTCCGAACCATTGATGAGCTAATTCGTGAGCCAGTATTCCGCTTGAAAATGACCCCATTGATGAAACTGTCTGATGTTCCATTCCACCACTGAAGGTACATTCTGCGTGACCATACTTTTCATTTATAAAGGGGTAAAGACCGAACTTCTCCGAGAATATTTGCAGCATGGGAACTATCTCATCCAGAATTTTCTTCCGTGTGCCGGTTAATCTGCCTGGATAATTGTAGTGAACTACATCCATCGTATCTTTTCCGCCATTATAAACAAAATCATTTTGGTAGATTTCATAAGGAGCAACAGCCATAGAAATAAGGTATTGCGAAATAGGGTAACTGTTCTTCCACTTATACCGGTGCATCCCGGCAAGTGGATAGTCGATCTTTTCGAGTTTCCCGTTTGAAACAGGTATTAAACTTTCGTCGCATGTAATCCAGACATCCGAAGAATCAACTTTATCGCCCGGGGTATCCTTGCACACCCACCAGTTACTTGAACCGTAAGGCTGGCTCAATGTCCAGACTGCCGGAATGTCGGATACCCACACAAAACTTCCGAAACCATCTTTCACGGGTTTACCTGTGTAATCAATTACCAGCGTAAACTGATCGTCAGCATTAAAAACTGCCGGAAGTTGAATATTAATTTTGTTACCATTATGATCGAAACCGAGATTATTGCCGTTCATACTTACGCCAGAAACGATCATTCCATCTTTAAAATCCAGAAAAATCTGGTTCAAACCGTTCTCTAGTGATTGCAAGGTAACCGTGGTGGTCCCGGAGATACTCTGGGTTTGCATATTTATGGAGATTTCGAGTTTATAATACCTGGCATCGATTCTGGTATCGCTATTATAATCTGCAGCAGCCGATTTATTAATCGCATTATTATATTTCTTTTTAGAATCCGCGCAGTAATGAGAATTTACTTGTGAATATTGAACAGTTTGTATTAGGACAAGTAATAGGAGCGTTTTTAGTAGTTTCATATTTTTTTCCGTTAAAGTAATTAATAATATATATCTTTAACAGAAATTGAAAGCCGGATATTAATACCGGAAAACGAAAGTGTCTTTAAAGTTAACGCCTGATTTTTTAAAATACTTTCAGAAGAAATCCCATTAAAATACCGGCGGCAACAGCCGAACCGATTACACCGGCAACATTCGGTGCCATGGCATGCATCAACAGATAGTTGGATGGATCTTCTTTCAATCCTAAATGTTGAACAACCCTTGCACTATCAGGAACTGCCGAAACGCCCGCTGCGCCAATCATAGGATTAAGTTTATTTTCATCTTTCAGGAATAAGTTCATTACCTTTGCAAAAATCACTCCGCCGGCAGTCGCTATCATGAAAGAGATTGCTCCAAGTACAAAAATTAATATCGACTGAGGTGTTAAAAATGTTGTTGCCTGAGTTGAGGCGCCGACTGTAATACCGAGTAATATGGTTACAATATCAATTAATGCCCGGTTGGCAGTCTCGGCCAGCCGCTTTGTAACTCCCGATTCTTTTAAAAGATTACCAAAGAAAAGCATACCCAGCAAAGGCAATGCACCTGGTGATATAAATGTAGTCAACAGCAGACCCACTATGGGGAACATAATTCTTTCCAGTTTTGAAACTGCACGGGGCGGTTTCATCTTAATTCTTCTTTCTTCTGAATTTGTAAGAAGTTTGATTATGGGCGGCTGGATTACGGGTACCAACGCCATATACGAATATGCAGCGATTGCGATTGCGCCTATAAGTTCCGGTGCAAGTTTGGAAGACAGAAAAATAGCAGTGGGTCCGTCGGCCCCGCCAATAATACCGATTGATGCAGCCTGATTTATATCGAATCCTAGAGTAAGTGCTGTTATAAATGTGATGAAAATTCCGACTTGTGCGGCAGCGCCCAGAAGTATCAACTTAGGATTTGAAAGTAGTGTTGAAAAATCGGTCATTGCTCCGATACCGAGAAAGATTAATGGCGGATATATGCCCTTGGTTACACCAAAGTAAAGATAGTTTAGTACACTGCCTTCCTCATAAATACCAAGCTGGAGACCAACGTTTTCGATAAAAGGTACGTTGCCGAGTAAAATACCGAATCCGATCGGAACGAGAAGAAGCGGTTCATATTCCTTTGCGATAGCGAGATAAATAAATAGCAGTCCGACCGTAATCATTCCCAGATGACCCAGTGTTACATTTGCAAAACCGGTAAACTCTAAAAACTGATGAATACCTTCCATCCTCTATGCTCCTATTTCCACTAAAATATCCCCTTCCAATACAGAATCTCCGTTACTTACATTAACGGCTGTTATGGTGCCCGATTTATCTGCTTTGATATTGTTTTCCATCTTCATGGCTTCCATAATAAGAAGAGTGTCCCCTGTTTCAACAATATCACCCTGCTTAACTTTAATCTCGAGTATTACGCCCGGAAGCGGAGCTTTTACTGCACCTGCACCTGTCCGCGCGGTGGGTTTTGAAGTTCTCGCTTTATCGGTTTCACTGCTGGGTTCAACCCTTGGTCTTACAAGCTTGGGTGTTTTAGTTTCTTTCTTCTGCTGATGGATTTCCACCAGATACGATGATCCATTGACTTCAATCTCTGCAATATTATCCTCGATGTTAAGAATTTCAACATCGTAATTATTTCCCCGTATTGTAAACTTATATTTTTTCATTTTGATACCAATTTATTTTCTCGGTGTTTGACGAAGTCCGTATAATTTAGAACTCCATGGCGAATAAGGTCTTTGTACCTTTTTAATGGTTAGAATTGTATTTTCAAAATCATGCACTTCTGCAAAATGAAGATGCAGTGCCATCGAGATTGCCGAAGTTACTTCGCCAGATAAATTTATTTCAGGTGAATCGGCAGCGCGGTGCCCCTGCATTTTTAATTTCTTCCTTTGTCTGGACACCAGCACTTTCTGCATCAAAGCGAATATCATATAAAGTAAAAGCAGAGCGAAAAAAACTATAATGTAACCTACTATGGAAATCAGAATTCCCCCGCTTTCCCAGATAGCATTCAGATTAAAATTATCAAACATAGTCTGCCTCTTATAATGGAATGTTTGAATGTTTCTTGGGAGGATTTACATCTTTTTTTGTCGACAGCATCTGCAGAGCTCTTATTACCCTGAATCTCGTATTCCTTGGTTCAATTACGTCATCTATATACCCGTATTTTGCGGCAATATAGGGGTTGGCAAATTTATCTTTATATTCTTCTTCCTTCTCCTTCATAAATTCAGCTTTCGCTTCATCCGATTCAATGCCGTTTAACTCTTTTGCATGCAACACTTCAACTGCGCCCTTTGAACCCATGACAGCAATTTCAGCCATAGGCCAGGCATAGTTAATATCTCCTCGGAGGTGTTTCGAGCTCATTACATCGTAAGCACCGCCGTATGCTTTACGGAGAATTATTGTTACTTTCGGAACGGTTGCTTCACCGAATGCAAACAAGAGTTTGGCACCGTGAATAATTATACCGCCGTATTCCTGTGCTGTACCGGGAAGAAATCCGGGAACATCCACCAGTGTTACAATCGGTATATTAAAAGCATCACAGAATCTTACGAACCGTGCAGCTTTTCTTGAGGCATTTATATCAAGCACACCAGCAAGGTAATTGGGCTGGTTAGCTACAATACCCACCGACTGACCGTTGAACTTTGCAAACCCGATAACAATATTCGGGGCATAACTTCTCTGAACTTCAAGAAATTCGTTGAAATCAACAATAGAATGGATAACATCTTTAACATCATATGGTTTGTTGGGATTTTCCGGAACAATGGTATTCAGATAATCATCAAGCCTGTCGATGGGATCGTCGCAGACAGTTAATGGCGGATCTTCCATGTTATTCTGCGGCAGGTAGCTCAATAACTTTCTGATAAGCAGTATCCCCTCTTTTTCATCCTCAGCAACAAAGTGAGTAACACCTGATTTCGATGCATGTACCTGTGCACCGCCCAGATCTTCAGTACTCACGACTTCTCCAGTTACAGTTTTAACCACTTTTGGACCGGTTACAAACATATAGCTGGTATCTTTTGACATTATCGTAAAGTCGGTTAACGCCGGTGAATAAACAGCCCCGCCGGCACATGGTCCGAATATAGCAGAGATCTGAGGAATTACACCGGAAGCCATTATATTCCGCTGGAAAATATCAGCATATCCCGCAAGACTTTTAACGCCTTCCTGAATTCGTGCACCGCCTGAATCGTTAATCCCGATAACCGGCGCACCCATTTTCATTGCCTTTTCCATTACTTTGCATATTTTTTCAGCAAACATTTCGGACAGCGAACCGCCGAATACTGTAAAATCCTGCGAAAAGACGTATATCAGTCTGCCGTCTATTGTTCCATAACCGGTAACAACACCATCAGAGAGGTATTGTTGTTTTTCGAGCCCGAAATCGTGCGCCCGGTGCGATACAAACATATCGAACTCTTCAAAGCTGCCTTCATCCAGAAGCATCTCAATTCTTTCTCTCGCAGTGTATTTGCCCTTCTGATGCTGAGCCTCTATTCTTTTTTCCCCGCCGCCAAGCCGGGCTTGCTCACGCATCTTCATCAGGTGCTTAATTTTATCTTCTATTGCCATTTTATCTCCGAAATTCTATTTAACTCATCATCATTTATCAGAGCAGAGTTCAGTCAGAACACCGCCTGTGGATTTTGGATGCAGGAAAGCAATGTTTAATCCCTCTGCACCTTTACGGGGCTGTGAATCGATCAACCTGACACCTTTACTCTCGGCTTCAACAAGAGCTCCTGCAATATCTTTGACAGAATACGCGATATGATGAATACCTTCACCCTTCTTTTCAATAAATTTACCGATGGGACTATCGGGCGAAGTTGATTCAAGCAGTTCAATCTTTGTCTGTCCTATTTTAAAAAAAGCCGTCCTGACTCTCTGGTCCGCTACTTCTTCGATAGCATAACATTTTAATCCCAATACATTTTCGTAATACTTGATCGATTCCTCAAGATTAGAAACGGCTATGCCAATATGTTCGATGTGAGTTAATTCCATCGGTGCCTCGTTACTTTTAATAACATCAATGAGTTTAATCAATATGTATGCCGTAACCGGAAACCGCTATTATTCACATTTTTTGAATAATTACGTATAATATTGATTTTGAGTTATACAATTTGAAAGACAATATCAGATGATTCTCAAAAATTAGAAAATAACCTAAAACAAGATTTAGTAATCAAATTTATTACTTGACAATAAAATAGAGGAAATATAACTTTACGATTCAAATTTGTTCTGAAACATATATTCCACGATAGCTCAATGGTAGAGCATGCGGCTGTTAACCGCAGGGTTGTAGGTTCGAGTCCTACTCGTGGAGCACTAAGGGGTTTTCGGTGTATAAATCACTGTTAACCCCTTTTTTTATAGGGGTTTGGAGAGGTTCGAACCCTCGGGATTTCCCGTCTTCAACTCTATTTATCTCAGCAAGTTCATCGATAATTAAAAATGGCTTTTCAAGTTCAAATAGAAGTTTTTTGTCCTCAAGGAAGAGGTTCGAACATAAAATTAGCATAAGCTGCCTTTTCTGCTCTGCTGACATTTCAGGGAATATACTCTTTACCCTATGAGAGATATCTAAGTGTCTGTCACACTCAGCCAATGAATGACCGTTTTGCTGATGCATCCCCTTAATCTTATCTTCAATATCCATTTTTGCTTTGTTAAGTTCGTTGCGTTTCAGCTTAAAGTCTTCCTGATTTAGATCGCTGTCAAGTCGAAGATCTATCAACGCTTCAATACGGTTCTCGATCTTTGTTAGCTGTCTCTTTAAATTCGAGAAAACGGCTTCTCGTTTTTCTCTCTCATCAGTGTTCAACTCTTCAAGCCTATCGTGCGCCCATACAATAAATTCCTGGGGTAGATGTATCCTTTCGAGTAAGTTCATGATCTGAACATCGATATTCTTTTCCTCGACAGATTTTTTCTGAGAACAGTCAGGGTCTTTTTTCCAAGTACAGTGATAATACTTGTAGTGGTGTGAATTTCCGTTCTTCTGATGCTTATGTTTCTCTTCGGCTGTAATAAGTGCACCGCATTCTTTACATCTGATAATTCCACGATAGGTAAATTCTTTAGTGGACTCTGCATTGGTGCTTCTTCTTTCCAGAATTCTCTGCACTGCCCTATAATCACTATACGTAATCATCGGCTTATGCGCACCTTCATAACATATGCCCGAATTTTTAGGGTACTCGAATTTTCCGTAGTAAAAAGGATCACCAAGTATACGATACAATGTACTCCTTGACAGTGGGCAACCGTGCCTATTATCAAGTTTCCATTCATCCCTGGCAATTTTCAGCACCTGTGCAACTGTATACCTCCTAGATAGCACCAGATCAAATATTTTCCTAACCATATCAAACCGGTCTGGATCAGGAATTATTTCCTTCTGTCCTTTTTTCTTAATGGGGTTATGCATATAGCCGATGGGAGATTGCGCCGGATACCATCCACGCTCACATTTGTTCTGTATGCCTCTTTTTGTGTTCTTTCTTAAATCCATTATAAACTGATTTGCCATACCTTGCTCCACAGCCATCATCAAAACGTTGTCTTCTGGTCGGTAGACTCTTTCAAACGTGATTATCTCTTTAACTATTTCGGTTTGCAAGAGCCAACTCAAAGTGCCACTATCTATTGGATTTCTGGAAAGTCTGTCCAACTTCCAACATACTATGCCATCTGCTTTTCCTGCTCTGATATCCTCTAACATCCGATTAAACTGAAGTCTGCCCGGCTCCTTAGCAGACTTCGATTCAATGTACTCTTCAACTATATTTAAGTTTCTTTCTTTAGCAAGAATCCTCAGCACCTTTAGCTGATTATCAATTGACTGTACCTGCCTGTCTTCCGCTTTAATCGCAAGCTAAACTATTCTAGGTTAGTCCTCTCTCAACAAACGAGGTGTACTGATTCTCTCCGAAGATCAGGTGATCAAAGACCTTAATATCAAGGAGCTTCCCTGCGTCTACAAGTTTTTTAGTGATCTGAATATCTTCCCTGCTCGGCTCAAGACTTCCGCCGCCAAGAAAACTAATTTATTTGTTTTATTATAATCTCACTGAAAATGTGAAATTGTGATCTTGTTTTAACTTGATCATAAATAGGATTCAAATTATATTAGTTTTAAACTATTATGTATTAATCCAATATCTTATAGCTTGCCGAATTATGAATAAAAATGTTAAAAGTATTATTTTTGTTTTACCAGCTTTAGTAATATTTTTACATTCCTGTTACCATTCTACAGAACCTGAACAACCTGAGCCAAAAATTCCCTACATGTCATTAAACATTGGAGACATTAGACAATACTATGATATTGCTACTGGTCAATATTCACAAGTAGAAGTTATTAATACAACAAATAGAGTTGATGGTCAGGAGGTATACGTAGTGGAAAATATCACATATTATGCAAACGTCAAGTGGATTGGCTATACTTATCATTTCATTAGGGATAATTATTTCTGGCAGACGTATTTAGACACAGTTAAAGAACCAACCATAAATAGTGTTAATCCTTTTTTAGAATCAAAGATTATAAATACATATGATAATGGTAATGAGTATTTTCTCAGAACTGATGGCGTTGCAGATTCTGAAAGAGTATTTCACGAATCTAAAATTATTGATTCAGTTGAAACATCATTACAAACTTTCTATGACGTATTGGAAATCAACCAAATTGATCCAGATACAACAAATAATAGGAGAATGTATTATGCCAAAGAGTATGGACTAATTGAAACAAGAATGATCTATCATAATGAAATTTATATTCTATCTCCTATTTACGTGAAAGTTAAAGACAAGGAAATTGGGCAGTATGTACTGTTACCATAGCAGCGATAATTGAATTGCATTTTTGAAACATTAAATAAGAATAAAATTGAATTATTTGAATTTATAAAAATAGAGGCAACCGAGTGAAAATAGTGATGAGTGTCTTCCTATTATTTAGCACATGTATTTTAATGGCTCAAACAGAAGTAAATCATTTTTTTTCAAAATCTAATTTTAGTCTACTTAGTGGTATTAGTTCGGAAAAGTTTTCAGAAGCATTCGGTGTTGTCTATTTCGAAGGAGCAACAGATTTAACTGAAAATATTTTTGTAAAACTATCGGCAGGTTACTATAAGTCTTTGTCAAATTCTAGTTACAGAGTGAATACAAATAAGTTTGTCAAAAGCGATGTCTGCGAAAGATTGAACACTATGCTTCTGCGGATAAACGGAACACGCCTGCTTTCCTCGTCAGAAGCTCCCGGGATCTCTTTCACATCCCAGTAAACTACCCAGCTTCCGGTCTCTCCCTTCCTTACAAACCCTCCGCGTTCCTTAGTCTGAAGGAACGTAAGATAGTAAGGACTTGGGTAATCGTTAAGAGCCAGATTTATGAAGTTCAGGCCGTTGTAGATGCGTTTGCTCTGGAAGTTACGGGGCAGGCCTATCTCCCAGGATTTTCTCCATGGAAGCGTTCCCTGCGAGAGCTTTTCCTTAAGTCTGCGGGTTATGTCGGCGTATATATCGCTGCGGTTTAGTTTCATGCGTGCCTCCTAGTAACCGTTTGATCTGGAGCGGGCTATGAAAAGAGTAACGGCAATCTTCTCAGGATCAGCCATTCCGTTCAGTTCGCGGGATATCTCAATTGCGTCACGGTAGCTGCTGAGCATGATTCCGTAGAATGAATCGCGCGCGGGGAGCTCTTCATTTACTTCCTCGTCATCACCTGCCTCCTGAGCCACTGTCTGCTTCACCCCCCGGCCTACAACTTTAACATCGTAGGTAGTAACGATCTTTGAACCTCTCTGAGCAGCGAGTTTCGTGATAACTGCTTTATCTCCTCTGCGGAGCTCCCTGATCACGTCATGAACTTCCCTCGGCGGAAAGTAAGACCACTCCTGTCCGTTAGCCTTTACCGCGTACAGGAAATAATCTCCGTATGCGCTTTTTCCAGTCACGGGTTCGTCGTACATGAGCTCGATCTCAAGCGGCTTGTTGATCTCGAACTCAAGCTTCTGTCTTTGCGTCATTGTAAACCTCCTTGTTAAGTTTAACTGAAAACTCCTCCTGTCCGGCGATAACTTCCACGCCATCGGGGATTTTGCCTGACATTCGGATTACTGATTTGATTCCGTTGAGATTGGGTTTTACGCTTTCGGGGATGATGGTGAGCATCTCCTGTCCCGCGTTTTTGAGGAACAGCTCAAGATCCCTGACTTCAACCTTATCAGGATTCTTGCGTAATTTAAGCGTGCCGTGGGCGAGTTCAATCGTCTTTTGCCCTGACTCACGTATATACGCCTCAAGCTTTCTCTCGAGCAGATTGATCTTATCCTGAGTCTTTGAGTTGCGGTTCAGAGCCCAGTCATTGATTATCTGTATCTCGGACTCGGCTTCCCTGACGGTAGCCTCGATCTTGTCGTAAAGCCTTCCAATCTCGGCGATTATCAGATCGTAATGCGCCAGCGTCAGCTGCTGTTCTTTCACCTCGGCTTCGTTTAAAAGCTCGTCGATGAAGTTTTGTGATTCGGTCATGCGGTATTCTCCTTATTTTGTTATTTGAACAGATACAGTCTGCGGACTATTAGCAACAGACCTTCCCTGAAGCTTCTGCGGATATCCTTCTTCTCATCCTCGCTTAGTTTAATCTCACCGTTCAGGTACATCACGAACAGTCTAAACAGGATGTAGATCATTCTTATGAAGAGGAAAGCGATGAAAAGGACAAGGATCAGCGTTAGGAACTCGGTCATTTGCGGTTCTCCCTTAACGAATGATGGGTATAGTTATTTTAAGT
>JAFGMI010000016.1 GCA_016927595.1 Melioribacteraceae bacterium | reverse complement strand
TCCGAAGAAAACTTTCCCCTTGACTTGCATGTGTTAAGCACGCCGCCAGCGTTCGTCCTGAGCCAGGATCAAACTCTCCGTTGTAAATTTTTACAACTAAAATTGGCGTAATCTTGAATTGTTTTCCTAAAGTTTTACTTTAGTCATCCACTTTGTTAAAGAACTCAATAAAAATCGGACACGTAACTTAGTTGATAATTGCATATTTGTCAAGTGCAATTATCAAATTCTTTCAGAACCAACTAAAATCAAATTGTAAAGGAACTTTATCTTAAATAATAACAGCCTTAAAGTTAGCTGTTTTTCATCTAAAACACAAATTTTTTTTAAAAAATAATTATCTAATTTGTTTGTTTTATGAGGGAACGATTTCGTTAAGATAGTGGTTCTACTTTTTAGAACTTGTGAGGGAACAAGATTCTTTAAAAAATGTTTAACAATCAAAAACTCAATAGGGGGAGTTCAATGAAAAACATAGATCAACAAATAAATAGAAATCCTTTATCTGATCTGATTTCGGATGAAATTTATGAGCTACTTAGCGAAAGGGGGTTAATAAATGAAAAGTCGGTTAGAGACCATACCATCCGAAAGAAGTTTAAGAATATGAGAACTGCAAAAGTAAGTGCCAGTGATGCAATTGAAATGCTTAGAAAAGAATATCCGTATCTGCAGTTCGATACAATTAGAAAAATTGTTTATCATATACATAAATAAATATTCTTGACAAACTTTTTCTCAACCCTTATATTTAAGTACCACTCTTTCAAAGATCATATGGATCTTTGAGTTTGTGAACCTGCCCAGTGTCTCCCCCCAACACTGGGCTTTTTATTTTGTGAGGTTATTAGATGGTTAAGAAAAAAATTAAACCGACTTTAAAAAAAGTTGAATCTCCTTTTAAAAATTACTGGGAAAAACTTAATTACATCACCTTCGGAACCGGATTCATAATCCTGGTATTGGGTTACTATTTAATGACTCAGGGCCCGTGGGATAACGTGCTAAGTTTATCGGTTTCACCTGTTGTTTTAATATTTGCCTACTTAGTAATTTTTCCTTTGGCTATATTTATAAAGAAGAAAAAATCTAATTAGAAAATCGTGTTTATAGCCAAGGTAAAAGGGAACATCGTCTCCACTGTTAAAAACAAGAACCTTAAAGCTTATAAACTTTTGCTGGTTCATGAAATTGATTTCGAGGGTAATTACATCGGTGAAACGGATTACATTTCTCTCGATTTCCTCGATTCGGGAATAGGCGACACGGTTCTTGTAACACGTGAAGGCGATGCAGTTCAGCAAATCTTAGGACATAAAAACGCGCCTGTTAATACTATTATTGTAGCAAATGTTGACAATATCGACATTAAATAATAATATCTATACATAACAATTGTCTGCATTTAATATCAATCTTATCGCAAAGATCAAATTACTCCTATCAGTTGAAAGGGTTGGACCGTCAAGAATATTAAATATGGTTTCGAAACTGGGTTCTATTGATGAAATTTTTAATTCCGATCAGAAAACACTAAGAAATGTTCTATCAATAAGTGATACTCTGGCAGAATTAATTTTCACTTCATTACGAAACCTGGGTCAATACGAGAATAAAGCTGAGATTGAATGTGAAAGATTGCTAAAAGAAAATACTAAGCTCACAACTTTTTTCGACCAGGATTACCCCCCTTTGCTTAAGCGGATATACTCTCCGCCTCTATTATTGTACTCAAGTGGGAATTATGAATTACTCGACAATGTTAACATCTCAATTGTTGGCACACGCAATCCAACCGAATACGGCAAAAAGCAGGCTCGCTATTTCACGGAAGAACTATCTAAATGCGGGATACAAATCGTTAGCGGGATGGCTCGTGGAATAGACAGCATATGTCATAACTCATGCATAGCTGTCGGTGGAAAAACAATAGCAGTAATAGGTTCCGGATTAGACATAATATATCCGCCGGAAAACAAAAAACTTTTCGAAAAAATTGTTTTGAACGGGTTAGTAATAACTGAGTACGAACCCGGGACTAAACCCGATGCGCAAAATTTTCCCAAACGAAACCGGATAATAGCAGGATTGAGTGTCGGGACAATTGTAATTGAAACCGGAATCAAAGGCGGTGCATTGCAAACAGCCCGTTATGCACTTGATCAAAACAGGGAAGTATTTGCTGTTCCGGGGAATGTGGGTATCCCTCAGTCTGAAGGGACTAATATGCTGATTCAGAACGGTGAAGCAAAATTAGTTGTCTCAGTGAATGATGTACTGACTGAGTTGAATTTAGATATTGATTTAGGAAGATCTCAATCTGATTCCAAGAAATACGCTTCCCTGAATTTATTTGAACAAGCCATTATGAGCTGTATTGGAAACGCAATAAAACACATCGATGTAATTGCCGATGAAATAAATTTATCTCCATCCGACTGCCTTGTACATTTATTAAATCTAGAGTTACAGGGACTAGTAACCCAACTTCCCGGCAAGAGTTTCAGACTCAATTAGTATTTTTTCAATCCGTTCCAAAAATTTTTCAATCTCTCTTTTAAATTTTTCTCCTGACCATTTTCCGACGGGAAATAATACTGGGTATTTTTCATTTCTTCAGGCAAGTAATTTTCCGGGACAAAATTCCCAGGGTGATCGTGAGGATATTTATAATCGGATCCATATCCCAAATTTTTCATAAAGCTTGTTGGAGCGTTTCGCAAATGAACAGGGACTGCATAAAGTTTACTTTGGCGGACATCCGAGACTGCTTTTTCAATCGCTGTATAAGATGAATTACTCTTGGGTGAAGACGCAAGATATGTGACACATTGAGCAAGTATAATTCGAGATTCCGGCATACCGATCTTATCAACAGCACTAAAACATGCTTCTGCCAGTACGAGAGCATTGGGAGAAGCATTTCCAATATCTTCCGAGGCAAGAATAATTAGCCTTCTTGCAATAAAAAGAGAGTCCTCGCCTCCTTCCAGCATTCTTGCAAGCCAGTAAAGCGCAGCATCGGGGTCACTTCCTCGGATACTTTTTATAAACGCCGAAATAATATTATAATGCTCTTCCCCTGATTTATCGTACAGAATATTTTTTTTCTGAATAACTTTTTCAATAATTTCATTGCTTATAAATATTCGTCCGCCAGAATTTAATTGTGAAATCACATCTTCCAAAATATTAAGCATCGAGCGTGCATCACCACCACTCAAGTAAAAAAGAAAATTTCTATCTTCAATTTCAAGATCAAGTTCCTTCAGATATTCGTCCTCGGTGAGTGCATATTCCAAAATATCGTTAAGATCCTTCTCATTTAATTCATTGAGAGTGTAAACTCTCGCTCTGGATCTTAGAGGGGGTATCACCTCGAAGGAAGGATTCTCAGTAGTGGCACCGATCAGAATTATATCTCCTGATTCAACCGCAGCCAGCAGAGCGTCCTGTTGTGATTTATTAAAACGATGAATCTCGTCAATAAACAAAATAGTTCTTTTAAAATGTTCCTTGTTAGTCTTTGCAAGTCTTATTATCTCCCTAACCTCTTTAACACCAGAAGAAACTGCATTAAGCTGATAAAATTCGGAGTTAGTTTGTTTTGAAATAATCCTTGCCAAAGTAGTTTTTCCTGATCCCGGAGGACCCCAAAGAATAAAAGATGAGAGCTTATCGTTATCAATCATACTGCGTATAGGACCACTGGATCCCACTAATTTTTCCTGTCCTTTAAAATCCTTTAAGGACCTGGGTCTTATTCTTTCTGCCAAAGGAACATGCGGTATATGATTTCGGGAATTCATAAAAATAAATTCTAAAGATTATTTTTTTTCTACTTTGAATGCATGTTCATTTTCGCCCAGCATTCTATATTTCTCACGTGCAACTTTTTCTATTTTAATTAAGCTGTTCTTCAAAGAATCTATTTCCATTTTAATTTGTTCCATTTCCAATTCACTTCGTTCAATATCCATATTTAGCTCAGTGATTTCACTTTTCAATCTGAAATACTTAATCAAACCGTATTCATTAAAAAACAAAAAAATCAATAAGGAGAGAATTATTACCAAGAATATTATCTTTTTAATCTTTGATCCAAGCATTAATCAACTATTCAAAGAATTTTTAATTATGTGTTCGATTAAATCTACGAATGATAAACCGTCGGCTTTAGCTGTTTTAGGTAGCAGACTTGTACTAGTTAATCCAGGAAGTGTATTCACCTCCAGGCAGTAAGGCACAAATTCGTTATTGAGTCTAAAATCAATTCTTCCGTAACTTGAACAATTAATGGACTGATATGCAAGTATTGCTTTTTTTTTCAATTCATCCAAAACCTCAGCAGGAAATCTGGCGGGGACCTCATAGTCACTCATCCCGTGTGTATATTTACAAGTGTAGTCATAAAAATCATGCTTCGGTTTAATTTCAAGCGGCGGGAATGCATGTCCGTTAAGAATACCAACTGTAAGTTCATAACCTGCAATATATTCTTCGACCAGAATTTCATCCGAATATTTTGCAGCTTCGCATACAGCACTTTCAATTTCGGATCTCTTTTTGCAAATAGAGAGTCCGATTGCCGATCCCTGATTATTCGGTTTAACGGCACAGGGCAACCCGACAATATCCTCTAATTCATCCAATAAATTAGCATCAACTTTTTCAGTTTTACGGACTAGTTTCCACAAAGGCGTAATCACGTCATAGTGTTGGAACATAACTTTTGTGAAAATTTTATTCATCGAAATTGAACAAGGGAGTACTCCAGAGCCGGTATATTTTATGCCGCGAAATTCAAGTAAAGACTGGATTGTACCATCTTCTCCCCAGGTTCCGTGCAAAGCATTAAATACTACATCAATGCCATCGAATAAATGAGAACTTACTGCATTTAAATAGTTTCTGCTGTTCGGTTCAGTGAAATTTTGTGAAATAAAAAATTCATCGTCGCTTTCGGGCTGAATAGTGCCATAAGAAGGATCAATCAGTTTGTATTTATAACCGAGTTCTTTAACAGCCCCGAGTACACCTGCTGCGGATAATTTAGACACTTCTCTTTCACTCGAAGCTCCGCCAAGTAGTATTGCTATTGTAATATCACTATTCATAATTGTGCGTACGAAATTCTATATTAAGTATATAAGTTTAATTAAAACAATTACTCTATATTACAAAGTATAACAGCTTTATTAAAATTTTCCGATTTGCTCCATTAGTTCAACATTGACCAGACCATCATAACCTGTAACAGCAGGTTTTTCATTCTTTAGAAATGACCTGTTTATTCCCTTCAATAGAATTGCCTGATTGTTTGCTTTTCTTCTGAATGCCTTTTTAGCTTCTCCCGATAATTCAATTATAATTTTTGACGATGCATTTTTTCTTCCGACCATATTGTCGATACTTATACATCCTTTGTAACCTAAAATTTCAATCCTGTTGAAAGGTTTTTTAGTATTAAAGGAAACATTAAAGTAGCCATAGCCGCTGCTTTTGAATTTCACTATACCGTTTGCAAAATCTTCAACCTCGCTATTGTAAATGATATTATCCTTATTACCGTTAATAGAAAGAATATCACCGCCGAAGAATCGAAGCAGATCAATCATATGTGTCCCAAGATCAAATAGCGCACCACCGCCGGATTCATGTTTCTTAAATCTGAAATTATCATTAGGAGCATAATCGATATTAAAGTCAGTCGATATCGTAACTATCCTGCCGATAATTTGTTTATCAATAAGTTCTTTAGCTTTCGCAACAAGAGGGTTAAATCTGTAAACGAAATTAATTGCCAGATGAACATTATTCTTCTCGCATACATCAACCATTTCCTTTGCCTGTGCAGAATTTAACGCCATAGGCTTTTCGCACAAAATATGTTTACCTGCTTCTGCAGCTTTAATAACCTGTTTATAGTGATCCGAATTTTTACTTGAGATATAAACCGCATCAAAACCATGCGTAAGAAATTCGTCATAACTGTTGCTTGATTTCTCAGCATTAAACTTGTTAGCTATAAATTTAGCCCGGTTTATGTCAGAGCTGTAAACAGAAACCAACTTAGATTTCTTGACATTTTTCAACGTCGGTAAAAATGTATTCTCAAGATACGAACCACAACCTGCAACACCCCACCTAAGTCTGACTACCTTTCTCCTGGGAAGTTTAATTCTTTTGGATGCCTTGTTCATATTACAATTTTAATTTATCCATTAATTTTTTAATCGGTCCGGAATTCTGCATTATGTAAAAATGTATTGCGGGAACATTTCTATTTAATAATTCCTCCACTTGCCGGGCAGTCCATTCAACTCCGATATCAATAACATGCTCGGGTTTTGCACTTAAAACTTCTTCAGCAAGTTCGTTCGGTATATCTATATAAAAGTTTTTAGGAATAGAGTGAATATGATTTTTCGATGTAAGTATTTTTAATCCGGGAATAATCGGTACACTTATTCCCTTTGCTATGCACTTATCCAGATAATTAAAATATTTCTCATTATCATAAAACATTTGAGTAACCAGGTATTCGGCACCTGCTTCAACTTTTGCTTTGGTGAATTTAATATCGGTATCGAGGTTGGGTGCTTCAAAGTGTTTTTCCGGATATGCTCCGGCTCCCACACAGAAATTCATCGGTTCCGCATCGATAAGAGTATCTTCAATATATTTGCCCTTATTGATATCGGAAATTTGGCTAATCAGATCGACGGCATACACGTTGGCACTCCGACCAAATTTCATCGGCTTCCTGAACCCGCTGTCGTCTCCTCTGATTGCTAGCACGTTATCTATACCCAGATAATGAAGTTCAATCAGAAAATCCTCCGTTTCCTCGCGTGTAAATCCCTGACAGATAACATGCGGAACGGCATCTATGTTATATTTATTCTGTATGAGTGCACATATACCCAGCGTACCCGGACGCTTTCGTTTAATTCTCATCTTATATTCGCCTTGCGCGGTCTCTTCATACATCACTTCTGCAGCATGACTCGTAATATCTATAAACGGCGGATTGTATTTCACTATCGCATCAAGCACATTCATCAGTTGCCTGATATCGCCGCCCCGTTTGGGCGGGATTATTTCAAAACTGATTAATGTGCTTTTGGTTTTTTCGAGATGTTCGATTACTTTCATTGAAATTTTGCTCTTAATTGCCTGTAATATTTTTAAATAACCGACAGGTTATATAACAATAAGTCTAATGAGATTCAATTAGTTTGCCGGATCAATTGTAAAAAACATTTTTAATTGATCTTTATTTACTGATAAGTTTGTATTGACTTTGAAATACCTGCCTTCGATCCATCCGTAAGTCATATTGGAATAATGATCACTCATCAAATGTCCCGATTGACCTGTCGGCAGTATAAAGTAAAACGCTTCGGGATCTGCAAAATCATAAATATACCTCATTGATGGTCCCAGTTTAATTTCGAAAGGTTTTGTAAATGAATACTCTGTATTGAAAACTGTTGTACCATCACCACCCAGTTCAAAAGGACCAGCATTAATGATTTTATCGATCAGAAATGAAGTACCGCTGAAAGGATGTCTTAATGTCAAGCTGTGAAGTTTCGACCATTGCCAGTAAGTTATGTTATCACCGTATCCCGTCTCAAGAAATTCAAGCGCATCAACCATGCTTTTGCGTATAATCTCTTCAAGTGATTCAACATTTTCCGTACTTATATTATCAATCCAGCTGATTTTTTTCCCGTTCATTAATTCAGTGACTATCCTGTAAGGGATATTCGAAATGAATACGTATTCTTTAAATAATTTATCGCCCATTTCGTCCATGAAAATATTCTCAATCAGTTTCTGAAGAAATACAAGATACACCGCCGGTGCCTGAGAGTCTTTTTCCATTACAAAGTCCCATTCATCCAATAAATTTATTGCCAGGTTAAGATTATTATCTGCAATTTTTGTGTTGTCAAAAGCATTTATTATTTTTTCGACAATTAAAGGCGCGTATGCGGATTGAAAATCCATCTGCATTTTAACACAATCGTTAAAGTTAATTTGTTTTTTTGAATTGATCATACTTGTAATTCTGTCAATTCTTGAGGGCGGTTCCCAGATATTAGATATGTGATACGGGAAATGCTTTACAGTTTTATTATTTGCAGATGCGATGTAATCCTGTTCGGGGTTGTATAATTTTGGCATCTCGGAATACGGGACATAACCCTGCCAGTCATTTTTGTCCGTTGTTCCGTCATATACTAATGTTGGACTGTTCCCTGTTCTTTTGGGCAAACGTGCGGCACAAACATATCCTATATTATTATTTTTATCTCCATATATAAAATTCTGACCAGGCACGGTGAAGTTCTTCAAAGCCTCAGTAAATTCTTCCCAGTTTGACGCTGTGTTCACACCATATATGGCTTTGTACTCATCACTGAATTCAAGCGCTGTCCATTTCATACTGATATCAGTGATGTTCTGAATTGTATCGGGATATAAAATTTTGTAAGGGTGTATATCCGATACAACGGGACCCCTGTGCGTTTCTCTTATTTCAAACACGACGCTTGATGAGTCTTTTACTTTTATCGTATCTTTCCGTATACTCAACCCTTTCCATGAATCATTAACTAAATATCTCGTGCGAGTACTATCGAATTTTTCAATATAAAAATCCGCATCGTCTGTCATAACATTTGTTATAGCCCACGAGATATCTTGATTCTTTCCGATAACAATAGCAGGTACACCGGGCAGCGTAAAACCGTCTGCATTCCAATTCCCTGCCCTTATTACAGACACGAACCATTTTGCAGGGATTGAAAGAGACAGGTGCGGATCATTTGCGATGATCACTTTACCGGATTCAGATTTTTTATTGTTTATTACCCAGTTGTTCGATCCTATATGGGTGCCCTCCATTCCCATGAACTCCCTGAAATCCCTGTCTGTTGCAACTATATCGAGAGATATTTCACCTGCAGATGCAATATGTTCAGGAATAATTGTAGGAGAATTCTCTTCGAAGTCGGGAAGTATTTCCTTAGTCTTATCAACTCCGAATTTTTGTACGATATGACTGAAAGCAATATCTGTCCACCAACTTACATTTAGCTCCCATGCCATAAGTTTGGCAACGAGAAGCGAATGAACGGGCATCCATTCATAAGGTGTATAGCCCAGAACCTTGAATTCAAATGAGTAATCTTCTGTAGATTTTAAATAAGCATTTACACCATTCGAATATGACTCAAGCATCGTTTTTGTATCATCGCTGAATTTACCGTAGTTATCCAGTAATGACTTGTAAATTCCGATAGTCCTGAACATCTTATCGAAAGGTAGGGTTTTACTCCCTAGTATTTCCGATAATCTTCCCTCACCTGCCCGGCGCATCAGATCCATCTGAAACATTCTTTCCTGCGCATGAACAAAGCCAAGGGCGAAGGCAGCATCCGTTTCATGTTCGGATTCAATATAAGCAACAGCAGTACTATCCCTGTAAATATTGATTGAAGATTTTATTTCATTTGATGAAAGAATCCCTTCATAATCCGGCAGAGAACTACTGAGCATTCTGTGGGAGAGCGCATAGAGCCCAATAAGGAGTATAAATACTGTAATAAAAATTCCAATAATTACTTTAATCCATTTTTTCATTTGACATACTTTTAATTTACTACAGGTTTATTTGCCGGAACACAGAGTATGGTTAATTTATTAAGTGATTCAGTTTCTCCGATAGCAATTAATTTATCATTTACATTTATTTCGACCATTGATTTCGGGTTGTATATAAATGTGCCGTCCTGCCTGTATATTGCTACTATGATAATATTGAGGTCTTTTCTTATCGGGGATTCAGCCAGAGATTTTCCAATCAGGGATGAATCCGCACCAACTGTTATTTCTTCAAGATTTATTGCAATATCATTATTGCGCGCTACACCGTCTATAAAATCCATAACACCTGGACGCATAAGCAGTTGCACGAGTCTGTTCCCGCCCAATTCATAAGGCTTAACAACCCTGTCAGCGCCCGCTTTTAATAATTTCGATTCGGTACCTTCATCTATAGCACGCGCTACAACAAATATTTTAGGATTTAGTTCTTTTGCAGATAATGTTGTAAATACATTCTCGGCATCTGTAGCCACAACGGAAACAAGTCCCTTTGCTCTTTTAACGCCCGCTTTAATTAAGGCTTCATCACTCGATGAGTCGCCGTCTATAAAATAAAATCCCTTTTCAACCAGCAGTTCCAAATTAGGAGGATTATTCTCAATAACCACGAATGTATAGCCGTTTTCTTTAAGCGCTTCGCAAATCTGCTTACCCATCCTGCCGTAACCACAAACTATAAAATGATTGCTTATTGTTTCCAATCCCCTTTCCATTCTTCGTCTCCTGAAAATTTGTTTTTCAATAAGTATCTGCGCCGCTTTCCCGCCTGTATAGGCTATCGAGAGTACTCCCGAAATAATCAGAAATATTGTGAAAAGTCTTCCCTCAGAAGAAAGGTCTTTAACTTCTTTAAATCCTGTTGTTGAAATAGTTATAATGGTCATATAAAAAGAATCGATAAAATCCCAGTCCTCTTCTATAATCTCGTAGCCGATTATTCCGATCAGTATAATAAATAACAGAGAAAATAATCCGTACTTGAATTGTGTGATTGAGTTGTTTTTCATTTAGTGCATATTTTTCAGGGAAATTAAAAAGTCTGTTATAAGTAAATTAAACAGAACAACGGTAATTTAACCGATAATTTTCGTTAATTCACCGATTTTTTGTACAAATATTTAATTATACAGCTTAAGTTAATAATAAATATTTAGGGTAAAAAAATGCAAAGTAAGATTTCAAGCACGAGATTGATTATTGGTCTGCTGATTTTAACTCTGGGAGTTTTATTCCTTCTCAGCAACTTCGACATCATAGATTATTCGATTCCATGGTTCATCCTTGACTGGAGGACAATTCTAATTATAATCGGTTTAATTATTCTGGCAACAACTGGTAACAGGTCAACCGGTTCAATTCTGATTGGTATAGGACTTATTTTCCACTTCCCGGAATTCTGGCCGCTTATTTTAATTTTCCTTGGAGTTTATATTATTCTGAGAACGGGCGGACTTGTAAAATTTTCTTCGGGATCTATGACCGAAAAAGCAGATTTCTTATCCTCAGGTGATTATCTTAACGAATTAGCAATTTTTGGAGGCGGCAAAAAATATATAAAGTCTACCAACTTCAGGGGTGGAAAAATCACCGCCTTCTTCGGAGGTTCGGAGATCGATCTGATCGATTCAAAACTTGCTGACGGTGAAAGCACATTGGATTTATTCGCACTTTTTGGAGGCACAACAATTCTGATCCCTTCTGATTGGAGCGTTGAAATTGATATGATTCCTATATTCGGAGGGTTCGCTGATAACAGAAGAATCGATCCAGACCTTGTGCCGCAACCGGGCCGGACTTTGAAGATTAAAGGTCTTGTCCTTTTCGGCGGTGGTGAAATTAAAAATTAAGGGAGTATTTATATGTGTAACACAAACGGTAGAGCAGCAGTCGGTATAATTCTGGTAATAATAGGATTATATTTTCTGGCAGATAATATTTTTTATATTCCTTTTCAATTAAGACATTACTTGTTCTCCTGGCCAGCCCTTCTGATTTTAGTCGGTATTATCTTACTGATCAACTCAAAGGATAGCGGTGCCGGTATAGTATTAATTCTTATCGGCGGTACAATTTTAGCATTCCGGTTTTTCGGTGTTCCGTTCAGTGAGCTGATAAGGGAATACTGGCCTGTAATTCTTATCATATTCGGTTTATATATTTTATTGAAGCCAAGCAGAAGATATCCAAGTCACAACATCAATACTGACTTCACGAATGATTATTCAAAAAAAAATTACAGCAATTATAATTTCCAGACAAGCAATCAAGACTATATAAACGAAGCTGCCGTCTTCAGCGGCAGTGAAAAAAGAATAGTATCGGGAAATTTCGCCGGTGGAAAACTGACTGCTGTTTTCGGCGGGATAGATCTTGATTTAAGAGATGCCAAACTCGCTCCCGGTAAACAGGTAATTGATATTATGGCAATTTTCGGAGGTATTGATATAATAGTACCAAAAGATATGCGTGTAATAATGAGCGTAACTTCCATTTTTGGTGCGTTTGATGATGACCGCAGAAAAGATCCAACTGAGAAGTATGATGAAACAAGAGCTCTGGAAATACGTGGGGTTGTAATCTTTGGCGGCGGAGATTTAAAAAATTAGGACCAATGAAAAATCCTTTAATTGAAAATAATACAAATATCTTTGCGCTTCTGACCGTTTGGGCTATTATAGTTTTTAATCATACTTTAGTGCTGAACTTTCTGTTTAATGTTAGAATAGAAAATTCTTTATTAGATGCAGCAATTTATAATTTCCTCTTCCTGCTTTTATCGGTAAGTCTTTGGTACCCGTCAATCTATTTAAGCATAGAGAAGAGCAAGATGTGGAAAACTCTTTTAAATCACCTCGCTGGCGGAATATTCACCTCGGTAATATGGGTTTATACAGGATATTTTATTCTTTCAAATACGATTAAAACTGATGCGTATCTTTCGTTCCTTGACAAATCTCTAGTCTGGAGATTTAATATCGGAATTATCTATTACGTTATAATTGTGGTCTTTTATTACTTTACTTATTATTATAAAAGTTACAAAGAAAAAAGTCTGGTCGAAAACGAACTTAAGTCACTCGTTAAAGATGCAGAATTAAAAACGCTTAAGTACCAGATAAATCCCCACTTTGTTTTCAACAGTCTTAATTCCATAAACTCACTTACATTATCCGATCCTGCAAAAGCGCGTGAAATGACGATCAAGCTTTCTTCATTTTTAAGAAAAACATTATCGTATAACGAGACACAAGTTGCCTCAATGCTTGAAGAGATAGAGAATGTAAAACTCTATATGGATATTGAAAAAATACGCTTCGAGGAAAATATCGAGTTCGTTACCGAGATATCAGAGCAATGCCTTAAAATGAAGGTACCGATAATGATTCTTCAGCCTATTGTTGAAAATGCTATTAAACACGGGGTTTATGAAAGCACCGAAAAAATAACAATCAAACTTACATGCAGAAGAGATGACAGATATGTAATAATAACGATGCAGAATAATTTCGATCCACAGGGTGTTTCCAGAAAGGGGGAAGGGATAGGTTTACAGAATATCAAGCACAGACTGTCAATAATTTACGGGCAGGATAATTTGCTTACATTTAATAAATTGGAAAATATTTTTACAGTAAATATTTATATTCCTGTTCAATAGTACGGGCAATACAGTGGAAAAGCTTAAATGTATTATAATTGATGATGAGAAACTTGCAAGGGATATCGTTATTAATTACCTGAGCTTTCAGGACGATATAGAAATTGTATGCGAATGTAAAAACGGCTTCGAAGGAATAAAAGCAATACAGGAACATAAGCCCGATATTGCATTTCTCGATATACAAATGCCAAAGATAAACGGGTTTGAAATGCTGGAACTGATTGACGAACCACCACTGATAATTTTTACAACTGCATTCGACCAATATGCCATTAAAGCATTCGAGATAAATGCGGTCGATTACCTTTTAAAGCCTTTTTCCAAAGATCGTTTCGATGATGCTTTAAACCGGGCACGCAATTCAATTCCTGAAAAATTAAGACAGGATGAGAAAATAAAAAAGCTGCGGGAAAATATTGATTCGAAAATAGAATATTTAAACCGTGTAATCATTAAGGATAGAAGTAATATTAAAATTATACCCGTGCAAGAAATAGATTATATAATAGCGCAGGACGATTATGTAGAAATTCATGCAAAGGGTGAGAAATACCTGAAACAGAGAACAATGAAATATTACGAAGATCATTTAGAGCCGGATCAGTTCTACAGAATTCATCGTTCTTATATCATCAATATTAATTCATTGAAGAATATTGAATTACTACAGAAAGACTCTTATTACGCTGTTCTCAAGGACAATACGAAATTAGCCATTAGTAAAACCGGATACACCAAGATAAAAAACATACTTAAAACTTAGTAATCCGTTACATGACGTTTACATTTCAAAAGACTCAATTGAAGTTTAAGCTGCCTATACTTATATTTTGTTCTTAAAATTGCATGTGAGTAAATAATGGATCATGATCTTAAGTCAATTCAGGAAGTCCGCGAATTAGTTAATATTGCAAAACAGGCTCAACTGGAATTTAAACATTACAGTCAGGAGCAGGTTAATAAAATAGTAAAAGCGATGGCAGATGCGGGTTATGCGGAAGCCGAAAGTCTTGCAAAACTGGCTCACGAAGAAACAGGTTTCGGTAAGTGGGAAGATAAGTTAATTAAGAACCAGTTCGGAACAAGAGATATCTATAATTCAATTAAAGATTTGAAAACGGTTGGTGTAATAGATGTTCAGTCTAACGGAAAAATTGTAAAAATTGCTGAACCCATGGGTGTTGTTGCAGCATTGATACCTTCAACAAATCCAACGTCAACGGTAATGTTTAAATCCATTATATCGCTTAAATGCAGGAATTCAATTGTGGCAAGTCCCCACCCGCGTGCAGTCAAGTGTACAATGGAAGCAATTAACGTTTTGAGTAAAGCGGCTGAAGCTGCAGGCGCCCCAAAGGGACTTATGCAGTGCATATCAACTCCTTCAATGTCAGCCACCGAAGAATTAATGAAGCATAAAAATATAGCTGTGATACTTGCAACCGGCAGCAATCCAATGGTTAAAGCAGCTTACAGTGCAGGTACACCGGCATACGGAGTCGGTTCGGGAAACGTTCCGGCTTTTATTGAACGGACTGCTAATGTTGAAAAAGCCGTTGCGGATATAATTTTCGGAACCACATTCGATTACGGAACACTTTGCTCTTCAGAACAGGCTATGGTTGTCGACCGTCCCGTCAGGCAAAAGGTTATTGATACTGCTCAAAGACTCGGTTGCTATTTTGTTGACGAAAATGAAAAATTAAAACTTGAAAAAGCTGTTAAAAGGGAAAAAGGTATTAATCCCGATATTGTTGGTAAACCGGCGAAGTTTATTGCAGATTACGCAGGCTTCAAGGTACCTGACACAACAAAAGTCCTGATTGCTCATTGCAGTAACGTAGGACATGAAGAACCGCTGTCAATGGAAAAACTATCGCCAGTGCTTGCTTTTTACACCGTTGACGGTTGGCTCGAAGGATGCCATAAATGCATTGAATTGCTGGAATTCGGAGGTATTGGTCATACTTTGGTAATTCATTCAAATGACAAAGAAGTAATAATGAAATTTGCACTCGAGAAACCTGCTTTCAGAATTGTAGTCAATACTCCCAGTTCCGTGGGAGCCGTGGGATATACTACAGCATTGATTCCGTCGATGACTCTCGGAGTCGGTACCTGGGGAGGATCGATAGTATCAGAAAATGTTTCGGCAAAGCACTTAATGAATATCAAAACGCTTGCTTTTGAGACAAAACCGGTAAATGAGGGATATGCACTTTCAGTATTCGATGAAAAATACTCGGAATCGAAGTTCAGGGATAAACATTCAGGATTCCTTGAGCAGATAGAAGAGCGGCTGCTGGCAAGAGCAGGCAACCCGCCGGTAAATAAAGGTGATAATAAATCAGAAGTCCCCGGTAAAAATGTTTTCGGTTCGGGTATTTCGGCTGCTGAGATTGATAAAATTATTAAAGAATTTAAATCATAACAGGATCAGTTTGCAGCTAAGGTAATTGAAAATTGTAATTTTCTTAACTGTAACGGTCTAATTTAAATTTCTCGCCAAGGTAGAGTTTTCGCACCTCTTCGTCATCAGCCAGAACTTCAGCCGTACCATCCTTAAATATGTTGCCATTAATCAGAATATAGGCTCTGTCTACAATACTTAGTGTCTCATGAACATTATGGTCGGTAATAAGTATACCGATTCCTTTATGCTTAAGATTTGCGACTATCGTCATAATATCTTCAACAGCTATCGGATCAACACCTGCAAAAGGTTCGTCAAGAAGAATAAATTTGGGATTAGTAGCAAGTGCTCTTGCTATTTCGGTTCTTCTGCGCTCACCGCCGCTAAGTTGAAAACCCAGATTCTTTCGCAGGTGAGCTATGCTTAGTTCTTCCAGCAGCTCTTCAGTTTTTTCCTGTCTTTCTTTCTTAGTCAAATTCATCATTTGAAGAACTGCCATTAAATTATCTTCAACGCTAAGTCTTCTGAAAATGGATGCTTCCTGCGGCAGATAACCAATACCCATTTTCGCTCTGGTATACATGGGCTCGGAAGTTATCTCGTTGGAGTCGAGAAATACCTTTCCCGCATTGGGCTTAATCATTCCCACAATCATGTAAAAAGTAGTCGTCTTACCGGCACCGTTAGGACCGAGCAAACCAACAACTTCACCCTGAGTTACATCAACACTCACCTGATTTACGACTGTTCTTTTTTTATAAATCTTTACGAGATTTTCACCCATTAATTTCAAATTTAAACTCCCGCTAATTATTCCAGTTAGGAATTTCACTTATTATTTTATTTTTATTTGGTTTGTTATAATTAATCTTAAACGATGGTAATGTAAATTCTCCGGTTCTATCCTTAATTAGATTTTCTGGATGGAACTCACTTTTTATCGATCCGTACAATTTAACATCGGCTATGGCATTATCCTGAAACAGCAATACAGCTTTTTCGGAACTCGACTTTAGCAAACCATTAGGTTCATTTTCTTCAAAAAGAAAGTAGTAACTCAAAACATTTCCAAGCACTTCTGTTTTAACCAGGCTATTTTCAGTAAAAAACATCTTTGTCTCCTCACCTGAAATCTGGTTGTACCTATCATCAAAATTATCATCGAAAGTCAGAATGAATGAATCGCCCTTTATATCAATTATATCAATTTTATTTTCATGCATCTTAACGCAGATACTATCACCGGTTAATTGTGAATTATCGTACCACATTACAGGCTGATCTGTATCATTCTCCGTTTTATAAGTAAATATTTTATCTTCAGCTCTGTAAAAAACTGAAATGTTGCTGAGCGAATAAAAGTTGCCTCTGATAATTTTTACAGAATCAGTTGCGATTAATCTTTTCGTACTATCCTGATAGGCTTCCATCATATCAGCCAGAACAACAAGCGTATCTATAGTACCGCTTTCGGAGGTATCAATTTGTGTGAGTACCGGATTCAGAGTAATTGTTGTATATTTTTCCTTCCCCCTGTCCATAAGATAACCGCCGGTTATAATTATATTATTTCTTGGATAAGAAATTCTGATGTCGGAATATGCAAAGGAAATATCTTCTTCCCTCATAAATATTAAGCTATCAGCGCTGATCGTAGAAGAACTATCAACAATCTTAACCTTACCAACAGCAACTGCTTTGTCAGGATCGTTAAAGTAAACAAGTTTGTAAGAGCTAAGAGTGTTCAGCGAATCCCTTAATAAAACATCATTCAGGAATTCGGCTCTTTTATCGTCGAAATAATAATATCCGGTTCTGGCTTGCAGATTTATATGCCCGTCGTTAAGATAGACTGTATCATCTGAGTAAGTGTATTTTTCATCACCGAAATAATATGCTTTGGAAGTATTAATAATGATAGTATCCTGAGTTGCAACAACATTTCCGATTAACTCAGCCTCATTTCTTGCAATATACTGAATTGCCTTTCTGCAGGTTACTTTTACATCGCCCTGTGTCATTACAACGTTACCGAATATTTCCCTTATACTTTCGCCGTTAAGCACGCTTCCCCTTAAACTATCTCCTACTATTGTAAGCCGCCCCTCATCCTGAGCTGTAAGAGAAGAACAAAATAATAACATTGATATAATTGAATTCCGGAAACGGGTCATTTATTTTTCTTGAGAGTTGTCTGGAATGTAATATCATAAATAACATAATTTTTCAACGATTGATCCGACACAAATCCATAACCTTCAATAATTTCATCTGGAGTCGTTATTCTGGCAAATTTATCTGTAACAATTTTACTGTCTTTTTTTCTCCACATTAATTCTTCGGTTTCCAATTTTGTTTGAGAACTGTCATTAAATGCCACCACAGAATCCATTGCGAACATGTTTTCTGTAACATCGTCGATTCTTCCGCGCTTTGAAGTAAGCGTAGATGTTACGATTCCCTTTTCATTAAAGAATCGAATGCTTAATCCGGTCAATAGTTTTTCTTTCGGTTCCTGAAACATTCTTATATGATCGGAATAAAGAATAGCTTTTACCTCACCGTTTTCCGAAAAATAAATTTCGGAATTCCAGCTCTCCTGCAGAGGCACGTTTTCATCTTCAAGGGTATAGTCAATTTTAGGTTTCACCTTTTGTTCTGCACAAGAAAAAAGAACGATTGTCAGAAAGAAAAACAAAAGAAGTTTTGCAAATGCAGGTAAATATTTCATCTTCTTTTCAATCCGAGTTTAACCAAATCATGCAGGTGAATGATGCCCACGGGTTTTTCATTCTCAACAACAATAAGTGATGTGATGTTGAAGTTCTCCATCTGCTGTAATGCGAATGAAGCCAGATATTCCTGATTGATGGTTTTCGGATTTTTAGTCATCACATCGCCGGCGGTTAAGCCGGCAATTTTCATATCTTTCTCGAGCAGTCTTCTGAGGTCGCCGTCTGTAATAATTCCTTTTAGAATACCATCATCATCAACGACGGCGGTCATTCCAAGCCTTTTGGAAGTCATAATATATATCGAATCCTTAAGGAGTGTTTTCATATTCACAACCGGAATATCATCATCTCTGTACATTATTTCATTAATCTTAAGCGAAAGTCTTTTCCCCAGACTGCCGGCGGGATGAAGCTGTGCAAAATCGTCAGGGGTAAATCCTCTTTTTTCGAGAAGAGCAACAGCAAGTGCATCGCCCATTACGAGAGATGCAGTAGTTGAAGCCGTTGGTGCCAGATCGTACGGGCAGGCTTCTTCTTTAACGGCAACATCAAGTATAATATCGCACTCCCTGCCAAGTTTGGAATGTCGCTCACCCAGCATCCCGATTATTGTAACACCCATCCTCTTAAACATATAAACAAGCTGCATCAACTCGTCGGTGTTGCCGCTTTTAGATATTATAACAATTATATCTTCCCTTCTTACCATCCCGAGATCACCGTGCATTGCATCAGTAGGATGAAGATAAATTGCCGCTGTTCCGGTAGAGTTAAATGTGGCTACAATTTTCCTGGCAATCAAACCCGACTTGCCCATGCCGGTGAAAACAACCCTGCCGTTTGATTCGTATATTTTCCGGACAGCTTTAACAAAATCACCGTTCAGCTGGGACACAAGATTGGATACAGCCTCAGCTTCAATTTTTATTACTTCCTTTCCTTTATTAAGAATTTTATCTTCCGACAAAGCACATCCTGTATAATTTTATTTAGCTAATAATTTTTTACAATTTTATCAATCTGGAGGACATCTTTGAGCAGACCTTCGAGCTCATCCAGATGGAGCTGACTGTCCGCATCACTTTTTGCGTTGGGCGGATCCGGATGTACCTCAAGGAACAGAGCATCGATTCCGACTCCCGCAGCTGCTTTTGCAAGGGGCTTAATAAATTCGGGTCTGCCTCCCGATTTATGGGTACTGCTCGGCATCTGCACCGAATGTGTGGCATCCATAACTACAGGCTGCCCTAGTTCTCTCATTATCACCAGCGACCTCATATCAACTACAAGATTATGATAGCCAAAAGTTGTTCCTCGTTCCGTAAGCATTATGTTACTGTTTCCCGTAGATTTTACCTTATCAATTGCGTGTTTCATATCCTCAGGTGCCAGGAACTGTCCTTTTTTAATATTGATAATTTTCCCCGATTCACCAGCTGCCAACAGCAGATCAGTTTGTCTGCAAAGGAAAGCCGGAATCTGCAGTATATCAGCGACAGCACTTGCAAATTTTATTTCTTCGACAGTGTGGACATCCGTAAGAACAGGCAGGGAGAATTTTTCTTTTACTTCTCCAAGTATCTCGAGTGACTCCTGAATGCCCAGAGTAGTAAAGGAACCAAGACTTGTCCTGTTTGCTTTTTTGTAACTTGATTTAAAGATATAAGGTATTCCAAGTTTATCAGTAACATTCTTGGCACGTTCGGCTGTGTAAAAAGTTAATTCCTTGCTTTCCACCACGCACGGACCTGCTATAAGGACTAGTGGATTGTTGTCACCGATTAAAATGTTATTTAATTTTATCGCCATAATCAACCGAATAAAGATTGTTCATCATTCTTTTTGGAGTTTAGTCTTTTACGATTAAACCTTACATAAGCTAGGTCAGTTGCCTCGCGCCCTCTAGGTGTTCGTTTAATGAATCCCTGCTGAATAAGAAATGGTTCATAAACCTCTTCAAGAGTACCGGGATCTTCATTTACTGCTACAGCAAGTGTATTCAAACCTACCGGACCACCGCTGAATTTTTCGATGATGGCAAGAATTATTTCCTTATCCATTTCATCAAGTCCGAATTCATCAACTTCGAGAGCTGCCAAGGCTTTTTTAGCAATCATCAGATCAATTGATTTTTTATCGGCAAAATCAGCAAAGTCTCTGGTTCTCTTTAAAAGCCGGTTTGCAATTCTGGGTGTGCCGCGAGACCGTTTTGCTAATTCTTCCGCTGCATCCGGATCAACCTTTATATTAAGAATTCCGGATGATCTTTTAATTATTCCCGTTATAAGGTCGGCATCATAATAATCCAGTCGTGACTTTATTCCGAACCTGTCGCGAAGCGGTGCAGTCAGTAAACCGGCGCGTGTGGTAGCACCGACAAGAGTATAATTAGGCAATTTAATTTGAACGCTTCTTGCACTTGGACCGGAATCAATCATTATATCCAATTTAAAATCTTCCATAGCCGAGTAAAGATATTCCTCAACCACCGGGGAGAGTCTGTGGATTTCATCAATAAATAGAACGGATTTTTCTTCAAGATTTGTTAAAATACCCGCGAGATCTCCCGGTTTTTCGAGAACCGGACCGGATGTAACCTTTATATTCACTCCCATTTCGTTAGCAATTATATGCGCAAGAGTTGTTTTCCCCAGTCCCGGAGGACCGGTTAACAATACATGGTCCAGACTTTCATTTCTTTTTTTTGCAGCACCGATAAATACTTTTAGATTATCTGTTATTTTACTTTGACCGGCAAATTCATTAAAGCCTTTAGGTCTAAGAGCACGTTCAAACGCTTTTTCGTCATTTCTTAAAACCGGATCGGTATTTTCAGAGTTTCTCATTTAGTCCCGGGCAGAATTCTTTTAAAAATTAACTTTATGAAAGATACTATTTTCCATGAATATTTATTATACAGTTCGATCAAATATGCCATCAGGAGCATTGTTGATGAAAGCAGTAAGACAACTAAAATGCACTGTACAACATTCAGAGTATTCCCAATGCTGTAAGATAAACCAGGAATCAAAGCAGATCCGTATATGATAATGAGATGAACCACATAAATCGAAAGGCTATGTCTTCCGAACAATTTAATTACTTCGGGAAGTTTATGGACTCTGTATGAAGTAATCACAACAACGGCATTGAGTATCAATACCACTCCTAAACGCCAAAATGACATACTAAAATGATTCGACCAGAAACCGGAATCGATCGCCAGATTATTTTCAATAAAATTAAATAACCAGGCAATGAGTAATGAAAATATTCCCGCAGAAACCAGGTGTAATGCTACTTTATTTTTCCGGACTGAATAATTACCGAAAAGGTAGTAACCGAAAGCTGCACCTGCCGTCATGTAACATACCCAGGGGAATAAGGGGAATATTGATCCGTATTCTATCGTCAAATACGATGCTAAAGCCATAGGCACATATTCAACCCAATGTATACTTCGTACAATTGGTGTAAAAAAAATAAAAAACAAGGTTGTGATTAAATATATTATCGCGGGATTAAACTTTGTTAACTCCGTAATAACCTTCAGTAGAATTATCAGAAAAAGACCAATTCCGATCAGATGAAGAGCATCTACAGAAAAAAATATCTGCCATTGCCTATCGCTTATATCAGAAAACTGCGAGGGTCTGAAAGTCGGGAAGCGTAAAAAATAACCGACTGAGATCAGCAGGATAACACGTTTTATTCCTTTTTTAACTCTCGGATTTCTGAACATTAAATCGCCTTTTTTATGCAGCAAATATGCGAAGACTGTTCCGGCGGTAAACATAAATATGGGAGCGGTAAATCCCCGAATGGAATTCCAGATCCAATATGCTGTTGAATCGAATACACGTAAATCGTCGCGGAGTAAAGCATGGATAGTATGCCCTTCAAGCATTAAAAAAACAGCGATTGCTCTTATAATATCAAGAAAAATTATTCTTTCGGAATTTATAACCAAGTTAGATTAGTTCCTGCGATTCATATTAGAAAATAAGTAAAGTAAACGAGATTATAAATAAGCATTCATAGGTGCCGGATCATTTGCTATTTTTTTTCGTATCATCACGATTAATTTTTCAAGGAAGGAGAGCATTTTTATTCTCCATAATCACCTTATGAAAATTCCGTTTTAACTCATTAATAATAAAACGAATTAAATGATTCTTAGTAATAACCACTTCAATAAAGGCTAAAACTATTTCGCGTTAAATTCTGATAATTACATGTTATTAAAATGGATAGGAAATTACGGGATAAGAACTCAGATGTTTCTGCTTAACAAAAAGATATTTAAAAGCGATTTAGTTAATAACGCGGATTCTTTTTCACCCATTCAATAAGAAAATCCGTGATCTCCGATGTAGATGCTCCCGGGGTAAATAACTCTCCTACTCCCATCGATTTAAGTTTTGCAATATCTGATTCAGGAATAATTCCTCCCCCGAAAAGCAGGACATCGTGCATGTTTTTCAGTTTCATCATATTTAATATTTTCGGGAATATAGTCATATGTGCTCCAGATAATATACTTACGCCTATCGCATCAGCATCTTCCTGAAGTGCAGCCACAACAATCATTTCAGGGGTTTGTCTCAAACCTGTATAGATAATTTCCATTCCCGCATCTCTAAGTGCTGCTGCAACCACCTTGGCTCCCCTGTCGTGTCCGTCGAGACCTGCTTTAGCAATAACAACTCTTATTTTTCTTTCCACGAATAATCCGGTTCTAGTTTAATAAAAATTTATCCGCCCTGGGGAAAACTCCGAAAATTCCACCCGTGTGCAAGAATAAAATATTATTTTTTTTTCTGCCTTTCAGGAAATTTTCGTTATAGGCGTAAAAAGCCTTCCCCGTATATGTCGGATCCAGCATTATACCCGTTTGTCTGGCAAATTCTTTTATCAGTTCAATTTTTTCCGGCAAAATATTTTTATAACCTTCGTTTGAAAATCCATCAAGTAATTCCATGTTATCGAGAGTGACATTAATATCAAGTTTGTATTCGTGAATACAATCATCGATAATAGACCTTATAGCATTCGTCATTTCATATTTGCCGCTTATTACATTTACACCGAAAATCTTTATATTCAGACCGAATAATGCAGTACCTAAAATCATTCCGGCAACCGTACCGCCGCTTCCGTTCGCACATAATATAGCTTTGATTTTATTTATTTCAACCTGTTGTTTCAGTTCGTTAATAAAATTAATATATCCCCATATACCTAGTTTATCTGAACCTCCTGTCGGGACAATATAAACGTTTCTATTCTTCCTGCAGAAAGCAGCCGCATCACTTTTCATAATTTCATGAACGTTTTTATATTCTTTTTTGCACAGAAATTTCATCTCGCTACCTACAATTTTATCGAGCAGTAAATTACCCTGAGTTTGTTTATATTGCCTGCCCCACAAATACAAACGCGACTTCATACCGGTTTTTGCGGCAGCGAATGCAGTAGCTCTGCAGTGATTCGACTGATCACCACCGCAGGTGAATATATATTCTGCTTTCTTCCTCACTGCCTCGAATAACAAATATTCTAGTTTCCTTATCTTGTTACCTGTTAATTCAACTCCGGTGTAATCATCCCTTTTTATAAGGAATCCGGAACCGTTAAAACTGACATGCTGAACAGGTGTCGGAAGATTTGCCAATTTTAATTTTCCCGGTAAATGCATTTTATTCACTTCCCTTAATATACTTTACGTAATACTTCCGAATCATTTCGAGATCTCTGGGAGTATCGACCGATATACTCTCAAATTCAGTGACAACCACTTTAATTTTCATCCCGTTTTCGAGCATCCGGAGTTGTTCAAGTTTTTCTGTTAATTCCAGATCAGTCGGTTTAAGCGATGTAAACTTTAACAGTGCGGATTTTCTGTAAACATATAGACCGATATGTTTGTAGATATCTGCAGTGTTGATCTTATTAATATTTGTTTTTGCATCACGGACGAAAGGTATTGTTGAACGGGAGAAATATAAAGCATAATTATTATAATCGAAAACAACCTTTGGAATGTCGGGTGATTTAAGCTCTTCAACTTTATCAATTTTTTTTACTAGAGTTGCGACTTCCACTTTTTCATCAAACAGCAGGGGTTCAATAGCCTGATCTATCATCTCGCCTTTAATAAACGGTTCATCCCCCTGAATATTTACAATTATTTCAGCATTTATTTTACTTGCAACATACGCAATTCTGTCCGATCCGCTGGGCAGATCATTCGGGGTCATATATACATCATCGCAGAAAGATTTTACTGTGGTCAACAATTTCTCATCATCCACAGCTATTATAATTTTTTTAAGTAATTTGGATTTCATGGCACTTTCGTAAGTATGCTGTATCATCGGCTTCCCGCCGATATCTGCTAATGGTTTTCCCATTAGACGGGTCGAAGCAAAACGTGCAGGTATAATTCCTGTTATCATCCGGAAATACTTTAAGATTAGTCGGTTTTAATAACTTTGGGTACTTTAAAGAATTCCTCATTCGCATCCGGCGCATTTTTGAGTGCATCTTCCCTTGAGACTGACGGTTGAATTATGTCCTCCCGAAACACATTGAAGTTTTCAACAGGGTGCGATAAAGGTTCTATATTGGAAGTATCTAACTCATTCAACTTTTCCATATAATCGAGTATCTGGTTTAGCTGATCCGTATAATTCTCGGTTTCTTTTTCTGTTAGTTCAAGTCTAGCTAATTTTGCTATATATTCCACGTCTTTTTTAGTAACTGACATAACAGACCTTTATTTAATCTTTGTCAGTAAATTACAAAATTAATGTCTCTCGAGAAACCTGTAATATTATCCTTAACAGCCATAGTAATTGTCTGACCTACTGATGCGGCTGAAGAGGCATTGACTTCTACCAGCGATCCGTCGGATTTTACGAAATTAATATTCACCGAGGGATTTGTCCCCCATGAATATGTGCTTGCCGTACCCGTTGTATTTCCGTATGTGGTTACATTTATAGATACGGCTGTTCCATCGGTCTTTAAGTAGTACGTATCAATACCCTGAGGATTTATGAACGATGAGCTGAAATAAATTCCGGGTACCGGATCAAAAAATCCTGCACTGCTGAATGTGCCTTCAAGATGTGTGTTTGCCGGATTATTCTTGATGTACAAATGTATACTGTGTTCCACATTGCCCCGCTTTGGACTTGAATACTCAAGCCAGTAAAAACTATTAGCAAGATTTGCGATGTCGGTTTCTATTTTATTGAAAACCGAATCCAGCACCGATGAATCGTCAATAAAATAGTATCCTCTGTTGCCGATGAGCGACAGCACATAAGGATTAATTGCCTGTCCGATACCGACAGTATAAACATACTTCCCGTATACGGCATTAACCGCGTCATCTAACGATCTGGACCCTTGTGTATCATCGCCATCAGTAAAAATTATCATAACACTTTGTTCAATAATGTCTTCGGTATATATTTCAGTAAGCTCCGATGCTCCTTTTATAACAGCACCGTAAAGGTTTGTTGAAGGTGCGCCGTAGTTTAATGAATTGACCGCGTTTATTATATTTCCTTGTCCGGTTACCGGTGTGAAATCCAGAACGAGATCTATTGCAGATGAAAATTTATAAACTGCAATTTCTTCCTGACTAAACATTGAATTGACATAACTTACCGCTGCGTTTTTGATTGTGGGAAGATTATCCGGTCCTCCGGTTAAACTTGTACTGTTATCGAGCATCAGAAGAGTCTTCAATTTAAAATTATTCGGTGATCCGGCAATTGCAACATTCGATTCATAATCAGGGATACTCTCACCGTCTTCATAAATTATGAAATCACCCGTGCTCAGATTAGTTATGCCACCGTTATTCAGATCAACAACCTGGAATAAAATTTTCACCTTATTCGGCGGGACAGTAAACATCAGATGCTTTTTAATTATAAAACCAGGATCGGGCGTGTTATCTTTTGTTGTAAAAGACCATACGTCCCCTGCAACACTATATCCGCCGGGAAGTAACGATACTACCTGCCAGTAATAGGGCGTTGAACTGCCGGCTGCGAAAACAGAAAGTTTGTTCTCTTCAACAACCGGTTTTACAACCTTAACCGGAGGATTAACCCTGTCGAATAACACCATAAAGGAATCAGCATCTTCTGCTTCCCATGCAAGTGTAACTAAGTTATCAATCCTGACAGCACCATCAGGTGGATATGGATTGGCAGGTCTATATTGAGAAACATCTGCGGCTGCAGGATTGCTTTTTTCCTCACAACCATAAAACAAAAGTGTGATCGAAAATATAATTAATAGTACTCGTAAATTTCGCATCAGTTTCTCAATGAGTTTGCAGGGTATTAACTTTTTTAATTCGTTTCTTAACCGACGGATGACTGTAAAAGAACCATTCAACAAACCAGTGAGGCTCTTGATCCCCCATATTTTGCTTTGTTAATTTGTTTAATGTATTTACAAAATCATCTTTTTTATTTGTTGATACTACAGCATAATGATCTGCCTCGTATTCGAATTTACGTGATATCATATTTCCAACCGGTGTAATTATTAAACCTATCAGCATAGCCCAAATCGTTATCAGTGGCAGTGCATCGATATCATATAGATTACTAAAACCAAACCAGCTCAACGAATAATCGTATAATAAAGCTATCGAAAAGAACATCAGAAAACTGTTGAGCGTACCGATAATTATATTTTTCATAATATGATTATGCTTATAATGACCAAGTTCATGTGCAACTACAGTTTCTATTTCATCATTACTGTACTCGTTCAAAAGTGTATCCCCTAAAAGAATGCGCTTTGTTTTACCAAGTCCGGTAAATGCAGCATTCGCCTTTTTTGTGTTCTTACTCATATCGAAAGAGAAAACAGAGTCAACCTTCATGCCAACTTTTTCAGCCATTTCGGTTATTCTGGATTTCAGTTCCGGGTTATTAATTGGGGATATTTTATAAAACAATGGAAGAATAATTACGGGTACTATCTGGGCAAGAATTACAGAAATAAAAAACATCAAAACTGAAAAAGGCAGCCACCAGAGATTACCGAATTCTTTAAGCAGATAGAAAAATGCCAATAAAACCGGTACTCCAACAGCAGTTCCAATCAGCATGCTCTTAAAATCCTCCCAAAGCCACCTGGAAATATTTTGATTTGATAGCTTGTATTTATGCTCAAGGTAGTATTCTGTATAATATTTTAGCGGGAAGAATAAAACTGAAAGAGCAACTCCTGTGATTGCCGTAAACAAAATTAATTGAAAATAATCTGTCTCCAAGATACTTTTAATATTATTCAGCAGGCTGGTGCTGTATCCAAATGAGACAAAACCAAGAATTAAAACAAATGTTATGATAGATTTCGATATACCTGCCAGCAGTTTAATTCTATTGTACTTTTTTGCGTTCATATAGGGTTTACTACTAAATGAATGTTTAAAAATAAAAAAGGCAGCGATAAACTGCCTTATAAATGTTGAATTCTAAAAGTATCAAATTGACTTTAAATCTGAATAGATCTTTTGTTCTGAATTAAACTTTCCCTTGCTTTTATCTGAGTATGGACACTTATTATAATTTTTCTTTAAGATTTCTGGCGAATCGGTTTTCGAATTTAGTCTTTTATCCAAATATGGACAAGATGATTTAGTTAATTTATTTATAAAAGGACACTTACTTTGTTCTTTGGGGGTTTCCACGTGGAAAGCAGAGCCGGTTAAAATAAACATTGAAGCTGTAACAATTACTAAATTAAAAATTCTCATCATGTTATTCTCCTTTCGTTTAGTATTGGAATAACATCGTATTCTAAAAAAGGGTTCAACTTGAATATTAAATAATTTCAATCGAATAATTGGGGATCCATCCAACCTTACCGTCACTCAGGCGAATCCTGACCCAGTTATTAACATTATCCTCTACCTCAAATTTAAGACCCTCATGAATAACAAAAGCATCACTGCTCTTTTCGTCCGGAGATTGTTTTACCGTTATCTCTTTTTCAACAAGTACGCCGTAATCAGTTGATGCCTCCCTGTTTACTGCAGATACAAGAACAATTATAAAGAATAGCAGTATTGCAAGAGCCGCAGAGCCTGTTAAAAATCCGAATCGTTGCGCTCTGCCTGTTTTCCCTGTAAAATATATTGCTAATGATGTCAGGAAAATCACAAAAAACATCAGTACAATTACTGACCAGAAATCGATTGATACTGAAGTGATAAGGTATTCCCACCATTCAGTAAGGAAGAACTTTGGAACATCTTTAATACGGTCAACAGTCCGTGCATTTACAATGGCAAGGTTATAGTTTAAATCTTCATCATTGGGTGCAATTTTTAATCCCTTCTCATAATACAATATTGCATAACCGATTTGCCCGTTCTGATAATATGCGTTGCCCAGGTTGTAATAAAGAACCTGCGATTCGTACCCCCTGTTAATAATATCCTTGTATGTTTTAACAGCCTGCTCGAAATTTTCATCCTGATAATACTCGTTTGCCTGAATCATCAGTTGGTCGACCTGGGCATTCAATTCAATAAAAGTAAATAATATGAGCAGCAGATTTTTCATTTTTATTAATAGGTTCCTAAATTTTACGCAACAGGATTGAGTTTTCGAGTTCCACAATTAATTTTACAGTACTTTCATGAAGTTCGCCTGATTCAGTTTTATTACTCATCTGAGGTGCAAATCTTATAAACTCGCATTTGTCAAGTGTGCTCCGGACTTTATGTATAAGTTCGTCATTGACATTTCTGTTTTTTAATTCCCGCAAAGCCTTTTCAGTAGTAAACTCCGCTTTTTCTAAGTTTAATTTGTCTTCAAGATATCCGTAAATTGCTACTGATATTTCAGCATGAAATTTGGCAATGTCACCCGCTTCAAGTGCTTTTTTAGCACTCTTCAGTCTCGACCGTGCAATCTTTTCGGCTTTCTGGTATTTTAAAAGCTGAATGTTACCGCTGATTTTATCTTGCCTTTTTTTCAACCCTATAAATCCTATAAACGCTATAAAAGGTATTACAAGTGAAATCCAAAACCAGGACTTAACCAGACGAGTTTTATCAATTTTCTGAAGGTTAAAATCTGAAGTTTTTATAAATCTTACATCTTCGCTGAGAAGTTTAATATCTTCTTTTGAAAATCCGCTGACAGAAGATTGAATATCCGACTCGCCTCTTCTGATATTCAATGTGTAAGGGGATGATCTTTTCGTTATATATTTTTTCGTCGCGGGATTAAAGTATGAGAATTCTATCGAAGGAATCTGTTTTGTACCAGGAACTCTTGGCACAATCAGGTATTCTGCGGTTTTAATACCGCTTACAATATTTTTCCTGGTTATGTTCTCTGTTGTTTTAGGCTCATATTGCTCAAATCCAGGAGGGAGATTAAGCTTCGGTACGTCCAGCAATTTAATATTTCCTTTACCGGACAACGAAACCGTAATAGTAATAGGTTCATTTGTCGAGCCTTCAGTTTTATCCAGTTTTGCAGAGAAATCCAAATCACCGACCGCACCATTGAATGATTCCGGTTTCCCATCTTCCGGTAATTCCCGGACATTGATTTTAAGAGTATTTGACTCGGCGGGAAAATCCACCGACTGCCTTCGTCCGAAAAAAGAGTCGTTGAAAAACTCATCGAATATATCTCTGCTTTGACGTTTTCTCTGAACTATAACAGGAATGGTCAACTCGAAAGGTGTTACAGATAATTCGCCGGACTGCGTCGGGAATAATGCCACTCTTTTCAGCAATGCCACTCTATAACGTCTTCCGTTATACATTTCAATCTGCCATTGAAGATTGTTAACAGACTCAAGCTCTTCAGCCCAGAAACCTTTGTACTGCGGAAGTTTGGTTATCTGGGGGGAAGAGATATTCAATGCCGAAAAAAGTTTATACGTAACCGTTACCTGTTCGCCTTTATATGCAGTGTTTTTATCTGCTTCTGCTCTTATAAATAAATTTTTTGCGATTTCCTCGAAGGATACTGATTCATCTGTACTCTGTTGCTGAGGCTGGGTTGTTCCTTGTACGACCTTAATTTTAATCGGATCGGTTTTATACTCAGTCCCTTTTGACTCAATCGAAGCCGATCCAATTGTAAACTCACCGATCTCAGTCGCTGCAACAACATATGTATAAGTCAATGATGCGGAAACCTGACCGTTAATAATCTGCATATTAGTTGATTGGTTAGGACCGCTTAAAACTTTGAAACCGTTAAATGAGGGATTCCTGAAATTACTTAGTGAATTTATATCACTGCCTGAAAATTCAAAATAGACCTGAAAGCGTTCGTTCTGACCCACAGTTGTCTTATCGACAGAGGCTTTAAACTGCTGCGCTGATAATTCTCCACTCCCAAGTATAACGAAGAATGTAAATAATAAAATATTTATAAAACAAGTTCTTTTCATGGATCGTTTCCCGGATTATTACCAGTCTTTCTCCTTTTTCGCAACTTTTGCCTTTCTCTTTCGTAATTCTTTCTGGAGGTCCGCTTCATTTTGTTTTAATGCCTCAAGAATTCTTTGAGCTTCTTCTTTCGATATTTGCTCCCTGGGTTTTTGCTGCTGATCTTGCTGCTGCTGTTGATCTTGCTGCTGTTGATCTTGCTGCTGTTGATCTTGCTGCTGCTGATCTTGCTGCTGTTGATCCTGTTTTTGATTTTCCTGCTGATCCTGTTGTTGCTGCTTATCATCTTTTTTCTGATCCTGATTTTGCTGCTGCTGGTTCTGATTATTTTTCAGCAGGTTCAATGCATACGATAAATTATATTTGGTTTCAAGATCATCAGGGTCAAGTTTAAGAGCATTTTTATATGCTTCAATACTTTCTTTAATTTTCTGATCCTTAAGAAAAGTATTGCCTATATTATGAAAAACTTTTGAGCGCAGATAATCATCATCAGTTAAAGCCATAGCATTTTTATACGCATCCAGCGCCTCTGCATATTTCCCCTGCTTATAAAGTGCATCGCCGAGGTTAAAATGACCTTCGAAAGTTTCAAACTCCTTATCGATTCCTTTTCTGAATTTATTTTCTGCATCGGTAAATTTATCATTTTTATAAAGATCAACACCGTCATTTACTAATCCGCGTACACTTTGTGCATTAGTAATAACCGCCACTGCAAAAATTAATATATACAAATTGTACTTACCTGCAATATTCACTTATTCACCTTCCTCAAATTTCATAAGGAATTTCGATTTATTATTCGAGACAAAAAAATCTGCAAAAAGTAAAATTACCGCCGGCAACAAAAGGTAGTAATATCTGTCTTCATAATCCGTTATTCTCGTAGCACCGAATTCTGTTTCTTCAAGCTGAGCGAGATCATTATATATAAGTTCCAGCTCATCTTCTGTATTTGAAGCTCGGTAATATTTTCCATTGCCTGAACTTGCAATTTGTTGAAGTGTATTTTCATCAAGCCTGGTTAAAACAACATTTCCTGTTCTGTCTTTCTTATATCCGATCTGAACGCCGGCTGAATTATATACAGGAATGGGAACACCGGCCGGTGAACCGAGTCCTATACAGTATATCTGAACTCCTTTCCCCACAGCTTCATCAATAACTTCGGAGTAATTTCCCTCATGATCCTCGCCATCGGTAATCAGGATAATAGATTTTTTTGTTTCTGTATCCTCTTTAAATGAATTTAACGCAAGTCTGATAGCCGGTTCGACTGCGGTACCGGGTTGAGGTACAGATGAAACATCAACAGCATTAAGAAATAAATTCGCTGCTGAATAATCGGTAGTTAAGGGAAACTGGACATACGCTTCTCCGGAAAACACAACCAATCCTATTCTATCTCCCTGCAGTCTTTGTATCAGTTTTGAAATCTGATGTTTCGCTTTATCAAGTCGGCTCGGTTTAATATCTTCGGCTGTCATGCTGAGTGATACATCAAGAAGTATAAATACGTCGATGCCCACTTGTTTCACTTCCTCAATTTTTGAACCTACCTGCGGATTTGCTAAGGATAAAATTATAAGCAGATACGATACAAGTATTAATCCAAATTTGTAAACCGGTTTAAAGCCGCTTCTAAGAGGAAGCAGTACCCTGTGTAAACTGCCGGAAGCAAATTCACTTAACTGCTTCTTCTGTTTTCTATACGTCAGCCAGAAAATGATTATAACTACCGGAAGCAGGTAAAGTGCGTTCAGATATTCGGGATGTGCAAATCTTATCATAACTCTCGTTTAAATATATTTTACGGTAATCTACGCAGCCATGTTCTGACTAAACCGAACTCAAATAGAAGCAGGACAAATCCTAATCCCGCCCACGAATAAAACTTTTCGGATGCATTTCTGTATGAAGTAATTTCAACCCTTGTTTTTTCAAGGTTGTCTATTTCCTGATAAATTTCTTTTAGCTTTTCATTATCCGTTGCTCTGAAATACTGTCCCTCAGTAATTACTGCAACCTGAGTAAGTACGTTCTCATCAATTTCCACAGGCACCATTTGATACCTCTTCCCGAACGGTGTATTGAACGGATAAGGCGCCTCGCCTATTGTGCCAACGCCGACTGTATAAATTCTTATACCGAATGTTTTTGCAATTTGTGCGGCTGTAATCGGGTCAATTTCACCGCTGTTATTTACACCATCTGTTAAAAGTATTATAACTTTGCTTTTTGCTTCACTGTCTTTAAGTCTGTTAACACCGTTTGCAATTGCAGTCCCGATGGCGGTCCCGTCATTTATCATTCCGCTTTTAATTTCCGAGAGCAGATTTCTGAGAACAGAATAATCAATTGTTAACGGGCATTGTGTAAAACTCTCGCTAGCAAAGACAACAAGACCGATTTTGTCGGATGTACGTCCGGCAACGAACTCATCGATAACTTTTTTAGCCGCCTCAAGACGGTTGGGTTTGAAATCTTCAGCAAGCATACTCCCCGAAATATCAAGCAGCATTGCTACATCGATTCCTTCGGTATAAACATTTTCTCCCGAGGTAAATGATTGTGGTCTAGCCAGAGCAACTATCAGCAACCCCAGAGCAAGTACTCTTAATAAAACAGGTAAGTGAACAAATTTTTCACGCAAAGTAGATTTTACACCGTCGAATACCTGAAGCGAAGAGAAAGTTATATCCGGAGAATTCTTCTTGTTTTTTTTCCAGTACCAGAAAACAATAACGGGCAACAGTGCCAGGAAATAAAGTACAAACGGATACTTGAAAGTTATGTCACTGAACACTTTGTACCTCTACCGATTCAACCTTAACTTCATCATCCTGTTTTGTTTTATCTATTATATCATACGCCTGTTTCATCATTTCCTCGTTAACAGACGGCATCGGTTTGAATTTGGCAAACTTTACCATATCGGCGTTACTTAAAAACTCGTTAGTTGCAATTTTAACCTGCTCATCAGCATCGGAAATACCGAGATTTGCCAGAATTTCTGCCGATGTCAGCTCAAGTGCCGGAAAATTAAACCGGCTTTCAAAGTACTTCCTTATAATTCCGGTTAATTCCGAATGATACTCTTTTACAAATCCCTGCTGCCATAATTTTTTTGAATCCAGCTCATCGAGTTCTTCAAGTGCAATACGATAAGCGGGAACTTTTATTATTTTCTTTTCTTTCACGACAATCTGCCGCTTATTCTTATAACGCTGATATAATATGTATGCGGCTAAAATAAGTGCAATTAACAACAGTGCAATTACTGAAAAAAGCAGCCAATTCAGTTCGATTTTAATCGGCGCTTTTACATCCTGAATATCGCCTGACGGATCAACTTCAATCGTTCTTACAAGTATGGTAACCGGGTTAACATTAATAATATTTGCATCTGCTTCATTACCGGCATAGTACTTAACAGAATATCCCGGAATACTCACTTCTGCAGAATCGTATTTTGAGAAAACAAACTCTCTTAATTCAAACGTCTCATTATCATTTTTCCGGACAACTGCCGGTTCTTCATTAATGAATTCGAGCATCGAGATACTGTCTATAACCGATGGCAGCTCAACTTTAATATCATTCGTATATCTGAGTTCCAGCCTGTAATGAATATAGTCGCCCACAACATACTCCGTTGTATCGGTATCGGCATACACCTCTATAGACTGTGCATTCAGAAAACCTGCCGCCAGAATAATTAAAACGGTTATATATTTTTTAATCAATATCTTTTCTCTCTTGCTTTAAAGAAATTTACAAGTGGTTTTATGTACGATTCACCTATATTGATATTTACAGAATCGAGACCAGATTTAATAAAAACCTCTCTTCGTAAATTATCATGATATTGTATTGCATTATAGAAGTTTTTCCTTACTTCGCTGTTGCTGGTGTCAATGTAACGTATTTTTCCTGTTTCAGCATCACGGAGTTTAATCAGACCTGTTTTGGGCAGTTCCTTTTCTCTTGGATCGTGAAGGACCAGACCAACCAGATCATGTTTCCTGCCGACAATATTCAAAATTCTTTCATAGCCTCTGTCGATATAATCCGAAATTAAAAAGGCAATACTTCTCTTTTTTACCGTATGGTTAAAATACTCCAGAGCGCCTTTTAAATCTGTTTGGTTCCCCCTGGGTTCAAAAGATAGAACTTCCCTAATAATTCTCAGCACATGACTCCTTCCCTTCCTCGGAGGAACAAACTTTTCAATCGAATCGGTAAACAAAATCAAACCTACTTTATCGTTATTCTTCATTGCTGAAAATGCCAGGATCGAAGTAAGTTCGGCTGCAATTCTCTGCTTTGTTTTTTCGACCGAGCCGAATACGAGTGATCCGCTCAAATCGACGAGCAGCATTACGGTGAGTTCGCGTTCCTCCTCAAATATCTTAACGTAGGGATGACCGAACCTTGCAGTGACATTCCAGTCGATCGATCTAATATCATCACCAATCTGATACTCCCTGACTTCGGAGAATTCCATGCCCCGTCCTTTGAACACAGAATGGTATTCACCGGAGAACACTTCATTCACGATACCGCGTGTTCTTATTTCAATCTGTCTTACCTGTTTTAAAAGTTCTTTTGTCAGCATTTCACATATAATGATTGATATTATGCAACATTAATTTTTACCTACGGTACTTCAACCGTATTTAATATACGCTGGATGATGTTTTCGGAAGTAATGTCCTCTGCTTCGGCTTCATAAGTAACTGCGATTCTGTGCCTTAAAACATCCATACAAATACTTCTTACATCTTCAGGGATGACGTATCCTCTTCGTTTAACGAACGCCATTGCTCTTGCACCAAGCGCCAGGTTAATTGTTGCACGCGGCGATCCTCCGTAAGAGATCAGATCCTGTAAATCTTCAAGACCGAATTCCTTGGGATTTCTAGTTGCGAAAACTATATCAAGGATATACTTCTCTATTTTTTCATCCACATAAATTGTATGTATCAGTTTCCTTGCATTTAGAATAGACTCAGGAGATACAACGGGCTTTATTTCCGGTAAAGAAGCGCCTATGTTTAATTTCATAATTTTCTGTTCTTCGTCCCTGCTGGGATAATCAATTTTCACTTTAAGCATAAACCTATCTACCTGTGCCTCCGGCAGCGGATAAGTTCCTTCCTGCTCAATAGGATTCTGTGTGGCGAGTACAAGGAAAGGTTCTTCCAGCGGAAATGTACTCGAACCGATTGTAACCTGACGTTCCTGCATCGATTCGAGCAAAGCACTCTGTACCTTTGCCGGGGCTCTGTTTATTTCATCTGCAAGAATAAAGTTGGAAAAGATAGGTCCTTTTTTAATAGAAAAATTACCGTCTTTCTGGTTATAGATCATTGTTCCTAAAAGATCTGCAGGGAGCAGATCGGGTGTAAACTGAATACGCTGAAACTTTGCCTGCATCGACTGAGCAAGTGTTTTTATCGCGAGGGTTTTAGCCAGACCGGGAACACCTTCAAGCAGTATATGTCCGTTTGAAAGGAGTCCTATCACCAGTCTTTCAACCATTTCTTTCTGACCGATAATTGTCTTACCTATCTCAGCAAATAGAGTATCGATAAAAGCGCTTTCCTGCTTTATCTTCTCATTCAGTTCGGTGATTTCCACAAGCAACCTCTTTATGTTATTTATCTAATTATTCGAATATTTTTCTACAATCCAGTACGTGAATTGTTTCACAGTAATTTTAATTTTTGTTTAAAAAAAGTTTTACGGAATAATAGTTCGATTATATAAATTTTTTCCGAAGGGTTAAATTTATAAAATTATTACCGAAAATGGCGGGAAAGATAAGGACATTCCAAAAAGTCCCCCATTAAAGAGGGACATGCTAAAATATTAAAGCTTGGAAAGCGCTTCTTCGAGTTTTTTGTTTACTTCTGAAGCGATTACAGCCAGGTTTTCGTTTTTAACAACCGACATAGCTTCCATAGGATTTATTATTGCAACCTCCACATGTCCTGCATCGGTTTCCTGTACAATTACATTGCATGGCAGTAAAACACCAACTTTATCTTCGGTCTGCAAAGCTTTGTATGCAAAAGGAGGATTGCACGCTCCTAATATTTTATATTGTTTGAAATCAACATCCAGTTTATTTTTCAGAGTCTCTTTAACGTCAATTTCAGTTAAAACCCCGAATCCGACTTTTTTAAGCTCGTCTGTTATCTTGGCGATAGTTTCATCGAAAGTATAATGCACTGTTTTGGCAAAATAATAACTCATTATTTCTCCTATAATTATTTCTCTACAAATAAGATGAAATCAGGAACGAATAGATTCAATATCAAATAAATTTTATTTTCTATTTCTTATGAATAACATTATACAAAGCCGAATAATCTGCATCACCCAGACCTGCATTAATTCCGTCGATTAATATTTTCTGAATTCCGTTCAGCTGATGCACATTAATCGCATTCTCAGAAAAAGATTCGATCATAAGATTCACATCTTTCAAAAGGTGTTTAAGCGGGAAGTTCGGATTATCAAAATTCCTGTCCAGGTAATTTTGAAGTTTTTTATCATAAGTCGGTGCATACAAAGCACTTTTTCTGACTATTTCCATAAACTGATCAACATTGAGTTTGTTTTCACGTATATATCCGAGACTGGTTGCAAAGACAGTTGTTATTCCTACTATCAGATGGTTCAGCGCAAGTTTCATTTTTGATGCTTCACCAACCTCTCCAATATATTCTGTTTTGCCGGAAAATGCAGTGAAGATTTTTTTATGATTTTGCAGCTGTTGTTTACTGCCACCGAATAACACTATCAGTGATTTATCAATGATCTGGGGAATACTGCCCAAAACCGGTGCCTCAGAATAATCAACATTATATCCTGACAGCTGATCACGAAGCAGCATACTTTCTTTCGGAGATATCGTGCCCATCATTAAAATGCTTTTCCCGCTCAATGAATTCAACTCTATCTGATCCAACAATGCTTTAATTGCCTGGTAGTCTGTAAGCATCAATAATATTGTATCGCTGAGAGATACTGCCTCAATGATTGAGCTGCAAACAACAGCCCCTTTACTTTCCAGTTTTCTGGCTTTCTCAATTGTCCGGTTAAATACTGCCAGTTCATGACCGGCTTCAAGCAGTTTTTCAGACATCGGGAAACCCATATATCCGGTACCTATTAAACTCAGTTTCATTTTTTAATTCCTCTTTAACAAATTTATTATATCCAGTTCAACTTCTTCTTCAGAGAAAAACGGTTCACCGTATTCTCTGCCGATTTGAAAGCCATAAAATTTTGATCTTGCTTCCAGATAATTTATAAACTTAGGATCGCTTATAAATGTGTTTGGCTCTGTATTTTCAGGATCGAAAAACTGTGTTTTATATGCTTTCACAGAGTTCATTTTTGTTTCGAAATATTTAGTTATATCGACAATAAATTTCGGGTCGAACTTAAACGACTGCATGTAATAAAATATTTTTTTCGGTCTTACTGCTTCAGTTTTACCACCGCTATTGCCGGTATCGAAGTTCTTCAGCCCCGATAAAAAATAAGCTTTTTTTACTATCTGGCTTACTGCAATATGATCGGGATGTCTGTCGTTAAAATACGGTGCAAAAATAATTTCCGGTTTGTAATTACGAATTATACGCACAATCATTTTTATATATTCATCTGTAACTTCCAGATGCCCGTCAGACAATTCAAGATTTTCTCTTAATTCCAGCCCCAGAATTTGAGAGGCGCGCACTGTTTCTGCAGATCTTGTTTTTACATCGCCCCGGGTGCTCAATTCTGCTTTTGTTAAATCTATTATCCCCACCCTAAATCCATTATCAGTAAGAAGAGCAATAGTTCCCCCCATACCAATTTCGGCATCATCGGGATGGGCGGCAAACACGATAACATCAAGTTTCATATATTTCACCGCGATTTTATAGTCAATGCAAATCTATACATTTATACAGGAATATGAAACAGCCGGCATCTGATGATTTGACACTATAATAAATAAGTTCATTTAATTATATTGCGATTCAAATTATTATTCACTTGAACTCTGATATGAATCAGAAATATGAAGCAGTTATAGGACTGGAAGTTCATGTCCAGTTGCTGACTAAAACTAAAACATTTTGCGGATGCCGGAATAAATTCGGCAGTCCCCCGAATACAAATGTATGTCCGGTATGTATGGGTCACCCCGGTATATTGCCGGTATTAAACAAAAAAGTAGTTGAATTTGCTGTACTACTCGGGCTCGCTACAAATTGTGAGATTAATAAAAGATCGATATTCGCTCGAAAGAATTATTTTTATCCCGATCTTCCTAAGGGCTGGCAGACATCGCAATTTGAACTCCCGATTTGTGAACACGGATTTATAGATATTGTTAAATCGGACGGTTTGGAAAAGAGACTTGGAATTACCAGAATTCATATGGAGGAAGACGCGGGAAAGCTCATTCATGATCAGGGAACGGATTCTCTTATTGATCTGAACAGGTGCGGAACACCATTGCTCGAGATAGTAAGCGAACCGGATATGAGGAGTGCGGAAGAAGCTTATCTTTACCTGGTGAAGTTAAAACAGATCGTAACTTACCTTGGAATTTGTGACGGCAATATGGAGGAAGGCTCATTAAGATGCGATGCGAATGTTTCGATAAGACTTAAAGGAGAGAAAAAATTAGGAACCAAGACCGAAGTTAAAAATATGAATTCCTTCCGGAATGTTGAGAAAGCAATTGAAGCTGAGATTGACAGACAAATTGATATAATTGAGGATGGTGGTAAAATAATTCAACAGACTCTTCTCTGGGATGCTGATTCCGGCGATGTAAAACCGATGAGGAGCAAAGAAGAGTCGCATGACTACAGGTATTTCCCTGAACCCGACTTAATGCCCGTTTTAGTAAATGATGACTGGAGAAAAAGCATATCTGAATCACTGCCTGAACTGCCCGAACACAGAAAAAAAAGGTTCATTGATAAATACAAACTGCCTGAATATGATGCTGAGCTGTTAACAGCCGAAAAACCTGTAGCTGATTTTTATGAAGCGGTTTTAAATACTACGGACGATTTCAAGTCAGCCAGCAACTGGATTATGGGAGATGTTCTAAAGATTATTAACGAACGAAAAATAAAAATTGAAGATTTCCCGGTTTCGCCCGAGAATATTGGCAGGCTTATCAATCTAATTAACGAGGGGTTAATAAGCAGCAAAATAGCAAAAGAGGTTTTCCCTGTTTTGCTTGATGAAAATAAAGATCCCCGTACTATTGTCGAAGAAAAAAGTCTTCTGCAGATCTCGGACGATTCTTTTATTGAAGAAGTAGTTGGAAATATACTGGGAAATAACATGGATCAGGTAAAACAATACCTGGATGGTAAGGAAAAAGTTATTGGTTTTTTGGTAGGGCAGGTAATGCGAGAAACAAAGGGAAAAGCAAATCCGGCTGCTGTAAACAAAATCTTAAAAGAGAAACTTGAAGCCTTCAGATAAAAATACGTTAAGGCAGAAAAATACCCCCCAGTATTGTAGCTTTCGCAGCGCCGGTTGTTTTCGGAATATTTGAAGGATTACCGCACAAGGTTTCATTAGCGAGCACTGCAAAACATATGGCTTCTTTTGCATCCGATGAAATACCGATATCATCAATAATTTTCACATCGATTTTATTACCGAAATACTCTGACAAACATTTATACAAGAAATTATTCTTAGCCCCGCCGCCGCTTATAATTAATTCGTCAATTACGGTACTATTTATAACAAATTTCTCGTAGTTTCTGTAAACAGCATAAGCAGTAAACCTGGTAACGGTATTTAACCAGTCTTCTGCAGAAACGTGTGAGAATTCTTCCAGCAATCCTGATAGAAATAAATCTCCATAATACTCTCTGCCAGTAGATTTCGGCGGTTGTTTTTCAATAAATGAATCCCTCATCAGGATTGCATTGAACAGGTCTTCATTTAACTTACCTGAAGCAGCAGTATTGCCGTTTTCATCATACTCCCTGCCGAAAAATTTTTTCATCAGCAAATCGATTAACATATTACCGGGTCCGGTATCGAAAGCCAGTACGTCTTCCTGTAATGTCATCTTATCGAGAATTGTAATATTAGAAATACCACCTATATTCAACAGAGCTCTGTTAAGTTTTTCCGAGTGAAATATCAGGTAGTCGAAGTATGGAACAAGGGGCGCCCCCTGACCGCCAAATGCCATATCGCCAGTACGAAAGTTACCAACAGTCAGCACACCGGTTAATTTTGCAATCACAGATGGATCGCCTATCTGAAGGGTTGATCTAATATTCTCCCCGAAAAGTTGATACTCAGCCGGAAGGTGATGAATTGTCTGACCATGCGAACCTATTAAATCAATATCGTTAAAAGCCATGTTCAACTTATCCAGCAGTTTTTCCGCTGCTTTTACATAAATCTTTGACAACAAAAAATTCAATCTGCAAATATCCTCTACGCTGCTGCTTTCCTTCGCAGAATTTTTCAGAACAAATTCCTTCAATCCGTTTGGATAAGGATATTCTATATATGCCATCAGATTAACCCTGGTATCAATCCAGTTGTTCTCTATTTCAACTAATGCTGCGTCAACCCCATCGACAGAGGTCCCCGACATTAATCCTATGACTATCTTTTTTTTCTTCCCTCGGATTTCATTCAGCTGTTGCATAGCAGAT
>JAFGMI010000015.1 GCA_016927595.1 Melioribacteraceae bacterium | reverse complement strand
CATTTCCCGCTTGCCGCAAGTGAATACGCGCTGCCGACATCAGCCAGCTTGAATCTATGGGTAATTAATGATTCCGGTTTAATATTCCACCGAACCAATCGTTCAACAAGTTCTTCCATACGCCAAATATTTGTTACCCACGATCCGTAAATTGTTTTCTGATCATGAATAATATCCCTTGACGGCTGAAACTCGCAGGTACCGCCTTCACCAAGGAAGACAATTTTACCCCATTTACGAACAGCTTGTATACAAGTAAGACGTGCTTTATTATTTGCGGAACAATCAATTGATTTTTCAACCCCATAGCCACTGGTTAAATCGCGGATTTGTTCAACATTATCTTCACCGGCTTTAATCACTTCATCAAATAAACCGGTATTTTTTGCAATGGATATTCTTTCATCAATTACTTCAATTCCATAAACTTTTTGTGCACCCATTGCTTTACTCAGCATAGCTGAAGCAAGACCGATCGGACCCAAACCGGTTATTAACACATCATCATTACCACTGATACCGATCTTTTCAAGACCTTCATAAACAGTTCCGAAACCACATGCGACCTGGGCGCCGTCGGAGTAGCTCAATTCCTTGGGTAAATAAACAAGGTCTTTCTCTTCGGCGAGTAAATATTCTGCCATACCGCCGTCACGCTGCCAGCCGTAAGCTCTTCTGTGCTCGCTAGTGCATGATATCATATATCCCCGCCTGCAGTCGTTACATACACCGCAGCCGGAAATATGATAGACAATTACACGATCATCTTTTTTGAATCTTCTACATCCGGGACCTGTTTCAACAATTTGACCTGATGGTTCATGTCCAGCAATCATTCCCGGCAGATATCCCTCAGGGCCTTTACCTAAATGCTCATGGTATATGCACCGTATATCTGAACCGCATATAGTAGATGACTTCATCTTGATCAAAACTTCACCATGCTTAGGAACCGGAATATCAAATTCTTTCAACTCAACAGTACTATTTCCCGGTAAGACCGCACCGATCATTTTTTCCATTATTTTTACCTTTATAACAAATGTTTATTATTATGAAACAATTTCGCCATTTAAATCCCACAAATCCTCCCAGCTTTGGTTTTCTTTCCAAAGAAATACTTGTCCTTTTATTAATCTGCAATTCTTATCTATTTTCGAAATATCAATCATGTCTTTTGCTGTTAGATCAAAACTAGTTGCAGCAAATAGATTTTCAAGAAAGTGATTGATTGAAAAGGGAATTGGAATTTGTCCTCGTTGAATCGCCCATTTAAGAGCAACTTCGGCTGGTGTGATTTTTAATCGTTCTGCAATTGATATTAATACTTCATCTTCAAGGTCAACAGTGTCATCCGGGGTTCTGTCGCGTTCAGGGCGTCCCGGCGAACCGAGGGGGCAATAAGCAATCGGTTGTATATTATTCTTTAAACAAAACTTGAACAATTCCGGTTGTTGGAAATGAGGATGCAATTCCATTTCATTACAAGCGGGTTTTATTTTTGCATCCTTCAATAACAGGTTTAATTTAGGAATAGTCATGTTTGACGTACCGATATTTTTTACCAGACCGTTGTCAACTAATCTTTCCATCTGGCGCCAGGTTTTTATATAATTTTCATGAATGAATGGCTTTGCATTAGGGCTTCGTGCAGTAACATCGCATTCAGGCGGATGATAATTCGGAAAGGGCCAATGCACAAGATAGAGATCGAGATAATCTATTTGAAGATCGGCTAACGATTGCCTGCATGATTCCTCGACGTAGTCATGCATATCATTCCAAACCTTTGAAGTGATCCACAAATCTTTACGTTCCAGAAACCCACTTTCAAACAACTCTTTTAGAACGTACCCAATATTTTTTTCGTTACCATAAACTGAGGCACAGTCAAGATGTCTGTAACCGGCATAAATAGCTTTCTTAACCGCCTCGGCAACTGATGCCGGAGGAACTGAATCTGAGCCGAAAGTTCCAAATCCTATGCACGGAATTTCATCGCCTTTATTTAATATACGTTTTGGGACTAGGTGTGTATACATTAGTTTTACTTAAAGGATGTTTTACACTAAAAATTTATTTTTAATACTTAGCAAGAATTTTTTACTTGGGTACCGCTCTTAAAAACTAATATAAAATAATAGAACTACTTTAATTCTCCGGATACAAGATAAAGTCGATTATTCAGCCCTCGATTACTATCTTTATGAACAAGCCTACCGGAATGGTTTAACTATTTCAGCAATATGAATTTTTTAATTTCAATAAATTCACTTTCTGTTTGGAGTTTATAACAGTAGACACCGCTCGCTAACGCACTTCCGTCAAATTGAACTTTATAAACTCCAGGAGATTTTTTCTCATTCACTAAAACCTCTATTTCCCGTCCGAGAACATCATACACTTTTAGAGTTACCGTCTCATATCTTGATATTTGATACCCTATACTGGTAGTAGGATTAAAAGGATTGGGAAAATTCTGATGCAGTTCATATTTAACCGGATGTGTGTTTGAGTAATTAATTCCGGTACTTAATTCACCAGCTAACTCAACTGTGCCGAAATAATCTGCGTTTATCCAATGCAAATTTCCTGGATACGGTTCATCAACCGAGCCGAACATATTATCTCGCTCTACAGGATTTTTTTCGGGATGATCATTATCGCAGTAAGCCACGGATAAACCCATTTCCTTGCCGGTATATAAATCAGCTATAGCGGCGTCCTTGTTTTCTTCAGTATAAGTATTGTTATAAACAATCAATGAAAATTCTCGTACGGCAGTATTGCCGTCTTTTCGCAGCACAAATTCCGGGAAATGCGAGGCGTGATCAACCCAGGTTGAATTTGTTTGAGTTCCTTTCATATCTTCGATATAAGGTTGTGCATTAACTTCGCCGTCAACAGGGTAATCGGTATACATATGATATGCGAAAGCATTTTCTGCATCTGTCGTTGATCCGTCATAACGGTGTTCTCCGCCCGAATGATTTTCATCAATAAATACTTCGGTGATATCATATTTGTAACTGCCGCCGTATCGGGATGGCACATATCCATCAACAAATACATCATCATAAATATCTATTAAAAAGTATAACAAGTTTGATTCTGAAGACCAGATAACTTTATATCTGCCGGTATAATCGCTTTCGGCAACGGAGCCGTTAAACGGAATCCAGACTTTACCAATAGACTGCCACTTTGCAGCCCGCCAGCAGGAATCGTCACCAATACCGTCGATTACCGGTAATGCAAATGTATGTGAAACCAATAAAGAATCATCCTGAACAGTTTCTGTTTGAGCATATGCTAATACTGAAACTAAACTCATTGATACAATAAATAAAATTCCTGAGAAAAATATTCTCAATTGATTCGCCTCTATTTTCAGAATGAGTATATATTACTAGCTACTTATTTTTTACCTGAACTTTAATCTGTGTAAAAGAATGGGCCGGAAAAGAGCATGTAAACTTATCCCCGTCAACTTTAATCTCCTTAACTACAGGCTTATAGTATTCTTTATTGTCATAGGAAAACGGTTCATCGAGCGATTCAACATTGATCAAACTAACTTCAGCAGTTCCGGCAAATGTACCTGAACTACTAATTATGTCCGAAGTAATTATTTTCTCCTTGTGCCGGTTTACAACATTTATATAAACTGCATCTGATTGCTCATTATAAACAGAAGTAACATCAAGAAACCGGATACCTTTAAATTTTTGTGTATTAAACGTATCACACGCTACATAAGTATCAAGCGAGTTTCCAAGACAATTTGTAGAAAATGATTTAAAAATATAAAACAAAGGACTTTTATAAGTCCCCTTTTCCCTGTCAGCACTTAATAATGATGTCATCAATGTAAAGTTTGTCATTTTAACTGCATCTGCGTGACGCACGAAAGAATTCAAACATTGTGCAATCGGCAGAACCGATAAAAAGTTCCATCCGAAAACTCCCCACTCATCAAAAGAAATATGAATAGGATTTTTAAAGTTCTTCATTGTTCTGATTGTATTGATCTGTGCAGCTGGAATAATAATTTTCTCCTCAAAATCCATCGCGCTCTGACCCATAAAAGTGTAGTAATCATCCGCTCTTTCCCAGTAACGGTGAATTGATATATAATCTATTTTATCTCCAAGCCCGGCAAGGACTTTTTTATTCCACTCAATCCATTTGCCGGTTTCCTCGTACCATGAGGATCCTGATGCAACAAGACTAATTGAATTATCTACAGCCTTCATAGCTTTTGCAGCTTCTCTCGCGATTTTAACATAATCATCGGCATTCTTATAACCCAGTTCCCATGGATAACCATCAACTTCATTTCCCAGATCCCATATTTTGATACCATAGGGTTCCGGATGTCCGTTCTCCGCGCGTAAATCCGAATAGTAAGTCCCCTTTTTATAGTTACAGTACTCAACCCAGTAAACTGCCTCCATAATCGAACTAAGACCGAGATTTACACAGATAACATTTTCACTGCCTATGGCTTTGTTTAATGCGATCCATTCATCAGTACCGACATGATTATTATCCGTTCCGCCCCAGGCAAGGTTGATGCGTGTGGGACGCTTCTCCTTAGGACCAATGCCATCCTGCCAGTTATATCCCATAACGAAGTTACCGCCGGGCCAGCGCATGTTGGTTATTTTAAGCTCTTTCATCGCATCAATATAGTCCTTTCTGAAACCGTTCTCGTCAGCAAGCGGAGAGGAAGGGTCATATAAATTTCCGTATAGTGTGTTGAATCTGACAGTGTCGGGCAGTCCCATTCTCCTGCCGCTGAAGGATATGGGTTCCATAAAAACGCCGTAAATCCTGGGATCAATTTCACCGATAATTCTGTCGACGTCAATTTTTATTACCGCATTCTGTGCATTCAGGCAAAAAGAAAGAACAACTAACAAAGTGATAAGTAATTTTTTCATAATTCTTCTACCTTATCATGTTTATAAAGCTCTCTACTATCTTCACTATTTATCCGAAAACATACAGAGGCAATTCTATTTTTATCTGAGCAATTAAATCAATTATTATTCAATTAAAATTGTCTTCTGCAATCGGATATCTTTCGATGAACTTCCGATTTGTATTTCCCATTTACCGAATTCAGTTTTGAAGTCATTTGTCTGTATATCATAAAACGATAATTCTGATGCAGGAATTTTGAAAGTAAGATTCTTCTCTTCCCCGGGCAACAGAGTAATTCTTTTAAAACGCTTGAGCTGATTGACAGGGACTTTTACCGATGCGTCGAAGGCATGTGCATATATCTGAGCAACTTCATCGCCTTTCAGATTTCCTGTGTTTTTGATTTCAAACTGAATTTCAATTTCGCCATCGGCTTTGATTCTGTCAGTATTGAGTTTGAGATTACTGTACTCAAACCGCGTATAAGAGAGTCCATGCCCAAAAGGATATAACACCGGCTGTTCGAAATACATGTATGTACGGGGATTATTAATTATATCATAATCCGCAAAAGGAGGAAGCTGTTCAGTTGAAGCATAAAATGTTTCGGGAAGTTTTCCTCCGGGATTAACATCACCGAACAGAACATCAGCAATCGCTTTACCGCCAAGCTCACCGGAATACCACATCTCAACTATTGCATTTGCTTTGGCTTCACATCCGGCAAGAGCTAAGGGACCACCGTTTACAAGTACAATAATAATATTAGGATTTACTGAAGCGACTTCAGTAATCAAATCTCTCTGAACCTGAGGCAACTCGATTTCGGTACGATCCAGTTCTTCCTGGGATAAACCTGGAGTAATTCCAAGAACAAGAATTACAACATCATTTCTTGCAGCAACCACTTTAGCTTTACTGAAATCTTTCTGACCAAGATCCCAGGTTAATCTTGCTGAAGCACCTAACCTGTTATCGAAATGATGAAATTCAATCTGATACTCATTGCCCGGTATCAGTTTTACATCTGCTCCGACAGGTTTTTCACCATGTTCAGTCCAATCATCGATCAATAATTTACCATCTAAAAAAAGGCGGGAACCGTCGTCATTAGATGTACCGAGATGATAGATGGTATCCGGCGGAATTATGCTTCCCCTCCATCTTACGGAAAACTGATCCTCAGAAACTCCCGGTGCAGGTGATTTGCTGCCGAAAGAAAAATCTATCATCGAATCGATTCTCGTAGCTACAGGTTTATCTGATAAATTCATATTATTAAAATACTCACCTCTCATCCCGGTTATTTCCGTTCCTTCAACTTTAGTAAAATATTGTGCTTCAATCGGTCTGAGCAATCCTCCGCCTAAATCACTCCCCAAAGTATAATCTACTTTAATACCGAGTACAGCAGCTTTCTCCTTTATGCCTTCAAGCGGACTAACCTTAGCATTTGGGAAACCGCTGTAAATACCTAATTCTGCATTCGCAGCGTTCGGTCCGATAACAGCTATCGATTTTATTTTGTCCTTATCTAAAGGTAGTAAACCATTATTCTTCAGGAGCACGATTGATTTTTGAGCCGCTTCAAGAGCCAGTTTACGATGCTCTTCACTGTTAAGTTTTTCCTGAGGAATTGAAGTGTAAGGCACAACTTCCGGCGGATCAAACTCACCCAGTCTGAACCTGGCAGAAAGAACTCTTTCCAATGCACGGTCAAGGTCATTTTCATCAAGTAATCCTTCATCAAGAGCATCCTGCAGATATTCACGGTATGCGGATCCGCAGTTAAGGTCGCATCCGGCAAGAATGCTTCGGGCAACTGCTTCAGCACCTGTCTTAAAGAAATGATGCCCATACAACATATCGAAAATCGCGCCGCAGTCCGAGACAACATATCCTTCAAAGTCCCATTCACGTCTTAAAAGATCCGTCATTAAAAAAGTGTTCGCATTGCTCGGCACATGGTTTAATTCATTATATGCACCCATTATAGAGTAAGCTTTTCCTTCTACTATTGCACTATGAAAAGCCGGCAGGTAATATTCATACAAACTGCGCATATCTACATCAGAGGACCCGGTATGCCTGCGTTCTTCTTCATTGTTGGCAATGAAATGCTTTGGTGTTGCAACTGTTTTTAAATAATATGGATCACTGCCCTGCATACCTTTAATAAATGCGACACCCATCTTCGATAGAAGATAAGGATCTTCACTGTAGGACTCCTCATTTCTTCCCCAGCGCGGGTCACGTGCAATGTTAATTGTAGGACTCCAGTAAGTTAATCCTTTACCCGTTGTCATATTAAAAATACGTGCTTCATCGGATATAGCATTGCTTACACGATATACGAGGTCTGTATCCCACGTAGCACCAAGTGCAACAGCCTGCGGGAATGATGTTGCACCGCTGATTAACACGCCATGCAATGCTTCACTCCAATAATTATATTTGGCAATTCCCAGTCTTGGAATCGAGTCCGATTCGTTTGTCAGCTGTTTGATCTTTTCATCAATCGTCATTAAACTAATTAAATCAGCCAGTCTTTCTTTATATGAATCTGGCTTGAAAACATTAATAATCACATTACTGCTCAGGTCTTTGGCGGATAGAGTTAACAGATAATAACCCGGTCGCGGAAATGTAACCTGCGTTGCGGGATGAGAAGCATCTTTAAAAATAACATCAGAATTCTGCAAACAGGACCACTTAACAGAAACATCATCAGAGGAAATGCTTCCGGCAAGTTGAGCGGATTTGGTCTTCTCCCAGTTGATTATCTGATTACTGCCGGCATTTATCGATACTGGCTGAGCTGAAAGGAAAGAAGAAATGAAAAGTATTAACAATAACACAACAGCTATTGGTTCTGTTTTTTTAATTTTCATAGTATTTCCCGAAAAAAGAGATTAATAATTTTTCTGATAATGCTACTTCAGCTTTGCTTAAACAGTAATTGAGCGAATTCATACAGACTGCGCCGCCAGCTTTGCCATTCGTGAGCAGTATTCGGCGAGACATAAAAATAGGCGTTGACACCTTCCTTTATAATCGCATCAGTATTCTCTTTTGGATCGCCACCAAATGGACCGCGACCACCGCTTCTGCGGTTTTCGATTTCCCGGCTGCCGTAACTGACAAAAACGAGTTTTACCTTTTCTTTAAATCCAGGTGTACTCAAAACATCTTCCGGACTTATACTGCCGCCGCTGAAAAGACCGATATGCGAGAAAATGTCCAGATTCTTTAATGTAATCAATCTTGTTTCAAAGCCGCCCATAGATAAACCAGCCATTGCGCGGTTTGGCTGATCAGATAGCGTACGGAAATTATCATCTATGAATGGAATCAGCTCGTTTATTAGAACAGTCTGAAATGGATTTATATCGAAGTTTCTGAGACCACCGATTTTAACTTCATTTGTCATACCATAGGTCATTACAATAATAAACGGCTCTGTCTTTCCAGAGGCAATAAGATTATCCATAATCAGATTAGTTTTGCCCTGGTTCGGCCAGCCGTATTCATTTTCACCCCAGCCATGCTGAAGATACAATACAGGATATCGTCTGTCCAGGTTCTTTTCATAACCGGGCGGAGTATATACAAATGCCCTTCGCGAAGTGTTAGTACTTTCTGACGGGAAAAGAATCTCACGTATCTGCCCGTGAGGAACATTTTTTAAATCATAAATATCCTGATCATGAGCAGGGATCTCGATACCGCTGCCCCAGCGCATTGCTCCGTAAAAGTATATACTGCCGGGATCGGGAACTGAAGCTCCGTCAATCCACAGCTGATAGTAGTGGAATCCTTCATCCTGAGGAGCAGAGTCACCCGTCCAGACACCATTTTCATCTTTGGTCAGATCATATTTAACAGCACTGATATCAAGCTGCACCCTATGTGCCTCGGGTGCTGAAATACTGGCACGAACTCTGCCTTCAGAGTTAACCATTGGATATTCTTTGCCAGGCTGATTCGTAGATGATGGTTTGAAGTCTTCTGTAACCGTAGTCTGAACGGGCTGTGCCTGACAGGTGCCACTAATCCATAATACAATAATTAAAAGAGGTAACAGTGTATGCTTCATTATAAACTCTCCTTAAGTTAGTATTCAAAACTTATCCGGTTTATCTCAATACTCAATTACTTGTTCTGTCCAGGTCGGACCATCGATATAAAACATTCCATCTCTATAGTATACTGGTTCAATGCCCATTTGAGGAGTTAACTCCCATGATTCGAAAGTTTGGCAGTACGGATAAGGTCGTTTCTCATACATAATATAATGACAAGAACTCCACAACTTACCGTCCGGTCCTTCGAATAAAGCGTTATGCCCGGTTTCACAGTATGGGTCTTCGCTGTCCTGGAATTTCAGATCTGCATAACCGCCGGTAACCGCAAGCTCCCGACGATATCCCTTTTTTCGTGTGCCAAAAATGGGTTCGCGCGATGCAAACTCCCAAGGTCCAAGCGGGTTTAATGATTTGAGTAAGCCAACTTCGTAACCGCGTGTCCAGGATGAAAAAAACATAAAATAGATTCCGTCTCTTTTCACAACAAAAGGACCTTCAATACCGCCAACCGTCCAATCAGGATTGCCAGGCGACCTCTTATCAAGAAACTTTTGAATACCTCCAACAAGTTTACCGGTGGATAGATCAATTTTTGCCTGGAACAGACCGTTGCCGCTGCAGTATAGATAAGTCTGCCCATCCTCGTCTTCGAATAAAGTTGCATCATTATTATATTGCGGGGTTAACGGACCATTCACAAGCTCAAAAGGACCTGTAACATTATCCGATGAGAATAACCATATGCTGTGAGTCTCCATTCCTTTGGGGTCTTTTTCCGTAACCTTTCCACTGTTGACGGTCAGCCAGTATTTATTTTGTATGAAATGAATTTCCGGAGCCCAGAATCGACCGTTGTAAGGACAATCAGGCGGCAACTTGCTTGCGTCGATTAACCATGAATGCATCTTCCAATCTAACAGATCATCAGAGACCAATAGCCTTACACCAGGATTAAACCCAGTCCACACCGGCATCGACGTACCGGTACAGTACCATTTATTCCCTACTTTAATAATGCAGTGATCCCGCAGAGCAATTGAAGCGTCTCTGGTGACAGGATTTGTATATCTGAATACATTTATACCTGTAGTCTCTTCCTGTTTTTCATTCACCTGAGCAGGACATACAGAAAGCAATACGAATAAATAAAATATTGTTATCGCAATAGAATTCATTAGTATATTCATTTAATACTATTATTGATTGTTATTTAATTAAAATTAATCCAGTCTATTTCGATACGACTACCAGTCTTTAACGATACAATCAGGTTATGTGTACCTGATTTCAGTCCGGGAACGATTGTATTAATTATTTCCCAATCGTTTCCTGCCGGGATTTTTATTTCACTGATCACAGGACTACTAACATCATTCAGATGTAGTTGTATAATTCCCCCTTCAGACGATAAGGCTTTTACATGCACTGAATTGAAATTACCTGCACCGAAATCCACACTGTTGTATTTTACCCACGAGTTTTCATCCTCAAGTATTACCTTCCAACCTCCGAACGTATCCATAGCATCCAGAAATTCAACCGATGTTCCCTCATCTCTTATATTACTATACCTGTCTATTTGAATTTTCCGGGAAGCATCCGTTACACCGACTCCACGCAGTGACGGTATTACTTTTTTGATTGTACCATCTTCGTGAAAGAATAAGCTGTCGATTTTAATTGATCTGTTTTTATCAAAATCAGGAGACAGGTCATTATCATGATAGAATATATACCATTGGTTGTTGTACTCAATTATTGATTGATGATTCGTCCAGCAACCTGACGGAGATTCATCCATGATAACACCAGTAACTTCAAACGGACCCATCGGATTATCGGCAACAGCATATTCCAGTCTTTCTGTTTCATTCTCAACGTGGGGATATGTCAGATAATAGATCCCATTCCGTTTAAAAAGGTACGGACCTTCTATGAGTCCTTCAGAGGGAAGGTTTTCTATCAACATTGGTTCTGAATCAAGTTCAACCATATTTTCCTTAAGCTTTGCCACGAATATCTTTCCTGCAGACCAGTAAAGGTAAGCCTGTTTGTCTTCATCAATAAATACATTCGGATCGATACCGAAGACACCTTTTATCGGTTCAGATTCCGGTTTGAAAGGACCGTAAGGTTCATCCGATACCGCCACTCCGACTCTGAATCCCTTTCTTGGTTCGGCGTCTTTCGCTCTTGCCGGAAAATAAAAATAATACTTACCATTTCTATAAATACAATCCGGTGCCCACATGCTGTAGGATGCTGAATTAACCCAGGGAACATTATACTGACTAACAATCACACCATGATCAATCCAGTCGGTTAGATTATCAGACGAGAAAACATGATAGTCTTCCATACAGAACCAGCCGATCCTGCCGCGTTCTTCATTTGCGAGTATATCGTGTGAAGGATAGAGATATACTTTTTCACCGAAAACCCTCGCTGATGGATCGGCGGTAAACTGATCTGTAATTATTGGATTCTGTGCGATCATTATATTTGCGAAAGCTGAAACGAAAATCAGAATAATAAACCTGTAACGGCTACTGTTCGTCATGAAACAACTCCGTGTATTCACAATATAGATTAAGTTAACAACTGTCTGATACCTGTATTATTTTCTCAGCATCATCTTTTTAGAATCAAAAAATTTTCCTGATTGTATAGAATAAATATATATGCCGCTGGCGAGATTTCGGGCAGACCAATGAATCTCGTGACTACCCTTCTGAAGTATCCCATTTAATATAGTGTCTATTTTTTCGCCGGTTATGTTATAAACTTCCAGTATGATAAAACTCCGTGATGGTAAATAGAAATTCAGTATTGTGGAGGGATTAAACGGGTTAGGATAATTCTGAAACAGTTTTAATTTTTCAGGCTGAATCGAATTTCGCTTATCGACTCCAGTTATGAGTGGTCTTATTTTATAAACTGCGTTCCCTGCCGTAATAAATAATGTTTTACTGTCCGTCCCTCCCCAGGCACAATTGGATGCTGAAACGTTCGAAGGTAAATCAATTTTTCCGATCAACTCCCCGGAGGATGAAATCACCCACACTGCCGATGAGCATGTACAGTAAATATTTCCGTCTTTATCTGTTTTCATTCCATCTGCATATCCCCATACCGGGATAGTATAAAGCAGTTTTTTATTGGTTATTGTCGAATCATCAGTAACATCCCACACATATATTTTATGCGCCTGTGAATCGTTTACATATAGTTTTTTTTCATCGGGTGAAAAGCATATCCCGTTAGGCAGTGTCAGTGTTGCAAGTAACTGAACATTACCTTCAGTACTGATTCTGTAAATACCATTGAAGGAGAGTTCCTTGTTTTTCTGCCCGCCCGGTATATTAAAATCCGGATCAGTGAAAAAAACCGATCCGTCGGATTTAACGATTAAATCGTTCGGACTATTAAATCTTTTGCCTTCATACTTATCTGCAAGCGATGTTTGTGAGCCGTCATCTTCAAAACGTACTATTCTTCTTAGCCCCATTTGTCCAGCGATCAGGCGTCCTTCGGAATCGTAAGTTAATCCGTTTGTGCTGTCGGATGGATCTAAAAAAATTTGTTTACCATTCTCTTCCGTCCATTTATATATTTTATTGCCTTTTATATCCGAGAACAATAAACCTGATCCATCTTTCCAGACCGGTCCCTCGGGCTGTTCGATACCGGTTGCAATTTCTTCAACTTCTGCATCGGGATCCAGTATTGACTGACAGACATTCTGAGTGTTGATTAAAGTAAAAAATGAAAAGGTATAAATTAAAAAGTGAAATAAAACTGAATTATGTCTCATATTGTCTCCCGGAGATATCGGTCACAATAATTTTGCCTGTTTTCAAATGAACATCCGATGAATCTAAGCTGAATAAAGAATGAACATCATTTTAGCACAAGCATTTTACGGATAAGAGTATAATCACCTGCTTTTAATTTGCAGAAATATATACCGCTGCTTTGCCCGACTGCATTCCAACTGATTCTGTATATACCAGGTAAGTGCTGAGAGTTTACAAGTGTTTCGACCTTGTGACCCAGTATATCGAATACAATTAACTCAACCGCTACCAATCCGAGATTTGAAAACCGGGATTGCAAACTATTTGATACTATATACTCAATCGTAGTTGATGGATTAAACGGATTGGGATAATTTGTTAATCGAATCTTATAGTCTTCAACTTCGTTACTATTAACGGATGTTGCTGATTCAGAAAACATCGATACTCCTTCATCAGTAGCGATCCATAGATTGTTATGCATGTCAACTTTTATATCAAATACATTGTTGCCGACAAGCCCGTCGTCTTCCGTATAAGACTGCCATGTTGACTTATCAGACGACAATTTCGATAAGCCTTTTTTTGTACCGAACCACATATTACCGTTTTTATCGCGCACGATAGCTCTGACATAGTTATCGATAATATCACTTGTATAAGTATTATATATCCACCAATTATTTATATCCTTTGTGTTTTCACCATGATGTGTAGAAACACCCTGAGTCGTGCCGTACCATCGCAGCGTATCATCCGTAACATAAATGGTAAGAACCGAATCAGATGCCAGTCCGCTCCAGGTTGTAATTATCCTTGATGCAGATGTGACTGCATCAACCCCATTGTATTTCAGCCTGCTTACGCCGCCGCCTGCAGTCCCGACATGTACCCAGTTATCAGGCAGAGTTTTTAACGAACTAACCTCTCCATTCTCCAGTCCGTTTTCCTCGGTAAAATTGTAGATACCTGATTCAGTAATTACCGATAATCCTTTATCGGTACCAATCCAATTACCCGATAAACCATCAAGTTCAGCAGCAGTAACGGTATCTGAAATAATTTCATCGTTCTCCCTGTTGATGAACCGGGTATAAGAAATATCGTCCGAGTCGGTTGTCAGAATTGCCGCTCCATTATCTGTACCGATCCAAAGACTATCGGAATTAAACGGGAGAAATGAAACATAATTAATTTTATTGCTGCTCAATCCGTTCTCCGTTGTATATACTTCCCATACATTATTTTTAAAGGAAGCTAAACCGCTCTCAGTCGCAAACCAAACAGCATTGTCACTACCTATAGCAATTGATCTGACCATGTTATCAGGCAGATTACTATTATCCGTAGTAAACGATTTCCAGGTTTGAGCATTTACATTTAAGGAGATCAGCAGTCCGATTGTTAATATTATTCTTTTCATATTATTTTACCAATGTCATTTTTCTGGATTGTGAATAAATTTTATTATCTGAATTAACTGTAATTCTGTAAATGTATCTGCCGCTGACAACGGGCGTGCCAGAATAATTTGTTCCATCCCATGAAACGCTGTGGTATCCTGCAGGCAGCTTTTCATCTTTAAGTACTTTAACAAATTTTCCGAGTGCGTCGTAAACAACCAGTTTGACTTCAGCACTAATATCCAGACTAAATGATATTGTCGTTGACGGATTAAAAGGATTAGGATAATTCTGGTTTAGTTTAAAGTCTTTCGTGATTAGTTCTTCATCACTACTAACGTCGGTTGCGTTTTCTATTTTTATCAACTCAATCCCGTCTCCGGTACCCAGGTTGCGTGAATATTCTTTATCAACCGGATTATTCCAGTGTTCATGCACGCCAAGACTGAAAATATTCGTTCCATCATCTTCAGGATCATATACGATACCTTCAGCCCAGTTTGCAGAATCAGCTGCCTGCCGCAGATAATCACATACACCTTCAAGCTGAATTACATCAACAACATCCTCGTAACTCGACGGATATCTGTCCTTAGTAAATTCCGATCTGACAAAATCGTATCCAACTGATTCAATAGCAACAGGATCGAAGGAGGCAAAAACAGACGAGGTCCAGTCGTTGTTAAATGGGGACATCTGCCATTTAGCCGGAGGATTTAATTCGTGATCTGTACTCCATAAAGCTTCCATTAAATAAACAAGATTTTTTCTGCCAAGTATTTCATGACCCATAATATCAACCTGCACTCTGTATAACCCGTATCCGGGTCTGGTGGTTAAACCGGTTTCACCTGGTTCCATAAGACCGTTATGCAGATGGTTAGCTCCATCTCTTATATGCGAACCAAAATGATTTTTTGCAAACATTGTAACACCTGCTCTTACGTGTCCTTTCATCTGAGGGAGGTTAAGCATGTACTCCATCTCCTCATAAATTTTGTATAATTTATCTTCGTATACAGGATTTCCATCTCTCACCAGAACACTGCCCCTGTCAGAATATTTTATTAAAGGAGTCGTACCTTTTTCAGCCAGTTCTCTGCCTATCCTCGTGTGCCCGGTATGATCCAGATAGTGTACGTCGGGAAATTCAGCATGCAAATACTCGTAGATATGTTTATATATAAATTTCATCGGATCGCCTATATAGATATCTTCCTGAGCGACATTTACATTATAGACTAACTGACGTAATACAGCTAAGATAAAAGCTGGCGATGTTTCTGAGAGTCCGTAGTATCTGTTTACTCCTCCCCACCATGATTTGTAGACTTTCGATAAATCATTATCATTGTAGTTACCGCTCCAGCCGCTGGTTGCATTCATTTTAATGAATACCTTTTCTCCTGGTTGGTATGCAACTTCTCCTTTACCTCTGGCATTATTGTGAAACCTGAAGATTGCATCCCACGCTTCCAGATCCGAGGTTGTACCGGTTAATTTCTTGATTGCTTGTGAAAGCATATCATCAATTACTTCCTGGTTGCTGTTTTCAGGTTCGAAATACGAATTACCCTCTTCCATCGGGTCACAGTTTTCATTTGTTGCATCGGGATTATGAACCCAGACAACTCTTCCGGGAAATATTCCGACAGCCTGTCCCATCGGCTGGTTCGGTTCCGGATCAGCTTGAACGTAAGCAGATTTATTTCTGGAGTCGGCAACCGATTCGGTCCCGATTTGACTGAATGCCATTAGACCAAATATTATTCCTGATAAGAGAAATAAAGAAGCTTTAATGTATCCCGAATTTAAATATGCGGCTTTCATTTTTGTGAATGATTTCACCGATGCTGCCAGTCCTACCAGCCATATAATAAAACTGGAGGCAAGCGGCGTTGCTACTTTCATGCACGGATATGCTGCCCTGCTCGGTCTCGGAACAACACGTATCAATATCCATATTAATGCTGCTAAACCGACAAACGGGAAAAGTAATTTGTAATAACCTTCGGGTACAACAATTTTTCTGATTTTCCCTGACTTCGGACAAACTTTAACAAATTTCTGAATCAACGCATTCATTGCGGCTCCTTTTATTTCAGATCGGTGTAAACTATCAATTTAATTTAATGTTTTTTTATGATTGACTAATGAAAATTCTTTGTTACTCATAAAATTCCATTTTATGATTTTTCAAATCAATTTTAATATATAACATCAGTTGCCAATCATAATAAAACAGTCGTTTCAAAAGTTTATTTAATTAATATCAGTTTAATAGATTTATCAAAATTTCCTGCAGAAAGTCTTGCAACGTAAACACCGCTTGCCAGGTCGCTGCCGTCAAATTTAATTTGGTTAGTTTTAGAATAAATAAAATCATCGATAAGTGCAGCTACTTCCTGACCCAGTATGTTGTATACTTTCAGCGATACAAAACCGGCTTCAGGAATTGTGAAACTTATAATAGTTCCCGGGTTAAATGGATTCGGGTAGTTCTGCTGTAATTGGAATTCTGCAATAATACTCTCCTGATCATTAACCTCTGTTACAAATCTGCCGGCATTTAGTGCATTATTAATAATATCATATTCATAGATTCTCTGAGCATACCAATCTGCTTTTTTCGCGGGAAACCAGTTTAGATCGCCTATAGGAAAACCTCCATAACCAGCAGTTAACAGATCATCATCACTATAGGAAAGATCAACAGGAATTGGCCAGTCCGGCTCAGCGTACCTGTCCGGATCGTTATTTACCAATCGCCAGTCCGATAATTTATCCACACTATTTAAGTCCACTGTTCCAAGAGCAAAAGTTTTCAGATTTGCAAGCTGTGTTGTGAACAGATCCTGCGGATCAGTAAAATCAGGTAATTTGTTTTTCCAGGAATCCGTAACCAGATATGAATATGGCTCCGCATCGAATCGCCCTATATGTTTAAACATACTATCAGTTCTTGTGTTCATAATAATCATTTGAGATTGCCAGTCAGTTACGTCATTAACCGCTCTGGCATTTAAAATTGAATCCGTATCAGCCAGCGTAGGATCCCAGTAAACAAGATTATTCTGACATAAGAATTTCCTCGGAGTATTGTTTGCAACAATCACACTATCAGGATATACATTAACCAGACCCATAGGGAGCCCATCCGGATCCTGTTCGTAGACATCATACTCATTTATACCACCAAATGACTGAACATTACAATTCACAAATATGTTATTGGTAAGACTTACGCTGCTTTGGTATCCGGGATTCATAAAAACGAGCCCGGCACAGTTAATGAAAGTATTATGATTGAATATTATTCTCTTGAACTGATAATCATGAGGATACCATGGCAACTGGTTATCAGGATAAATCATGAATTTATACATATGACCCTGCGCCATAATATGGGTGCAGTTTTCAACAAGAAGCGTGTCCTGTTCATGAAAAGAAATGAATACGCCTCCATCACGCCTGCACGGCTGACCGTTCATATTTACAAAGAAACAATTTCTGAAAGTGACATTCTGATTCGAATCATCACGTATAAAAACAAACCAGTGTGCACAATGTTCAAACAGGCAGTTATCATACGTTAAATGAAGGTCTGAATTATTTGTAAGCGTAAATTTTATCCCTATTCTGCCATCATCTGCAGTACTTACAAGTTCACAGTTTTTGATGGTCAGATCACCGGCTGCATCAATGCCGGTAGCCCACCCCAATGAAGAATTATCTGTGCATATTAAGGGTGGTGACGACAAGGTGTTTTTATTGTTCACTACCATAGTAGGATCTGATCCGACTATGACTGTAGGGTGTTTCGAAGAGCTGATTGGGCTAACGTTGCTGAAAGAGTAAAGACCTCCCGCCTGTAGTTCATAGACCCGTCCGGCTGGAACGTCTGCAGAGTCCAGAAGAAGTGCGTAATGCAAAGAGTTCGGTTGACTATTCATATCGTAATAATCTTTAATCACAAGAGTATCACCTTTTACTTCCTTAACATAATCACTTAGTGATTGAGGAAAGATTGAAAAAAACGGTATCCAAATAGTCAACACTGTGAAAAGTATAATTACCTTTTTCATAATAACCTCCCTGGTTATTAAAACAGTGGTTATTGACAATTGAATAACAATCCCTCGTTACGTGCAAATTAAACTGTTATGCATTTGTATTAAATTCCTGAGAGGACGTATTTCCTCCCGGGTTTAGTTTCTATGTCATATAAAAAAGTTTTTTTTAACTCAATTTTATTTAGTGTTGCCTTATTAGTAATTAATGGTTGTTTTATATCAGGTGTATCATAAAAAGGATTTTTATTTTCCCCTTCAGCCGATTTAAGACTACCATATATTTCCGATATCAGTTCGGCATACGAACGAATCCTGCAGTTACCTCCCAGATTTGATATTACAACTAATTCCTGAATCTTACCTTTCTTCCATACCATCTTTTCGATCTCAAAGCCACCGCGTAGCCGAATACCCCTCACATTACCGTCTTTCCAGCTTTCGGGCAAAGCGGGAAGTAAAAATATATATCCATCGTGACACTGAATGAGCATTTCAGCAACTCCTGCGGTGAAACCAAAATTTCCGTCTATCTGGAAAGGCGGATGTGCATCAAACATATTGGGGTAAGTACCTCCTTGCTGACTACCATCGGGCTGAATGGAAGGAGTTAACTGGTCGGTTATTAATTTAAGAGCACGGTTTCCGTCGAGAAGGCGCGCCCACAGGTTTATTTTCCATCCCATCGACCACCCGGTTGATTTGTCACCACGTGCTATAAGTGATGTTCTTGCAGCAGAAAACAATTCCGGTGAATGAAATGGTGAAATCTGATTACTCGGATATAGTCCATAAAGATGTGAAACATGCCTGTGATGATCATCGGGATTATCCCAGTCATGAAGCCATTCCTGAAGTTGTCCCCAGCGTCCAATCTGCATCGGTGGCAATCGGTCCAGTGCCTTCTTTATATTTAATATAAACTGTTCATTATCCTCCAGAATCTGAGCGGCAGATATAGTCTTATTAAAAAGATCGAAGAGCAGTTGGTTGTCAATAGTAGTGCCTGCTGATATGGAAGATTCCGGATGATTCGAAGGTGCATTCTCAGGTGACAGAGACGGGGATACAATCAGCCAGTTATTCTGCGGCTCTTCAATTAAAAAGTTCAGATAAAACTCAACAGCACTCTTCATAATTGGGTACACTGATTTGAGATATTGCTTATCACCGCTGTATTCATATTTTTCCCACAAATGCTGACATAGCCAGGCGCTGCCCATAGGCCACATACCCCAGAAAGCCCCGTCGACCGGACCATTAATCCGCCATAAATCTGTATTGTGGTGCAGTACCCATCCTTCAGCATTGTACATATCTTTTGCCGTCTGTTTCCCGGTCTGCGATAATTCACGCAGCATCTGGATCAACGGTTCATTCATTTCACGGAGGTTGGTGATTTCGGATAACCAATAGTTCATTTCCATATTAATATTTACAGTATATTTGCTGTCCCACGGTGGATAAAGCTGGTCGTTCCATATCCCCTGAAGATTTGCAGGCTGCCCGCCTGGTCGTGAGGAAGAGATTAACAGATATCGACCAAACTGAAAACATAAAGCTATCAACTGCGGATCATTCCCGTACTTGAATTGATCTATCCGGACATCGGTAGGGTTTTCAGCTAAATCAGTCTTGCCCAAATCCAGACTAACTCTATTAAAATATTTTTGGTAATCTAAAATATGGTTGCTTAATAATTCATCGTATTTTTTCCGAACAGCATTCTGAAGGTAAGTATTTGCTATCTCAGCAGCATCTGCACTGATATCATTGTAATTCTTAAAACTTGTTGCTATGGATATATGGATAATCGCAGAATCAGCATTGCTTACCTTGATGCTGTTGTCGGATGAAGTTATTAAGCTTCCTTCAGCAAAAACTTTTACATGTACCTGAAATCTTACTGCTCCTTTTATTGAGTCGCAATCAGTAGTTACACCGGACATTACAAGTTTATCTTTACCAACGTTTGTAATGTTTACTTTAGCAGGATGATTCATCGAGGGTGTGAAGCTGATGCTACCTAACTTACTTGCTGTAATCCGGACAACAATCAGCTGCTCCGGAAATGAAGCGAAAATTTCCCGTTTAAATTTAATATCACCAACTTCATATTGTGTTGTTATTACTGCATTTTCCAGATTCAGTTCCCGGTAATAATTCCTGAAATTTTCGTGACCGGGAAATGCAAGTCTGAGATAACCAGCAGTCTGATAAGGCATTCCCTGTGAATTGCGGCTCACAAATTTCCGATTTACGATATTTTGAGCTTCAGTATAATTACCATCAGAAATCAACTTTCGCACAACCGGTAATTCTTCCCTGGCATCGGGATTATCGTTTCGGTGCGGCTGACCACCCCATATAGTGCTTTCGTTAAGTTGAATTATTTCTTCGGATGGATTTCCAAAAACCATGGCTCCCAAACGACCGTTACCAACCGGTAATGCTTCTATCCATTCCTCTGCAGGATGTTGGTACCATAATTTTAAAAAGCTGTCCGTTTGAGACAACGCATTTGTAGAGCCTGAAACAAATAATATAAAAAGTAAAATTCTATTCATTACTGTTTTGTGACTTTAAACTTTGTTTTGATGTTAATTTTCCATGCTGTTTATCTCTTACTTCTTGGGAACCAGACTTTCATTTTACCGACTCCTCTGTTCGACCAGAGATGATACGGTATCAATGTAAATTTTGTGTCGTTATATTCACCTACAATTGAATTAACCTTCTCTGTCAGCACTAATCCCTTTTCCAGTGAAAGCTTTACATCATCAGGAATAGATATTTCTGAAAGGTGACTATTATCGACTTCCTCTCCACAATAGACTAAAGGTCCATACTGAAATGCAACTTTATTGATATCGTCCTTAACTTTTTCATTAGCTATAATTTCCCTCACGATCAAAGGTAATGTGAGTTCAACTTCATCACCTTTTTCCCAAACTCTCGTAATTTCAGCATACCCTTTATTTAAATTTATCGTTTTCACTCCACCGTTAACGGTTAATGATATTTCCTTTTTTATTCCTCTGAGGAAGAAATACAAATCGCCTGGAACGGCTTCGTTAACCGCCCATCCCGGAATACGGATTTTCAGTGTGAAACTTTTTTCATTACCCGGATTAACAGTAAAATTAATTTTACCATTCCAGGGGTATTCAGTTTTCTGAATTAATTCCAGCTCTTCTCCATCCACTGTTACCCGGGCAGTATTCGACATGAAGAGATTCACATACAGGCTGTCTTTATGCGACGCATAAATTAAGCCGGGTATAGACGGAATAAACCGAATTAAATTGGTAGGGCAGCATGAACAGTCAAACCAGGATTTTCTTGTACATGCTCCCTGATTAAACTTATAATTTCCATCCGATTCTGTCGGATTCGGATAGAAAAACTTTTTACCGTCAAGTGAAATGCCAGATATCAACCCATTATACAATGTTTTTTCGATGATGTCATAGTATTTCGAATCGCCTGTCAGCATAAATAATTTATGGTTCCAATACACACTCCCGATTGAGGCGCACGTTTCATTATACGCGGTTAGGTTGGGGAGTTCATAATCATCTCCGAAAGATTCACCTTCATGCCTTGAACCAAGTCCGCCGGTTATGTACATTTTCCTGTGAAAAGTGTTCTCCCAGATTTTATTTACTGCATCAAGATAATCCTTATCATGGCATACAGCTGCTATGTCTGTCATTCCTGCGTACATATACAATGCTCTTACTGCATGACCAACTGCTTCGGTCTGTTCGGTAACCGGCATATGATCCTGACTATACGCACCGTATAATTCATGCGAAGTTGAATCACCGCGTACATCGAGAAAAAACTTTGCCAGATCAAGATACTTTTTATTATGGGTTATATGGTATAGTTTAATTAATCCTGTTTCTACAATCTGGTGTCCTGGCGGTGTGCTTAATTTACCAGGATTGAAATTTTCAGCGAGCAGATCAGCATTTTTAATAGCAATATCAAGGAAGCTCCTTTTCCCGGTAGCCCAATAGTGTGCGGCAGCAGCTTCGAACATGTGACCGCTGTTATACAATTCATGACTGGAAACAACCTGTTCCCACCTTCTGCTTGATGGTTTAACCCACCATGCTGGAGGTTTTTCTTTGTCTATCGTAAACCAGGTTGTCAAATAACCGTCCGGTTCCTGACCGGTTTTTATTATTGTTATCATCGAATCAATGTAGGCATCCAATTCCGGATTGGGCTGACTAACAAGTGAATAAGAAGCTCCTTCAATGATCTTGTAAAGATCGGTGTCATCGAACGGCATTTTGCCTTTATAAGCTCCCGCTTTCTTCCCTCCGGCAACGAGGAAGTTCTGCATGCGCCCTTCCTCTTCGCATTTATCAAATGCATAGCGAATAGTTGTGTCCTGTACTAACTTAATTTTCGGCAGCCAGAAATTATCGCTGATACTGACATTACGAATGCTAACCGGTGATATCGGATAATCGGGTAAATCAGTTTCCCCGCGTGAGCAGCTGAGTAGTAATAAAGCAGATAAGAACAGAATTATTCTTTTCATTTTAATATATAATTGCTATGTGAAAATTGATTCATTTATTATTTATCAATCCGAAATGATATAAAGAACAGAATTTCCCCCTGCGGTCCGATTGAAAGAAAGTTACTTTGATTAATCATTGATGATATCTGAGAAAGAGAAGCTCTTTAGTATTTCAAAATAATATTTAGTTATTTGTATCATGGAAGAGACACAAAATTTCTTGTTTATTCTTATCTAAGAGAATATTTTAAAAAATATGATTCATGAAAAGCTGGAAATTAAATCGAGTTATACATTATGCTGCTATATTTAATGATAATAATGTAAAAGGTAAAATAGAAGCCACTTTACAAAACTATTTAACCTCTTTGCGTCATGTACCCCGTCTTGCATTAACAATATATTCAATCAGAACAATCAACTCCCGGATTAACATTTTCAATAAAATACTCTTCATAAATCGTAATTAAGTCGTACTGGATTAAAAATATCTTATCCGTTTAATTCGCTGTATTTTCTTTACTTTTGAGAAACAGATAAACAGAAAGAACCAGGTAAATACTTAATCCGAAAAAAAAAGCAATTTTAAATCCATAAACTAATGATATTACAACTGCAGAAACTGATCCGAGTACCGAAAATGTACCGTTTAATCCGTACATCCATGGAATGTACGTATTCAGATCAGATTCTCTCAACAATTGAATTGCTGAGGGAAAAGGAATGCCCGCGAAAGCTCCCAGCGGCATCATCAATAATAAGCAGATAATTATTTTGTAGAACAGGTTAAGTGTGATAAAATATTCAAGTAAAAACGGATAAATGAAAAATATCATTATTCCGACCAAAATTATAGCCAAACCTGCCGAATAAATTCTTTTGATTACATTCTCTTTAATAAATTCTTTGCCAAGCATACTACCAATTCCCATACCGATTAAAATCGAGCCGAGAAGTATTGAAAGTGCGATCGTCGGCGAACCGATGAACAGTATCAGCTTTTGAAAAATTGAAATTTCTATTATCATAAATCCCAAACCGATTGCACAAAAAATAATAAGTGGGTTAATGACCATCATAAATTCGGTTTTAGCAATCTTCCTTTTTATTTGTGCCAGCGGGTAAAATATTAACGCAATATTCATTCCCGCCACAGCCAAAAATAAGTAGAGAATATATCCAGGTATTCCTCTGTTTATATTGTAGAAATAAGGACTGTCATCGCGGCACGGTTTTAAATTATACTCATCCTTTTCAATAATCTCATCAACTGTAGTTTTACCGTCAGCAATTGCTGAAAGCATATTATTTATTCTGGAACTCGTATTATTCGACAGATCCGGATAAAATGTTGCCTTCGGGAAGCCGCTTGGTAAAGATTCAAGTGAATTTCTGACAGTGAACAGTTCATATTCCGAAAATTTTTTTCTCTTAATTATGATTGTCGGTGCATAATCTGATTCGTAAATCATAAGATGCTTTACCGTTTCTTTTGGCTGAATCCCAAGTTCTTCGAACGCTGAAAAAGCGGTAGTTATCAATCTGCTTATTTCCCAGTCATTGTGCAGCGTTAAAATCAGTTGCCCTTCGTTTGTAAGAATATTCAAATAATCTTTCAGAGCCTCAACGGTAAGGAGAAAATTTTCGTTGGCAGCTATATTATCTATATTTTGAATTTGCTCGGTAGAGGGAAGCACCATCTGGATAATATCATATTTGTCCTCAGATTTTTTTGCATAGTGTCTCCCTTCATCGATTACAATTTTAATATTCGGAAACTCCGTATAAATACCACCATTATAATTTTTGTAATCTTTAACGATTTCAACAAAGTCAGGATTTACTTCAACTCCGGTTATATTATCCACTCCTGCAAGTAATCCGGTCAACACCTCCTTTCCTCCTCCGGGACCTATCACCAGCATCCTGTTCTTCTGACTCTCATTAAGATACAGGAATGGTACTGCACTCGAATTCCTGTACAATAAATTAAGCAGCAATTCCCCGGGATCAGTTAAACTGCCATTGAAGCTGTACATTTGAGTACCGGCAGCGCCATCAATAAAAAGTTGTTTTACAACATTCTGGTGACTGTATTCAACTAAATCCGATCTGCCGTAAACGCTCCACCTGCTCTCAATAATTTCTGATTCAGTGCTTACATTTTCGTATACATGGTAGAAATCTTTTTCCGGATATTGTCCGATAGGAATTTTGCCCAGTAGACTCCGGTCGCCATTAGATGAAATAAAAAGAACCAACATCGCGAGAATGGAATAAGATATAATCTGAATCGATTTTTTTATAGCATCCTTTTTTAATAAAATAAAAAGAGCAAGAATAAAAACAGTCAATAATAATACAGCGTTTGCAGCACCCGAAAAACTTAATAATATTATCGATCCGACTGATCCTATAGCAGCCCCAATGAGGTCAGCAGCATATATTTTAAAACTGAGCGCGGAGTAGATCCTGAATACCAACGAATAAAATACACCTGCAGTAAAAAACGGAATAAAAAGCAAAAAGAAATAGATAAAAGGATTTGCTGCAAATTCCAGACCGGTAATCAAAATTATAAAAACTAAATATGACAGTGCTAATGATATAAGCGATTTAGATAAAAATTGAATTGTGGCATTTGATTTATCTGCAGGAATCCTGTAATAGGAATAAACTGCTCCGCAGCCGAGACCAAGTATGGCAAGTGATAATATTATAAAGGCAAAATTGCTTACAAAAATAACAGAGGAGATACGTGTCGAAATAATTTCAAAACATACTACCGAAACAGACACTACAGCAACATTCAGATATACTATTTTTTTATTATGCATAATTAAAGTTGAGCTATTTTAATAAAATATATCGGTATGAAATATCTGCAAAATCACATGCAATATTTTAAGATACAGAATCAATTATCCACTTCTTTTAATATCCGTTGTTTTAAATTTTCCGCATCCGGATAATCCGGATCAGCTATTAAGCATTTATTAATTAATGAAAGAGCACTATCAAAGTCATTCTTTCCAGTATAAGCTAACGAGAGATTATACAGTAGTGACGGATCCTCAGGATTTGAATTATAAGCCTGGGTCAAATGTCTGATTGCATTGTCGAAATTTCCGATATACAACGCCATAATCCCATTTCTTTTCGGTGTATAATCTGCCAGGTTTATTTTCTTTTGCTCGTAAAAATATTTAAGAGCGCCATCAAGATCTTTCAGACCTGGATACTGGTATATTAATACATTCATATAATTTAAATACTCTTTTATATCGTCTCTTCTCAAATAATATGTTGCAGCAATCAAATGAGCATCAACCCATGATATTTTATTTTCTATTCTAATCATAGCCAGCGAATCAATAAAATTATCCGGCTTAAATAATTTGACAAAATCTCTTTGCTGAAATTTTGATATTGCTGCTTTCTCTTTTTTATACGGGTAATCTGACTTTAATAAGTCAACAAAATAAGCACCCATAACGGAATCGAGTTTGGTAAATACAAAATTGACACGAGTCAGGCTATCCTGCTCGTCAAGCGGTATTGCCGGCTTCTCCGTCCGGGGAAGATATCCCAGTTTCTCCATTCGCTCGTAAAATGCTTTACCAATAAGTTGGTACCCCTCTACGTTCGGATGCAGATGGTCTGCAATCAGGTTATCCCCTACAATTTTACAAGGGCTTGCGGAATTAAATATTGAGTCGATGGGGACAATTGCTGTGCCGGACTCTTTCCCAAGTTCATCAATAATACTATTGATTTTTTCGGGTGCCCTGAACCTTAGTGCATCAAGTTCCTTAGCCTGTCTGAACAGAGAATCTGCTTTTGAAAAATTATTATTCTCAAACTCATATTTGGCTTCTTCATATACTTCCTCTGCTGTCCTGTAACCAGGCGTTCCGACTGAGACAAAAGGTTTCTGATCTTTTAAATTGCTTACCAGCCTTCCCAATATTACAGGTACCTCCTTACCTTTGATCAAACCTAAAATATCCTTTAGGTTTTCCTTAAATTGTCGAACCCCTGCATTAAACTCCTCTGTATTTAATATTATATATTTATCCTTCGCCATTCTCGACATCAGCGTACCGGAATGCTTATTATTTTCAGCTGCGAATAATGAAGAAGCCCACTTAATTGAGTTGCGTACTAATTGAGTTGTTTTAAATTTATTCAGGAATAACACTAATTTAACCAGGAAGCGTGATGAACCATAAGATTCCATCGAACCTACACCCAACGCTCCATAGTATTCATTATGTCCCGCATAAATTAAAATCACATCGGGTTCCTGCTCCAGTACGCCCGGTAATAAATCAAGTATAGTGTAAGAATTCACCGCAGTCATACTTATATTTATAACCTCGGTTTTAGTCGCCGGGTAAACCAATTCAAGTCTCTTCCGGATATATCGGGAAAACGATCCCATAGGATTAAACGGAAATCCTTGTGCACTGCTTCCGCCCAACACAAAGACTCTGAAAGAATTAGCTGACTTACGCTGGTCGAAGACGTCTTCAATCGTATTAGGATTAAAATCTCCGCTGGTAAAATATCTCCTTCCGATCTCAGGATTTATTATATATTTCCCCTGCCCCGCATCAACCCATTGGTCTAAGTTATATCCATAATCAATAGAACTTAAAAAGGTTTCCAGTCCGACTAAAAAAAGAATAGGAAATAATATCAATACTGTATAAAACCATTTCGGTGTTTTTTTTTCTGAGGCATTAATAATTTTTTTTATTTCAACGAGCGGTATATTGTATTTTTGGGAAATTTGATTTACGGATAGCTGATCTTTATCGGCTACTATCTGTTTCTTTTTTTCATTTGTAATTTTCAAAATACATCTCTGAATGATTAACAATTACAGAAAGATTATTCTGAGTTTTTCCTATATGAATTTTTTAACCTGCATGTTTCATGAGCAGGAACAAAAAAGAAATTCAGACAGAATACTAATATTTTGCTTTTACTGAGGAGATATAATCTTTGCTAAAACTTCGTCATTTATTTCCGGATGATATTTACTTTTTAATTTATCTTCCACTTCCTTTTCTATTATTTTTCTGTGGTAGTTACTAAAATCTTCTTTTATTGAGTCTTTCACTTCATTAAATGTCAGCTGTTTCTCCTGGCGGATATGGTAACATTTTATTATGGCGTATTTAGTCTTATCATTTTCATCCTTAAATTCTATAGGACCTGAAACTTCACTTTCATCCATTTCGAATGCTAATTCGCCGAATGTTGGTTCTTCATTGCTGAGATAGGATTTAATTTCACCGTCACGCTCTTTTATATAAGTTTTGACAAGATACTTACCAGTAACATCTTCAAAAGATGTCCCGTTATTAATTTCTGCAGATACTTTTTCAGCATCAGTTTTTGAAGGAAAGACCATCACGAATATATTTCTTTTCTCCAGCTGATAGTACATAGTACTTTCATTTGCCTTAAAAAATCTTTGCAGTGCTTCATCAGTTGCTGCAGGAATTTTCGCTTCAACCTCAGCTTGATTGTACAGGTACACTATCTGATTCCTCAGTGTTGAATTAGTCGTGAAAGCATTAAATATATTCTTTTTTAGATCAAGCGAATCTGCTTTTTTCACAATAAGATCGGTACGTATCGCTTCAAGAATATACTTTTTAATATCATTATCATCTATATTTTCAGATTCTGCCAATATTAAAATATTGTTCAATAATCTTAATAGTTCTCTGTAATCAAGGATACCGCCATTATAAGTTAATATAATTTTATTCTCTCCTTTTTCAATAGCATCTGCAAAAGTATCCCTGTATTCTCCTGAATAAAAATTCCGAACCTTTGACCATTTTACAATCTGTTTTAAAGCTTCTTCATTCCATTTCAGACTATTTTCATCTATCAGTGCTTTCTTGTCTTTTTCATATTCATCAAGGCTAGTATTAGCATATGCTGTTTTAAGGTCCGATATAATTTTATCTTTAATCAAATCATACGGTTCGACATGAATTTCATTTATATCAGCAATCTTTACGATTAAGAACGCATTAATCGCGTTCAGAACGCGGACATCATTTTTGTTAAGATCGAAAATCACACCAACCACCGGATTTGAAATGCTCTGCTTCCAATCAATCGGAGGCATATAACCACTATTCATTAAAGAAGTTTTGTTCTGAGAATACATCTGTACTAAAGAACTAAAATCCGCACCGTTATCTATTTCCGCTTTAATTGCCAGGGCTTTTTCTTTAAGCGAATCAAGCTGCTGTTGAGAACTGTTTTCCGGTTTATTTAAAGCAATTAATTGGTAAACAACTTCTCTGTTCATAATTCCGTATGCCTTTTTAGCATACTCTTCATTGGCATATTTACCCAGATACTGAGATTCAAAATATTCGGCAACCAGTTCTTCGTTTATTACACGGTTTATTTTTTGCACCAGATTTGTATCCTTATCCAATCCTTTTTCAAAAAAATCCATTCGTTTAAATTGATTGACGAGCATATCGTTTAAAGCATTATTATAAACATCCGATCTATCGAGAAATTTTTTATAGTAAAGCCATTCCTGAACATATTTGTTCAACTCGTCAACCGTAACGTAGTAGTTGTTATCATACCTGGCTACAATATTGCTATCCGGAAATTTACCGGATTCGCATCCGCTGCTGATAAATAAAACTAATAATGCAAATAACAGAACCTGAAATCTGGGTATGTTCATCTGATTTCTCCTGCAGATAAGATAATTATTTTACTGATTCGCAAAATTCTATGCTATTCAATCCTGATAGACAATTTATATTTTTCGACTTTAAATATAAATGCGATAATTTTAAGGTAATCATTTTATTCACGTATATAAACAAAACCCCGGCAAAATAACTGTCGGGGTTTTAATATCACAAAAATGAAATCTAACTATTTCATTAGTATCATTTTCTTTGAAAGGCTGTAATTATCGCCCTGCAATGTATACACATAGACACCACTTGCAAGATGTGAAGCATCGAATGAAACTTCATAACTTTGCGCAGTTCTAAAACCGTTAACAAGAGTAGCAACTTCCTGACCCAATGCATTATAAACTTTCAGACTGATATTTGATGCTTCGGGGAGTGAAAAGTTTATAGTAGTTGTCGGGTTGAACGGATTAGGATAGTTTTGCGATAATTCAAATTCTGTAGGCAAGCCGCCTAATTCTTCAACTGCGGTTACAGTATGTCCGTTTTCCCATGCATCTACCAGTGCTGCATAATATTCTGCTTTATTGGCATTAAACGTAGCTTTTTCCGACGGGAACCAGTTCAGGTCTCCAACCGGTAAACCATCGGTTCCGCCGGTCAGTAATTCAGCATCGCTGTATGAAAGATCAACAGGAATCGGCCAGTCTGAATAAACGAAGTTTTCATCACCTACGCTTGATACTCTCCAGTAAGGCATTACGTTTGTACTTGTAGTATCGATAGTCCCGAGGCAGAATTCTTTTAATACTTCGACCTGATCAGTTAACAGATCTTGCGGATCCGTAAAACTCGGCAATTGGTCGTACCATTTACCCTCGGTAAGGTATGGATAGTTCGTATCATCATCGAACAAAGCTTTGGTTCTTTCATTCATTTTCATTGACTGGTTTACCCAGGTAGTAAAACCATTAATTGCCAATGTATTTGCTTCAGTACCCAAATCGGATACTTGTGGATCCCAGTAGGCAACATTCGCTTCAACCAGCCACTTTCTGTCAACCTGGTCCATGCTTGCAGGCAATACGGCAACATCAATCAGACCTTGCGGTTGTCCATCGATAGCCTGCTCGGAAAGATCTTCAGTCATATTGGGTCTGAATGGCTGTATATTGCTGTTAACAAAAATGTTGTTTGTTATGATGTTATTACTCTGAACTCCCTGGGTTTCAAGAACAACACTTGCACAATTAATAAATGTGTTATGATTAATGTAGATGAAACTGATCGGGTAGTTCCTGAATTTGTAAATGTAGCCCTGAGCCATAACATGCGTATTGTTTTCGATATACATGGTATCTGTATTATTATCAACATTATCATATACACCGCCGTTACGTCTGCAGGCACGTCCGCTCATATTTACAAAATAATTATCCTTAAACCAGAAACTGTTCCCTGAATGTGCGTTTGATTGAATAAATACCCACCAGTTATGTTCCATCATATTATTTTCAAAAACAACCTTTCTGTCAGCAGCGCCGGAACCGAAAAATGCCCAGCCGTATGAACCATCAGGGGCACCGCATATAACACTGGAGTTTTTCACGGTCAGATCGTTCCCCCAGGTAATACCGCCGGGGCTGGATCCGCCTTCATCCGAATAACCGGAAATAATAGGCGGTGCTGCTTCTCTGTTGACCAGAATATCATCATCAGCACCGGCAATTACAACAGGTCTGTCCGAAGGTGTAGTAACGCCAGCAGACTGGGGATACCATCCGTTAACCTGTAGTTCATAAACGCGTCCTGCAGGTGCGTTTGCATCTTCCAGAATAACGCTATTAATAGAGTTAGCCTGGAAATTCATATCAACATAATCTTTAACAACAAGGGTATCGCCTTTTACCTCTTTAACATAATCCATTAATCCCTGGGCAAATGAAGCTGACAATGGTATAAGTAAAAGGAGTAAAAAAGGTAATAAAATTTTTCTCATGTTAAATCTCCTTAAATTAAATTGTAATACTTTTAGTTAAAGTGAACCCTTTAATGATCTGGTTATTATCAAGAATAATTCTCCTATATTATTAAATAAAATAGTTGATGTCATTATAACATATATCTTAAATTCAGTTCGAATATTCTCGGATAATATGCGGTCGATAATTCATGATCGGAAATAGGACCGTCAACAACTCTGCGGAATTTCCTATAAGTTTTCGTAGCATTGTGGAAAATATTTATTCCACTAAGAGACACACTTAATCCTTCCCATGGTAATTCCTGTTTCAGAGTAAAATCCCATTTATAAATATTTCCGGTAAACTGATCATCTTCAGGTCGTACTCCGACAGAATAGATTACATTTCCCTGCATATTGAACGAAATACGTCCTGAGAATCCTTTATAATCAACACCGAGAGCAATATTTAAAATATCGTTTCCCTGGTTGAGCAGTCTGGCAGTCCGTACGGTATCAGTGGTTAAGTAAGTTTCCCTGAATTTTATTCTGCCCGTAACCGGATCGATATATTGTTCGCGTATTACCTCATTTCTTAGTTGCTGATAATCCATTTCGGACCAGACTCTTGTATAGTTTATATTAAAAACCAGTGAATTCAAAGGCTCCGGTAAGTACCAGAAGTTAGTTTGCCAGTCAATTTCCAAACCTTTTATTTTTGCCGGATCAGGGTTATTTATATAAGTTGTTACGCGGTCAGAAGGAGCAGGTGGTGTGATTCCATTCGGACTGGACGAAGTAACCTGCGATCTCCAGAATGCCGAATCCGGGAATGAAACGTTAAAATACGACAGGTTCCGGTAAAATATAGGTGTCTGATAAAATACATCCTGGATTTCTTTATAGAATCCACCAACAGTAAATAAACCTATTTCATTGTTATAAAATGAAAGGTAAACGTCAAGGTTTGTTGAAATCGCAGGTTTTAATTTTGGATTTCCTGCCCGGTTGGTCAAACCCGGAGAAAAATAAGTATTAGGAAGAATAGCCTGGTAATCGGGACGTGAAATTGTCTGGGTGTAGGCTACCCTTATATCTGACCAGTCTGTAAATTTATAACGAAGCTGAACATTGGGGAAGAATGTATCATCATCCCGGTTAACACTGTTCAAGGTATCCAATTCTCTGCCGTTACCGTCAACAGGATGAGTTACATAAAAATTGGTTGCAGTATAATCCATATTATAGTGTTCATACCGTCCACCGAGTATTAAAGAAATTCTGGGACCGATGTTGAAAGTACCCATCAGGTAAGCCCCTGAAAACATTTCAGATCCGCTAAAATCTTCTGTCAATGTTCCGTCCTTATGAACCGCCTGACCCCAGCCGGATCGGGCTTGAGTATAAAAATCGTCCAGTCTGTCGATATCAAATGCATATTTGAAATCATAAGTTTCATTCAGGTAATATTGTCCTCTGTCATAATCGGTATTCTGAATATCAGTAAAGAGAAGCTGATTCTGATTAGTCAGGATTTTACCCGGGATAAAGTTTCTGACATTGGCATAGAAATCCTCATCGCCGGTCCTTTTATACCATCGATTCAGATCATTTTCACGGGTAGTTCGTTTAAATTTTCCGCCGACTTTAAATATTGATGTAAAGTCCTTCGAAAATGAGAACGGTATTGAAAAATCGAGCTGAGCATTATATATATGCTGTTTAAAAGCCACCTCGCGGATCACCGCCCAGTCAGAAATATCAGCACCTTTATAGTCTTCCTCGTCAATTTCAATATCTAATACTTCTGATGGCGTAATATTATTTCTTAAATTCGCGTAGGAAATTTTATTACCGTCGTCATCATAACCGAAAGGAGCACCTGCAGCATTCGAAAAATTTGTATTATCTCCCGGGTCGCCGTACCGAATATCTGTGTTACGATCACTAGCCGAATGGGATAAAATTAATTCTCCTTTAATATCGCCGAAATTATATTCCATCTGAAGCGCGTTGGCAATTAATGTTCTGTCATATTTGTCCCTGTTTAATGAATATATAACTCTGTTGTTCTGAAGATCCAATTGAGTATTGTGTGTTGCCAAATCATTAACACCTTCTGAAATAGTATTCTGCAGCATTATTTTGCCGTCAGGGAGTTTATAATCCAACAATAAACTACCGCCGTATGTTGAGGTTATATTCTGCTGATCGTTCAATGTAAAATTGTTCATACGATACGGAGCCTCACCGTAGGGCAACGGCTCGTATCTTTCATAAGCAGCTGAAGTTCTGTCACCGCCGCCGTCAAAACGATCTGCATTTCCCTGAAGGAACACACCCAGTTTGTCATCTAAGAACCTCTGACTCGCACTAGCCCAGAACCTGTAGTTACCCAGGGTTCTATCCTGGTAGTTTAAACTTCCCTGTGAAAGTACATCGAAATGAAATCCGGAAGGAGCTTCACGCAATCTTAAATTAACTATTCCTCCGATAGCATTTGCATCCATATCAGGAGTGAGTACTTTAACAACTTCAATACCAGCGAGCATGTTTGCCGATATAAATCCCAGATTAGTAGCACGGGTATTTACGTCCGTTGACGGGAGCTGAATACCGTTCACAAGAACAAGATTCTGCTTTGCCTGAACACCTCTTATAACTACCTGGTCGCCATTCATTAGCGAAAGCCCTGGCAAACGGCTTAATGCGGTTGCAGCATCGGCGTCCGGTAATTCTCTTATCTTTTCGGAAGAAACAACGTTTGTAATTGTATTAGATGAAAGCTGCTGGTTTATTGCCTGCTTCTGTCCTAGAGCCTGAGCGGTTACTACTACAGCTTCTCCCTCAATAGTGATGGACTGGAGATTAAAATTCTGCTCCAAAGTTCTGTTTTCTGAAATGGTAACCTCTGTTGTAACTTTCCCATATCCTATGTAAGAGACAGTTATTGTATATTGTCCCACCGGTATATTTCTGATAACATAGTTCCCGTCGAAATTTGTTGCAGCACCCAGACTTGTTCCCTGGATTATTATGTTAGCTCCGAATAAAGGGTCCTCTGTTGTAATGTCGAGTACTGTCCCTCTCATCGAGCCTGATTGAGCAAATGTGATCGTCTGAAGAGCGAGAAAGAATAATAAGTTTAAAAAAATTACTATTTTTTTTCTTAAGCAGTAAATATCTGAATGCATTTTCTTCTTCCTCCTAGGTTCTTTTGATAAAAACCAAACCTGTTTTTAATGATGATAGTAGACTATAGTGACTCAACGAATTATTTGTTTTAAATTATGTTAAATCTATTCAATCAGTTCTGAATCGTTTCAATAAATCGAACAATCTAATGCAAACATTACAGATGATAATAATTAAAATATTTTACTTCGCCCCGGAATAGTTAAATTAAAGCAAGAAATCATAGAATAATATACGCTAAAAAAAATAAAAACGAATCATTATAAATAACAGCCACTTATATACAATTATTAACCATATTACGACATTTTAATCATCATTTTGGCTGATTAAGCTTACGAAACTCCCTAAGTCCTATGCCTTTTTCAATTTTAAAATACCTGGATATATGCTCCACATCGGTGAAGTTAAAATAAGAAGAAATTTGTGAGATAGATAAATCAGTTTCAACAAGCATCTGGGAGATCATTTCGATGCGTACCCGTCTTATCTCGCCGTAAATGGACCTTCGGATAGATTGCTTAAATTTTCGCTCGAGTGTTCTTCTGCTGACGTTGGTGTGTTCCACAACATCTTTAACAAGAATTTTATTCTTTGCATTTTTTTTTATATAAGAAATTGCCTGTGAAACTTTTGGATCATTCACTGCAAGTACATCCGAAGACTGCCGCTGAATAACATGACTTGGTGAAACCAGAATATGCTCGCCGCTTATTTTTTTATTCTTAATCATTTCATCCATTAATTTTGCAGCTTCATATCCGGCGGACTCAACATTAAGTGCGATGCTCGTTAGAGGTGGGTCTCCAATTTCGCAGATCATCGGATCATTATCAACACCGATTACTGAAACATCCTCCGGTACTCTTAAGTTAAGGAGTTTGCAGACTTCCAGTATATGCTGCCCCCTGTCATCGTTACATGCAAATATCCCTACGGGTTTGGGAAGATCCTTTACCCACTCACTCACGTGCCGCTGCTCTTTTTCCCAGTCATTTTTTTTTACTTTTTTAGGAGGAAGATAAACTGAGGCATTAAAACCTGCATCATTAATAAAATTCAGGAAAAAAAATTTGCGTTCATTAGACCATTCATATCTGTCAGATCCGAAGAAAGCAAAATTCTTCAACCCCTTTTCCAGAAGATGTTCGCTAGCCATTTTTGCAATAGCGTATGAGTCTGTTTTTATAACGGGTAAATCCCTGGGATACTTGGAATGATGTATAGCCAGTATTGTAGGAATTTTTAATTTAAGTAATTCCTTCGTTATCAATGAATCACGCATTATTATTCCGTCAGGCTTCCAGCTCGTAAGGTGCGGAACTGAAGATTTTAAATCAGTCGGTTCCTTATAAAACGACCAGGGACCGTTAAGCCTTGAATATTTCGCAATGCCAATAATTAATTGTCTTCCGAACGCGCGTGACGTTTCTAACAGAAGAATTATTTTTTTCATATCATTATTTACTTATAACGACTGCTTTTACTTTTCTGAGTCCCTCTGAATTTGCTTTGATAATAATTGTTCCTCGATTGTCTTTAACCGAACGCACAGTTACCAGAGCCAATCCACCAAATGCTTTTCTATAATGCGAATCAAACTCAACAAAATCTGTCGGATCACCGTTATCTGTAGCTACTATTTCACCCGGTCCCTCTATCTCAAATTGTATTTTATTGGTTGCTGTCGGTACGGTAAATCCATTCAGGTCAATTACCTTTAGAGTTATAAAAGATAAATCCCTGCCATCGGCATTTATCTCTGTTCGATCCGGGGATAATTCCAATCCGGCTGGCTTGCCCGTTGTCTTTACAATATCTTCAGCCCATATTTTCCCGTTTTTATAAGCAATAACTTTTAATTCACCTTCTTCATATTTCACATCGTCCCATCGCAGGCGGTAACCGGATTTTTCTTTTTTCTTTCTACCGAGTGACTCACCGTTCAGAAACAACTCTGCTTCATCGCCCGAAGTAAATACATGCACAGGTGTAATTTCTCCGGTTCTTTCCTGCCAGTTCCAGTGGGGTAATATATGCGCCATAGGAAAATCTGGTCGCCAATGTGCCTGGTACAGATAGAAGCGGTCTTTCCTGAAACCTGCAAGATCTATTATTCCGCAGTAAGAACTTCTTGCCCCGTAATATGGAGTGGGTTCACCCAGATAATCCCAACCGGTCCAAACGAACTCGCCGGCTACGTAAGGATTCATTTCAATTGATTTAAACACCTTATCAGCCGAAGAGCCGAAATCAACTGCGTGAAGCTCGTAAGAACTGACCTGCTGAATCTTTGAATCGCCGCCTCTTCCGTCGCGGACTACATCACTTATCTTATCGACGACAGGAAAAAGATATATTCCCCTGCTGCTGAAAGCAGATGCAGTTTCACTGCTAAGCACAACTTTATCCGGAAACCGTTTATGAAATTCAGGATACATCGGTTTGGTTCGTATACGATTTGTACCTTCGAACATCGGATCCTGCCTTATACCCTGACCCTGGTAATTAAGACTTATCACATCCATTGATTCAGGAAACGGCATCGAAGGTTTAGCCCAGTTCATTGCGCAGGTAGTAGGGCGGGTTGGATCTTCATTTTTGCATATGTCATTCAGATGTTTGGCAAGAGACGCCCCGTCCTCACCCGTATATTGTTCACCAACTTCGTTTCCGAAGCTCCATATAATAACCGACGGACAATTCCTGTCTCTGCGAATAAGTGAACGCAAATCCTGTTCATGCCACTCCGGGAAAATAAGATGATAGTCATGCGGGGTTTTCTTGCTTTCCCAGACATCGAATGCTTCATCCATCACCAGAAATCCCATCTTATCAGTCAATTCCAACAACTCAGGAGCCGGCGGATTATGTGCCGTCCTGATTCCATTACAACCCATCTCTCTCAGTATTTCGAGTTGTCGTTCTGCGGCGCGCATATTGAACGCAGCGCCCAAAGATCCAAGGTCGTGATGCATATTTACGCCTTGTAATTTGACCAACTCATCATTTACATATACACCTGCATTCGGATCAAATTGAAGCGAACGAATTCCGAAAGGAGTTTCGTACTGATCGATTTGTTTTTCATCCTGATAAATTGTTGTTATGGCTACATAACGATTAGGAACCTGCGTCGGCGGGGGTCCCCATAATTTCGGATTTTCGAGAATTACTGAACCCTCAACTTTAGTTTTCTCCTTTGTTTTGATCTTTGCATTAATCGGTTCAAACTCTGCAATCACTTTACCGGCTTTTTGCCCTTCAGAATCCAGTTCAAATATTTGTGCAACTGCCAAAACAGCAACATCATTTTCTGAATCATTATCTATTGTGACTTCAATATTTATCTTAGCAGAATTTTCCGATACCTCTTCAGTAGTAATAAATGTGCCCCAATGACCTACGTGAACGGGATTAGTTTTTACCAGCCAAACGTTCCTGTAAATCCCGCCACCAGGATACCAGCGGGATGAATAATTGGGATTATCCATACGGATTGCAAGCTGATTCTGACCGCCTGGTCTGATGTATGGTGTAAGGTCGATACGCCATGACGAATAACCATAGGGCCAGCCTCCAACGAGGCTTCCATTGAGCCAGACCATAGCATACGACATCGCACCATCTACATCGAGAAATATTTTTTTACCTGCGTCAGATTCAGGGATGTCAAGTTTTTTTCTGTACCAGGCTACACCGGGACTTGGCAAACGACCCATTCCGCCGCCAACTTCCGGATCGGGTCCCTCAGAAAAAGGACCGTTTATTGCCCAGTCGTGCGGTAAATTTACAGATTGCCAATCGCTGTCATCAAATCCTATTTGAACAAATGGAAATTCATTTCCGGGGTTGCCTTCCGGGCGTTCATAACGTTTATCAGGATCTTTAATAAAATCATTTCCTGTTTGTAAAATCCATGGTTTAAGTACTTGTTGTTCCGGTTCAATATCTTCAACTTTAGTGGGTTTATCATCAGCCTCACCGAATGTCCAGTTTTCTTCTACCTGCGGACGTACATCATAAATTAAGTTATCCGGCAATTCCATTGTATCATATTTGTAAAAACGCCAGTTATCGTTGATTGAAATTCTATCACGAATAAAACTATAATTTTCATTTGATGAGAATTGTTTGCAATGCCAGGCAGAAAAAAAAACAACCGGAAGAACAGATAATAAAAATACTTTTCCAGCAGCAGCACCGAAGGTAATGTTAATACCAAAAAGCTTTAAAGGAAATTTCATTACTTTAAAAAATTATATGAAACAAAAGACAAAAACAGCAGTATATGCCTGGAAGATTTATACAAATAAAATTATAATGATTTTTCAGTTACACATCTCAGAACACTTTATAAAAAACCTGCCCGGCTTGCCGGGCAGGTTTTGCTGAAAACTAACTTACTCAGCTAACTTTTTCTTTAATCGATTTCGCGATCAAAGACTAAACCTATCAAAATCGTATTCTGATAATTCAAAAAGTTTCAGAACAACGGTACTATTTAAGCAGCATTAATTTCTTAACGCTCTGGAAATCGCCAGCGGTAATTGAATAGAAGTAAATACCTGAGGCGAGATTTGAAGCGTCGAAATTAACCTTGTAATAACCTGCATTTAATGTACCGGATACTAATTTAGTTACTACCCTTCCGAGAATATCATAAACCACGAGATTTACATCACCGCTCTTCGGCAGAGCAAACTCGATAGTTGTTGACGGGTTGAACGGGTTAGGATAATTCTGATCCAGTGCGTATTGAGTAGGTACACCGGATTTTTCGTCAGACTTGATACCAGTCGGGACATCATCCAGTGCAATCTGATCTACATGAACGTCAATCAGGTCCATACTTGTAGCAGTACTGCTGTTCAGTGCAATGTTAAGAGAATTAAATGTAGTTGCAACAGGGTTCTCTTCTACAACAGTTCCCTGGAACATGTATCCGCTACCGTTTGTCAGTCTGTAGCGAACTTCCTGCGAACCGTCTGATTTCTTGATTACCCATATACCGAAATCATACTCACCTGCGCCGCCGACAGCTCCTGCAGGAGTTTGTGTCCCAGCACTAAGAACAATAGTTCCTGCACCATTTGTACTGATCCAGCTGGTACCTACTATTGCACCAACAGTACCCGGTGTATCATTCCATGTCGGAATATCATTATTACCACTGTGAGGCAGGAACAGGTAACCGTAATTGCCGTTTTCAGTTCCATTCCATTCCCAGTTGGTTGAATCGATTGTTCCGGCGCTATCAGTGTAGAATATACCGAATCGTAATGAGCTCCAGTCTTCAAAACCGCCGCCTGTTAGTTTAAGTTTACCTGTAACAGCTAAGGCTTTATCTGAAGCCGGTGATACATTATCGTCAAATCCTCCACGGATTGCAGACCATCCGCCAGCAGCACCACTACCGCCTATTGTTACATTCCCGTCTAGACTGCCTGGTGTTAGTGTCCAGCTGCCTTTTTTTCCGCCAAGGAATGCCCAATCGCCAACATAGAAATCATTGAATGGTTTATCGGGCACAATTATAGGATCGCCAATGTCAACCTGCATCTCATACACATTAAACTGAGTAGCTTCATTCTGATCAAGACCGAATACTATACTGTTGAACATTGTTGTTACTTGTGAAGTATCTAT
>JAFGMI010000014.1 GCA_016927595.1 Melioribacteraceae bacterium | reverse complement strand
TCCGCTCACACTTCGGCTCCGCTCACACTTCGGCTCCGCTCACACTTCGGCTCCGCTCAGTGTGAAATATGAAATATAATCAATTATCGTCCTGAGCCTGACTGCCGAGGCAGTCAGTGTCGAAGGACAAAATTTCTATCTTCCTCCATATTTATTAACTTTGCAATATCATTTATTAATATTGAACAGGCATGTATAACAAATTCTACAATGAGTTCGATTTCGAGCGAGTGAATGAGAGCAAAAGGAAAGATGAATACAGAACACCGTTCCAGATAGACCGCGACAGGTTAATTCATTCGTCGGAGTTCCGACGTCTTCAGGGAAAAACACAAGTCTTTATTCCGGGTGAATACGATTATTACAGAACCCGATTAACACATTCAATTGAAGTTGCTCAGATAGGACGATCAATATGTAACTTTCTGAGAAAAAAATACGACGGATTATTTACCGATGATTATTTTATCGATACTGATCTTGTAGAATCGGCTTGTCTGGCTCATGATCTCGGACACCCGCCCTTCGGTCATGCTGGTGAAAGAACACTCAACAAACTAATGAAGCCTTATGGCGGATTTGAAGGAAACGCGCAGACGCTGAGGCTTTTAACCGAAATATTTTATACGTTCGAAAATTCGAGAAGGGGTATGAAGCCCACCCGGGCTTTGCTTGATTCCATATTAAAATACAAAGCTTTATATGGTGATTTCAACAACCCGTACAACCACTTTCTTTATAACTATCAAAAGGAAGTCGTTGATTTTATTTTCGGTGGAATGCAAAAGCCTGATTCATTAAACAATGTCGAAAATCTTAACAACTTTAAAAGTATCGAATGCCAGATAATGGATTGGGCGGACGATACTGCGTATGCAACAAATGATCTTGTAGACAGTATATCTGGCGGTTTTATTACCATTATAAAACTGGAGCGCTGGTTCAGCAAAAACGAAGCTGAACTTTCAGAAATTCAAAAAGAGACTTATCACCAGATAGTGGATTGGATCCGCACGAGAAAATTTAAAGCTCAGTTCGGCTCAGAGATAGGTGAATTGGTGGAATCGTGTCAGATTAATGAAAGAAAAACGTTTCTAGATACATTAACCAACCGTTATAAATACGAGCTTATCATTGAAAATAGCCTGATTGAAAAAGTAGAACTTTACAAGAGAATAGCTGTTGAACTTGTTTTCAGATCCTCCCAACTTCATCAAATGGAATACAAGGGGGATATGATGATAACAAGCATCTTTAAGGCTCTTGAATCGAACTATATTACAGAAATTAAAGATACCAAATTACTACCCGACTTCTCAGATACATTGATCAGAAGTGAAAAGGAAATGAACACACGTGCACGTTTGGTATGTGACTATATTGCGGGAATGACCGATTCATTTGCAATGACCAACTACAAAAGATTATTTGATCCGGACTATAGTTCAATTAAAGATTATATTTAAGGATAGAAAATGGCAGCACCAAGCAAGATAAAACTGAATAAAGAAAAACAATCGCTTGATCTGGAATGGTATAATTCGAAGATAGTAAGTTACCCGTTGAAATTTTTGAGGGATGAGTCGCCGGATGCAACTAATAAGGGCGAAACCATACTCTGGAAGCATTATGCACCGCCTCCGAAAGGTCCTGACAAACCAGGCAAATACGAAGTGAAAAAAATTGAACTTGTTGGGAACTACGCGATCCAGATCACATGGAAGGACGGCTACGACCATGGTATATATTCTTGGGAATTGCTTGAAAAATGGATTGAATTCCTCGAATTAAAAAATAATTTGTCTGAAAATATTACTAATGTTGAAAGTTAAAAGTCAATTTTAATTTAACTTGCATTTAATTAAAAATTCTGTAACTTCATTGTGTGATTTAGACAACTACACATTTGAGCTGCAAATATTATCTTGCTTGTGTAATTAAGTCTCGAACAGCAGGGCACAAAATTTTAGGCTGTTCAACTTCTGCTTAAAGAACATATTTGTTAGTACAAATTACGGGGGTATAATTATGGACAGGTACAACGAAGATAAGATCGAGCATGGCATAAAGAATATCGAAAATTTGACGAGTGAATTGAGATATTCGAGTTATGATGAGTTAAAAGAAAAACTCTGGAGACTGGAAAGAGAAGCCACTTTACTTAAAGAATTCGTCGATCAGCAACTAATGGAAGAAGAATACAGGGAAGTTATATAATAAACATTTTCTTTTTCAAGAATTAAAACCCGGCAGCCTCAGCAAAACCGGGTTTTCGCATTTTAAAACAAAACTATCGGAAATTATTCTCCTTCACCAAAGGCAGTTCAAAATCCGGTGCATTAACCAGTTCTCTGTTATTAAACTTTCCCGATAAAATATCTTTAATATCGTTTTCGTATGTTTCTTTCGGGACATATTCGTTATACCGCGAAATTACCTTGCCGTTTTTATCAATAATAAAGGAAGTCGGAATGGTCTGAATTCCACCGTATTTATATATAATGGATTCATTTCCCCAAACAACCGGATAATCAATTTCAAATTCGTCAATAAATTTTTCCACATTTGATTTCTGATCAGTGTCATCCATTGTGATTCCTATTACCTGAACACCTTTATCCTCATATTCATTTCCGAGCTCAATTAATTCCGGAATTGCTTTCCTGCATGGAGCACACCAGGTTGCCCAGAAATCGAGTATTATTATTTTCCCCTGATAATCTGAAAGTTTAAGTGTGGAGCCGCTAAACTCAAGATATCCCGGCGGATAGGGTCCGTTATCGGGCTCACCATCAAGGTTATTTACAATGAACAATCCAAGGATTATGGCTATAAAAATACCGCCTTTTATCCATTTTTTTTGTTTTTCGCTGAACTGTGCCGGAATTTCTTCCTGCTGAACTTTTTTATGATGCTTCTGACCCATAAATAAATCTTTCCTAATAATTCATAATTACATGCAAATATACAATAAATCAGCTCTTCTGATCCAGAAAACTTTTCAGTTCGTCGACAACTGTATCAATTTTTTTATCGGTAAATCCTTTTTCTTTTGCCGCCTCTTCCAGTGTTCCCCAAATAGGCTCGCCGCACCTAAGACATCTTATGCCTTTATCACTTAAAAAAGAGACCGATTCAGGATAAGTGTTAACAAGATCCTCAATTTCAACTGACCGTGTTATTTCCATTCTCTTTTACCTCAGAGTTTTTTATTTTTGAAGGAAAAACAAGTGCCACGCCGGCAAGTAATCCGTATGCAGTTGAAATATATGGGTTTCCCGCAATTGCACACGACCCGTTGCATCCAATGAAATAATAATAACTGTATCCTAATATAGCGCCACTAACGGCACCGAGAGTAAGTCGTAAAAAGTACTTTTTCATCATCTTTTTTAATTTTTGTTTTATTGTGAGATGAATTAGTCAGTTAAAAGTTTCAGCTGTGTTTCTTGCTCTTATACACCTTATTTAATAGTTTTAGTTCCTTGATATTTATTAAAATTGGAGTGTGATAATGCCCAAGCACGAAAAACACTTATACATGATTGTTTTTCCAATTAACGCTCTTGTTGCGTCGCAGCTGGAGCCCGATAAATTCGGAGAACATTATACAACAGGCAGCGCAAAACATTTCAGCGGCAAAGTAATCTTTGCAGAGCTCGACATACATTTTAGAAATGACCATTTTGAAATAGACAAGTATCTGGAATTAACAACAGAGCATCCCGACGGATCGCCCAAAAAAACCAAGTTTATCAAATCTTATAATGTCCTGGAACATGTCGACCTGGACGCAATTAAAAAACTGCACCTCTGTACAGCGAACGGGAAGGTGCTTTCGATAGATTCATCCGAGTACACAGCTTATAATGAACCGGGTCTCATAAGAATTTACCAGGAAATTACTCCCCTGGATACGCTGGTTGCATCTACTTTTGACCAGAGAGAGTTCGGGAGATTTATTACAAAAGAAACTTTGAGTAAGGGAGCTCCGAAAATTTGCTTTACACAAATTGAATTTAATATCGGCAGATTTCTTGAACAGAACAAAAATAAAGAAATATTCAGCATTGAACTCCCGAATGTTAATCCATACAGATTCTATGATTGTATAATGGAATTAACTGATAAACCTGAGAAGCTTACCAAAACAATCGGACTGGGAAGTTTATTGAGGGATATTTCGTATAAATTTTTACGTCACGGATTCTGGTTTGCAGAAGGCGATAAACTTAAATTCTTCCCGATGCCGTCATTAAACGAACTCGAAAATCAATACTTCTACTGGTGGAAGTTCGTTCGTTAATAAAAACACCGGGGTAAGATTATAAAAAATATTATTAATTTTATTTTCCTAATCACGTTATTTTTATTCCATGCCAATAACGTAACCGCCCAGGAATTTAAAATAACACGATACACCTCCCGTGAAGGACTGCCTAGAGCAATTTATTACAGTTGTCTGCAGAAAGAAAGCGGTGAACTGCTATTTGCCGGCAGTACCGGAGTGATATCATTCGACGGACAATCCTGGAAGGAAAAATACGACTCGCTTATAAACTATTCGGTTGCCGAATTAGTACAAGATCAGAACGGAAAAATCTGGGTCCTGCCTGAAACTTCCAACCACTCCATCAAAATGCTGCCTGAATTCGGAGATCAGTTTTTTCCTCCGTTATCAGAAGCAACAGGTTCCAGCTTCAGACTTAAAAAGATGTGCTTCCATCAAAATTTGCCTGTTATACTGGATAGTAAATCACGAATATATTTTTTAAGGGAAGGCATTTGGTCTGAACACAAAAACAGTGACGAATCACTTATCATCAACAATATCTATTCGGCTCACAAAATATTATTTGCCCTTACCAATAAAGGCGTTTACAAACTGGATGATAATGAGCTCATACCTCTGAGTAAAATTAATTCACAGCTTCCGGGTAAAAATGTTCTTACTATGAGTTCATCTATTGCTGATACAGGTAACCAATGCTGGCTTCTGTCAACTAACTGGCTGGGCTATTTTATAAAGGATAAATTCGTTAAAGTTTCATCGGATTTTAATTTGATGTCTTACAAAGACCAATCGGGAACATATTTCATTTCCGCAATACAGAACACGGTAATTTTCGGAAACCAGGTATCGTCGTTCGAACTCGACAAAGTTGAAAACAAAGTAAGAAAAATTGACTTCGACGGCACAGGGCTTGGCGAAGGCGGAACATCAGTATATATAGATTACGAAAATAACATCTGGATTACTTCCTCAAGAGGGATTTATAAACTATACTACACTCCTTTTAGAAATTTCGATTCCGAATCAGGATTAAAATACAATGAAGTTACTGCAATAGAATTTATGGGGGACCGATACGTAGCTTTGGGTCAGGAGTTTAACCTTGCTCTGTTTGACATTAAAACGAACAGAATTAAGAATATTGAGATCGAATCGAAAACAAAAGGCACTTATATATATTCAAGAATCTGGGACCTTCAGTATGATTCCCGGAACATACTATGGATTGTAGACTATGCTAACGGGCTTGGTAATCTGAAAAAAGATAAAACCAACTGGATTGATTTTAAAGGCGATGAGCTTATTTCCGTAATCGAAGACAGTGAAAAAAATATCTGGATTGCAGGAGCAAAAACCGTCTATAAATACGATAACGGTCTGATTCCCGTTATTGATTCAGCCAAAGGATTAAACATGCGTAAGCTGTTCCCCTCGAAGTCCGGCGGTTTTTATATAGCTACTTTTAACCGCGGCGCAGGAATATACAAAAATGGTTCGCTTGAATTTGCCCAGGGGAATAATAAAAATTCAAATAATATTTACGCTTTATGTGAGAGCAATTATAATGGTACCCTCGTGGGATCGAGCGGCGGTTTATACAAAATTTCGGGAAACAAACTGAAAAAATTTTCACTCCCCGGCTTGAGTATTAATGAACCAATATATTTTATAGCCGGCGGTAAGGATAAGGAACTATGGTTCGGTCTGGGAGAAGGTGTAATCAGATGGGACGGAAACGTTTCATTTAGATTCACCAACAACAACGGTCTCCTTGGACTTGAAGCCAACAGAGATGCCGGCAAACTTGACGGCAACGGAAATTTCTGGATAGGTACCGAAGAAGGGCTTTCGGTTTATAACTCCGCTTATGATCTGCCTAAAACCAGTCCGCCGAAAGGTGAAATTATTTTCATTCAAACGAGTGATAATAAAAAATATTTAATTAACAATAATATTTCATTGGCATCAGATCAGAACAACATATCTCTGAAAGTTGCCGGTTACAGTTATATAGACGAAAGAAATGTTTATTACCATATAAAACTTATTTACAATAATAACAGTATTATCGATTCATTCAAAACAGACGAAACCCTAATACGATTTCCTTCACTATCACCAGGAGATTATTCCGTTGAATTATTGATAGAAAATGCAAACGGGATTTTAAGTGATTCTGTTTATTCTGCATCATTTACAATCGCAAGCCCTTTTTATTATCAAGCCTGGTTTTATCTTCTGGTTATTATTTTACTGATAGTAATTGTATCAGCCATTTTCAGATATTATAACAATTTAAAATTAACAGAGCGTCTTGAGAAAACTGTCAGGGACCGGACTCATGAACTGCACGAGGAGATTATTGAAAAACGTGAGTACGAAATAGCATTAAAAGAAAGTGAACTGCGCTACAGGAGCCTGTTTCAAAATTCGCTTTACGGCATTTACCGCGAAACAATGGATGGTAAAATTATTCTTTGCAATCCTGCATTTTTAAAAATCTTCGGCGCAAAATCATTCGATGAAGTTAAAGATATTGATTTTTCGGATTCGCTTTATGTTGATCCGGAAGCACGGAACAGATTTTTTAATATATTGAAAAAAGATGAAATTGTAGACGGACTGGAAATCCAATACACAACTCTCGATAACAGAGAAATTTGGGTGAGGGAAAGCGCCAGACTTATTAAGGATATCGGCAACAGGTTTTTTGTTGAGGGAATAATAGAGGACGTAACAGAAAAGAAACAGGCTGAAGTAAAGGTTATGGAAGCGAAGGAGAAGGCTGAAAAGTCAGACCGATTGAAGTCAGAGTTTCTTGCTCAAATGTCTCACGAAATAAGAACCCCCGTAAATACTATACTGAGTTTTTCTGCTCTTATACGAGATGACCTTAAAGATAGAAAAACTGATTATATGAATGAATATTTCACTGCGATTGAAAAAGGCAGCAAGCGGCTTATAAGAACTATTGATTCGATTCTTAATCTGTCTCAGCTTCAGCTTGGCAATTATGATGCAAAATTTGAAAAACTGGATTTATGCGAAATAGCTTTCGGCATAGCAGAAGAATTCAAGGGTCAGGCAATAGAAAAGGGACTCGAAATAACAACATCACATGGCTCCGGCGATTGTTCAATTACGGGGGATTACTATTCTGTAACTCAGCTCATCGCAAATTTAGTTGATAACGCTGTTAAGTACACAGAGAAAGGTAAAATTGATATCTTTTCATCTGTAGATGATGATAAGGTTATCATGAAAATTACTGACACGGGAGTGGGGATGTCACAGGATTTTCTGAATGAGTTGTTTGAACCGTTCAGTCAGGAAGAAACCGGATATACAAGAAAATACGAGGGTACTGGTCTCGGATTGTCTTTGGTAAAAAAATACTGTGACATAAATAATGCTGAGATTTCCGTTGAGAGTGAGAAGAACAAAGGTACTGTGTTCATTATTACTTTTAAGAAAGACGGGTATTCAACATAAACCTGTTTAATAAAATCTTTTGTGCAATCATTAAATGGTTTTGCTTCAGTGTGCTTTTCATTAATTACCTTACAGGTATTCGGCGTCATTTTTAGAATTGATCAAGTATTATTATGTTCAGATTAATTGAGGTGTTTTCAGAATAAATGAAATCTATTATTGCTTATTATTAAAACATAAAACTGCTGTTTGTTTCGTACAAATTTAATTCAAAAAGAATATCTTCAAATTATATGCAGTCAAACAATTTATACTGAGTGCGGACTTAAAAGGAATTTAAATTACTAAAGCGATATTGTTCATATGGATTTATATATATTTTTTATTCTGCCCGAAATCATTCTTTTGTACCCCACTCTAAAATATCGAGACGGACTTTTGTCACACCTTTTTCTACCATGTCAAGTGCCTTTGCAGTACCATACGAAAGGTCAATAACTCGTGCGGGATGTTTGGGCATACGGTCGTTAATTCTGATTTCAACACTTTTATTGTTGCTCAGATTAGTTACCTTAATGATAGTGCCGAATGGATAGGAAGAATGAGCAGCTGTTAAACCGTTTTTATCGTATACTTCACCGTTCGATGTTTGCCTGCCGTGAAAAGGCTCGGCATAGTAGGACGCAAGTCCGACAATACTCTCTAAAACTGTTTTTTCTCCAGCCGGGTTTTCATAAGTGATAGTATCCTGCTTGATATTATTATTCCATTTTTCGCTGGTAAATTTCGGGACGGAAGCGCAGGAATAAAACAGTAAAATTACTGCTGAACCCACTATGATTATTTTAAATGATAAAACATATATCCTGGACATAGGCCGGAACTTTTACTTCTGTAATTCAGATTCACTAATATATAACCATGCTTAATAATAATTAAATAAAGTTCAATAAAAATTTTTCAACGTTAAACATAATACTTTTTATTGTGATTGTGCCTCATTCAAGTGCTTCCAGAACCTGGTAATCTTTTTATTTCTTATAATGCCGGAAGAGTAACGGATGACAACCGGGTAATAATATGTTGAAGACCTCTCGTTACAGTTTTGTAAATTTTAGTAATCAGACTATTCGTTTAATTAATCAATCATATATTTGGTTTTCTGCCGGTTATAAGTCTGCCCTTACAATTTTTCGAGTTCTACGTCAACAACTTAAAAGCGGATTGAGTATACATGCGTCTGTTGTTCAGTCTTTACTTTTAACCTGTTCTTATTTCGAATTCTAAAATCTGATACTTTCATATCTTGTCAGGTACAATGTTTGATCATAACTCTTTGCCGGTATATTTGCCTCGATCGGAAACACCTATAAACGTAGTTCATATCCACTTACCTTGCAGCGCACGATCTGCTTTATCATACTCAGCTATGATAAACAGGTTATGATCAACAAACCCGGGATGGGGATTAAATTCAAAATTATTCTGATCTTCACTTGCAACAAGATCTCTTTACCCACTTGCATGAAATTCAGATCCTTTGCCTGAAGCTATTTTCCAATCAACAGTTATATATTCACCATTTTGCCTGTACTTAATTAAACCTGTAGCTAGTACATTATTGTTCGTGTCAATAAAATCACAAATAAAAACATTTTCGCGAATTTCCGTATCCTTACACATAATAAAATGAACTGAGATGAATACAACAATCAGAATTACTTTTATATTGCTTATTATTACCCCCTATTATTGATTTACGCTGGATATTTACCGATTAATTTCCAAATCCATTTGTGAAATTTGTGGAAAGATTCAACCGGTTCGGCAAACATTATTATACACTGATCGCAGACAAAATCAATTCCATTTTCTTTGCATATTCTAAAAGCTTCATTATTAGAAGAACCCTGCTGAAACCATATTCTTTTAATTCCTGCCTGAGCCGCCTCTTTTACTGCCTCCTCAGCCTTTTCCGGAGATATGTTTAGTACGGCTCCATCAACCGTTTCAGGGAGCCGGTCGAGTGAAGAATATACCGTGTCGCCTTCAATTGTGTCCATATAAGGATGAATGGCATAAACATCGTAGCCTTTGTTTTTCAATTGTTTGTAGATATAGTTGCCGAATTTCTTACGATTACGTGAAACGCCAATAACGACGAGTTTTTTGTGAGATATAAATTCTCTGATTGTTTTTAATGAAGTCATAGAAGCCCCGTAAATTTAATTTACGGGATAAAAATAATTCTATCGATGCAGAATTACAATCATGCCACATGGGATACTTTTGAAATGATTCTCAGTTTTCATGATGATGGTGATGTCCGTGACCATGCCCTCGTCCACTACCGCCGCATGCGTCTTCAACAGCAAGTTCAACAAGTGTGCCTTCTTCAAACTTTCTGATAGCTGATTCAACAGTATCGTTATTGATCAGAAAAACCGAAATACCGCCGTTGTTTAACTTTTGTAAAGCCCTTTTACCCATTCCTTTTGTCAATACTGCATCTATATCAGATCCCTTTAAATCAGAGACCGGGAGGCATTCACCGTGTGAATGATGATCGTTGCCATTTTCAATCACACTTAATTCTTTACTTTCAGTATTATATATGGTGTAGTATCTCGCGCTGCCGAAATGGTTATGAACAAGTTCATTCAATCCGGTGTTGCCGTTTGTAGGCATACATATAATCATAATAACCTCAATATTTGTTTTTCAATTTTATTGCCCTGGAATTCAACAGTGCATCTATAAGTTTGTACCTGCCCGATAAAAGTAGTCTTTGAATAGTACCTCTTGATACTTTCATCCTGTCAGCCGCTTCAATCTGACTTTTACCTTCCAGGTCGCAGATTCTCATAACCTCAATTTCATCAGGATCGATTTCGAAAGTTACCAGATCAATCATAGGTATCCCCAGCGGCTTAAATACCTTTTCATCGCTTAAAAACCTGCACTTCCTATGTTTTTTCATTCTTCCCATATTATGTGCATATGCACAAAACAAACTTATAAAAATACCTTTACATACGCAACTATTTTGAGAAAAATATTTATAAAATGCAAAATGGTGGTTAATTTCTTTCTGATTCACTACTATAAAATTTGCCAGCCCCTGTATTTTAAAATCATTCCGGACAATGGATCAATCATTATCTCCTGTCCTTCAGCTTTATAATTATCATTGTTACCGAATTCCTTTGTGGTTGAGAGAACATGCCATACGTACTTATTCATTTCACCCGACCATCTGAATGCAACAGCCCAGTCTTTAATTCCTTCTGGCATACTGTTCTGTTTAGCTATTTCAATCGCTTTTTTCTCGTCAACAATAAAATTACACCCTCCCGGTTTACGTGCGCATTGCGGAATACCGACAGTAGGAAAGTCTTTAATCAAGCTGCCGGTCGTGTCAGTTATTATTATTACTTCTTCATCAACAAAATAGTATTCAGCCATTTTAAAATTATACCGGACTTCGTACTTATCTTTCTTTTTACTGCTTGCCTGATAATCGGGATGAATATACTCATCAAAGAATTCCTCGCCGGTTTGCGATACTATATATTTATCTGTTAACACGAAAATACTATCGGGCACCTGTTGAATATCACTATTGTTATAGCAGCTACGGCAAGAGCACGATTCAATTATTAGCATGACGCTTAGTGCAATCAAAATTACTTTCGCGGTGTGTATAATTCTTAGATTCATCGAAGTCCTTCTGTATTATTTTTAAAAAGATACAAATTATAATTATTATTTTTACACACTGTACAATATAAATTCGGAATTATTTTTGTCCCACGAATTTTTGTTAATCAGTTCAATTTTACTGCTGGCTTCATTCACACAGGGATTCAGCGGCTTCGGCTTTCAACTGGTTGCTCTCTCTCTTCTTTCTTTTCTCATCGACTTGAAGGTGGCAATACCTCTCTGCGCACTTTTCGGATTAATAATAAATATTTACCTGACAATATCTTTAAGAAAGCATATCAAAATATTCGAACTCAAAAAAATAATTTTAGGTTCGATAATAGGTATACCGCCCGGCGTTTTCTTTTTATCGGAAGCCGAGCCTTATTTAATAAAGTTACTGCTGGGAATTGTTCTTATAATTTTTGTTAGTCTTTCTCTTACAGATTTCATAAGAGCAAAAGATATAAATGTTAACTGGGGTTATTTGTTCGGATTTTTTTCCGGCATTCTCGGAGGCGCTTTCAATACAAACGGTCCGCCTGTATTAATATATTTTTATATCCAGAACTGGGATAAATACAAATTAAAAGCCTCGATTACCGGATTTTTTTTATTCAGTTCAGTGCTTATTGTCCTCAGTCACTATGCATCCGGGCTTACGAACGGGGAAGTATTATCCGGATTTATTACGTATCTCCCGTTTATTATTGCGGGACAAATTGCTGGTAAAATACTTTTTGGTAGAACATCATCAACAGTTTATAAGAAATTTATACTGGGTTTCCTGTTCATCATAGGTGCAATTATGATTTTAGGATGATTTTCTCTTGTTAGTATTGAAAAGTCTGAATAGTTTTACATAGTAAAACATTTTTCAAATTAATAAATCAAGGAGCTTTTTATCATGATGTTCATTACGGAAGAATGCATTAACTGTGCTGCGTGTTTAGATGAATGTGAAAACGACGCGATCTACAATGCAGGCGAAGATTATGTGTTGAGCGGTGAAAGCAAGACAGCTTTATCGGACGAACACACATACATCGTCCCTGAGCTGTGTAACGATTGTAAATCCTGTTTAGACGTTTGTGCAGTTGATGCTATTGTGGAAAAATAGATTTCCTTTGTTACTGTTGTAGAAGACCCTTCATGCAAATTGTGAAGGGTTTTTTTTTGATGGATTATTTCTTTATCTACTTAGGTTCCGGTCTAAGACTTCTGTAAGCCTGTTTCAAAAAATTCGGGATAACTGAGTTGCGGGTTTGCCAGATTTTATTCTTCTCCTCCAGAATCTCTATCATTTGAAGCCATTTTTCTTTTCCGTATTCATCTATCACCTGTTTTTTGCGCTCGGGCTGTTTGAAGTGATATTCCATACTTTCGGGATCAGCCTCCGGGTGAAACTGCGTACCGCAAATTTCATCCGACACACGTATTCCCATTATAGCTCTCTCGAGAGGTACATGCGGTCGTTCTTTTTCAATTGCAATTATATTACTACCCAGCTCTTCAAACCTTTTTAAATATGGTTGTATAACCTGCCAGCTTCTAAAATCCGCTCCGTAAAAAACATTATCAAGACCTTCAAACAGAGGATCCTTTTTACCTTCTTCTGTTTTATGCACGGGCAGCAATCCGAACGATTTTGATTTTCTTTTTATCACATCACCCAATCCGAAGTAACGGACCATTATCTGAAATGAATGACATATGAAAAAAACAAATTTTTTATCGTTCCCCGCCCTTTGATTATTAAACCATATTTTATCCAAAAGACTGAAATAATTTTTTTCCCACTCGGTACCTTCCCCGTCAAATGGATCTCCCGGACCGCCAGAAGAAATATAAATGTCATACTTCTCCGAAGGAATTTCACCTTTGCCGCGCGCTTCAAATATTCTGTAATCCACAGCAATCCCTTTGAAGTAATAATTGCTCTCAGTTATTATGTCTTTAATGCATCGCATTCCCTGGTTCGGCTCACCATTATAGAGATCGATTACTGCAAGTTTAATATCTTTATTCACTTTTATTACCGGACATTTGAAAAATTCGACGCAAAATATACTCATTATCTTAATTTAACACTAGCTGTGGGTATCAATTCATTTTTATTTGAAAAATATTGGGACTAATTTTGCTTAACAGTATATTTTTTCAATATATGAGCGATAATTTTAAACCATACCTGGAAGATAATAAAAAGTACGAGATCAGAACTTTCTACTCGGGATGGGGATGGTTTCTTTTCACTGTGATCGGTATGAGTGCAACTCCTTCAAAGATTGAGGTTATTGAAAAAGCAACGGGCAAAATAGTCGATCAATCTGTTGAACCGGAGATATTAAAAAATTTCGTGGGCAGATAGTAAAGTCTAATGAAGACAAATTAAAAGAGGGTAATATGGACAAAACAATGATTCTTGAAAAACAAAAACAAGCTGTTGAAATTCTTAACGAAAAAGATATTGATATGTGGATGACGTTCGTTAGGGAGACGGGCAATATCAAAGATCCTATGCTCGAAATGATTGTCGGTACAGGCGCTACATGGTTTTCGGCATTTATAATCACGAAGAACGGTGACACGACAGCCGTCATTGGTTCGCTGGAAGAGGCAAATATGAAAACGGTCGGAACCTTCAATAATATTGTCAGTTATCTTAAGTTCGGAAAAGATGACCTTCTGAAAGTGCTTGAAAAATACGATCCTCAAAAGATTGCCATTAACTTTTCGCGTAATTCAAGCATGGCGGACGGGTTAACTTTCGGCTGTTACCTCGAACTGATGGACTGGCTTAAAGATACACCGTATAAAGACAGATTCATATCTTCGGAAGAAATTATTGCTGCTTTACGCGGCAGAAAAAATCAATCTGAGGTTGATCTTATTAAAAAAGCTATAGAAGAAACACTTAAAATATTTGATGAAGTAACCAGTTTTATTGAAGTTGGAAAATCGGAGAAAGATGTTGCGGAGTTTGTAATCAAACTCGTTAAAGAAAGAGGTTTCGAACTCGCCTGGGATGAAGAACATTGCCCTGCGGTGTTTACGGGACCCGATACGGCAGGTGCTCACGCCGGTCCTACCGATAGGAAGATTAAGCCCGGACATGTTATAAACATGGACTTCGGTATTAAGTATAATGGATATTGCTCGGATTTACAACGTACCTGGTATGTATTAAAGAAAGGTGAAACCGAAGCACCAGAAGAAGTAATGAAAGGATTTAATGTTATTAAAGAGTCTATTCAAATGGCTGCTGCGGCAATGAAGCCTGGTAAAATTGCATGGGAAATAGACGACATCGCCCGGAGTAATATTGTTAGCAACGGATACGAAGAATATCCCCATGGACTCGGACACCAGGTTGGCAGAGTTGCTCACGACGGCGGCGCTATGATGGGTCCTAAATGGGAACGTTATGGTAATATTGTTTACATGCCTTTGGAAAAGGGGAACGTGTTTACAATAGAACCAAGATTAACAATACCCGGCTACGGCATCGCTACGATGGAAGAAATTGTATGGGTTAAAGACGAAGGTGTTGAATTCTTAAGCACCCCGCAAACAGAAATATTTCTGATTAAATAACAAGAATTTTTGAGCATTTTGAATCAACCGCTGGACATATTAAAAACTTATTTCGGTCATAAGTCATTTCGCGGCAGACAGGAATCAATTATAAACCGTCTCGTAAACGAGAATAAACATGCGCTCGTTTTAATGCCGACCGGCGGAGGTAAATCGGTTTGTTACCAGGTACCTGCGATGCTTTTTGAAGGCGGAACCGTTGTGATTAGTCCGCTTATAGCTCTTATGCAGGATCAGGTTGATGCACTAAAGAAAAAAAATATTTCCGCCGCTTATATTAATTCAACAGTATCTGCTGAGCAAAAAATAAAACGGCTGGACGCATTTCTACAAGGGAAAATTAAACTCCTTTATGTTACACCGGAACGTTTCCGCAAAAAAGAATTCGTTGAAAAAATCAAACAGGCTAAAATATCGCTGCTTGCTGTTGATGAAGCACATTGCATTTCTGAATGGGGACACGATTTCCGACCTGATTATTCTCGAATTGCCGAGTTTAGAGAGCTTATAGGCAACCCGTTAACTATAGCATTAACAGCTACGGCAACACCTGATGTGCAAAAGGATATAATCATAAAACTGGGACTCAAGCCGGATGAAATAAAAACGTATCATCAGGGTATTCAAAGACCGAACCTTCGTCTGGAAGCAGTTGATGTATATGATGAGAAAGAAACTCTCGATGCTGTCCTTAAAGTACTTGATAAATACAACGGGGCGGGAATAATATATTTCTCATTAATTAAAAAACTTGAATATTACTCCCAGCTTCTTAAAGATAAGGGTTACAGCCACAGTATTTATCATGGCAAACTTGATTCGAAACAGCGCAAGCAGACACAACGAAATTTTCTTTCTGGAAAAGAGCCTTTAATACTCGCAACAAACGCTTTCGGAATGGGTATCGACAAACCTGACATACGCTTTGTGATACACGCTGAAGTTCCCTCCTCAATCGAATCGTATTATCAGGAGATAGGAAGAGCCGGGCGTGACGGCAGGGACTCGCTCTGCCTGATGCTTTATAACAAGGATGATCTCTACACACAGATGGAATTTATAAAATGGGCTAATCCGAGTGCAGATTATTATTCGCGAATGTATGATCTACTCTCCGCCAATATGGATGCAGTTATTTCAGACGGCTACGATTATCTGCGTGAACAAATGAGTTTTAAAGACAGAAATGATTTCAGAGTTGAAACTGTGCTCGCGATGTTCGACCGGTATGGGGTAACAGAAGGAAGCCTTGAAAACAAAGAGTTAAAACTGATTAATGAACTTCCGCAACAACTACACGATGAAGACTACCTGAAGGAAAAACTAACAAATGATAACAGAAAATTATTATCCGTCGTAAACTACTTTAAAACGACCGGCTGCCGCAGAGTGTTTATCTCCGATTATTTCGGTTTCCCGAACGAACCAGAATGCGGCAACTGCGATGTCTGCAATTAATTCAGACTGTAAATCTGCCAGCCGTTCCCATTTACAACAACTTTACAACTGTTTTTTGTTACCACCACAATGCTTGTATCATATAAACTTTTCAGTTCCTTTACTTCGTAATAAATTGGAATCCTGATATCAATATTCTGCTCAGTGGCTGATTTGTTTAATACTATCAATAATCTCTCGTACATATCAGATCTCATGTACGCGTAGATGTTTTCATCTGCCTGTAAAGTGTAAAAATCCCCGTAGCGCAAAGCCGTGTGCTGCTCGCGAAGATTTATAATTTTCCTGTTTTCTGAAAGGGTTCTCTTCTCTGCTTCACTTAGTTGATTACCGAATCGCATCATTCTCCTGTTGTCAGGATCGCTTGCACCGCTCATACCGAATTCGCTTCCGTAGTAAATTACTGGAAGACCCGGAATTGTATTCATATAAGCATAGTATAAATTCAATTTCTTATAATTGTCAGGATTATCAACAACAGGCGGATTGTTCCAACCGGTCTCAACTGCGCTCCATTCGGATACATCAAGGTCACCGTCAGCATAAGCCATAAACCTGTTTTTATCATGGCTGTCCATTACGTTTCCCATCAGATGTATGTTGCCGTAAATTGAAAACGTTTTATTCATTTCCTTATCCAGCCTGTCGAACGATGAATTCTTTTCAATAAATGTTGGAATTGCGACATCGTACAGATTAAAATTAAACTGGCTGCTGAGCTGACCGTTATTTACATAGGAACTAATCAATTCATAACTGCCAAATGTTTCACCGATTTGAAAAACCGGAAAATCTCTATGGGCAGCAACCTGCTCCCTGATTTTCTTGTTTAGTTCCCGCCAGAAAAGGTTCGGAACATGTTTGACTGCGTCGTGCCTGTAACCGTCAGCATCTGTTTGCTTTAACCACCAGACTGCGTTGTTGGTTATTGCTTCAACCGCTTCGGGTGACCCGAGATAATCGAACGAAGGCAGGTAGGGTTCAAACCATGTTGTCAGCCTGTATTCATCCCATTTCCGCAGGTTAAGTTCACCGTTCGGCAATTCGAGTTGACCGTACCAGTTGCGGTTTTCTTTGAAGTAAGGATGTTGTTCGTGAGTATGGTTCGAAACAAAATCCAGAAGTACTTTTATGTTTTTGTTATGTGCTGTTTTTACAAGTTCCTTCAGTTTAGCCAGGTCGCCAAACCTGTTTTCAACTTTATCGGGACTTATTGGCCAGTAGCCGTGATACCCGGAATAATATCTGTGCGGTGCGGGATATTCACGAAACGCTTCTTCTGGATTATCATAAACCGGTGATATCCACAGTGTGTTTATTCCAAGATCTGTGAAATATCCTTCATTCAATTTATCGATCACACCCTGCAGGTCGCCACCCATATAATTAGCTTTTTTCAGAAGAGAATCATGTTGAACTGGTTTGTTGAGCGATTTGTCGCCGTCATTAAATCTATCTATCATTAACGAATAAATTATCCCGTCGTACCAGGTAAAGTTTTCGTTTGATGCAGGTTCTCCGTCAAACAGAAATACATACTGCATATTGCTTATACGACCGTTTTTTGAGATTATAACTCTCAGCAAATCATTATCGCCAAGTTCTTCCCTTGGAATATGAATTATTATCCGGCTGCCTTTAACCTCGAGATACTTATCATCGATTTGATTATTGTCCAGATATGCAAAGACCTCTTCGGGCAGTAATGCTGATCTGTTTTTATATTCTGCAATAAAACTATAGCTGCCGCGAATTGAATTGAGGTCATATGTATCAATATGAAGAAAAAGTTTATCGACATCGTTTTCTTCGATAATACGAACAGAGTTAAAACTTCCGAAACCATTCGGAACTTTCTGAGGATTGAGTGGATCGACAATCTCCTCGCCGTCACCGAAAAACTTATACTGGTAAACTCCCGGTTCAAGAGCTGCCGATGCAGTAAAGACACCGTTTCCGTCTTCATCATTCATGAATATGTCGTGCCTGTTCCAGCCGTTGAAGCTTCCGAAAAGTGTGAGTTCCTCATAATCTTTATCCGGTTTAAAGGAGAACTCGTAAAGCTTTTCTTTTTTTACAATAAGTGGTATATCGTACATGTTGTCATCAAACTCGAAATTAAGAGAAGTAATACCATCAAAACCGGGATTTGGAATAATGGTTATTGTATCATTGCCGGAATTATAGTTTATAGAAAGTTGATCATTATTTTTAAAAAAGATTTCATGCTTTTCAGTGTAGAATATATCCTGTACGACAATTTGTTTCGACTTGCCCGAGGTTAATGTAATGGGTGCTATTATATCACCAATTTCATTTTCGGAATAGCCCGAGCAACCGATTAAGAGCAGGTTTACTAGTAATAAGTGCAGCAGACGAATTAATTTCGTGCTCATAAAATCCCCAAATTTGACCCGTTGGAATTGTTTGGTAAAAATAGTAATTAATAGCAGGAGTTCAAAAATTAAGATACAGGGACAGGCTGTAAACCGTCCCTGCGTTATTAACGTTAAATGATGATAGTATGCTTTCAGTTATTCAACACCCAGTTTCAACTTTAGCAGGAACCAGACAACTGCTGTGAAGAAAAATATCTGAAAGCCAAGTATTGTAGAAGATAAAGCCCACCTGATACCTTCATAAACAATTCTCATTGATATTTCACTTGCACTCATTATTTCTCCCAGTGCTTCATAACCACCGTAAACAGTACCCAGAAATCCCAAAGCAGCACTTAAAATTCCCGTTCTTACAATATTATTAATATTCTCGGCTGCTTTTCTGCGGTTGGTGTTTTCCCTGTATAATTCAATGCCGGATAAAGCCGCAAATGCCGCGGCAACTATCATCAGAACCACCTGAAGAAATCCAAACATACCGCTTTGTGTTATAAATGTGAACATATTACCTCCTTTTTTTAGTTTTACTCATGTTTGTTATCATATCAGCATAACTTCTATGTGCTAATAGAGGTTGAAATAAATTCGGTATGACTATTCCGAGTTTTATTTGAACAAATTCATTGATTATTTTAGTTGCATTATATTTACTCACTTCATTCATACGTAAGCAACTTATTAAATCAATTATTGTTAATTTTAAATAGTCGTCAGACGTGCCGGGATTTATGACACATTGTATCTTACGGGGTAAAATTGTAATTAGTCGATAGTAATCTACTTTTGAGTTCCAGATAGTTGTTGTTGGTCGAATAATTCTGTTCTGAGACAAAAAAGTAACTATCGTAGCAGTGAAATTTATAGCAGCTTGCCATGAATATAGATATTTTTTTATCACCTTCGAGATCACTGCGTATCAAGCTCCATGTTTTATTCTGGGTATGTGTTTTGTTCTTTTTCACATTTTTCTATTTCCGGCTCGGCGGAAATATTTATTATACATTCATACATCTGTTGTTCACATTCCCTATTTATATAGGCGCAACCTATACCGTTCTCTATCACCTTATTCCAAAATTTCTGCTTCAAAAAAGATATAAGAAGTTCATTGTGTGGTTGATATACATAGCCTTAGCAACTGCATATCTGGAAATAATAATAACTATAGTTTTATTGACTGCCCGAATTCAACCAGCCGCTTATTTCAAAGAAGCGATAACACCCACATCTCTTGATATATATCTGCGCCTGATTGGAATTTTTATGGTTGTTTTTTTCGCATCTTCTATAAAACTTCTTAAACACTGGCTTAACGCTCAAAGAATAAATCAACAACTTATCAAAGAAAAGCTCGAAGCCGAACTGAATATGCTCAAATCCCAGGTTCATCCACATTTTTTGTTCAACACACTAAACAATCTTTATGCGCTGACTTTAAATAAGTCCGACAAATCACCCGAAGTTGTACTGAAGCTATCTGCGATACTGGATTACATTCTGTATCAATGCAACGATGAAGTAATTCCGGTTCAAAAAGAAATTGAACTCATTCAAAACTATATTGATCTTGAAAAACTCCGATACGGTGACCGTGCAAAAATTGAATTTGAAGTTACCGGATTAAAGGATGTTAAAATGATTTCGCCACTAATCCTGTTTCCATTCATTGAAAATGCATTTAAGCATGGAATCAGTAAAATAAGTTCCGGCGGTTGGATAAAAATTAAATTGAACTCATCGGCAGATAAAATTATGTTTCGCGTAAGCAATTCCTGCGCTAATGATAAAGTTGATCCGAACAATTCATCCGGCAATGGGATTGGACTTGGAAATGTAAGAAAAAGACTGGAGTTGATATACAGGGATCATTATAAACTGAATATTAATCGATTACATAATCAATTCAACGCCGAACTGACAATTGATTTAAAGAACAGAACCGGAAATTAAAATGGTTACTAAATGCTTAATAGTTGATGACGAGCCGCTGGCAATAGAAGTCATCGAAAACTACTTGAATAAAATACCAGACTTTAGGATCATGGCAAAATGTTCGAGTCCACTTGAATCAATTGATATTTTAAGAAAACATAATATCGAGTTGATGTTTCTTGACATTCAAATGCCTGAAATATCCGGACTTGACTTTTTAAAGACGCTGGATAATCCGCCAAAAGTAATTATCACCACTGCTCACCGCAAATACGCACTGGAGGGTTACGAACTTAATGTGGTTGATTACTTACTTAAACCGATTTCATTTGAAAGGTTTTTAAAAGCGATAAATAAATTCTATTCACAGCTATCTGATTCTTCGGTTAAAGTCACTAATGGATTTTCAGACCATAACAATGAACAGGCTTATTTAAACGTTAAGGACAACAAAAAAATCGTGAAAATTTATCTAAATAAAATCTTATTCATTGAGGGAATGAAAGATTACGTTGTGGTAAATACCATTAAGGAAAGCGTTATTACAAAATCTACTCTTTCAAATATTCAAAGTAAGCTCCCTGATAATATGTTCCTGCGTATTCATAAATCGTATATCGTATCTATCCCTCAAGTTACTGCCTTTACTTCGTATTCTGTTGAAATCGGGGCTAAAGAATTGACTATCGGCAGGACTTATAAAAACAACGTACTTAAAACACTTAAGTATTCTTCCGGCGGCATTTAACAAACCTGGGAATATAAAGCGGGAAAAAACTATCTTGCCTCTGCCCACGATAAAAACTAACTTAATCTAATAATTTAACTAGAGGTGTCATGAAAAGGTATATTTTTACATTGGTGGTGATTGTCTCACTAATACTTTTAAACTCCTGTCGGACAGATAACCCGGATAATTCAAGACTGGTATCGTTCAAAGATCGCAGTTTAAATCTTCAACCATACTTCGAAGGTTTTCCGTACAGTGGTTTTACACCATTCTACGAAGCCGGAAAGATGTATTACTATTACCAGGACAGTATAACGTTTTTAAAGGAAATCGATCTCACAAAAAATATTGATTTAACTACGGGCAGTATTGTATCGGATGTTGATTTCTCGTTAAGGAATGTATGGGGAATCAGATATAATAAAAGTGATGAAAATCTTTACTGGACCGGGGATGAGAAAAACGATGAAATTTTAAATCTGTGGAAACTCAATCCTGTTACCCGGGAATTGAAAAAACTAACCGATGTGCCCTACATTTTCGGATGGCGCTGGAATGATGATAACAAGACTGCATACATTGTTCGTCTGGGTAATAAGGAACAGCGTCTCGGAGAATTAAGGATACTTGATTTAAATACCGGTGATGATATTTCAGTATTGCAGGATACAAAAGAATATCGTTTCACATGGGGTACTCCCAGCTGGAGACCCGATGGGACGGGAATTATAACAACAGTACTTAAAGATGCAGACCGTGTTTACGGTAACATTGTTTATGTGGATATAAAAAATAAATCATGGAAACTGCTTACGGATCCGTTAAAGCCACGTTCTTACCCGGGTCCTGCTTATAAAGACTGGCTCAACAATAATGAATTTGTTTATTATTCGAATGAAAACGGCTTTACAAATCTATATGTATACAACCTGCAGAAAATGAAATCCAAACAGCTAACAAGTTTTACGAAAGATATAAACGAAAGCGAACTAATAGATATAAACGGCAAGAAATATATATTTGCAGTACTTGCAAATCCGATTGAGAATGAGATTTATCTGATTGATCCTGAAAATGGAACTGTAGTTAATTCAAAAAAAATCGAAGTCAATCTATCGATACTGGATTCGGATAAGAACAAGCTTCTGGTCCAGAGCACATCAGCAATAAGTATGTTCAGAATTGATGAGCTCACGGTTACTCAGTCCGACTTTTCATTCTCAACAGTTATCGATACACCCGATGATTTAAAGAATGAAATTCTTCATGCAAAAGTTGAGCGACTTGAATATCCAACGTTTGACACCGATCCGGCAACCGGTAAAACCAGAATGCTGCACGCGTTTCTATATGTTCCTAAAAATCCGCTTCCCGCGGACGAACGCATTGTAATGATCCAGTCATTTTATGGCGGTGCAAATACTTTCAGCAAGCGGAACCAAATTCTCGCAGATGCGGGCATTTACGTACTGAGCCCTTCGCCCAGGGGTAGTGATGGCTTTGGAAGAGAATTTTCAGAACTCAATGATAAGGATCTCGGAGGTAACGAAATAATTGATATTATATATGCCGCTAAATACATCGGCGAAAAGCTTGATGTTCCGGCATCACGAATAGGTGTATTCGGAGGAAGCCACGGCGGCTATGCAACCATGAGGCTTTTAACTTTTCCCGGGGTCATTAATGGAATTAAAGCCGATTTTGAATGGGGCTTTGGCATAAGTCATGCGGGATTCTCTGATATAATTCATTTCTATGAAAACTGTAATATTCCCGACTGGGTGACGAAAGAAGCCGGTGATCCTAAAACCGAAGCCGATAAACTACGGGACAGATCGCCTTTGTATTATGCCGATAAAGCGCGGGGCAAACTTTTACTTACACATGGAACCAATGATAACCGCGTACCGATTGAGGGAAGCTTGTGGATGGCAGATAGTCTTAAAAAATACGGCAAGGACTTTACGCTGGTTAAATTTGAAGGACAGGGACATGGCATTAAAGGACTTGAAAACCAGATTACAAATTATAAAACATGGTTCAAATTTTTAGAGAAGGTGAAATAGTATTCATTCTTCCGAGTCCCAGGTATTCCATAACACAGTATTGTCAGGATTTATATTATTTAAAAAGACAGGAAGTTTTTTCATAATTTTGCTGAATAAAATTATAGGCATGGTGTATCAGAACTGTGAAAAAGAAATTAATCGTTAATCCGGGTCTAACGAGAGCTGAAATGGCTGAGTTCGAACTCTTGGTAAAAAGCAACATGAAAAGAGCCTATTATGCTGCTCTGGGTATAATGGGATCGCATGATACCGCAATGGAATTATCGCAGGAAGCTTTCATAAGAGCCTACCGAAGTTTTAAGAATTTTGACAAGACAAAAAAATTTTTCACCTGGTACTATAAAATCCTTAGAAATTTGTGTCTGAACTTCATAAGAGACAACCGTAAAAATGTAAGCGCTGATTATCTGGAAAAAGCCCAATACACGTCCGACGAGACAAATCCGGAAAAAACTTACGACAAAAATGAAGCTTGTGAGAAACTGGAAAATGCTTTGGCTCAGATGGATTTTGATGACCGTGAAATTATTATTCTTAAGGAATTTGAGAACTACAGCTATAAAGAGATATCAGAAACTCTGGATATACCGATTGGAACTGTTATGTCGCGTTTATTTTATGCAAGAAAAAAACTTGCAAAAAAATTAGAAGGGATGCTTGTATGAATGAAAGGAACATATATTTATTAGAAAGATACCTGGATGAATCGGCAAGTCCTGAAGAAAAGAATGAGTTTGAAAACTTATTATCGGCTAATTCTGAGTTTAGAAGTGAGTATGAAGAACAAAAGCGGACTAAGGAGGTGCTAAGAGCAATGAAATTAAAAAATCCTTCGGTCGAGATTTGGGATGGATACTGGATAAATGTTTACAACAGAGTCGAAAGGGGTATTGCCTGGATTGCAATTTCGCTGGGTTTCTTCGTCTGTTTTGCTTATCTGGCTATTTTGGCGGCAGAAAATTTATTTGAGAACAATGAAGTACCTCTTCTGGTAAAAGCAGGAATTACCATTTTAGTGTTTGGTATAATGTTGCTAGTATATTCTGTAGTTCGTGAAAAATTGTTCACTTACAAATATGACAAATATAAGGAGATCCAGAGATGATACTCAGCACCTCCTCCTACATTGCCGGTAAAGAGGTTAAGAAAACTTTTGGAGTTGTTCGGGGCAATACAATTCGTTCAAGAAACTTTGTGAAAGATATTTTGGCTGTTCTAAAAAATCTGATCGGCGGTGAAATTGAAGAATATACAAAGTTAATGGCTGAAGCCAGGGAACAAGCTCTCGACAGGATGATAGAAGAAGCCAAAGCACTCGGTGCCAATGCAATAGTAGATATAGACTTTTCGACCAGCTATATTGCACAACACGCTGCTGAAATTCTGGTATATGGAACCGCAGTATATGTGGAGTAGCGTTTGAGAGATGTGGTATTAAAAATTTATCACATCTCCACTAAATTCTGAATAAAACCACCGCAAGAAATTTTATCCGAAATTTCCTCAATAATTATTATCGACAGCATCTTACTTTTAATTTGATGGTTTTAACAGATTGATAAAATCTGCTGATATCCAGTATATATCCGGATTGCCGTTTTCAGGAGAATTATGCATTTCCCTTGTGCCGGTTGCATCGAATTTCTCTTTATTGAATTTTGAAGACATAAAGAAAAAGTATTTACCGTCGCGGGTTACATACGGCGAGTATTCCTGTCTCGAATCCGAATTAACTGCCTCACCCAAATGAATTGCATCTGTCCAGTCGTCGTTTCCGTCATTGAAGCATATAAAATAATCGGTTGCCCCAATACTTTCCTGTCTGCCGAATACGGGTATAATTATATAGCTTTCATCGGGTGCTATAAATGCGTTAAACTGGTTTAGCGTTGAATTAATTTTATCGTTCAGTTTTTCAGGTTCTGTATACTCACCACCGACTAGTTTTGATCTGAAAATATAACTCTCTCTGCCTATATCACGTGTAAAGTAAAGCGTACCGTCACTTGTAACACTCGGAAAGAATTCTGATTGTTCTGTGTTTACAGGTACCCCAAGGTTATAGGGCTCGCTCCACCCTCCTTCACTTCTATCCATCACCCATATATCGAAATTCAGTTCTGTTCTGCCTTTAGCTGTATCGGGTCTGTTCGATACAAAAAAGAATTTGGAACCGTCTGGTGAAATGCAGGGTTCGGAATCTTTATATTCTGCATTAGTCGAAAAAGATGCCGTTACCGGTTTAGCCCACACTCCATTGACATTTTTAATAACCATAATTTTAGAAGCATCAAAGTTTCCCAGCATAACGCAGTAATAAATCTCTTTACCATCTCCAGATATGGCAATATCTCTTTCATACATTCCGGTCGATACAATCCCCGGAGCAAAAAGTTCCGCTTTATCGGAAGGTGGTATTTGCCCAAGATACTCTCCCATTAATTCAGGAAAAGTTTCCTGTTTTTCATCGGTGCATCCTGAAAAACTTAAACCCGCGACAAACAAACCAAACAGTATTCTTTTCATAACCCGTTCCTTTTTTGTTGTATACATAAATAAACAATTTATAAATTTAAAGTGATCAATTTTACGGCTATTACTTTATATATTTCATTTTCCGGCTTCAATACCAAAATTAAGTTGATGGCATTTAATTTGATTTGTCCCTTTACAATCACTTTAAACGGGGGGATCCAATGAAACGACTTTTTGTAATTTTAATTTTATTATCCGCAATTTCTTTAAGCGGTCAGGATAAGACCGAAACAAAAAAATGGACTATCGACCCAGAAACAGGAGATACCGTATATGTTCAGGAAACAATTATATCCGTAACAGAGGATATAACTCCAAGAAATAATATGATTGCTGTTAATCCTCTGAAATTTTTCCTCTTTTACAATATAACATATTATCACAAGATTGAAGATCAGACAGTTCTCGGTATAGGTATACAGGCACCCACTATTTCAGGTGTTGATGGAATAGGAATTAATGCCGAAATACGGTTTCATCCTAAAGGTAAAAATATGCGCGGTTTTTATATAGCACCTAATATTTCCTACAACAACCTGGAAGGTACAGGGGTGTTTTCTATCGGTGGCTTAGTCGGATGGCAATGGTTCCCGGGTGAAGAATTTGCGATCGGGCTGGGTATCGGTGTAGATTATTATGCATTCAAGGGCGATGAAAACGACCTGAGTGATTTTAACGGAACTGCTCCGGCTTTAAGGTTTGATATAGGGTATGCCTGGTAGTAAGAATATTTGATGGCAGATGGCAGATGCTTGAATCGAAAAATAATTTTTCATCAGGCATTTGTTATTTTAGTTTCTATTCATATTTCAGCGATTCAACCGGATTGGCCACTGCAGCTTTAATTGCCTGATACCCGACAGTTAAAAGCGCGAGCAGCAATGCAATAACAGCTGTTAATATAAACACTTCCCACGACGGACTTATCCGGTAAGCAAAATTCTCGAGCCAGTTAGCTATCAGATAATAGGCAATGGGAATTGCGATTATATTTGAAATAAGTACAAGTATAAAGAACTCTTTGCATAGGAGTGCGGTAAGATTTAACTCGCCGGCACCGAGTACTTTTCTTATCCCAATCTCTTTCGTTTTTCTCTCCGCGGTATATGATGCGAGACCGAAAAGTCCGAGACAGGCAATTGCTATTGCCATTACGGCAAAGTATTTCAGCAGATCGAAAATCCTCTCGCTGTTGCGGTATCTATTGTCGAAATCCTCATCAAGAAATTTGAAATTCAGCGGATATCCCGCAGTAACTTCCGACCATCTTTTTTCAAGCTGATCCATTGTTCCGGGAATATTATCAGGTGAAATTCTCATAATCAAATTACTCGAACTTTCGGGTTGAACATAGAGAATCAGGGGTGGAATTTTTGTTTCAACACTTGTAAAATGAAAATCATTCATCACGCCGACTATTGTCAGATCTGCACCCCAGAATTTAATGTGTTTACCTGCAGCCGACCCGCCTCCCATAAGTCTTTCAAGCTCTTCATTAATAACTATACTTCCAAACTCAGACGAGTCATTAATTGCATCCGAATATTCACGAGAGAAACTTCTTCCGCTTTTCATTTTAATCTGCAGCGTTTCTATATAATCGTAATCAACTGATGTATGGCTTATTAGTACTGACTTTTCGGGATCTTTCCCTTCCCATTCAGCTCCCCCCGAATTACTTCCTATTTGCGCGGGTCGATGACCTGATCCCGTAATATTTAGAACGCCCGGTACTGTCGCCAAATTATTTTTAATAATCTCATATTTTTCACGCTGCGGACCTTTAAGGTACACATAAACAATCTGTTCTTTATTAAAGCCAAGATCCTTTGTGCGCATATAACTAAGCTGCATATAAACGAACACCGTTCCTATGATCAAGATAATTGATATGCTGAACTGAAATACTACAAGTATTTGTCTAAAACGTTTTGTATTGTTGCCCTGTAATGTGTTCCCCTTCAGAACCTTTACCGGTTTGAAGCCTGATAGAAATATGGCGGGATAAGAACCGGCAAGAATACCCGTCAGAAGAGTTATTAGAGCCAACACCCCTATAAATTCAATGTTGCCGAATATACTGAATGAAATTTTTTTGCCGGTGATGTTGTTGAAAGGTTCGAGCATCAGTAAGACAAGAACCAGTGCGAATATCATTCCAATGAATGCAGTTATTATCGATTCGCCGAAGAACTGTCTCACAAGCGCACCACGCAATGCGCCTGTAACTTTGCGCATTCCTATTTCTTTAGCACGTCCCGCTGATCTTGCAGTGGAAAGATTCATAAAGTTAATACATGCGAGCAATACAACAAATACCGCCACAATACCGAATATATAAAGGTACAAAGCATCCTCGGAACCGCTGGAATATCCCCAGTAAGAGTAAAGGTGCAAATCTTTGTATGGGAAAAGCAGAAATTCGGTGACTGTATCGGGATTTTCCCGCTTTAATACTATATTCATTTTTTCATTAACAGATGTAATGCTGCTGCCGGGAGCCAATTGCACGAATGTACGGATTGAATTACTTCCCCAATTGTCGCTCCAGTAACTGTGTTCTCTGAGAATTTCGAATGGCATCATCATATCGAAAGTGTAAGTGGAATTATTTGGTATATTCTCAATTACACCTACAATTTTAACATCAAACTCGTTATTGATTGTAATTGTTTCGCCGATAGGATTTTCCTTCCCGAAATATTTATCCGCAATATCTCTGGTTAGTATAATTTCATACAGGTTATCGCTGAAATTATTCCCCATTACAAAGTCGTAAGTAAACATGTCGAAAAAAGATGGATCTGCGGCAACTATATTTCCTTCAATAAAGGATTTATCAACATACTTAACCGCAGTTTCGCCGTACCAGTTAAATCTTGCTGCGTTTACTATTTCCGGAATTTCTTCCTTGAAGACCGGGGCTGAAGGAAACGGCGTAACCGTAACATGAAATACACCTTCGGCGTAATGCTGGTCTTCCTCGACACGGTAAAGGTTGTTAATATTTTTATGGAATTTGTCGTAACTCAGCTCGTCATCTATCCAAAGCAGAATAAGAATCGAACAAGCCATCCCCAGAGCAAGTCCCGTTATGTTTATAAACGAGTAAGCTTTTTGTCTGAATATGTTTCGAAGAGCTATCTTAACGAAGTGTATAAACATCATATCCCCGGCTTGTATTTACAAGATATGATTTAGACTACTATAAATGACAATATGTTGTATAGGAATATAAAAAAGCTTCTTAAAAGTGCCGGTGATAAAATATATATCATTCATACCTTAGTGCATCAGCCGTGTTAAGCCTGCCCGCCTTAACAATTGCAGCAAATATTGATACAAAAGAAATAACAAATACCGCTGCGCCTGAAATTATGTAAATCCATAAAGATTGATCGATCCTGTAAGCAAACTGCCCGAGCCAGTCCGAAACAAACAGGAAGGCAATTACCCAGGCCGCCAAAACGGAAGCGCCAATAATAATCAAATACGATTTTGTAAGGTCATATATTATGTCCGCCAAGGATGCACCGAGAACTTTTTTTATTCCAATTTCCTTTATCCGCTGCTCGGTTGTAAATGAAAGCAATCCTATTACTCCCAATAACGCAATAGATATTGCAAGTATTGACAGAATAGAGAAGGTTTGTCTGAATTTTTCCTCTTTTTGATAAACGTTGTTGAATGCATCATCAAGAAACCAGTATTCGAACGGATTGTTCGGGGCAATATTATTCCAGATTTTTCCGATCTGCTCTACAGATGCACGTATATTATGCAAATTTATTTTAATTGCAAGATAATCGAACCGGTTTCCATTGGGTTTATTTGTAATAATCAAGGGTTCAATTCTATTATAAAGCGATGCATAATTAAAATCCTTTATAACTCCCCGCACGTTATGAACACCATTTCTGACAATTCTTTTGCCAATCCCACTGTCCCAGTTTAATGCATCGGACAATGATTCGTTAATAATATAGTCTTCATCATCTGCGTTTGAATTTTTTATAAAATTAATTCCATGGATTAATTCGAGTCCGAATGTGTTCAGAAAATCAGAATCTACATCAACAACATTTATTATTATCGGCTCGGTAAGTCCCTGCGGCAAATATCCGTTACTTGTGAAGCCGTTAAAAGGCACTTCCGATATTGCGGAACTATTTTCAACGAACGATAAATTACTAATTTCTTTCTTCAATAAACTGCACTTTAATTTAAGCTCATCTGTTGAAAGGTTCGTTACCAGAATTGCTTTTTTGTAAAAACCTGGGTCGTAATTTCTTATATGAGACAACTGCTTCATGATGAACAGTGTCGATATTATAAGAGCTGCGGCGATAGTAAACTGAAAAATGATTAATAGATTGCGAAACCTTGTTCTAGGCTTTCCTGAAAATTCGTGATTTTGAAGCGGTTTCACTGGCTGGGGTTTAGTCATGAAGAAAGCGGGATAACTTCCGGCAAGTAATCCTATAAGAAACAACAGCAATATCAGCAAGAAAAAGTGATTTATGTCTGTCATGTCCAAAGCCGGAATATTTTCACCTGTCAGGTCTCGGAAAACTTGCAATACAATTTCAACCAGAAGCAAAGATAATACAACGGCGGCGAAAGTAATTACCATTGATTCTACAAGCAGTTGTTTAATTAATGTCGACCGATAAGCTCCGAGTACTTTTCTTATTCCTATTTCTCCGGATCTTCGTATGGATTTAGCAGTTGAAAGGTTAATGAAGTTGATACACGCCATGAATAAAATCATAGCCGCAACAACTGTAAAAACCGAAAGGTTTATTTTCAGATCAGCCGAATAACTGTTATAGTTTAAGTGAATATCTGAAAACTTCTGCATGTACGGTTCGTACTTGATTCCCACTTTCGACATTTCCTCATTAAGATATTTCCACATAAACCCGGGCAGCTTTGCTTCAACCTGTGCGGGTGTTGCATTTTCATTCAGAGTCACATAGTGACAATACTGATTGCCTCCCTTCCAATCCATGTAGTGACCAGGTTCATTATAAAGCGTTGAAAAAGAAACAAGTGCGCTATAGTCAATATGAGAATTATCGGGCGGATCTTCGGTTACTGCTGTTACTGTATATCCGGTTTTATTATCCATCATTAGTACTTTTCCGATGGGATTTTTACTACCGAATATTTTTTTTGCTTCGCTTTGTGTCAAAACAATTGTAAATGGTTTACTCAGCACTTTAGTTTCACTTCCTGTTACAATTTTGAATGAGAAGAGCTTAAAGAAAGTTGAATCTGCATATCTGTAATTTGAAATTTTATAAGGTTCGCCATCACGGTAAAAGTAAGATGTCTTGTATACAGAAAACCTGCTGTAGTTCGAAATTTCCGGAAAGTTGTGATACATCGCTTCTGAAAGCGGCGGTACGAATTCGTATGAATCGTATTTTAATTCCCCGTTCCTATAACTTTTAACCGAGATGCGGTAGATGTTGCCGGAGTCAGCATGAAAGTTATCGTAGCTAAGCTGAAAACCTATATATAACATTATCAGAATAGTAGCTGCAATACCAATTGTTAATCCAAATAAATTAATAAAACTATGAAGCTTGTATTTACTGAAATTCCTTAGCGCCAGTTTTAAGTAATTTCCAAACATTATATCTGCCTTTTATTCATATCTTAAACTATTAACCGGATCCGCCATTGCTGCTTTCATTGCATGAAAAATTAACGTTGCCAAGGCAATAGCCAGGGCAATACAACCGGATAAAACAAACATCCACCAGTTTATATCAATTCGATAAGCAAAATCCTGAAGCCAGCTTCTCATCGAATAATAAGCAACAGGCCATGCGAGAACACTTGCAATAATAACCCACTTGGTAAACTGCTTTGAAAGTAGCAATACAATTTCAATTACCGACGCACCCAGAATTTTTCTGATGCCGATCTCCTTTGTCTTTTGTTCTGCTACGAATGCAACTAGTCCGAAAAGTCCCAGACATGCAATAAAAACGGCAATCACTGAAAAGACTGTTGTAATAATTCCCATTCTTCTCTCGTTCTCGTAAAGATTTGTAAGTTTGTCGTTTACAAAACTGTAGTTGAAATATTCATCATCGGAAAAATTATTCCACTTCTTTCTAATATATTCTAAAGTATTTATGATATCCTTCGAAGCAATCCGCATAGTCAGAATATCCGCGGGCTGCCTTACTTCGCTGAGGTGCAAAAATAACGGATGAACTGTTTCATGCAATGACTGGTAATTGAAATCTTTTACCACACCTATAATTGTATATGTATCGTAATCCGATTTGTTCTCAATCCGGGTAATAATTTTACCGATAGGATTTTCCGCATTAAATTCTCTGACTGCGCTTTCATTAATTACCACGGCACTTGAATCAGTTGGGTATTCCTCCGAAAAGAATCGTCCTTCTTTTATTTCAATCTGAAATGCTTTGAGAAAATTATAGTCCACATCAAGATAATTTGCAGATACAATGTCCATCCCCGCTCTCTGATTGAAAAGATATCCGGTTCCCGGAACTCCCGATTGAAACATCCGTGAGGAATTTGTCATTGAAATTATATTTGGATTTTTAGCTAGTTCATTTTTAAAGGGCTGCAACCGTTTTTTTACCGCATCAATTCCATTTATTGAGACAAGATAATTCTTATCGAATCCAAGGTTCTTGTTTTGTATATATTCCAGCTGATTTTTGATTATTATGGTGCCCGTTATTAAAACTATAGAAACTGCGAATTGCCCGATAACCAATATGCTTCTAAAATTTTGTTTCCTGTTTCTTCTCGAATGACCGGATTTCATAACCGCTGCCGGCTGAAATGAAGAAAGGTAAAACGCAGGGTAGCTTCCGGCTAAAACGCCGACAATTAAAATGAATAACAAAAGAAGTGGAAGCGTAAAAATATTGCCGAAGTAATCAAGGGAAATATCTTTTTTAAGAAATGCACTGAAATACGGAAGTAATAATTCTAACAAGACCAACGACAACAGGACTGCCAAAAATACTAGAAGGGTGGATTCTGAAATGAATTGTCCGATTAGTCTTAATCTGTCTGAACCAAGGGTTTTTCTGATCCCGACTTCTTTCGCGCGCTTCCCGGATTTGGCTGTAGACAGGTTTATAAAATTCACAATTGCTAATAAGAGTATAAATACAGCAACTATTGATATAATATAAACATACGTTATATCACTTGATTTTATATTGCTCCACTCAGAGTTCAAATCAATATTGTGATCGCGCCGAGAATAGAGATAAATTGATGTCAAAGGCTGCAACCTGTACTCGTATAAATTCCCCTTTTGGAAAAATTCTTCAATCGAAAATCCAAGCGCTTTTTCTGCCTGAGGTGCAAGATAATTAGCAACAATAGTCTTCAAACTCTTTTCAAACTTATCGGCATCGGTTCCTTTTTTCAATACAACATACGTTGTGTACCAGAGGTCAAGCCAATATTGGTTTTCGGGAAATGTGTAGGTCGACATCGACAAAAGGTACCGGCAGCTGAAGTGGGATTTTTTCGGGAAGTCTTTCATTACTCCTGTTATTAAATATGAGTCCTTATCGTCAGCCGTAAACGATTTACCAACAGGATTTTCGTTCCCAAAATATTTTTCCGCTGTTGTCTCGGTAATCACGATAGAGTTCGGTCGGTCGAGTACTGTTTGTTTATTCCCTGATATAAGCTGAAAACCAAACACTTCAAAAAAATTCGAATCCGCCAGATAAACGTCGCCTTCTCTGAAAACCTTATCACCGTATTTAAGCAGATGAATACCCGAATAACCTATTCTCGTATAGTCCTCAACTTCCGGAAAATATTGTTTCAGCGTTGCTCCCAACGGTGCAGGCGTTTTGGAATTATAAGATTCCTCGCCGTTTATATTCGAATGAACATATGCACGATAAATATTATCAGTGTTTTTATGAAATGTATCGTAACCAATTTCATCCAGCACGAAAAGTGTAAGTGCTATAAAGCAGGTTATGCCGACAGCAAGTCCCAAAAGATTAATCACCGTAAATGATTTTTCTTTTTTCAGACTTCTGAAGGAAATGAGAAAGTAATTTTTCAACATAATTGTTCCAGTGTTTGATGGATTGATCCAATTTTCATACCGGAAATTGAGATTTTACAAGTTAAAAAAATTGTTTTATTAACTCATTATAAACTGGACTAGAAGTCCAAAAAGAGAATTGTGTACGTATTCAGTATATCATTGTCCGTTAGCGGACAAATTTATACTGGCTTTTATTTGGACTTGTCGTGCCTGAGTTTCAAGATAAATAATGCGGAGATTAGGCTGAACAAAAAGGTACCAATCCACAAAGTGAATGAACCGAATTCGGCAAAGATCGTTGCACCCAGCCAGGGCGCAGTAGTGAAGGCGGTGCTGAAGAGCAGCTGAAAATATCCCATGTATTCCCCCCTACGTCCTTTGGGTGCTAGTTCTGCAATGTATGATGAAGCCGCCGGAAAAAAAATCATTTCACCAAAAGTCCAGACAACTATAGTGAAAACAATTCCGGGTAACGAATGAAAAAAAGCCAGCCCGCCAAAGCCGATACCCGTCAATAGTGAGCCGATACTTAAGAGCCTCCAGTTCTTCCAGTTAACCATATATGTGTTCAGAGGAACTTCGAAAATTATTATAAGTACAGTGTTGACAGATACAAATATCCCGAAGGTAGTACGCGCATAACCAAGTTCCTCAACAAGAAAAAGAGGCATTGTGCTCATGTGCTGGAAGAAAACCATTGTAACAGGAAGCAGACAGAAAAGGTAATATAGTAATCTTCCGTCTTTGAAAGCTGGAACGATCTCTTTAACTTTAATAACATCTTTACTATCCGAATGATGCTCACACTTTTCCCACTTAGCAAATAATAAAAAAACACCCGCCATCAGAGTGGTTATACCGTCTGCATAAAATAATAAATCAAAATCGATTGATGTTAAAATTCCCCCTGCAACCGGTCCGATACTCATTCCCAGATTTATTGCAAGCCTGTATACTGCGAATACGGGTTTCAGCATTTCAGCTTCGGTTTGATCAGATAAAAACGCCATGCTCGCAGGGCGGAATGCTTCGGTAACAAGTGAAAGCAACAGACTAATAAACAATATCCCGATGTAATTATCGAACAGGGGAAACAGTAATAAAACTATGCCAGATGAAAACAAAGAAACCCTCATCAGGTTCATTGCGCCTATTTTATCGCTAAGCTTCCCTGTAAACGGTGCTGATACAAGTGAACCCAGTCCGTAAACCGTGAGTACAAATCCCGCCCTGCCCGGAGTTTCTCCCATCTCTTGTGTAAGATATAACGCCAGAAACGGCAGCACCATCATCCCGGATCTATTTATGAGAGTGGTGATTGAAATCAGCCACACGTTCCGCGGAATATTTTTAAGTCCCTTCCAGGGGTTCATACGTTGGAAACAATTTATGAAATGAGTTTCAAATTTATTAAGTATTAGCGAAAAGTTGAATAAAATATTTCGGACTTATGGATCGGGAAAATCTGCAGTTTCAAGGCAGTCTATATCAGTACATTTACGAAACTTTTCGTAGGTTGAATCGTCAAAACTTTGCATAACAAAATATTGAGGATAAAATGAAAAAGTCCGCAAACCAATTTGTTCATACGATAGCATTTGTTTTTATGCTTTTTTCTGGCGTCTCGTGTTCGGGCAGCCATACAAAGCATATCGGAGTACACTTTGGCGGGGAGTGTGAGCCTGTTCACAATCAATCGGATCAATCAGAAAAGTATAAATTCAAGAGTAAATATGAAGGTGATTATGTAAAATGGAAAGTGTATGTCGAAGATGATTCACTCATTAAATTATACAAGGATGGAGAGCAGATTGAAGAGAATGAGCTTTATAAATATGAAGACTACATTTTAAAGTGCATCAAGGCAATTGAAAGCGACTATAATGAAATCGACGATGAACTGGCGGAATTGAGGCATGAAATTCGTGAGATCACTCCTCACAGAAATCGTCATAAAATAATCCTGGATGATTTTAATTTCGACTTCGATTTCGATTTTGATTCGGAAGCGTTAGCTGAAAGTATGGTGCATTTAGAAGATGCCCTCAGTAAACTTGATATACAAATTGAATTTGACGAAGATGATTTCAATTGGGATGACGAAGATTGGGATTGGAATGGAATTGATTTTGATTCCGGGGATGATAACATTCATATAAAGTTCGATTCTGATAAGCTCAGAAAAAACATGAAAAAACTTCAGAGGGAATTGGATAAAATTAATAAAATCGACATAGATATAAATATGAACGGATTTACGGAGGGGATGGAACAGTTCGCTGAAAGCATGAAAGATTTTGAAATTGATATGAGCGGGTTAAAGGAAAACATGAAGGATTTGAAAGTGGAGCTGAAAAAATTAAAAAATTTCATTCATGAGACGAATGATGAACTTGTTGAGGATGGTTATCTGGAAAACAGTGATGATGATTACAATCTGGTATTTGATGTGGATGAAATGTATGTAAACAACAAGAAACTGCCATCCGGTCTGCACAAAAAATACCTGGAGATATACCGAAGACATTTCGGAAAAGATCCGAAAGGAACACTGCGATTCAACGATTAATAATTAATATAGTAGTATTACCTAAAAGAGCCGGGTAAATTCCCGGCTTTTTTAGTTGTTAAATTCTGCAATCCGTTGATCAATACCTGCGGCAAGTTTAATTAAATCTTCGTCGCCTTCAAATGCATACTGATATTGTTTTGAATATTTATGATTCAAGTATGCAATATAGAATTTCTCGCAGGTTCTTCTGGTTCTTTCACAGTCACAAAATTTTGCGCGTTCACTTACCAGATAAATTCCCCGCTGATCTCCTATTTTAATCAAAGACAGAGCGGCAATTAATCTTTCCTCCTGAGTTTTTCCGTTCCTCAGCATTGCCATAAGCGGAATAACTGATTTAGTGGATTTAATTTCGCCTAAATAGTATGCGCAACTGACTGTAAGTCCCAGATTATCAGATTTAAGCCCATGCAGGTAATTATCCTCAACTTTTTCATAAGTACAAATTGAATTGGTGTAGGGATGTTTCTGCTGAGCTACGATTGCAACTGAAAAGAAAAGAAATATTAAAAGAAGTGATTTTTTCATTTTATCCTCCCCCCGATGGATAAAATTTAATGTAAATACTTTTGCGTGTGGTCGGAAAATTCGCAGCGGATAAATTAATAGACGGAATAACAAGTATTATTGTTGCAAAAAATTTAGGGTAAAAAATAAGGTACATTGGTTTTAATTTCTTTTGGAGAACTCTTAAATGTTTGTTTGTGTGTGAGTAATTAAAGCAATACATTTATAATAAGCTTAAAATTCTTTTTGAAATAACTTCATACAGCTAACCTTTTAAGCCTGCGGTCGACATTTCAGGAAAGATTTGTTTTCTGCCAAAATAATTATCACTGTTTATATTAAACCGGAGAGTAAAATGAATATTTATATAGGAAATCTTTCACCCGAAGTTTCTGAGACGGATCTTCAAACTGCGTTTGAGAAATATGGTAAAGTAAAGAGCGTAAAAGTTATTAAGGATATGTTTACACAACAATCGAAAGGGTTCGGCTTTATTGAAATGTTAAACAATGCAGAAGCACAAAACGCAATAAAAGAGCTGAATACTTCTGAAATTAAAGGCAAACGAATAATTGTAAATGAAGCCAGACCCCAAAGAAACAACAGGGGAAAATGGGGGAAACGGTAACAGAAAGGTTCTATTCAAATTTGACCGTTTAACACCTGATTTAGTAAAATAATAAATAGAGATTTATTATCGGGCGACCTGATCGTCAGGACTTTTTTTCTGTGGTTTTGTGAGAAGCGAACTTATGAAGACTGCTAAAACTCCTATAGTCACATAAAAATCCGCAAAATTAAAAACTCCCGTATGAAAACTATCTGTACCAAGAACTATAAAGTCGATTACATATCCGCTGTTGAATAAGCGATCTATCAGATTTCCAATTCCTCCGCCGATAATTAAAATCATCGATAAGTATCGAATTGAATATGGTGTTTCTTTAAAAATCACGTAAAGCAGCATAAGAATCAAGACGATTGTAACTGCTACTGTAAAAAGATAAAATTTAACTTCGGCAGGTAATGTATCACCCAAACCGAGCATTGCTCCTGAGTTTTCGGCGTACACTAATTGGACCAAGCCAAAAAGAAAGTTTTCAGAAGTTCCTGATTTGAGATAATTAACTGCCAAATACTTTGTCAGCTGATCTGAAATTAATAGACATGCAATTAAGATGATCGTAATAACAGTATTCCTGGCTAATTTCATCGGCTCGCTGAGAAAATTATTTTATAAAGATAATCAAAATGTTAGAATATTGCGGTTTAATTCAAAAATTATTGTGAATCATTGTTCACCCGCTTTGCGCTGATTCTTCCCAGTTGTAGTTCTGTAACACGTCCACTGGCATCAATAATAAATTCAACAGTCTGTTCCGAATTGGTTGTAACAAATTCAGAATCGGAAATCGGGAAAATTCTTGTGTGTCTGTTTCCGACACCACTCATGAACAATCCATCGTCATTTTCGGATACTGTAAATTTATAATTACCGAACAGCAGGTAGTCGCCGACGACTTTTTTAATATTGTTCTTTACAACTTCCTCCCTTGTTATTTCCAGAAAATTTATGTGCCTTAAAAGATTTTTCTCGGCAATACTGTCACCACACGCGATAGTAATTAATTTTACAGATTCTCTTGCGCCGATATAATTTCTATTATTAATTTGATGAATTGCCGTCTCCAATGCGGCAGGTTCAAACAAAATCCAATGTTCGGGATCAATATCAATTTTATTCCCATCAACAATTTTAATGTTGATTCCTTCATTAGGAATATTAATCCTGTTCAATTCATCCCCCAGTTTGATTTCAAGTGGCATTGGAAAATTAAGTCCGTTCGGCGTCTGCCATTTAATAAAAAGATTGCCATTTTCTGGTTCCAGATACAATTCAGGAAGTTTTGTCTGACGAAGATATATCTCAAACAGCCATTCAAGTTCTTTACCGGAAATCTTCTCGGCAATTGCCAGAAAATCATCTGTTGTGGCAAACCGCGTCTGGCTTCCGTCGGAAATTTTCTCCAGCTCCGGATCTGGATAAGCCATACTTCTAAGAATTTTTCTGAATGTTTTCTCTCCTACGAAGTAGCGCAGCATATGCAGAAACCAGGCGCCTTTCTGATATACCGGTGCGTCTGTAATTTCCTTCTCTGTCTTACTGTCTCTCGGTGCTACGGGCAGAGTATTACTAAAATTCCTGTTCGCCTTAATGTAATCATGATACTTTTCAATTCCCTGAGTTTCTTCAAGATACAACGCCTGCATATACGTACCGAAACCCTCGTGTAACCACATATCGCGCCAGTCGGAATTAGTAACAAGATTTCCCCACCATTCATGTGATAACTCATGATGATGCAGTGCATCGAATCCCCAATCTTTACCGGTCATAGCAGCATTATTAAAACTCGCACCGTAAGCAATTATTGTCTGATGTTCCATTCCAAGATGTGGCGTTTGAACAACGCCGTATTTATCGGCACGGAACGGATAGGGGCCGAGGTGTTTTTCATAAAATTCTAAATGTTCAATAATTTCGGGAAAGAACTCAACGCCTTTTTCCAGGTGTTCCGGCAAAACATAGAATTGCACAGGAAACGTATCTCCGCTCACGCTTGTATATGTATCTTCAATTAGTTTGTAAGGAGCAATATTAAGAGCAACGTTATAATTATTAATGGGCGTTGAAACAAACCAGTGATATGTTGTAGTACTGTCGTTATGTTTTTCCTCGGAGAGCAGTCTGCCGTTTGAAGCACAGAACAACGGATCGGGTACCCGTATATGTATACCCATTGAATCGGGTTCATCGGAAACATGGTCTTTTGAAGGATACCAGATATCAGAGCCCTCGCCTTGACAGCTAGTGGCAATCCATGGCGATCCGTCCCTGGTTTTAGCCCATTGAAATCCGCCAAGCCAGGGAGGGTGTTTTGCTATAAGAGGTCTGCCGCCGTAAAATATTTTTACTCTTAGTGTTGAGCCTTTATCATATAAACTTGAGAGCATGATCCTTACTTTACCAATTTTTCTGGTAAAGCCAATATTGCTATTGCGACTTTTTTCATCCATCTCAACTATATTATGAATTGTAAGCAGGGTATCGAGATCAATTACAAATTCTTCAATGGGACTTAATACGTTAGCTTCTATAAGCACAGATCCGTCGATACTGCTGTCGGAAGGATTAACAAACAGGCTTAAATCGTAGTATGTTACATCATAAGCTGCTTGTTCGGGCATTAAAATGCCACCGGTATCGTAAATACCGGTTTGCGGAAAAGCTGCTCTTGAATTTATTAGAATAATAATTACTGCGATGGAAAGTATATTTGATTTCATATTATACTCTGTCATTATAAAATGAAGCAATGTAAAATAACAAACGAATATAATATTTCAATAAAATTTGCTTTTACGGAAGCATAATTATATAACACTATTATACTTTTTGATGACAAGGGACTTCAACTCGGCATCGTCTGAATTACCAATCCTGTCAGTGCTGCCGTGAAGCCGAAAAAAGATGGCATATAGTTTAACCGTTCAGATAAAATTTCGCAGTACTTCCAAGAAAAGAATTATTTTATGTTTGCTGGTGCTGTTTGTTTGATGAAGCACAATAACACTCATGTTAAGATTTACGCCGTTTATATACATTTTTCTGGCATCTGGATTCTGTTTAAACAAAATCAGTAGAGGTAACTATTATGATTTGGAAAGCAAATCACAATTATTTTCTTATTTCACTTCCATAATAATTAATCCATTCTTCCGGTGTTATCTTTCCGCAAAGCTCACCTATAAGTTTATAAGGGATCTGATCCAATTTATTAAACCTTATGCAGCTTTTTCCCATGTCTGGTTTGTGCTTCGATATTTCAGAATATTTTTTTATGAACCAGTCCATCAGTTTATCATCTGCATAGAGCCCCATATGATAAAATGCAATGTGGTTTTTTTGTGAAGCTATACTTATGAAAGGAAGCGGCTCATCGGGATTACAGTGATACCCATCCGGATAAGCGGAGTGAGGAACAACGTATCCCAGCATTCCGTAACTAATTGTTTCTGAAAAACCTTCGGGAAGATTTTCAGAAACTGTTTCTCTTAATTTATCGATGACATTTCTTCTTTCATTGGGAAGTGATTTCAGATATTCTTCCGGTGTTTCAGCTTTATATTTCATACAAGACCCTCGGAAAATTGTATTTGTTAAAAGGCAAAGAAATAAGTTGCGCTGTTATATTTTCATCAGTTCCGGCAGAATTATTACACATTTATATGTTAAACGATTCCGTAATATAGTTCTCCAGTTCTTCCAGAGTGTTTATATAAGTTATATCCGGGTATTTTGCTATAACATTTACATAACAGTTTTCGGGTCCGTGTCCTCCTATTATTATCCTCTGATCCGGATATTTTAATTTAATCATATCTATTGTTTCGAATAATTTTATTACGTTCAGGTAAAAATTATTTGATATGCCAACAAGATCCGGTTTCTTTTCGCTGATGAACTTCATAAGTTCTTTCGGGGGTGTATTAGCACCAGCAAATATGGAATTCCAGCCTTTCATTTCGAAGAAATCTGAAATCAGGCGGGCTCCGAGTTCATGAAATTCTTTTTGTACACATGTTACCAGTACGGTTTTATTAACCGGTTGAATATAATTACCATGCAGTTTAATAACAGAAAGCATTTCTTTTGTGATTTCGGTCGCTACATGTTCCGTAGTTATACAAATCCTGCATTTATCCCACAGCTCTCCTATTCGTACCATCGATTTCTGAATAACATCCTTATAAATGATTTTTACATCGGTCTTCTCATTCATCAGGTTGTTGATGATGGAACGGCAGGTGTTTTTATCACCTTCCAGCAGAGCTGATAAATAATGTAGATATACTGTTTCGCTGAAAGCCATTTTAAAATTGATTTATTTGTGAAATAATAACAATGAAACCGGTTTAATAATTCCACAAGTATAATTTAAACAAAAAATTCCCCCGTTAAACAAGTTAACGGGAGAATTAAAATGTCTGCCGGGGATGTCAGAACATTATTCCGGATCAGATTCCGGAAGTTTATTTTACAAGCATTAACTTTTTAACATTACTGAAAGAGCCGCATTCAAGCTTATAGAAATATATGCCGCTGGATAGTCCGCCGACAGTAAGTGTTTTTCTATACGCGCCTGCGCGCTGAAATTCATCGACAAGATCAACTACTTTTTCGCCCAGTATATTAAACAGACTCAGTTTTACCTTCCCGTTTTCAGGCAGCCAGTATTCAATTGTTGTGGAAGGATTGAACGGATTCGGATAATTCTGCATAAGCTTAAACTGACCGGGTATAAATTCATCTTCATTCTGTGAAGTGACTGCATCAATACTTACAACAGCGGTAAAAGACTTTTCGGAATTACCGACATTATCCGTTGACAATGCATAGAAACTATATTTGTGCGATCCGGAGATCATAGGATACCTGATCGTATTCCGGTTTGATATTCCTGCAGGCATATATGCACCGTCATCAATCGAACAAAACAGCGATGTACTATTAATTCCAGAACCGCTTTCAGTATCGTCTGCAGACCAGTTAATCAACAATGTATCTCCTTCCAAAACAACAATATTCTCGTCAAGTTCGGTTACAGGTGCCGTAAAATCCAATGTGTTGTTGTACAAATTAGTGGTAATCGGTTTATTCAGATCGAACGTAATAGTAGCCTGATTGGAGATTGCTGTCCCCGATTCAAGTCCTTCAACTGTTTTAACTGAGAGCGTAACATATCCTTCGCCTTCAGGCGGGTTTACGTTGGGAGGAAGCTCGATGCCTACTACCTCCCATTTCAGGATGTTTCCTTCACGGGTCATGGTAAATCCGGAATGACTGGTCGGACCGAATTCTACCGTAGAAGGATCGAACACATTGCTTAATGTATCAAGTATTACAATCTGATAAGCCGCATCAGTAGCTTCCTTTTTGTTTTCGAATAGTATCTGATAGTGCATCCTTCCTGCCGACGTAATAAACTTCTGCGCGCCGTAACCCTCAGGTCCGTTCTTTTCGTTTGGATCCCATGAAGTTACTCCCTGCATTTTTTTCGATGATCCTGTAACATCGGGAGAGAAATCGCCCGACTCGGTCGTTTCAACACCATACAATCCCGATTCCCTGTATAACCAGTCCCACACTTTCTTTCTAAGACTCTTATTAACTTTAATAACATTTCTTTTTGCCGCATCCATCATATCAATAGTACCGCCTATCACGCCCATTGTCTTTGTCAAAATATATTGTCCTACCTTTCTTCCTGCCCACTGTTTAACTCCGCGAAGTTTATCCTTATTAATCTCCTCTTTTACCTGCTCACCCCATATTTTACGCTTGGCTTCTTTTTCCGCGGGTGACAGCACTTCCCACTGCTCTATTTTTTCGACAGCTTTATCGCCCATATAATCAATTATCTTGGTTCCGGTATATACTATTATTGCTCCTGCCACCAGTGTGAAGGGTTCTATCAGCGTGGTTGATGAATGCAACGATTTCCCGAGAGGCATACCTGTGCAGATAATATCGAAAGAACCCTCCTCGCCCGCACCTAGTCCTGCTATATAAAATGTTGCGGCACTGTCTTCATATTCAAGGTTGAGGCTGTCTGCAGGCAGAATCTGTTTTGTTCCGTCAGCATTTGTCAATTCGGCTTGCAATATTTTTGTATTGGTTCCGCCTACTAAGCCGATTAAAAAATCATCCACCGGCACCAGACTGTTGTTCGCATAATTGATAGTGTAACGATTCGGGGGACCTATCCTCAGCTGCGATCTGCCGATAACCGAGACAATAACAATCGGTTTAACCGAATAAGGATTGGGTTCCGAAGAAAGTATATAATCGCCGTAAGCCGGAACATCTGCAATTGATGCTGTATTGTTATTAGCGTTGATTGTTAAATTAGCAGTTGTTGAAAGCTGCACCCATGTTTTACCGCTGTCTGACGAGTGAAACAGTTTGAGCTCCGATTCATTATTATCATTAAGCAGCGCATCTTCATAATAAAACGTAGCGCTTCCGAATTGCGGATGTACATTATCCGGAAATGTATTGATTCTCCACCAAGCTTTTACACCGTTACCGAATGTTGCTGGAACCTGATCGCCATAAGAAACAACCAGCATCGAATCAAGTCCCTCGCCCGAAGCAATAGAAACCGATAAATTGTAAAAACTCTGATTGGAATTTGTACTGAAATTTCTCGTGCCGTATACAGTGCCCTTGTTTGAAAGGCTTCCATAAACTCTTAAGTCTGAGTTATTATAGAAATCACAGCCGCTTGAAATCTCAGCATGTGATCCGCTCTCAATTTGAGTGCGACCTTTGTTTTCGTATTTTTCTGTAAATTTAATCGTACCTGACGCCGGGTCTCCGTCTTTTTTAAGATAGAAACTGGTGTTGTAATTTTCACCGCTTATTTTTCTGTCAATTCCCTTTGTGTATAAATATGTTCTTGAGTTGTTAAATATACCATTGCCGGTTATACTACCATCAATGTCTATCCACAATTCATTGCCTGCAGGATTATTTCTTATAACGCCGTTATTAATTATCTGATTGTAGAAGTTGCCTGTTACCCATCCCAGATATCCCGAGTTTTGAAGCGTATCTGCCACAGTTACAATTCCACCGAAATGAATCGACGAGTTGCCTAGATTGCAGGTTCCTTTCAACGTTAGGTTAGTTTCGAATGAAACAGATTCCAGGTAAGCTCCGTTAAGCATTACAAAGTCCTTCAGGTTCCTGAATACGGTTTGAATAAACCTCATAGCCCCATCACAGGTTATGCTATAACCTGCAGCATTAAATATTCCCCAACTATAATTGGCTGATTGCAGGTTTACACTATTGCTGAATGTCAGGTCGCTGGCAGCCGTAATAGTTCCCGTACCGACTCCATAATTGGCAGCTGATCTGCCGATCTCACAACTGAACTTTTTCCCGGATGACTGACTCAGCTTTTGTGCGCTGGCAGACGACAGATATGTGAATCTGTTTTCCCATGTGCCGTTATTGTGTATATCGCTGTGAGTATACATGTACAGCTCATTTCCACCCGGATTGTTTCTTATTGTTCCGTTATTGGTGATATTTCCGTTGAATGTTGGAGTTACC
>JAFGMI010000001.1 GCA_016927595.1 Melioribacteraceae bacterium | reverse complement strand
AGGATGAGGAGTTTAGCTCCGTGGTTTATAATAACCGTCGGCGGTTTATTTGTTCTGTTTATGGTTTTGTCGGATTCGAGAATCACGGACATAATAACGCAGAGAAGCAATAATATCGGATCAGTAAATGGTGAAGATATAACCTATCAAGAGTTTACAAATGTTTTGGAACAATACAGACAGTTCCAGGTTAATCAGACTGGACAGGAAATTCCTGAGAATCAAATGGAAATGCTGCGTGAAAACGCATGGCAATTGCTTGTAAATCAAAGATTGCTCAGGATGAAGATTGATGAATTGGGTTTAACTGTAACCGACGAGGAAGTAAGGGAAGCTTTATTGGGACCTAATCCCCCGGCATCTGTAACACAATATTTTGTCGATTCTACCGGCAGCTTTAACCGGGAAGCATATGAAGCTGCGATATATAATCCACAGAATAAGCAGGCAATGATTCAGGTTGAGGAGCAGGTAAGAGATGAGCTTCTTCAGAAAAAACTTCAGGACCAGATAAATGCATCTATCGTAATTAGTGATGATCAGATAATGCAAAGATACGTTGAGCAGAACATAAAAATGGATGTGAAATACGTATTGGTTAATACTAATACTATCGAAGATTCAGCGGCTCAGGTTTCAGAGGATGATATTGAAGATTTCTACGAAGAGAACAAAGACAACTATAAAATTGATCCTCAGCGGAAAGTAAAGTATGTATTATTCAGAAAGAAAGCTTCCGAAGGAGATTCAACAGCCATCAGAAATAACCTGAACGATATTGTTACGAAACTAAGTACAGATACCTCTTCATTTAAGACTTATGTCGAGATATATTCGGATCAGCCGTATAAAAAAGACTCGGTTTCGGTTTCACAGATACCTGCAGAAGCGCAGGATGCTATTGTAAATGCTTCGGCAGGAGATATACTTGGTCCGCTTATGACTTCCGAGGGCTATGCTGTTTACAGAATGGTAGATAAGTTCAGAACAGATGATATAACGGTTAAGGCATCCCACATTTTAGTAAGTATTGATCCGCAGAATCCAAACAACGATAGTCTTGCAATGGCAGTCTACAACAGGGTAACCAAGGGCGGAGAAGATTTCGGAGAAGTAGCCAGGGAGATTTCACAGGATCCGGGAAGCGGATCAAAGGGCGGCGACCTTGGCTGGTTCGGCAAAGGGATGATGGTTCCGGAGTTTGAAAAGGCTGCATTCGGCGGAAGAATCGGTGTTGTTCAAAGACCGGTTAAATCACAGTTCGGATGGCATATAATTAAAACAACCGGAAGAATAAGTGAAAAATTTGTTGTTGAAAAAATCGTAAATAAGATTGAACCTTCGCATACAACACTCGATAGATTATATGAAAACGCTAATGATTTTTCATATCTTGCCGATAGCGAAGGATTTGAAAAAATAGCATCCGAGCTAGGTTACGATGTTATTGAAACAACAGGATTTAAAGAAGATGCAAGAACAATTCCCGGTCTCGGAACAAATAAAGCACTTACAGTATTCGCATTTGAAAACGGCATTGGATCTGTAAGCCCTGTCTTTAATGTTCCTTCGGGTTATGCCGTTGTTATGGTCTCTGAAATAATAAAAGGCGGCTACAAACCGCTTGAGGAAGTTAAAGATGCCGTTACGAATCTTGTAAAAACAGAAAAGAAAAAAGAAAAATCACTTTCTATCGCCAGACAAATTTACGATAGAATTAAACAAACGAACACAATGAAATCTGCACATGAAGTTTATAACAAAGCTGTGTTAGATTCGGTTACTTCAATAACTTTTACCGGCACCATTCCTAAAATTGGTAAGGATTATGCATTTGTTCAAAAAGCATACGAAGCCCCGATGAATGAATTCACAGAACCATTTATGGGAAGCCGTGGAAGCTTCATAATAAATGTTACAAATAAAACGGCATTCGATTCAACAGCTTATTCAATTCAGAAAAGCTCCATCAGGAATACAATTCAGAATCAGAAAAAAAGTACAATGTTTACAAATTGGTTGAATCAAATTAAGCAGGAAGCATCCATTGTCGATAACAGACATATGTTTTACAGGTAACGAAGTAATTTGGTAATTAAAGATTTGACCCCGTCATTATTGGCGGGGTTTTTTATTGTCCTTACCCCATAAAACCGCGAGCAATGAACCTGAGAGGTTGTGCCATACACTGAAAACAGCGCCCGGCAGTGCCGCAGCAGATCCGAAAAATTTTATAGCCAGCGCTACCGCCAAACCAGAGTTTTGCATACCCACCTCAATTGCAATAGTTCTGCATGTACTTGTATCATAACCGAAGATTCTTGTTAAAATATAACCAAGTAATAGTCCGGATGAATTATGTATTACAACACCAAGGACAACAAGATAACCCATGTCAACTAATTTTTCCCGGTTCAAAGCCACGATTATCGCAATTATGATCACGATAGAAATTACAGATATCAGCGGGAAAACAGGTTTAAATTTTTCAAGATTATTTCCGAAATAAGTGTTTATTATTAATCCCGCCACAACAGGAAGCAATACGATTTTAATTACGTTCAAAAACATATCCCCGACCGGTACGTAAACAATCTGATTGAGATACAAATAGCTTAAATAAGGTGTAGCGAATGCTGCCAGCAAAGTAGATAATAATGTAAGAGTGATTGAAAGAGCGACTTTCCCTTTAGCAAGATAAGTAATAACATTTGATGCAGTACCCCCGGGACTGCTTCCAACCAGGACCATACCCGCAGTTAATCCGGCACTAAATCCGAAAAATATGCTTATTATATATGCGGCTAAAGGCATTACAAAGTATTGAAGTGAAATTCCAAGAAGTATTATTTTCGGGGTTGTCAGCACTTCTTTGAAATTGTCTGCCGTTAAAGTTATCCCCATGCCGAACATTACCAATACCAGTAGAGGAATAATCAGTGCGCTAAGAGAAACAAATAAATCGGGGATCTGAAAAGCTAAAACTGAGAGCAGTACAGCCCACACGGGAAACAGATTCGTTATTTTATGTATCATTATATTCCATAAAATAAAGTAATAGTGAAATTTGCAAAACTAATTTTTTAATCCATAGCAGAATATGTTTTCTATTAACCGCATTGAATGTGTGCGGCTTTTTCACTTTTTATTAGAATCTAATTTGTATATTATTGCTGCATTATGAAAACCTCAAGTTTTGTTTTTAACGTTATAATGCTTGCCTTGATCTGTACAACCGTAAATCATGCCCAGTACAGGGGACATGACCTGGCGATATCCGTGAATTATAGTTTTACGGCTTCTTCTAAATTGTTTTTGTTTCCCAAGTCGACGGATATATTTTTAAGGGACCGCCATAAGGTTCTGGATGATATTTTCAGCCCGTCCATCGATATAAGATATAAAATTTCGAACGATATAGTGCTTGGATTTTCTGTGGAATATATTGAGAAACTCGGATTAAATACAATTATACTCGCAGGTTCATCGGGAAACGAGTTAGTTAACGTAGACGAAGGCTATTCGATGACACCATTTGAATTTTCCGGCTATTATCTCCTGCCGTTTTCGACAGAGAACTTCAAATTTAACATGGGAGCAGGATTTGGTATTTACACGGGAAAACACCTGCGTGAAATAAACGGAGTCGAATTAGATAATATTGGTCGGAATTTTGCATATGGTATTCACGTAAGCATCGGTATGGATTATATGATAAAGGACTACCTGTCGGTAAGAAGCGAAATGCGCTTTCGAGATCCCCAGGTTGAAGTTACAAGCAAATACTCAAGCAACAACGTAATATACGGCGACAGGCAGTTCGTGCTTCCGGGCAATTCATTCGATTCAAAAATTAACGTAGATGGTATTACTTTTACTGTTGGAATCGTTTATCATCTTTTATAATTTTATTAAGCCCTCCGGTTTCTGAATTAAAATAATTCTTTCTATATTTTCGAACGCTATCATACAAAAATAATGTACAATAAAATTATTTATCTGACCGGATTTATGACCAGCGGTAAAAGCACTATCGGACCAATACTTGCAAATGTGCTTGGGTGGAATTACTTCGACCTTGATGCTGAAATAGAAAAAGATACCGGTCTGACAGTTGATGAGATTTTTGAAAAAAACGGTGAGGAATATTTCAGAAAACTTGAATCACATAAGCTGGAAAGTTTATCGGGTAATACCGAATGCGTTATTTCGCTGGGCGGAGGAGCAGTTGTAAATGATAACAATATTAATTTGATTAAAAAAACAGGCAAGTTGATTTATCTTAAATCATCTCCGGAAACAATCTATAAAAGAATTAAAAACAAACTTGACAGACCGATTTTTAAGGATCTCATAACGGAAAACAAACCAAAAGAAGAATTCTTAAAGAGGATAAATGACCTGTTGGGTAAACGGGAGAAGTACTATAACGCTGCGGATTTAACTATAGATACAAACAGTAATAATCTGGGACGAACAGTTGATTTTATTGCAAATAAAATAAACAAGATGTGATATGAGAAAAATTAAAATTGAACCTGGGCAGAAGTCCTATGATGTAATTATAGGAAAAGGAATATTTCGAGACGTTCGAAAAGAGCTGGGAAAAAGAAAATTAACAACATCCAGATTTATTGTTGCCGATAAGCGTGCATATGAATACAATAAACTGCTAATTGATAAAACGCTTCTTTTGGGTCATAGTAAAGGTTCAGTAATTTTATTTAATTCAACTGAGAAAAATAAAAATCACAAGTCACTTGAAAACCTATTGACAAAAATGGTTTCAGCAAATATTAATAGAGATGGAATTGTAATTGCTCTCGGCGGAGGAATAGTGGGGGACGTAGCGGGATTTGCTGCTTCTGTTTATATGAGAGGAATAAAATATGTTCAGGTGCCCACTACACTGCTTGCTGCCGTTGACAGCTCGGTAGGCGGTAAAACGGGTATAAATCTGGGATCTACTAAAAATATAGCCGGATCATTCTATCAGCCGGAGCTTGTAATTATAGACATTAATTTTTTTAAAACTCTCGCTGACGAAGAAATTATCTGCGGAATCGGGGAACTTGTAAAGTATGCTTTTATAATTAATAAGAATTTTTACAACTATTTTAACAGAAATCTTAAATCAATTATTAACCTGAAAAGTAACGTCATATTAAAAATTATTGAAGACTCTGTCAGATATAAGGGCTCTGTTGTTGCGGCTGATGAAAAAGAGGGAAGCATTAGAAAAATTCTGAACCTCGGGCACACTTTTGCTCATGCAATTGAAGTTGAGCAGAATTATAAAATAAAACACGGTCAGGCTGTAATAATAGGTATTTCATGTGCGATTGAATTATCATACAAGATGGAATTTATTGATAAACGTCGTTATGATAAATTTATAAATTTTATATTGCAGTTCAGTTCCATTGTTAAGTTAAAAAATTATAATCCTGATAAACTTTACCAAATAATGCTAAGAGACAAGAAAAACAGGATGGGCAATATTAAGTTTGTATTGATTAAAGATATTGGCGAGATTCTCATTGATGTTGAAGCGAAAAATGAAGATGTATATTGGGCTCTAAGGCAGGGGATTTCAATTTTTATTCAAAAGTAAACTACAGAACTTTTTTGTATACAAAAATACTTATTATTTGTCTTTTTTTATTCTGTAATATCCAATCTCAAACGGACAGAGAAACACGTGCGGTATGGGTAGCTACCAATTTCCGGCTTGACTGGCCGCCGCCGACGTATGACGTCAGTGAACAAAAAAACGAACTTGTAAAAATATTAGATAATCTGGAAAACAGGAATTATAACACCATTTATTTTCAGGTTCGTTTCAACGGTACAGTATTATTTAACAGCAGTTATGAACCGTGGTCGCATTACATTGCGGGAAATATTGGCGAAGAACCAGATTATGATCCTTTGAACTTCGCAATAGAAGAAGCACATAAAAGAGGTCTGGAAATTCATGCATGGTTCAATATGGTCAGATGCTATTCGGGTAATGAACAAAATGTTTTTGATTATCCAGCGCATGTTCTAAACAAACACCCAGAATGGATTCACAAAGTTAATGTTGATGGTGAAATCAGTTATTGGCTTGATCCGGGGCTGCCCGAAGTGAGGGAATATCTCGCAAATATAGTATGCGAGGCGGTTTCAAAATATAATTTCGATGGCATTCAGTTCGATTTTATCAGATATCCATCGAGAGAAATAGATGACAGTTTCGCATATAATTTGTACGGGGAAAACAAAGACAAAAACCAATGGCGGCGTGAAAATATTACGGATATTGTAAAACAAATAAGTCTCAGAGCATATGAATTAAATCCTGATTTAATTATTGGTGCCGCACCTCTCGGTATTTATAAAAACAAACCGGGCGCTACGGGGCTGCAGAGTTATTATGAGGTATTTCAGGAATCCAGGCTGTGGCTTCGGGAACAGTATATTGATTATCTCGCTCCGCAGATATACTGGAACATTTCTGATAAACCCAGGTTCGATTTACTGGTTAAGGATTGGCTTGATGAATCGTTCGGCAGGAATATTGTGATAGGGATCGCGTCATATAAAAAAAATGTTAAGTCTGAAACACATAAAATGATAGATTATACACGCTCCCAAAATGCCGCCGGAGTTGCATTTTTCAGGTATGAATTTATTACTGATGCAGATTATTTTGATTCGAAGTCTTATCCGGCTGAAATTAACTGGAAGAAAAAATCCTTGCCTGCTGCACCCGTTGAACTGGTTGCGGATATAAAAGATGACACTCAGAATAAAATTGAATTAACATGGATAATTCCGGAGCTCACTCCGGAATCGAAAAGCATCGAATACTTTTCAATTTACGATTTGAATAACAAGTTTGATGAAATGAGTTCGGAAAATTTGTTTAAAGTTATTTCCGCCGACCGCACTTCGCTTATATTCAATATATTAAATCCGGCAAGAATTAATTATTACTTTGCCGTTAGGTCTCTGAACCGGTTTTGGTATGAAAGTAAAAACAGAAGCAATATCGTTGAAATAAGTATTCCCGTATTAAAATCATTATCACAAGATATAGAATTAATCGACAATGTATTTTATGTCGATCACAGTACGGATGAGAATATTATTATAATTACAACATCCCGGAAAGAAGAAGTGATAATAACGTTTCAAACGGAAGAAACAGCTGCGTACAGAACCGAATTGTTACTGCCCGGGCTGAATATTATAAATACTGATACTCTGCATTATAATTCTATTAAGGTGAAGTTTTCAAACGGCATGGAAAAACATCTTCATCTGTAATCAGTTTATTAACACACTTTTTAAAAATCTTCCCGTATAAGATTCTTCAATCTCAGTAATCTCCTCTGGTGTTCCTGCTGCTATTACTCTACCCCCCATGTCGCCGGCTTCAGGTCCGAGGTCGATTATATAATCGGCGCATTTAATTATGTCGAGATTATGCTCAATAATCACGACTGAATTATTAGATTCCAAAAGCATGTTGAAACAGTTTAAGAGTTTTTTTATATCGTCGAAATGCAGACCAGTTGTAGGCTCGTCAAATATAAACAGCGTATGTTTATTATCCTTCTGAGCCAGAAGGTGAAGTGCAAGTTTTATCCTTTGTGCTTCGCCGCCCGAGAGTGTGTTTGACGGCTGTCCCAGTTTTATATAACCAAGACCCACATCTGACAACACCCGAAGACACTTATTAATTTTTGGTTGTGATTTAAAAAAGTCCGATGCTTCCAAAACGGTCATATCAAGCACGTCGACGATGTTTTTACCCTTAAAAGTTATATCCCGTACCTCTTTTTTAAATCTTGTACCTTTGCAGGTTTCACATTCAAGATAAAGATCAGCAAGAAACTGCATCTCCACTTTTACATAACCCTCCCCCTGACAGGTTTCGCATCTCCCACCGGAGACATTGAATGAAAAATATCCGGGTTTGTATCCGCGGGCTCTCGATTGTGGTGTCGATGCAAATAATTCTCTTATGTGTTCATAACCTTTCACATAGCTAATCGGGTTAGACCGTGGTGATTTGCCGATCGGTGATTGATCAACTATTTCTATCTCATCTATGTTTCTTATGCCTTCTATGTCGATAAACTTACCTATCGTTTTAGGATTGCTCCCGAAATGTTTAGCAATACCTCCGTACAGAACATCGTGGATTAAAGTACTTTTTCCCGAACCGCTTACTCCGGTTACAACCACAAGTTTATTCAAAGGTATTTCAACATCTATATCCTTTAAGTTATGTTCGCTTGCACCTCTAATAACTATCGATTTCCCTTTTGTAATATTCCGTTCAACGGGTGTTTCTATCGATAATTTTCCGGCTAGGTACATTCCGGTTAGTGAGTTTTTATTTTTAACAAGAGAGTCGTACGGTTCCATTGTCACAATTTCTCCCCCGTTTACACCTGCTTGGGGACCCATGTCTACTATCAAATCACTCTCTTTCATCATTTCCGGATCGTGTTCAACAACAAGAACGGTATTGCCGATATCCCGTAATGATTTGAGTATTTTTATCAATCTGCTGTTGTCTCTGGGATGCAGACCTATACTGGGTTCATCGAGCACGTATAATGTACCGATTAATGCGGAGCCAAGTGAAGTAGCAAGATTAATTCTTTGCGTCTCTCCACCCGATAATGTGCTGCTTAAACGATCCATTGTAAGATATCCCAAACCCACATCGTTAAGGAAAGTTAACCTTTTGCGGATTTCTTCGAGAACACGTTCGGCTATTTTTCTTTCATAATCACTCAGGACTAAATCGTTAAAAAACTCAGATGCTTTTTCCAGTGGGAGTTTTACCAGATCGAAAATTGACTTGTTATTTATCTTTATCTGCAGGGCTTCACGTCTTAAACGGGAGCCTTTACACGCACTGCAAGTTGTGTAGCCGCGGTATTTGCTCAGCAAAATACGTATATGCATCTTATACGTTTTTTCCTCAAGTTGACTGAAATACTTATTGATGCCTATAAAACCGTCAAAGCCGTTTTTTATAAGCTGTACATGTTCATCAGATAATTCTGAAAAAGGTTTATCGACAGGAATTTTTTTCCTGGGAGCTACGCGGACAAGATCCCGCAGATGTTTGCTATACTTTACGGTGCGCCAAGGTGCGATTGCACCCTGTATTATAGACAGCTTTGGATTAGGTACAATCAAATCCATATCGTAGTCAATTGTACGACCAAAACCCTGGCAAACAGGACATGCGCCGAAAGGATTGTTAAACGAAAAGAAACGTGGCTCGGGTTCTTCGTACCTTATTCCGCAGCATTCATAGAACTGATTGAATGAGGCTATTTCGTTTTTATCGGGATCGATCAATACAAGACGACCCTCCCCCTCCCTGAAAGTTGTCTCAATAGAATCTGCAAATTTCTCTCTTACACTTCCCTTCTTAACTTTCAGTCGTTCTATAACAACATATAAATCCTTTTTTGAACGCGGATAGGTTTTGGTTTCATTTAAATCGACAAGCTTGTTTCTATTATAAATTCTAAAAAATCCTTTTTTCTTAAGCAGCTCAATTTCATCTTTAACGGTTCTACCTCCGTGTGAATGAATTGGAAAGCCCAGGTAAAACTTAGAACCATCATCGGATTTCTCAAGCCATTCCGTAACACTTTGAACAGAATCTTTTTTAACAACTTTACCGCAATTAAAACAGATTGTCTTTCCTATACGCGCATAAAGCAGTCTTAAATAATCGTAAACCTCAGTTGTTGTTCCGACGGTAGAACGCGGATTCCTTGCGCCTGTCTTTTGTTCTATAGCTACAGCAGGACTGATTCCGTAGATAAAATCTACGTCTGGTTTACTCATTCGTTCGAGAAACTGTCTTGCATAAGATGATAGGGATTCAACATATCTTCTCTGTCCTTCGGCATATATCGTATCAAACACAAGTGAAGATTTACCGCTGCCGCTTACTCCTGTAAAAACGATCAATTTATTTCGGGGAAGTTCCAGGTTGACGTTCTTAAGATTGTGCTGCCTCGCACCCTTAACAATAATTTTACGATTCGTATTCTTTTCGGATGTATTAGCCATTTTACTCAAAGTGCTGAATTAAACTTATTAAAATAGTAAAAAGAATTGGTATCGATAAGTTTTACAGGGAATAATATTTTAAAAGAATCCCCGTCTTTCTCTTAATTACCGGGATTGTTCTGAATGCTGTTTATTTTTTACATAATTCTAACTTTTTAATTCTCTCCCATTATTCCTCTTCTTGTTTCTCAGGTACCGGCATACCTTCAACGGGATAAGGTTTGTTGATCTTCAGTCCCATTTCGCGCAGCTCATTCAGCTTGGCTTCAAGCTCTTCATTTTTCTTTCTTAGGATCTCAAGTTTATCATCAATTTCTTTTTCATAATCCGATTTGTCCCAGTAGCCGCGCTGCTCGAAGTATGATTTGAACAGCCAGTTGTGTTTGAGTGCTTCCATATTTTCGGCAAATGATTCCGCACCATCCAGCGTTGATTCGGTAGTTTTAACAAGATTGTTTATCACGGTTTTAATTGAATCGTATGAAGAGCGGTCTGCCATCAGCGCTCCCAATACGCCCTCGCCTTTCTGAACATTGTCAATAAGCGTTTTAACATCAGCAGTAACAGTGTCTATGTTCTGAAATATACTCTCGGCACCGCCGGCGATTTCTACGAGGAAACCGGAGACTTCGGTCATCTGATCTGTTACCTTGCTTAGACTTACATCGGCTGTTTGAGTTATTTTAACTGTCGATTTATACAGTTCGTCGTCATTTACCAACTTACCTATCGTTCCCTGTCCTGCATTTATCTTTTCCACTATCTGGGAGAAATCTTTTGTTATATCTTTTATATAAGCCATAATAGCCTGAGTCTCTTCTATTATTTCCGAAATATTGACGGGTTCCATTGCTCTTATGAAAGTACCGTCACTGATCATTTCAATATCCTTGCTGCCAGGAGTAATAGATACAACTTTTTTACCGACCAATCCTTCGGTTTCGATAGATGCTTCACTATCAAGTCTTATAAAGTGTCTCACGTTCTTTTCTATATTCATTCCAACAATAACTGCTCCCGAAGTGTCGTCGGCAAGTGTAATTGAGGTTACGCTTCCTATAGTCAGTCCGCTTAATCTTACGGGTGCGCCGGTTTTCAGACCTTCCACTCTTACAAATTTCGAATTAATTTTTATTGTATCTACAAAGAGAGATTCTTTATTTCCTATGAGGAATATCGAAAGAATAATAAACACGGTTCCGATAAAAATAAATATACCTAAACGAGCGCCTTTAAAATGCTTAAACATTTTTAACTCCTGTTAAACTCTTATTATTTCATTGCTGAAAAAATTCTTCAAAAACGGATCGGTTGATTTTGCAAGCTCATGAATTTTTCCTTCGTATACAATCTTAGCGTCTCTTAAAAATATTGCTCTGTCAGATATTATTTCAGCACATATCAGATCATGTGTTACTACTATTGAGGTCATATTTAATTTCTTCTGCAGATTCAGTATCAACTCACTGATATCTTTAGAAGAAATAGGATCAAGACCTGTTGTAGGCTCGTCATAAAGCATCAGCTGAGGGTCGGTAATTATGGAGCGTGCAAGTCCTATGCGTTTGCGCATTCCGCCCGACAGCTCTGAAGGCATCTTGTCAACTGCGTCTTCCAATGAAACCAGGCTGAGTGTGTTGATAACTTTTTCATCTATCTCGTTGTCAGTCATTTGTGAATGCTTTTTCAACGGGAACTCGAGGTTCTCCCTGACACTCATAGAATCATACAAAGCTGCACCTTGAAACAGAAAGCCTATCTTCTTTCTGATTTCGTTAAGCCCGTTCGGCGATATTTCTAGAACATTCTTCTGATCAATATAAACCTCGCCTTCGTCTGGTTTCAGGAGTCCGACCATGCATTTCAGCAAAACACTTTTACCCGTGCCGCTTCTGCCGAATACAACAAGATTTTCACCTGTTTCAACATCAAGTGAAACCTTATCGAGTACCTGAAGATGATCAAAACGCTTCGACAGATTTCGTATTTTTACTAAACTAGTGTCGGCCATAATATTAATGTTATTTTAACCAGTACCATATCAAATACTAAAATAAGTAAAGAAGCAAGTACGACCGAAGTTGTAGAAGCCCTTCCCACACCCTCGGTTCCGCCGTCGGCAGTATAACCCTTGTAGCACCCTACTATTCCCACAATGTAACCGAAGACAAAGGTTTTAGCGAGACCGGGAATTAGATCGCCGAATTCAACGGCACCTATGACTGCATTTTTATAATATTCAAAATTTGTGCTTTCGGTTATAATAACTGCAATAAAGCCTCCGAGTAATGCAAGAAAATTAACATAAATAGTAAGAACAGGTAATATCATTGTGGTTGCAATTACCCGGGTTACAACGAGATACCGGAAAGGGTTAATTGCCGATACTTCCATTGCATCTATCTGTTCTGTAACACGCATCGAGCCCAGCTCCGCACCAATGCCCGAACTTACCCTTCCTGCAAAAATTAATGCGGTGATTACAGGTCCTAATTCGCGGATTACTGAAAGAGCCACGGTATTTGGCAGAAAATCGGTTGCTCCAAATCTTTGAAGTACTGGATAACTCTGCATTGCAAGAACCAGACCGATTATAAAACCGGTAATGCTTACTATAGGAAAGGTCTTTACACCAAGCTCATCCATATGCTTTTTGATTTCGGCTATCTCATACGGAGGTTTAAATACATTCTTAAAAAATTCCCAGTTGAATACTGTTAAGCCGGTAATATTTGCGAAAAAGATATAAACCAACTCTGAAATATTCGGACGGCGTTTATATTTTATATCCGGGAGATTCATCAAATATTTAAGTTATGATTTAACGATTAAAAAAATAGTAAAACTAACGTTAATGTTAAATGACAATTATATTAATATATTGTTAACCGGAATATCAAAATGGTAAAACATCAACGAGAATGAAAGATTTAAATTATTATATTATGTCAAATATATTTATTTGGCTCAATATTTTGCATTAAAAAGCATTTATGATATGGTCGATTTCGGGAGAAGCGTTTTTTCTGAAGAGCACTGTTACAACATCAATTCTGCAGTCAGTATCTTTAATGTTATTTTCACTGATAAAAGCCTCAGCTATTTTTTTTAATTGCATTTGTTTTGCTTTAGTAACTGCGTACACCGGCATTCCGTATTCAAGATTCCTTCTGGACTTTACCTCAACGAATACCAGAGTATCACCGTCCTGCGCAATTATATCTACCTCACCCTTGCCGGATCTATAATTTCGCTTTATAATTTTATAATTCTTTTTTTTAAGTAAATCAGCGGCAATGTTTTCGCCTTCATTTCCAGTATTTTTTCTATAAAGCGTCAAATTAGTTTTCACCTGGTTTATAAGAAAGTTCTGTTTTCTCGGTTCCGATTATTTTACCTAAAAAACTTTGTCTGTGAATTTTCGAAGCGCCGTGCTTTTTGATTGCTTCAATATGCTCCCTTGTACCGTAACCTTTGTTTTTGTGAAAAATGTACTCCGGAAAATTATCCGAATGCATTTGCATAATATTGTCTCGGGTTACTTTGGCAAGAATGGAAGCGGCTGCAATTGCAAATGATTTTGAATCGCCTTTAACAACTGTTATTGCATTATACTTTGAGTCGAACTTTTTATTCCCGTCAATTAATATGAGGTCGGGTTTTAACCGGAGTTTGTTAACAGCCTTCTTCATTGCCTTTAAGGTAGCCTGCAGTATATTGATTTTATCTATTTCTTTTTCCGAAACGATCCCGATTCCAAAGGAGAGGCACTGCTTAATTATCTGCCCGTAAAGATTCTCCCGCGTTGAAGAAGATAGTTTCTTGGAATCGTTAACTCCTTCAATATATACATTCGGGTCAAACACAACAGCCGCAGCTACCACAGGTCCCGCGAGCGGACCTCTTCCCGCTTCATCAACGCCGGCGATCAGTTCCACTTTATCCGATAAAAACGAATTGTCAAAGCTTTTCATTGTAGGACAAATTTAAATATTACCCAGATAAATAGCGATTAAACCGAGAACCATATTAACTTTCAGCAAGCTGCTTGCTCTGCTGAAAATGTTGTGGCTATGTCTGTCATTCAGGAGGCGGATTATATAAACAAATAATCCGTTTACAAACGGCATCACAAAAATAAAATATTCAATGCCGTAAATTTTCAGAATAAACGGGAGCGTAGTTAGTAGAACGGTTGTTGCAATTATTATGTTCACGAGACTGATTGTTTTATCTAATCCGAACTTTCCCGGGAAAGTAATAATCTTGTTGGCTTTGTCACCCTTGAGATCTTCTGCATCCTTAATTATTTCGCGCGCAAAATTCGTAAAAAAAGCAAATACTGCCGGAATAACTCCACCCGTCCAGTTATTTACGGCTAATCCGCCGTAAATAAAAACCATTCCGGTGAAAAAAGATACCGTAATATTGCCCACAAGTGTAATTTTCTGAAGATGGTATGAATAGAAAAAGATGATCAACGTTGATGCAAGCGCGATAATAAGAGCATATAAATTAATAAGCACAGATAATATTAAAGAAAACACAACAAGAAGAATATAAAGATATATAGCGCTTTGCAAATTTACTCTGCCTGAAGCGATAATTCTCTTAGGGCGGTTTATTTTATCAATCTCTATATCGAAGTAATCATTTATTACATATCCTGCAGCTCCTGCAGAAGAAGCACTCAATGCTGCAAGCAGTATTTTTAACGTTTCATAATCGCCGTTAATGCAAATAATACTTGCAACCAGACTGGTGAAAAAGATAATTATTATATTGACCGGTCTTAATATTTTTATTGTCAGCGTTAACATTACGACGGTAAAATGTTTTCTGATTAAATTAAAACTCGTTAAGCAGACCTAAGTGTATTTTGCCTTCTGAAAAGGAATCTCCGCCGGCGAGAGCAAAACTCACTCCGATAATACCCAATCCGCTTTCTATTTTTAGTCCGAATCCGTATCCCAGCATAGTTTCTTCGGCAAAACTTATCTGCATATTCTGTTTTCTTAGATAATAACCCATGTCAAAAAAAAGAAAAGCGAATGTGCTGCGTTCAATGAGGTATCTGTATTCGCTATTAAACCATGATATTCTGTTACCGAAAAATTGATTTTCTCTGTAGCCTCTTAAAGTATTAGTTCCGCCGAATTTGAACAAGTCGCTTATTTCGAAGTCGGAGCCGATTAATTCTTTACCATGTATTTCCAGCGAAATAATTTGTCTGTTGAATATTTCAAAATAGTAACTAAAATCCAGTTCAATTAATTGAAGAGTAATATCCTCATTCGTTGAACCGGCAAGAAACTGCTTTGGTCCGTTTATCTTTTTTGAATTGTACTTGTAGCTGTTTTTAAAAAATAATCCCGAAGAAGGGGAAATAATATCGTTTCGAGTGTCGATCTTTAATTGCGCTCCGGTTTGAATGCTGCTCGAATTAAAAACGATAAATTTATCAGAATCTGAAGGAATTGTAGACTCTGCGGCAACAAGAAAAGATGCGGAAATCTCTTCCGCTGCAACGAACTCTATTGATCCCTCGACACGTCTTTGCACGTATAATGTATCCTGCTTCCTTTGAAATAAACCTGCGTCTATGTTAACGGCAAAACCGAATATCCATGGCTCCCGATACCGGATTTCAAGTTCCTGTGATTCCCGGTCTTCTTTCTGCCATCTGAAAAAAGCGGAACGTTCGGTGCCAAACAGGTTTCTTAAACCGAGATTAATAAACCCTGTAAAAAATCCACTTTTGCTTTTATTGGATGGCACGTATCCAACGATTCCATCGAATGAATTTGTTTCTTTTTCTGTCAGTGTAATTTCTAGTACACCTTCATTTTCCGCATTAAAATAAAATACGGGTTCTGAGACTCTCTCAAAAATATTTAACCGATTGAGAAGCGCGGGAATTCTGTCAAGCTTTTCCTGTGAGTACCGATCCCCCAGACTTATACCCGAATTACGGATAATAACATAATCCCTGGTCTTGCTGTTTCCTTTAATTTTAATTTTATCAATAATACTTGTTTGCTTCTTTGAAAATTTCAAATGAATATCGACCAAAGACTCACTACCGCCTGAATCTGAATGGAAGTTAAGCGATTTTATAACTACGGAGGCGAAAGGATTTCCACCGTTTTCGTAATAGTCAAGAGCTGCATTTATTGCCTCTTCAAATTCAAGTTTGTTAAATATTTTCCCGGAAGAATAACTGAAAATGCTGCTCACTGCCTGACTATCGGCGGAGTCTAAATTTTCATAAAATATTTTATCAATATAAGTCGGTTCGTTTTCAGAGATATTAATTACGAGAACGGAATTGCTTGAATCAATATTATTTATTTCAAGATCTACTTCTGAATTATAATAACCGTGATCGGCTAGCCTGGAAGCTAATTTATTCTTAATAGTGTCCTGAACCTGCCTGGAATGAAATTTTAATTCGTTTCCGTTAATCCAGTTCAGGTATTCCTGCTCCGGGAAGTTATTGTAACCTTTAATTTCAAGTGCTGTAATTTTTTGAGAATAACAAACGCCTGAAATTATTACCATGAAATAAAGTAAGTATTTAGTCTGTCGTCGGGGAATCATCTATTAGTTTCATCTTTTTGCCGATAGGAACAATTTTAACCTGATCTTTCAGCGGGTCTATTTCATAAAGTTCAACATCGCATACGCTGGAGCGTGCGGCGTTTACAGCTCCCATTGCCGATGCCACAGAAACAAAATTTTCAAACACCATAGATTTTTCGAGTCCGTAAACGATACCGGCTACGAAAGCATCTCCACTACCGGTAGAATCGAATGTGTCTATCCGGGGAGGAATTATTTCATAGTTAAAGTCAAACTTAAAAGCAGCGGCTTTGTTCTTTGAATCAGTAATAAATCCGAGCTTTATACCTTTGTCGTAAAGGGTTTTAATAAATTCGAGGAGTGTGCTTCGTTCTTTTATATTTACTTTGGTTGAGCTGATTATTTCGTGGAAGTTATTATGTATAACTGTCGGAGCTTTTTCGTAACAATTCCAGAGATGCGGACCATAGGTATCTAGAATTATGGTCTTATCATGCTTATGAGCTTCTTCAATCAGTGAAGGGAAAATATGATCGGTAGATTTTCCCGGTGATGAACCGGAAAGGACAATCGTAGATGCATTGGGAATCATTCTGACTGCACGCGAGAGGAGTTCATCGGCTTCCCGTTTATCTATAATACTGTTCATACCGAAGACAGTAGTAATATTTCTCGCATCGTTATCGATTATCAGCGAAGCTGTTCTTGTATCGGCTTTTGTATTTACGATTGAGAAGCTGACACTTTCTTCGCCTAGAATTTTCCGGAGTATTTTCCCGCTGCCCCCTCCTGCAAAAAAAAGAGCCTGGTTCTCTATTCCCAGATTATTTAACTGCCGGCTTACATTAATACCTTTTCCGCCGGCATAGTAATATTCAGATGTGGATTTATTGGATTTGCCGACTTCGAGATTGTTTACCAAAAACCTCTTTTCGAGAAGCGGGTTTAATGTAATTGTTAATACCATATACACTGTGGTTTAAAATAAAAAAGCGAATTCGATTAAATAAGTTAAATAATTACGGACAAAAACAGAATTCGCTTTTTCAAGCGATTTAATATCACCTTCTGAAGCGATACCAGTCTCCGTATTGAGGATTTATTAATCTGTAATCTCCGAAGCCGGTTTCATCAACAAAAATAAACCGCTTGTTTATATCATAATAGTCCCAGATCTCGTAAGGTTTTGACGATACCTCGAACGGATGTCTTTCAACATTGCTGGGCGGACCGAGAACTACGTAAATCATCCCCATATCTGTTCGCCAACCTTCAAAATAATGTTTAAAATTCCTGTTGGCGTAATCGATTCTTCTGTAGTACTCCCTTAGAATTTCATTTTCTTCTGTATCCGGCGAAGGATCTTTGGTTTTCCAGTAGGAAATATAGCGTCTTAGCTTTTCATCAAATGTTTCACCTTCAAGAATTTCATTAATTGTTGAGGCGCTGGCAATATACTGCATTTGTTCTATTGCTGTATTAAGATTGGTTATGCTGACCGGGAAACCATAAATCCTCGACGTAAATGATTTTTGAACCTCTGTTACAACATCCCAATCGAAATCCCTTACTTTAGCAGCCATAACAAAATTACCTATTCGGACTCCCGGATTGTTTATCGACTTATCGAATGTATTTGTTCCCTTCTCCAGGCTAATATCTTCAATATCCTTGTATAATACGTTCTCCTCACTGTCCTGTATCAGGTATTCAATGCTTACAGAGTTTTTACTGTTAGAGTAAATTTCATATGTAAAAGCTATGGTGGAATCTATACTGGTAATATTATTTGAAACCATCGGTATATACTGCGGACCATTATCGCCCTGTATTTTATCAATTATTAAAACGAGATCGCTTATACTAATATCTTCGTCGAACTCCCTTACTTCAATTATTTTTTGATAGACGGAACTCTTCTTGGAATCCTTATCCAGGATTTCGCAGCTAACGAAATAAATGTCCGGTTTAACTTCAAATGATTTATAAGAATAATTGAAATTGCTGTTTGAAATTGCGTCTGCGAACTGGTTTGCTAATATCTCTTCATTCCAGAACCTTTCAAAAACAACACCCCTTCTGTACTGATCATAGAAAGTAAGCGTAATGCTGTATTTACCTATAAATCCACTGTCGGTTCGAATAGATTGTATATTGGAATACGGCACTCTGATAAACACATCGACCCGTGATAATGCATTATCGCCGGTAGGATAGTTGGCTATCTCTATATCAAATGTATGACCCGGAAAATTATCATTACCGCTTGTTTCTACCTGAGCATATATAATTGAATAAGAAATTAATACAAAAATCATGACCTTCTTCATTTAGGTCCCCCTAATAACTTAATTGAATTTAGCAAACAAATCATACTCATTGCAATCATAAATTTTTACCCTGTATATGTTTCCCGGTCGTATATTTTTTTCAGCATCAATAATTACCTCGCCGTCCACTTCGGGGGCATCTCTTTCGGATCTTCCTATATAATATTTGCCCTCTTTACTATCAATTATCACATTTTGTTCCGTCCCGATAAGAGTATTATTTTTATTATGTGAAATACTTTTTTGAATTTCCATTATCTCCTTTCGGCGTCTGTCTTTTTCTTTTAAGGGCACCGGATCGCCGAGAATAAAACTTGGTGTATTTTCTTCAACAGAATAATTAAAAACACCCACCCGATCAAACTCAACCTCCTTAATAAATGAACATAGCTCGGCAAATTCTTTTTCGGTTTCTGCCGGATATCCTACGATAAATGTAGTTCTAAGCGTAAGGTTTGGTATGGAGTTTTTTAACTTGCAGATTAGATCACGGGTTCTTCTTTCCGAAATACCTCTTCGCATTGATTTCAGCACCTTTTCGGATATGTGCTGCAGAGGCATGTCGATATAATTAAGAACTTTTGGATTCTCTGCGATTGTACGGATAACATCGTCGGGAAAATGAGAAGGATAAGCGTATAATAATCTTATCCACTCAATCCCTTTAATTTCACTTAGCTTATTCAACAGCTCAGCCAGTACGCGTTTTCCGTAAATTTCCTTGCCGTAATCTGTTGTGTCCTGCCCGATAATTATTAATTCCTTTACTCCTTTAACCGCAAGACTATCAGCCTCGAGCAACAATTCCTCGATCGATTTGGTTTTATGCTTGCCCCGCATCAAAGGTATTGCGCAAAAAGAACAGGGATTATCGCATCCCTCGGAGATTTTAAGATAAGCATAATGCCTGGGCGACGACAATTCCCTTTCTCCAAGGAGTTCTTCCTTAAGGTTGCCGCCGAGTGAAGTTAGAATTCCTGCATAATCCTCGGTGCCGAAAAAATTGTCAACTTCGGGAATTTCTTTTTTAAGCTCATCCATGTAACGTTCGGATAAACAACCTGCTACCACAACTTTTTTTATAGCACCCTGTTTTTTAAGTTCGGTTGCCTGAAGAATTGTATTTATAGATTCTTCCTTGGCAGCATCTATAAAACCACAGGTATTTATAATTACCGTATCGGCATTGTTAGGATTGTTAACCAACCGCATCCGGTTTAGTTTTAATTGACTCATGAGCCGTTCAGAATCGACAGTGTTTTTTGAACAGCCGAGAGTTATTATGTTGATTTTCTCTTTTTTCTTCATTAGGCCTTTATTTTATATATTAAAACGTTTTTTCAGTGGGTAAAAATAGTCAGAAGCGCTACAATTTACTTATTAATTCAGAAGTCAAAAATATAGTTCCTAATTTAAATGCCAATATCCTCATTCCACAATTCAGGTTTTGCAGCAATAAATTCCTCCATCATTTGAATGCATTCGGAATCGTTTAATACCTCCAGTTCTACACCGCACGATTTCACATAATCCTCGGGACCCTTGAACGTTACATTTTCTCCTATCACGATTTTAGGAATTTTATACAAAAGCACCGCCCCGCTGCACATATCGCACGGTGACAAGGTGGAATATAAAACACAGTCCTTATAATCATTTGCACTTAAACGTCCCGCATTCTCTATACAGTCCATTTCGGCATGCAATATAGCACTTCCGTTCTGTACCCGGCGGTTATGACCTCTGCCGATTATTTTTCCGTCTTTTACCAATACCGAACCGATGGGTATACCTCCCTCCGCCAGTCCGGTTTTTGCTTCCTCAATTGCCGCTTTCATGAATTCATCCGTCATTATTAACTCCGTCTATTTTAACCGATAAAAAATTTGCTTCTAAAGATAATGTATAAAAATTCGATAATTAATTATAATGAACGGGAAATCTATGAAAAGAGTGATGCTTATATTGTTAATTGCCCACCTTTGTGCGTTCGGGCAGGAAAATTCATCTCGTCCGGCAAATTCCGTATATAAAAATTTCAAACCATTTTCTACCCCCAGAACGAATTACAGACCAGGAACGGTTTATAGACTTAGCGCCGATAATGTTCAGTATGTGGTTAAGGATATATCTTCAATTAAAAGTCTGGAAAGTTATGAGGGTGATGTTGTCGGAAGAATGGTTTTCTCAAAAGAAGAAATGCTGGAATGCCTGAATATTGAATTCACAGATGAGTTTGTTACCACAGAAGTTGAACTGAAGGATGCAGTCCGTGAATACACCGAACAGACGAATGTTGATAACATTCTGTGGAATAATGATGCAGTTGATGAATTAATTGTTGACCCGGAGAGTTCATACTTTATTATAAGAGAAACAGTGTCGGTAAAGGAAATCACATTCAGATTTGATAAAACGACAGCGGATAATATTGCATCAGGTAAAAGCAGTCTTAAAGAAAAATCAACAGCAGGTGATACAGTAATTGATTACCCGTTTTCAATAACAAAAAAGTTTAGTGAACCTAAACGGCTGTTTTATCTTGACCAGAAAATCGAAATGAAGCCTTACGCGGAAGAATTATAAATTTACTGAAGTTCGTAATCGATCGTTTCTTCTTCGGATGCAACACCCTCCGCTTTAATATCAAACAGACTCATTAATTCTCTTGTTGAAAGCACACCGCTGTTGCTTCTGTTAGTCAGTACTATAATACACTTTTCAGTACTGAGCTCACGGATAAAATATGAACGGAAGCCCTTCCACCAGCCGGTGTGATAAACTATCCTGGTGCTGTCCGGTCTCATATTAACCCGCCAGCCGAGACCATAGTTATCATGCTCATAAAGTTCCTCGTGAGCAAGCAGGTACATAGAGTTTACTTCATTCCGGGAAAGGGGTTTTCCATCGTATAAAGCCCGATTGAACTTAAATAAATCCTCTGCTGTCGAATATATACCCTTGTCGCCGACAACACCATTCAGATAAGTATTATCTGCAATCCTTCGGTAACCGGTATACCCTTTAACTGGAAAATGTTTATCCTCATTATTTCCCCGTCTGTACACTTCAGTATTAATCATACCGATCGGCGCGAACACTTCATCCTTCATAAACTCTTCATATGATTTTTCGGAAACCTTTTCAATTACAGCAGCAAGAATGCAGTAATTTGTATTGTTGTAATTGTATCTGAAATTGGGGGAATAATATTTCAGTGGCTGGTGTTCAATCATAAGTTCAATTACATCGTTGTTTGTAATTGTGCTGTCGTAATAAACTGAACGCCAGTATTCATCAGCGAAATACGTGTACTTCGGAAGTCCTGATCTGTGAACCAGTAATTCGAATATCGATATATTTTCGTATGGGAATTGCGGAAAAAAATGCCGGATACTATCCGTATAATTTATCAGTCCCTTTTCTTTTAATAATGCGATTCCGTAAGCTGTTAAAGTTTTTGTGACTGAAGCAAGCTGGAATTTTGAGCGGAGCGTTAAAGTGTCCTTTAGTCTGAAATTACCGTATCCAAGAGCATTCTGATAAATAATATTTTCTTTTTCAGCGAATAAAACCGAACCGTTAAATAATCCGCGACTGTACCTGTTCTGAAAAAACGAGTCTATCCTTGATGCATAAGCTGCATATCTTTTATCAATACCAGGCTCGTATTGTCCCACAATGCCACCCGCAGAACCGGAATGGTAATCCATAGAGCAGGATATGAAAAGAGTTGTCAGCAGTAGAATAGTTATATGAAGTTTCGTAATTTCACTCGCATTAATAGAAAAACAAATTTATAAAAACTAATGAAAAATATCCCGGAGAACTCTGATGATAATTGTAAATATTAAACGAATAATAATGTTGATTTCAATAATGCTTGTATTCATCAGCTGCAAAAAGGAAGAAGAGGATCTGAGTTATATTAATGAAGTTAACGACTGGCACGGTAATCGGATAAATTCACTCAAAAAACCGGACGGATGGCTTAGCCTTGTAGGTCTTCATTGGTTAAAAGAGGGCGAGAACAGGTTCGGTTCTGACGAATCCAACGATATTTTATTTATTAATAAAGCTCCCTCTTTTATCGGTTCATTTTATCTGAAAGACAGCGTTGTTACTGTGAAAATAAAAAAAGGTCTTGATGTATTTCTGGACAGCATAAAAATTGAAGAGGCTGTGCTGGAAAATGACATAACCGGAAAGCCGAGTATTTTGAAGTATGGAACTTTAAGCTGGTATGTAATTAAACGAGCGGGCAATAAATACGGCATCCGCGTTAAGGATTCGGAAAATGATCTGCTGAAAAGTTTTGATGGCATCGAAAGATACCCCGTGAGTAAAAAGTGGCGGGTTGAAGCAAAGTATATACCCTATGATCCGCCGAAGAGGATTATTATTCCGAATGTAACCGGGGTGCCGGAAGAAGAGTTGTCCCCTGGTAAAATTCTGTTCAAAATTAATGGGAAAGAATTCAGTCTTGATCCCACAGATGCGGGTAAAAGGTTCTTCCTGACTTTTGCCGATCTGACCAATGGAGAAGAAACTTACGGAGCCGGTAGGTTTCTTTATATCGACAAGCCCGATACAGCAGGAATGGTTTATATAGATTTCAACAAAGCTTATAATCCTCCATGTGCTTTTACAAAATTCGCGACCTGCCCCCTTCCCCCGAAGGATAATATGTTGAAAATAGCAGTTGAAGCCGGAGAAAAAAATTTCGGTGAAAGTTATCACTAATTAAACTTATAATCGTAATCAATTAAATTTTATGTTTTATTGCTTTTTCCAGAACAACAACATAAATTGGGACAACGCATCCATTATTAGTCGGGGCAAAATTGAAAAAATTTCTAAAATGGTTCAGCATTATTCTGGGAGTTGTAATAATATTTGTTGTCGGCACTGTAACATACATTAATTCAGCTTTTCCAAATGTTGGTGAAGCACAACCAATTTCCGTTTCGATGGATTCGGCAATTGTATCGCGTGGCAGCTACCTGTTTAATCACGTTACGGGCTGTAATGATTGTCATGCCGAAAATGATTATTCGCGTTTCGGCAATCCGGTTATTGCCGGCACTGAAGGAAAGGGAGGAAATATGTATCCTCCTGAAGCGGGTTTCCCGGGAACATTTTATGCCCCTAACATTACACCATATCATCTTGGTAAGTGGACAGACGGAGAGATTCTTCGGGCAATTACAACAGGAGTAAGAAATGATGGAGAGCCTCTTTTCCCACTGATGCCATATTCAGCGTATCGTTATCTTTCAAAAGAAGACGGCGAAGCCATTGTCGCTTATATAAGAACACTTAAACCTATCGAAAATGATGTCCCTGAATCAGAAGCCTCATTCCCGTTCTCAGTAATATTAAGAACAATACCTCAGCCGGCTGAACCTATGCAGCAGCCTGATCCGAGCGATTTAATAGCTGTGGGTAAATATCTTACATACATCGGTGGATGCATGGATTGTCACACACCGGTAGATGATAAAAAGCAGCCCGTTAAGGGGTTGGAGTTTTCGGGAGGGTATGAATATCCATTACCGACAGGCGGAATTGTGCGTACCGCAAATATTACTCCCGATGTTGAAACAGGTATCGGAGCGTGGTCGAAAGAAGATTTTTTAGCAAGATTCAGATTTTATAAAGATAACGACAGTCTCTTTATCAATAAAGGAGAATTCAACACTCTTATGCCATGGTATGTATATTCAGGCATGACCGATGAAGATCTTGGTGCGATTTATGACTATCTCCGCACACAGAAGCCTGTAAAAAATATGGTTGAACGTTTCGTACCTTAAGGAACCGAAATGACTTTGAGGTTATAAAAGAATTCAGGCTCACAGTTCTTTTTTATAGCATCTTCTGCGTTTGTGCTGGCGTGTAGTGTAAAATTTCCACTGTGACTGAACTTTCAGATTTGATTCCAGTTCGCGGTTTGTTTCGACCGTGGTTATATTTTTTTTTATCAAAAGTTTATTGATTTCATTCATCAGAATCGCATTAACTCCTTTGTCCTGTAAATCGGGACGTACAGCTGTAAGATAAAGATCCATAATGTTGTTGTTTTTTAAAGCACTCAGGATATGAATAAAACCGAACGGAAACAGCCGTCCTTTGTTTTTTTGAAATGCTTTTGACAACGAGGGCATGGTTATACCGAACGCAGCAACCTTGTTGTTTTCATCCAGCACTACGGGAACATATTCCGGTATAATAAATCCGAAATACTGTTTAACGTACATATCAATTTGTTTATCGGACAGTTCCACAAAACCGTAGAGATCTTTGTATGCTTCATTAATCAAATAAAATATTTCACGCGCATAAGGAAGCATTTCTTTAGCCTTTTTTACTTTTAAGAGTTTCAGCTTGTTGCGTTTGAGTGCTATATCTGCGATGCGTGCAACTTTATCTGGCACTTCCCTTTTGTCAATGGTTACCTGGAACTCCAGCCAGTCTGTATCTTTTTCGTAGCCCATTTTTTCAATATGTTTCGGGTAATATTCATAATTGTAAATGGAACCGAGTATGCTAAGCTCATTAAATCCTTCGATCAGAGTTCCTTCTCCATCCATATCGGTAAAACCAAGCGGACCGTGAATTGACGTCATATCTTTCGATTTCGCCCAGTCCTCAACTGTTTTCAAAAGTAAAGCCGAAACGTTTTCATCATCAATAAAATCAATCCATCCGAAACGGGCTTCTTTCTTTATCCATTTTGTATTATACTTTTGGTTGATAATTCCTGCAATACGTCCGACAATTTTTTTATCCTTATAAACAAGCCAGTATTTTGATTCACAGAAATCAAAGGCAGGATTCTTGTCTTTACGCAGACTTGCAATCTCTTCCGATCGCGGGGGCGGAACATAATTTTGATTGTTTTTATAAAGAGAGTACTGGAAATCAACAAAACGCTTGATGTCTCTTAATGAACTTATCTCTTTAACTTCTAATCCCATTTTCTCCCCCTCTATGGGTCATTTATATGATTCCAAAGATAATTTAATTGATCATCATTTTAAACAGTAGTACGGTAATACATGAACTTTTTGCTCGATAATTAAGTTTATTTACCGTTCCTGGTTTACCTTTGCCGATATGGACGAAGAGGAATTTTATACTATATATTGTAATATTCCTCAAGCTCGAATTTCCGATCAATAAAATTATCCGTAGTAATAAACAGTTTGTCCAACAGCGCTAAACCGGATAAAACCCATATATAATTATAATGCCATCTTAACCTGGGATTGGGAGGATAATTAAGAATTTTTCTGATATAGTTATAGTTAAATATTCCCTGTTCGTTAATGTATTTCCTAGTTAAAAGTTTCCCGGCGGTGTTTCTTAAATCCTTTTTAAACTGCAGGTAAGGATTTACTGTAAATCCCCATTTTTTCTTTTCTATTATCTTGTCCGGCAGCTTTCCCTTCATTGCCTTACGGAACAGATATTTGGTCTGATTATTTTTGATTTTCAAATGTACCGGTATCGAAAAACCGAAGTTAACAAGATCGATATCAAGAAACGGTACGCGTTCCTCAACAGAGTGCGACATCGACATTCTGTCCTCAACCAGCAAATAATCGTTTACCATTTTAGAATGAAATTCTGTAAATAAAACCTGATCGAGGGATGAAAGGTCTTTAACCTTGTTAAAAAATGGAGCAAACTGATCTTCAACACGATCTGTTTCCGACAGCATTTTACGGTAAATATCAGGGTGATAAATCTCCTTATAGAAATCTTTATCGAAGTCCCATACGTTGCGCAGTATGAGATAAAACTTCTCAATGTTTCCAATTGACAGCAGCATTTGTATCCCGCGCCGGTATTCATCAAGGCTGAATGTGTGTGAAGAATTTTGCAGCCTAAACAATAAATCCGATTTCCACTGAGCAATTTTTTTCATCCAATCTGGAATTCGTCTGTGCCAGTTATTGAAGGGAAATATAAATTTATGAATATCATAACCCGCAAAAAGCTCGTCGCCTCCCAGGCCGCCGAGTACTACTTTCACATGTTCACCGACAAACCCTGACATATTGTAACCCTGAAGCAGATTAATTTTCGGTTCCTCTGCATGCCAGATCACTTCGGGCATAAATCGGAGCGGTTCCATCGATAAACTCAGTGTTCTGTGATTTGTATTGAACTGTCTGGCTATCAGTTCAGAATCAGGAAACTCGTCGGTCGGCTCATTGAATCCTAAAGTAAAAGTATTAATGTTGTCTACACCGAGTTCACTCATTTTCTGTACGATTGCGGAGGAATCCATTCCGCCGGACAGATATACTCCCAGCGGTACATCACTCATTAATTGACGTCCGACAGCCTGTTTCAAATAATAATTTATCCCCTCAATCGCATCGCCTTCGCTCATGCTTTTTTTTATTTCCGGAACAAGCTGCCAGTAATTTTTAATTGAAACACTATTTTCTTTAAACTCCAGAAAATGTGCCGGCGGAAGACGTCTGATACCTTCAAACAAAGTTTCATCCCGCTGTGTGTATCTGAGATTTATCTGCGAATGAAGGGAGTTAAGATTTAGTTTTCGTTCAATACTGGGATGCAGCAAAATGGATTTCTGCTCTGAAGCAAAGACGAATAAATTATTCCTGAAATAATAATGAAGAGGTTTAACCCCGAATTGATCCCGCACCAACACGATTTTATCTTTACGAATATCATATAGTGCAAAGGCAAATATTCCATTAAGCTTAGCGTATAAATCGTGTCCGAATTCCTCGTATCCGTGCAGCAGAACTTCCGTATCACTGTCCGTTGCAAAAACATGACCCTTTTTTCTTAATATTTCTCTCAGGTTTTTATAATTATAAATTTCTCCATTAAATATTATGCAGAGCGATTTATCCTCGTTAAACATAGGCTGATCGCCAGTATTAAGATCAATTATAGAAAGCCTTCTGTGACCCAGAACGACATCTCCATTCGCGAACTGTGTAACTGCATCCGGACCGCGGTGCGATATCATGTCGAGCATACGATCCATCAACTTTCGGTTATCCTTTCCCGTTTCTGCTATTCCTGCTATTCCACACACTTTCTATAACCTGTTTAATTGTTTTAACGCTTTATATTTTACCGGGTACATTCTGATTATATTTTTTGCATTATCATAATTTTTAATCTTTTCCAGAAAATTCTTTATTTCTTGTTTGCCTGTAATTTTAAGAAGCAGCTTCAGTTGCAAACACACTAATCTAAAATAACCAATTGTACACGGATCGATATCGGGATAGTGACTCATTCTGCACATGTTGAACCGAAGCCAGTAACCCAAATCATACTCCGGAAGCCAATTTATCAGCGAAATTACCCCCTCGTCGAATAAATTCTTTGCAAGCTTATTATAACTCAATTCAATATTCTTCGGTACTGCACGAAAATAATCGTATAATCCCAGCATTGAAAAAATATGACCGTCAAGTACCATCGTTGGTTCCGTTGCCACATATTCCTCGTAAAACTTACCATGCTTTGTAAATGCTGAAACACCACCGTTATTGTAATCGAACGTATAAGGTATTAGTGATGATGATGCGGTCTGCAGATATTTTTTATCCCCCGTGATCTGCCATGCCCGCAAAAGAACTGAGATTGCCCTGCTTTGGGCAAATGCTGATTTCCAGGGAACGCGTATGTTATACTCAGGCTTCGGAATATCTGTAAGCCAGAAAGTACCTAATTTTGAATCTTCAATTCTATTGGCGTAAAACCAATCTGCAATTCTGAGAAAGTGATTTCTCTTTTGGGCGGATTTGGTCTTTAAATAAGTATGAAAAACCGCCAGACCGTACTGACCAATAGTAATGGGGTAATAATGAGTTTTCGGTTTAGCAACATCTATATAAGCGTTGTTTACCGGAATACCATATTTATCGAAATCTGTTATCAGTTTATTCAATTTACGCGGATTCTCTTCGAACAGAAAATAATACTCTCTCAAGTTCTCAGACTGCACATCATAAGCAATTTTATACGGTTCTTTGGTACTGGTAATATCACTTATGATCTTAAACAGCATAAATATTGTTTTTTTTAATTTCATATAAGCTCCTCGAAAACATTAATAAGCTGACTCGTCGTGTTTATTCTCGAGTAACGATTTATCTTTTCCTTGTCGGCTGAAAATCCGATGCCGTTTTTCCATTCATTGAACTTACTTAAAATTATTTCGCCAAGATCATCACCGTAATCGAACATGTTACCGCTTCCTGATTCATTAAGAATGGATGCAGCTTCGCCGCTGACCGGACCTATTCCAAGTATGAAATTTCCGGTTGCCATATACTCAAACAACTTTCCCGTAAGTATTCCCTTATTTTCTTTAGCGTATGGGATAACCAGAAGTAGAATGTCGGAATTAATTATTTCCGGAACAGCCCGATCGTGTGGTATGCTGTTATAAAAATTTATATTTCTACATTTGTCCTGCAAGCTTAAAATGGATGGGTGGAACGAACCGAAGAAATTTATTTCAATCTCATTTTTAATTGAATCGTTCAATCCGTTTATAGCATTTATAAAGTTGTCGATTTTCTGAGATTCACCCAGTGTACCCGTATATGTAATAGTAAACTTATCCCGCTTTACCTTTGCAGTCTGAAAATCTTCGGGATCAAAACCGTTGGTTATTACCCTGGTTTTGTTCGAAGCAATTATCTCAAACATGGAAGCAATAGTACTGCTGACGGCGACAACTTTATCAGCATTAAAAAGAACATCGTGTTCCATCTTTCTGTCTTTGGATAATGCAAACCCCGAACGTTTAAGATCCTTTTGCCAGAATGCGTTGGTCCAGGGATCCCTGAAATCGGCGACCCATTTAACACCACTTTTCTGAGCCAGTTTCATTGCCCCTATCTGCAGCGAATGAGGCGGAGATGAGCTTAGGATGATATCCGGTTTTTCCTCTTCGATTATTTTTAAACCTTCTGATTCAATGTGCCTGGTCCACCCGATTTTAGCGTCAGGGATAAATACGTTTGCACGAAGCCACCTTGATAATTTTTCAACGGCACTTAACCTGTTTTTTTTATTTAATTCGAATGTTGGAATTCTATCTGAACCGGTTCTCCCTGTCATTGATTTATAAATTTCAAATGGTTCGAACGATTTTGTTTTATAAACTTTTGTGCCGTTTGGTATTTCATTCATCAACGATTTATCATAATCCGGGTAGTTGCCTTTTTCAACCGTAAGTATTATCGGCATCCATCCGAATTGCGGAAGATATTTTGCAAACTTTAATACTCTCTGAACACCCGGACCTCCGGAAGGCGGCCAGTAGTATGTTATGATCAACACTTTTTTCAACTACGTTAAGTTTCTCGTTATTAAATATCGATTTGAACTAATTCATTATCATACTACCTACAATTAAACTCACATAATACAATTGCTTTTTTGTTATTTATAGTATCTTTTTGTAAAACCGGTAAATTCGTCTTTACCAAGGACTATTCGTCTTAAAAAAGCCATTATAAAACCAGAACCGTAGCCGACAATCTGTGTGGGAACGACCACGGGTATCAGTATGAGAACTCTTAGATCTTTATATTTTATTACGCCGTGAATTCCCATCGCAAACAATACCAGCATACCGGCAAGAATAAACCATATAAAGACTGAGGGTAAAATAATTGTAAGAACTGTAATTACGAATAAGAATATTGTTCCGGCAGCAGGTAAAAAATGAACGGGCTCAAGCATTTTACTATCGATTTTGTATAAGTTTATACGTGCCACACCCCAGTTAAAAACCTGTCGGAAAAATTTTCTGATTGAAATACGCCGCTTATGATACACTACAGCGTCTTCAATTCTGATAACAGGTTCGCCTGTATTAATAATTCTGTTTGTAAATTCAATATCCTGACCGTGCCTGAGTTTATTCATTCCGCCGATTTTTTTAACTATATCATTACGGACGCCCATATTAAAACTGCGCGGATAATATTTTGAGATTTTTTTCCTTGAATGACCCCTTATTCCCCCGGTTGTTATGAATGAGGTCATTGAATAATCTATCGCTTTCTGCATTGGTGAAAAACCGGGAAGCACTTTATCGGGACCGCCGAATCCGGCTGGCTTTTTGTCCACAACTGTTTTTTTTATATTTAACAGCCAGTCTTTATCGGCAATACAGTCACTATCTATGAATAATATATATTCCCCCAGAGCGTTATCCATACCGTAATTACGAGCCTCGCCGGGTCCTTTATGTTCCTGTTTTAAGAATCTGGTATTAATTTCGGAAGAATTGATGAAATTGTTAACAACAGATCCGGTGTTATCATCTGAGCCGTCATCGACAATTATAACTTCAAACTCTTCGTGATTTAACGACTGTTCAGAAAGCGATTTAAGAAGCTCGCTTATTTCTTCACTTCTGTTAAAGGTCGGGATAATAACAGTAAATAAATACCGGTAAGACATTAATAATGAATCTTTATCTATTATTTTTTTTCCTTAATGTTGTATTCTTTATCATCATGGAAATTATGAGCAATAAGTTCGCCCAGCAGCCCCACAGCAAAAAACTGTACACCTACTATAATCAATAAAATCCCTAAGAATAAAACTGGTCTGTCTTTCAATGGTACTCCGTTGAACCATTCCCACGTAAGATATGCATTAACAACTATTCCCAGGAAAAATGCCAGAGCACCTAGAAAGCCAAAAAGATGCATGGGACGTTTTACATATCTGGTTGTGAACACCACGGTTATTAAGTCGACGAAACCTTTGAAAAATCTTGAGATGCCAAACTTTGTTTTTCCATACCTTCGCGGATGGTGTTTTACCGGTATTTCTGTAACGGAAAATCCTTCCCACTTTGCCAGTACAGGTACGTATCTGTGAAGCTCTCCGTAAACATTAACCCGCTTAATAACATCGGATCTATAGGCTTTAAGTCCGCAGTTAAAATCATGAATTTTTATTCCGCTGAATAATCTCGTGGCATAATTAAAAAGTTTTGATGTGTGCTTTTTAATAAAAGGATCCTGTCGGTTCTTTTTCCATCCCGAAACAAGATCAAAACCCTCGTCCAGTTTTTTAAGCAGGTTCGGAATCTCTGCAGGATCATCCTGAAGATCAGCATCCATAGTAATTACTGCATCGCCGCGGCAGCTTTTAAAGCCGACCTGTAAAGCAGCCGATTTACCGTAATTTTTCTTGAAACTTATATATCTTATTTTATTATTAATGCTCTGTAACTTCTTTATAATTTCCAGGGATCTGTCACTGCTCCCGTCATCTATAAATAATATTTCGTAATCGGAATCAATTTTTGTTAATGACTTCTTAATTTCATTGTATAATGGTTCAATCGATTCCTCTTCATTTAACAAAGGAATCAGAATTGAAATTTTTCGGAATGAAAATTTATCTGATTGCGCCTGGTCTGGAACATTTTTCTTCTTGTAATATCTGTTTCGCGAATAGTATCTTCGTCTGGGTTTCCTATGTTGGCTATCGTCTTTCTGATTTTCTTCGCTCAATTTAAACCGCCTTAAGATTATAATTTATATGAAGATGAAAATTAGCGTAATATCCGTCTAAAATCAATTTGCAGATTGTTTAATAAATCCGTGTCAGGTCGAAATCAATTAGCTTGAAAATACCTTCCGCATTCGTTAGTTTTAGTTATAATTTAAGCCGATACAAATGGGAAGAATAATATACTGGACATTGGTACGAACAGCAATTGTAATTCCTGCATTGCTGTTTTTGTTTGAATCCATCGATTATAAATTCTGGTGGATTATAGCAATAATGGCTGTTTATGGCGTTATAATTCATCCGGCTGTTATTCAGTATAAGTTGTTCATGGAAACCAACAAGGAAATAATCAACAACACTTTATGTTCTTCCTGCAAACATTTTGATAAATCAGCTGTTCTCTGTATGAAACACGATAAACATCCAACCGTTGATTCACTGCCCTGCGAAGGAATGCACTGGGAATTAAAGGAGTCTTATTATGAGGAAGAAAATCACTCCCGCTGAACTGGAAAAAGATATACCGGATAAAAAAGATATAATATTCTGCACTGAATGCGGACAGGAGCTCGAAGTATTCGGAATTGCAGATAATTCCGTGAATATTGAAGCTGTAAAAAAGAATTTCGAAAACTGCAGAAAAACCGGGAAGTTTAAAGGTGAAATTTGTTCGAAGCTTTTTATAATCTCGGAAACCGAAGATGAATTTATGATTGATGAGGACTAGTTAGCTATAATTCTATTCAAATCTTTTAATGCTTCAACAAACCTGGGACCCGGTCTGAAGTAAATGTCAGGATTAACGTAAAAAACCATATTATTCCGGACAGCCTTAATATCTGCCCATTCCGGGTATAGTTCGTCAATTGATAAGTTATTATCATAACCATGCTGTGTATGAATGATTATGTCGGGATTGCTTTTGAGTACTTTTTCACGGCTGAGAAACGGATAGTTAGTTATTGAATCGGACACAAGGTTTTGAAGATTGCTGAATTCAATAAACTCGTTTATGAAGGTGTTCTTACCAGCAGCCATCATCGGTTTAATGCTTACGAGAAATAAAGTTAAAAACCCCGTGCGTTTGGAAGACGCCTGTTTAATAGAATCAACAACAGCATTCCAGCCGTTAATCTTTTGAAGTGCCGGCTCAGTAAGATTGAATATTTTCGCAAAGTCCAGATATGTCTTTTTAATACCTTCAAAATTTCTTGGATTTGAAATAAAAACATCTAATCCGAAGGATTTAATTTTATCGAAAGTCTCCTTATTATTTCCCTCGACGGTAATAAAGATGAGATCGGGATTAAGTGTAACAAGTTTTTCGTAGTTTATTGATAAAAGATCACCGACCTTTGCAACCGTATCGGCTGACGGTGGATAATTACAGTAAGTTGTATTTCCTATTAATTTGTCCTCTGCTCCAAGCTCATAAATTATTTCTGTTAAATTCGGGGCAAGTGTTACAACCCGTTGAGGGATTTTTTCAAATTTATGCTCGTAACCCATGTCGTCTGTGATGCTCTCTTTAACATGAAACGGCTTTTCTTCACCGCAGCTTGTGAGCGAAATATAAATCAGAAAAATATATGGCAAAACAAAAAAGTGCTTCATTATCTACTCCAGATACTTAAAGATAAGCATTTATTAAGAATTAACTCATTCTTCGACTTTCATTCTTCGACTTCGCTCAGAATCAAAGCGTTTTATATAATCGGAAAAATTATTTGTGTGACGCGAATTTAAACTTGTGCTTTAAATAAGCATAGGCTATTTTTACAGTCATTAAATGACCGACAGTCACAATTAAAGGAATTTTATGGGAATAGCTGAAAGAAGAGAGAGAGAGAAAGAGCAGCGGAGGCTGGAAATAATTCATGCGGCTGAATCAGTGTTTTTTTCTAAGGGTTTTTCGAATGCGACAATGGATGATGTTGCCGCAGAAGCTGAATTAAGCAAAGGGACGCTTTATATATATTTCAAAAGCAAGGAGGAAATTTATCTTGAGATAGTATTAAAAGCGATGAGGCTTCTGAAGGATTTGTTCGAAAAGGGAATTTCGGGTGAACCAAACGGATTGTGCAAGACGCGTGCAATTGGGGAAGCTTACATTAAGTTTAATAAAGAATATCCGAACTATTACCGGGCACTGTTATTTTTCAGTCAGTTAGAAATTAATGACAATTTACAAATGGGAACAGTAATTAAAGCTTTTAGCGAGAATAAAGATGTTATGAATTTATTCATAAATGTGATTAAAGAGGGAATTGACGACGGCTCAATTCGTGCAGATATTGATCCTAAAAAAACCGCACTGCTTTTATGGGGTGAAACGTCGGGAATTCTTCAGCTTTTTACATTGAAGGGTCACGTTCTTGATAGCCATTTTGATGTTGATCCGGAAGAGATGATTCGGTATTTCATGAATTTCACTTATCACTCTCTTAAAGCTGAGTGATATATTTTTTATCTGTTTTATGACTTATAGTCATTTATTAAACAGTACTATAATTTGGAGAAAAAATGTATAAATCCGGAGCTCTGATATTATTATTACTGCTAAGTGAAGTCGTTGCACAAACAACTCCTCTTGAAAGTTATATAATGGAAGGACTGAAGAACAACCTCACGATGAAGCAGAAAGAGTTCTCTTTTAGCAAAAGCGTTTCAGCATTAAGCGAAGCAAGAGGACTGTTTTTTCCGTCACTAAGCATTAATGCACGATACACCAGGGCAGGCGGCGGAAGAACGATTGATGTCCCGATAGGAGATATGGTTAACCCGATTTACAATGGCTTAAACTATATAATCGGGCAACCGGTTTACCCCACCGATATTCCGAATGAAACAATTCCGTTTCTTAGAGAGACGGAGCATGAAACAAAAATTAGTTTGATCCAACCGGTTTTTAAGCCTGAAATATACTTCAATTATAAGATCAAGTCGGACTTAAAGTCACTACAGAAAGCCGAGAGAAACGCTTATGCAAGAGAACTTGTAAAAGAAATTAAAACATCTTACTACAATTATGCTAAAACAATTAAGGTGCTGGAAATTATTAACGATGCTGAAAAATTGGTTGAAGAGAACCTGCGTGTAAGTAAGATTTTATTCCAAAATGAAAAAGTAACAATGGAAGTAATTTACAGAGCAGAATCAGAACTTGCTGAGATTATAGAAAGCAAGGCGGAAGCGCTGAAAAACAGGGATATAGCAAAATCATATTTCAATTTCTTACTAAACAGACCATTTGATGCTGAAATTATTGTTAAAGAAGAAGCAAGCTCTGCAATAGATATTGAAAAAGAGGATTTCCTTTTTGAAAGAGCGATCAACGGCAGGGAAGAACTACAACAGCTGAGCTTTGCTTTAGACGCATCTGAAAATTTAATTAAGCTTAGCAAATCAGCATATCTGCCGGGGGCTGTGCTCGCAGTGGATTACGGTTATCAGGGTGAAGAATATAGTTTTACAAAAGACGATGATTACTGGATGGCATCAATCGTAATGCAGTGGAACCTGTTTAACGGTATGCAGGATAATGCGAGAGTAGAGCAGGCTGAATTAGATAAGAAAGAACTAAATGCAAAGTACCGTGAACTTGAGAGATCAATTCTTCTGCAGACCAGAAATATTTTAGAAAACCTCAGAGTAAATATGGAAAAACAGGTTGCTGCAGGAAAAAGAAAAAAAAGTGCAGCAGAATCTTACAGAATAATACTAAAAAAATATGAAAACGATCTCGTATCACAGATAGAACTAATTGACGCACAGACTAGGCTCACGGAAGCATCTGTCAGCGAAGTGATAAGCAAGTACGATTTCCTTATAAGCTGTGCCGGATTAGAAAGAGCTACTGCGGGATACAATTTAATATTTGCCGATCAGGAAAATTAATAATCGGAGTAGAGATGAAATTATTATTTAATACGGTAATTGTAATTCTAATTGTTTTTCTTGGCTCGTGCAGGGAAGAACCCGAAACAGAAGCTGTTGAAAACGTTGTTTTAGTTGACGTTACAAAAGCAGCCGTAAAACAGGTTTCGGTTCCGTTAAGAGCAACCGGAAAACTCAGCGCATCAAAAGAATCTTCACTCTCTTTTAAAATTCCGGGAATAATTGAATCTATACATATAAAACAAGGACAATCCGTCAAAGAAGGAGATGTTCTGGCGTCTCTTAAACAGGATGAGATTGATGCGAATTTCTCGAAAGCGAGGAACGGAGTGGAGAAAGCAAAGCGCGATTATGAACGGATTCAAAATTTATATAATGAAAAAGTGGCAACCCTCGAGCAGCTTCAGAATATGAAAACGGCTTTGGATGTTGCCGAGTCCGATTTTAAAATTGCCAGATTCAACAGGGAATACTCGGTAATTAAAGCTCCTTCGGATGGTAAAATATTGAGAATTATTTCTGAAGAAAACGAAATAACAAATGCCGGGTATCCTGTATTACTCTTCGGGAGCGCTGCCGATAGATGGAAAATAAGTACAGGCATATCAGATATCGACATTATAAAAATATCCATCGGAGATTCGGCGTTGGTTAATTTCGACGCTTATCCCGAAAATCCGTTTGAAGCAAGAGTTATAGAAGTAGGTCAGGGAGCCGATCCGAGAACAGGTACTTACGAAGTAAAACTGGAACTAACACCCACAACAGAAAAACTTGCTTCGGGTTTTATAGGCAAAATAAAAATTATTCCATCGATTAAGGAGAGTTTGATTGTACTGCCTATTGAAGCGCTTGTTGATGCTGAAGGTCGCAGAGCAAATGTATTTGTTCCGGATAATGACAATCATGTCAAAAAAACATGTGTAGATATTAAAGCTTTGAACGATGATGTTGTTTATATATCCGGAGGATTGGAAGACGGTCAGATCGTGGTATCGAAATCGGCTGAATATTTACAGGAAGGAAGTAAAATAAAAACTAATCAGCAGTAATTTAAGCAGGACGTGAAATGAGATTACCCGGATTGGCAATTAAAAATCATCAGTTTACTTCGATAGTCTTTGTGTTGTTCATCGCACTCGGTATATCATCTTTTCTAAACATGCCCAGGAGTGAAGATCCGCAGGTTACTCCTCCCGGAACGAGCGTTATTATAATATATCCGGGTGCAACTCCCAAGGACATGGAAGAATTAGTAGTTGATAAAATCGAAACCGAATTGAATGAATTAAGTGATATAAAAGAAATCGAATCCAATATGCGCGACGGTCTTGCAGTAATTTCAATTGAGTTCATTGCGGGGAGCGATGCGTCCGAAAAATATTCGGATGTTATTCAGAAAGTTAACGGGATAGAAAGCGAACTGCCCGATCAGATCTATTCATTAAAATTTATGAAGTGGGAAAGTACGGATGTTGCCATTTTGCAGGCGGCATTGGTTTCGGAAAATGCCGGGTATTCGGATATGCAGTATGAAGCGGAAAGACTGCAATCAATGCTGGAAAAAGTCCGCGATATTAAAAAGATTGAAGTAATGGCATACCCGGAGCAGGAAGTGAGAATCTCTGTTGACATGGAACGATTGGCTGCTTTAAATATATCGCTGGCATCGGTAATTGATAGAATCGTAACTGAAAACTCGAATATACCGGGCGGTGATATTGATATAGGCAGGAAGAAATTCAATATAAAGACAAGCGGAAGTTTTAAAAATCTTTTGCAGATAGAGAATATTGTTATTAATTCTTATGCCGGTAAAAATGTAAGCCTTAAAAATGTTGCGGATATTTCGTTTGATTACCGCGATAATGAATATTTTGCCAGAACAAACGGTAAAAGATCTGTTTTTATTACCGCCACTCAGAAAGCGGGAACAAACATCTATAATGTAATGGATGGATTGAAAGCAGAAATGAATAAGTTCAAAAATGATCTTCCTGCCGATATGGAGCTACAGATTGTAATAGATCAGACAAGGAATGTTACGAATCGTTTGAACGGATTTTTTATTAATCTTCTGCAGGGCTTGGTTCTGGTCGGGTTAGTTGTGTTTTTGTCCGTCGGATTACGACCGTCATTAATTGTAATGCTGGCAATACCCGTTTCAATTTTGATGGGAATATTTTTTATAGACTTAAGCGGTTACGGGATACAACAGATAACAATAGCGGGACTGGTAATATCTCTCGGTCTTCTTGTTGACAATGCGATAGTCGTAACTGAAAATATCAGCCGGTTTATGGACGATGGATACTCCCCACAAGAGGCGGCATCCAAAGCCACATCACAAATAGGATGGGCAATAACAAGCTCCACCGTTACTACTATTCTGGCGTTTGTTCCTGTGATATTAATCGGCGATGTAACAGGAGATTTTATACGAAGTATGCCTCTGATTGTAGTTTATATTCTTCTTTCATCATTACTTTTATCTCTTACCCTTACTCCTTACCTGTCCAGCAGGTTTATAAAAGCACATAAAAGAGAAGAAAGAAATTATGTGAGAAAGGCGTTGGACAAATTTATCGAGAATATATATAAACCCAGGTTAAGCTTTGCACTGGCAAGACCAAAACTTATCATAACCTTTGCAGTCATGTTTTTTTTGGTAAGTCTCGGGTTGTTTCCGCTGGTAGGTGTAAGCTTCTTTCCTAAATCCGACAGACCACAGTTTCTGGTTGAAATAGAATTACCGAGTGGTACTAATCTGGATGAAACAGACCGCGTTGCACGGCAGGTTGAAGAAATTTTAAGCGGTAGAGATGAGATTAAAGTGTTTACAACAAATATCGGTAAGGGAAATCCACGGGTATATTATAACACTGTTCAAAGGAATGAAACCGCGCATTATGCACAGGTGTTTGTTGAGTTGAAAGAATTCGATGATGAAGTTCTGGGAAAAGTTGTATCGGAGGTTAGAAAAGAAGTAAGCGGTATTACGGGTGCAGATATAACCGTAAAAACATTCGAACAGGGTCCGCCCATTGATGCGCCGATTGCGATAAGAGTTCTTGGTGAAAATATTAATGAACTTCGAGCCATATCTCTTGATGTTGAACAACTTATGAGAGAAACGGGCGGAGTAATAAATGTTAATAATCCGCTTAAGACAACAAAAGCTGATTTAAAGATAAGCATTAATCGTGAAAAGGCTTCCATGCTGGGCGTCCCGATAATAGAGATTGACAGAACAGTACGTGCCGCAGTAAACGGATTGACGGTTTCGGAGTTTACTGATGATGACGGCAAAAAGTACGATATCGTTTTACGACTTCCGGTCGAAGATAAAACAAAGTTCGAAGATTTATCGAAAATTTATATTTCTTCAATGAGCGGGGCGCTTATCCCGTTATCGAATCTTGCATCGCTGGAGTTTGTTTCAAGTCCTCTTACAATAAATCATTACAATCTGGAAAGGAATGTAATTATCACGGCTGATGTTGAAACCGACGTTTCGGTAAATGAAGCTACACAGGAAATCATTAATAAGCTTGATAGTTTTAACTGGCAGAAGGGATATAGTTATAATGCTGCGGGTGAAGTAGAAACACGAGAAGAATCGTTCGGGGATATGTCTAAAGCAATACTGATTGCCATGCTCGGAATAATCGCCGTGCTTGTTCTGCAATTTAACTCGGTCTCGCAGCCGTTGATTGTTTTTACAGCTATTCCGTTAGCTCTAATCGGTTCTATAGTGTTTCTTCTTATTACCGGTTACTCTTTCTCATTCCTGGCATTTGTCGGTTTAACAAGTCTTGTTGGAATAGTAGTTAACAATTCGATAATTCTTGTCGATTACACGAACCAGCTCCGTGCCGAAGGCATTAAACTGGCTGATGCAATAGTTAAAGCATGTGAAACCAGGTTTATACCGATTATTGTTACAACCGCAACCACAATAGGTGGTCTGCTTCCGCTGACAATAAGCGGGGGTGCATTGTGGGGACCGATGGGCTGGACTATTATCGGCGGTCTTTCAGTTTCGACATTTCTTACATTACTTGTTGTGCCGGTGCTCTATAAAATATTTACTAAAGAATAGAAAAGCTAATGTGGCTCAATTACCATAGAGCCTGATTTTATAACTTTACAGACTTTTTTAACCACTTAACCGCTTGGACAAATTTGTCTAATCCCTTATATTTGCAACGCATCCTTAGCTCAGTTGGTAGAGCATCTGACTCTTAATCAGCAGGTCGGGGGTTCGAATCCCCCAGGATGCACGTTTAAAAATCCCCGCCATGCGGGGATTTTTATTTTTAAATATTTTTTTCTTTTCTGAAAAAATTATGTTCTTTTACCTTGATGACCACTTTTGCTGCGAACATAATGGAATTCCCCGCTCCGGCAAAATTCAGAAAAAGAAGTGGAGGAAACGGACAGAATGCGGTAAAAGTAAAGTAGCGAGTTATGCCCCCGGAAAGCTTATTCTTTACATTTATGCAAATAATGCTGCTGTTTTATGAAAAAAACAGGAAACATGATCCCGGACCTTTACATAAAACAAAAGAACAAGAAGACAGAATTAATTGCCGTTTCTCTTGACGAAGATATCTTAGAATGGAAGAAGTATTCGGAAAGCATCTCCGCCGGCTGGCTGAATGTATGCGACGGGCAAGGTCACTCAGCGCGTAAGTATTTTATTCATGCCACTTCTCAATGTTTCTTTTGGAGAAAGATAGGGAAATCCTTGACAAACCGTTAACTATAGAGATGTAAAAACGTAATTAATAGGCTGAATCAGTGAGTTAATATTTAGTTTTAACCTTTCTTTTTAATTGTAAATTGCTGAAAATAGATTATTATTGATTTAATTTTTATGAATATTTATTTTGTAATTATTTGAAAGAGCTTTATTTGTAAATATCGGGGGACATTTTTGATCAACCGGTTCTTTTAATGAAAAGATTTAATGTTAAACTTACTCTATATTATTTTATTCTTTTTTTTGTAAATCTATCAATCTCACTGCATGCTCAATTAAAAACATTTGAGATTACAGAACTTCATCAACAGATATCTATACCAATATTCACAAATTATCCAGATTACTCCGCTCTAATCCTTTATTCATCAATTGAAAACATTAATTTTTCATCAAATACGGGTGGAATAGTTGACGAAATTATTTCACCTGTAGAAGGAAAAATCACTCTGATCACAAGACCTGAAAATCAGATAATAACTGTTAAATGCAATGGATTTATAGAAGGTAAATTTAAAGTCACAGGTCTAACTCCAAGAGCTGTAAGATATTACAGTATTGAAGAGAAAGGCAATGCTGACAAAAAGATACCAATAGTTTTAAATACAAATGTTGATTCTCCAAAGTACTATATTGATGATGAGTATATAGGTACATCAATGGTGATGCATATAAGTCCGGGATCTCACCTACTACGTATTAAAAAGGAAGGCTATGAACCAATTGTTGAAAGAATTGAGGTTAAGGAGAATAATATATTTTTTAACTTTCATCTAAATCAACTAGATCTACAACCCGTAACGATAAGAACATTGCCCGAAGGTGCAACAGCTTTCGTTAATAATGTAGATAAAGGATCAACTAATTTACAATTTTTTCAATTCCCCGGCACTTATAGCTTAAGATTAACTTTAGATGAATATACGGATGTTATTGATACAATCGAAATAAACAAAGCGGGAATGAATGATTTTTTTTATGCTTTGAGCAAGAATACTGCTTCAATATCATTTGATGTAACACCAAAAGAAGCGTTTGTAAAAATTGATAATCAAGCAATATCAGATACAATCGCCAATGTTGTCCCCGGTCAACATACAATTGAAATTATTTTAAGCGGTTATCAGCCCATAAAAGAATCAATCAATTTAAAATCATTAGAATCCGTTCATAAAAAATATGATCTAACTAAGTATAGTGCAACACTTGCTCTCAATTTAACACCACCTGATGCAAGAGTTTTAATTAACAAGTCCGACTATACGAACAGTTCCAAAATTGAATTAGCACCCGGTATATATAAACTTGAAATCAGAAAAGAAGGATATGAAGCATATGATGAGATATTAGAAATTAAACAGAATGAATCATTGCGGAGAAACGTTGACTTAAAACTGGAGATGGGTTCTCTTCAGATTACCGTTAAACCGATAAGTGCGAGAGTTGATCTCAAGGTAGATAATATACTAAAAGAAACATGGTACGGAGCCAAAATGATTAATCTCCCTGTTGGGAAATACAGATTGGAAATTTCAAATAATGGATATGAAGAACAAATAAAAGATTTAGTAATCTCGAAGAACAGCACTACGATTGAGAGTATAGAGCTTCAAAGCATTCAATCTCACTCTGCGGATTTATCAAATCAAAATGAGGAATTAAAAACATCTTACACAAAAGATTTCTCTCGCTTTTCAGCTTTTTTGCAGTCAGTATTAATTCCTGGACTCGGACAGATTACAAATGAGAACGGAAGGGGGTGGATTTATATCACTGCTGCAGCCGGGGCTGGGATGTTCTATTATTTAAGTATAAAAGACCATAATAAGAAGATTGATGATTACAACTCCATGAGAAATATTTATTATAGTTTACCAACTAATGAGAACTTGAACGCCGCACAGTTAGCTTATGCTGAATCGGATAAATCAAAGCAGAAAGTATTTATTGCCTTAGCTGCTTTAGCTCTGGTTTACACAGTAAATATTATCGATGCACTTAGTTTTGATCCCCTCTTTACAAATAAAACAGATGTAACAAGAATTAATCCAACGATTAACTTCTATTCAGGAAAGTATCTGGTTTATGGATTAAATGTCAGGTTGCCGCTATGAATAAAACAAGTATTTTATTTCTTGTTTTATTAATACTAATATTAGTTGCATGTCCTCGTATTCCTGATGAATTAGTCGTTATTGCTCCGCCGAATCAAGCGCCTTCAATACCGATAAATCCTCAACCTCCGGATAATGCCGTTAGTGTTAATACTAACTTATCCTTCAGCTGGGAATGTAGCGATCCAGATGAAGAAGCAATTTTGTATAGTATATATTTAGGCACTTCTAATAATCCACCGATAGAAAAAAGCAATTTAGGAGTCTCGACATATAAACGAGAAAATTTAAAACTTGGAACAACTTACTATTGGAAAATTATTGCAAAAGATTCAGATGGTGCAGAGACAAGCAGCCCTTTATGGAACTTCACTACTAATTTTGCACCAAACATCCCCTCTAATCCAATTCCGGGAAATGGAGCAAAAGATGTGTCGGTAACAACAAGTCTGAGTTGGACCTGTAGTGATAATGATAAAGACTATATTCTTTATGATATTTATTTGGGTCTGAATTCTAATCCCTCATTGGTACTATCAAATACACCAAATACAAATTACACCTCCGCAGATAGTTTGAACCACAGCAAAACATACTTTTGGAAAATTGCGGCTAAAGACGAAAAAAATACAATAGCAATAAGCCCATTATGGTCTTTTGCTACAGTCGGAACTAAACCTTCTACCCCAGATTTATTGTCACCATCGGACGGTTCAACCGGTCAGACAACATCACCAACATTAAGCTGGAATTCAAGCGATGGCGCCGAACGT
>JAFGMI010000013.1 GCA_016927595.1 Melioribacteraceae bacterium | reverse complement strand
TGCCCACGCTGCTGAATCTGTATATTGATTCTGAAGTACTACGTTTTCCTGATATGTAAGTGAATAACGGAATGGAGTATAACCATTCTCGCTGGCTCCGCCACCAACAAACTCAAATTTTCCACTGATAACAACTGCTTCTGATGTAGTAGCGTTCAAAGTTGCAAAGCCGCCTTTCAATGCAGACCAGCCGTCTGGAGGTGTACCACTGCCCATACTTGCGTCTCCGTCGAGATATGTGGTATCGTTCAATGTTGGCCATTTAACACCATATTCTAAGGATCCGCCCCAGGCACTTACTAGATCAGTATTTTCAGATTCTGTTACTACAATTTTGTCCATCCATATTGTAGCACCGTTGTTTCGTTGGCTGCCAAGCATGAATTTCAGCATATTGTCCGGAACAGCCTCAAAAGAAGAAACTACAAATGTAAATGTCTGCGGATCTGTAGTTACAGTAACCGTGTCATCTAATCGCTTGGTATATGGATCACCGGCAATTTCAAACAGGACATTAATATATGCTTCCTGGGATGCGACCGCCATGAAAGAGACAGTATACTTATTACCCGGTAGCAGCGGGCAATTTGCATTACGTTGAATTCTCCACATTTCGACGCCGCCATTTGTTACTTCTATTTTATAGGAATTGTCGCCGGAAAGTATACCCGTATTATCGATTGATACGGCAACAGAAGTATTAGCTGCATCTATCCAGCCGCTGCTCCATTTACTGTCCCCGTTATCAAATTCATCGGAAAGAATAACATCTCCTGGTAATGGTGGTTCTTCCTCTTCACCTTCAAGCATTATATCATCGGCATACCATATTGTAGTAAGTCCGGCACCGCCCTGGTCGCCGGTACCTGCACAGTTAATTCCGAAAGCTACATAGAATTTACCGCTGATAGCCGAGGTGTTTGTAATATCAATTGTAATGTCTTCCCATGCAGTTGATGCGCCGGAAGCGCGGTTCCAGGAACCTATTTTTACATCAGCATTGTTGTAAGCCTGAGCAGTAGGCATAGCCTGATAAGCCTCAACTACGATATCCTTCCAGCCTACATCACCCTGAGCAAAATAAGCCTTAAATTTGAAAGTAGTATAATCTGCAAGGGTTTTTCCGGCGGGAAGTGTAAATTCGAGCACCGGTGCTGCGTTATAATTATTTACAGTGCATTGAAGAACATAATTCCCGTCTGCGAGAGGATCTGCAGCAGCTACTGCTTCAAGATCAGCCGCTGACCAGCCTATACTGCCGAATGCATCGCCGATCTTATAATTCTCAAAATCAAGTTCAACTACTTCGCTGGCTGCTTCCACCGTTGTGAGAGTTATATCATCAATATCAACATCACCGGTACCAACATTTTCAAATTTGATGTGAGTTGCATTTGCATCATTTACAGCAATTACATTAACCTCACATTTTACTGTTGAATCGAGAGTAGCGACTACTTCCCATGTAGCACCGTTGTCAACGGATTTCGATACAGCGATGTTTCTGTCGCCGCCTCTGCCCTCAACGAATGTAACAGTATCAACGCCCCTGTCTACAGCAGGTGTTATCACAACACCACCCTGACCTTCAGAGATCTTAAGCAGACGAAGAGTTTTTCCGGTACCGTCACACATGTTCGAACCGCCACGAATAGCCCGGAGTGCCTGCCATATACCGGTTCTTTGAGTAACTTCTGTAAGTACAGCAGGTGCTTCGCTGGTAGTACCTGTAAGTTGTCCGTCGATTACATCATTCCAGGACTCGGTCCAGTAAGCCTCCCCCTGTGCGTTTACAATATTACCTCCTGTAAGCCAGAAAGCTATTGTTAAACACGATAGAGTGTAAAGAAATTTTTTCATTAATCCTCCTCCTTTAGTTTGGGTTGATTTAAGTAAATCGTTAAAAGACTAAATTCATTGCTGCATTTTAATACTTTATTCATACTGCAAAACTAATTTTAAAGGTATAGTTTTATGTCCCGACTCCAAATGAGCCGGGACATGAGAAAAACAAAGAACTTTATTTCATCAACACGAAGTTTTTGGATATTGAAATATCACCGACTTCGAGCCTGTAGATGTAAACGCCACTGGCAAGACCGGAGGCATTGAATGTAGCTGCATACTTGCCTGCCTGCTGATAACCCGTGAAAATGGTTGCTATTTCCTGCCCGAGCGTGTTATATACTTTAAGTGAAACATTTCCGGCTTCAGGTATCGAGTAATCAATTTTTGTAGCCGGGTTGAACGGGTTGGGATAGTTCTGCTCAAGTACATAATCAGACGGTACAAGACCCGATATCTTTTCGACACCGGTAGTTCTGTTAAGAAGACCATAAATTGTCTCCCATTCAGCGTCTCTTTGTGCTTCCCAGGCTGCTTTCTGATCCGGGAACCAATTTAAATCACCAAGCGGGAAACCGCCCATAGCTGCGGTCTGGTATGCTGTGTTTGTATACGCCATATTTTCAGGTAGTGGCCAGACCTGGTTCAAACCGGCATTCGGCTGATATGACCATTCAAAGTCGGCGTTGTTATTCCACTTAGCTTCGATAAACAATTTCAAAGTATCCAAATTGGTCGGTTCAACCATAAATCCCGGATCATCGGTGTAGATAGTTTCCCAATCGACATTCAAATTCGGAAATACCTTATTGCCGTTTTCGTCAACAGAATCTATAAAATCGATCTCATTCTGTCCCAGCATCGGCGATGGATGACGAATCTCATCAGATAGTCTGTTCCTGATTTTATCTTTTGCCCATGGGCAGTTTGCATACCAATCCAGCATCCAGTCTTTATATAGGTATGCATTATTACCGATAAATAGTTTTCTGTCGAAATCTGTAAAATCGACCTCAAAACCGAATGAATCGACAGGAGTAATTCCGTTGATCAGACCTCCACCGGGAGAATCGCAGTTGCCGTCCAAAAAGTCGTCATAATCCTGTGTGCCGGTGGGACCCATATCACAAACATCAAGGGCTCTGTAACCCATCATGTATGGATTAATAAAAACTGAATTGGTGATCGATGCAGTTTCCAGCCAGCCCGCAGACTGCCATATCCACTCGATTGCGTTTACTACTGTACAATGGTTTATATGAATATTGCTTCCGAACTCATTGCCTTCCTGCATGATAATTCTGCTTATATTAGAGAAACTACAGTTTTCAAAAAGCAGCTTATCGTAATGCCAGCCTGAGCTCTGGTAAGGGAAAGAAATTGCACGGCCGTAATACTGAAAATGAATATCGGAAAGATTTCTGAAATAACAATTCTGGAATTCACCTTCAAAATGATCGGCTTTTATAGTAATAGCGCCACCCGCTTCGGCACCGTCTCCGCAGTAATCGAACAGGCAGCCGTCGAAATTACCGATTTCAGGATCATTTGCCGCATCCTGATTTTCGAATACAATACTGCAGGCGAGTGAATTACCCAGAACATCGGCATGTCTTACCCAGACATTTTTCATAATTACATCGCCATAGCTCTGGATAATATATACTCTGTCTATACCTTCTTCTGTCCATACAATTTGCGGAGGAGCTGATTCCTGATCATTACCCGCTTTAGGGGCAACTATTTCGAGGTTTTGCCCATGGTCCATGTAAATGCTTCTGCTGAGAACGTATTGCTCGTAAGGTGTGAGCTTAAAAACAGTATTATTAATCGTACCTGCGGCAACTGCTGCCTCAATAGCATCGTTCAGAGTACCGTACAATAAATTGGATTCATAATATCCCGGGACGTAAACAGTATCCTTTTGACCATATAAGGTACTGCTAAACAAGATAAGAGTTAGAATAAATATTATAAATTGCTTCATAGTATACTCCTCTATTTATTTTTGGGTAAAATATTTTTCAATGATTAATGCCTGAGTCTCACTCCAAGATTTGCAGTTAAACCATAATTTTGAACACCTCTGAAACCTTCGGTTGATTTTTGTATCCAGCTGGTATTTGCATTATTAAGGTTACTTACATCGAGGAACAATTCAATATCATACCAGGGAAGTTTCTGACGTGCAGAAAAATCAACTCTCAGATAATCAGTGGTATAAGAGTCATTTTCAGGATACCTTCCGCCGTTACCTCTGGCAGAATTATCCTGGAACAACAGTGATAATCTTGTTGAAAATCCTTTGTAATCATAACCAATGTATGTATTAAGAACATGATTCGGCTGATCGATCAGTCTTCCTGTAGCTGAACTATCAACAAGGACAGGAATTCTTTTACGCCCCTCAATCCTGATTTTCACGTCATAAAATGGATACTTGGTTTCGGATGAAATACGTGCATAGTTTATACCGAAAACCATATTATTGAATGGTTCCGGCAGATACCAGAAACTATGCTGGAAATCCAATTCAATGCCTTTTACTGTAGCATCAAAAGGATTATTGAAAGGTCTTACTATCGTAGCGTTCGATTGTGGAATAACAACATTTTGTCCGTCACGCACAATAGTGTAACGACTTATATTATCAATTCCCGCACTATCTGCGGCATCCAGCTGATAAGAAGCGGTATAAACAAAGTTTTCTATCGTTTTATAGAAACCGCCGATTGTAAAGAGCCCTAACTTGTTGGCATGGAATGTAAAATTCAAATCATGGTTGAAGGCTTTAGCAGGTTCCAATTCTGGATTACCAGTGTAAACAACATTGCCCTGTGTAATAGTGAACTTCGGACTTATTGAATGGTAATCAGGTCTGGAGAGTGATTGAGTGTATGCGTAACGAATATCAAGCCAATCGAAAGGTGAATATTTTAATTGTGCCATCGGAAGTACGAATTCATTTCCTGCGATCGATGTGGTATCGTACATTTTCTGCTGCTGTGCATTTCTCATATCTCTTGCGTTATACGCAAAGTACTCCGACTCAACTTTTTCGTAGCGTACTCCGCCGATAAGTGTAAATTTGAGCCAATTGATCTTGGACATGGCATAAGCTGCATAATAATCTTCTTCATACTCATAGTCGTTTGTAAGCTGCTGGTAAAGTCCATCGTACCATCCTCCCTGTGAACCGCTGCTAATCTGCTCATTCGATGCATCGAATTCCGGATTACCTATAATATAATCCAGAATATCTACTAAAAGACCCGGGTTGGATGTAAAATATATGTCGCCGTATTTGTCATCCAGGAATTCATCAAATAGTTCTTCATCGGAATTAAGGAATGTACTCCCTATCAGGTCCCCTCTTTCGTTAACCGATATTCCGAATTTTTCTTTAACTGCTCTCATCAGTTTGGATTGGATATCTTCTCCCTCGCCTGTAGCGCTTCCGTTAAATCCAAGATAGGGTGTTTCCTGATCGGTAGAATTAGACTGGTTATTCATTTGCCCGCCGAATTTAAAGAATCCATTCACACCGCCGCCAAAATTGAACGGCAGTTCAAAATCTGCTTTGAATGAATATCTCTCTTCCTGGTAGTCGGTGCTGAAAAGATTTGCGCTCCTGAGTACCACATTACTATCGCCTTTAAATTCAGTGAGAAGATATGTGAGGTCTTCGGGAACAAGGTTATCACGTGGCACGCCCGCCTGCAGAGCATCGACCTGATTAAAATTAATTACCGGCGAATTATCAAGAACATTGCTTGAAGAAGTATAACTTGCTGAAAGATCAGTTTTGATAAGATTGAAATCATAATCTAATTTAAGTGAATGCATTCTCTGGTCAATAACATTTTCGCCTTTGCGCAGCTGCCATTCCATTCTTCCGGCATCATAATTGATCGTCTGCCTGTGATCGGTATAATCCGAATTTATTCTGGCAAGCATATTTACAAACTTGATTGATCCGTTAGGAAGATCATAATCCAGAATCAGGTTTCCGCCAAAACGTTCTCTTGTTTCCAGATGCCTGTTAAATGATACTGTATTAACTTTTACAGGACGATAACCGGTTTCCGGATCTATCTCAACTTCCTCGCCAGCAATGCCGTAGGAAGCATCCATGTTATCCGAATTTCTGTCATATGATTCAGCATTCAGAAGCGCATAAATTCCCAATCGATTATTAAAGAAACGACTGCTTCCCGAAGCAACAGCGCGGTAATTGCCGAGAGTACCGCTCTTTGCGGTATATCCCTGCTGCCACATAAGTTCATAATGTAAATCCTCTGGTGCTTCCCTCAGTTCCATATTTACAGTACCGCCGATAGAATTAGCATTCATGTCGGGAGTAAGTGATTTATATACTGCAATCATTCTTATCATATAAGGTGATACCATCGTGAGATCAACACTACGGTCATTATTCACACCGGGTGTGGATACGTAAACGTCCGAAGTAAGACCAATATTTGCGCTGCCTGTAGCAGAAAGCTGAACGCCTTCAACTTCTATCTGATTATATTTAGGTGAGAGTCCACGAATAACTACCTTGTTATCCTCGCCCGAACTTTGAGTTGTTGAAACACCAGGAAGACGGCTCAGAGCAGATGCTGCATTAAAATCCGGCAGTTCCTGTATTTTCTTTTCAGAAACTATATTCGCAATGTTATCGGAATTAATCTGCTGGTTTATAGCTTCAAGCTGCCCCTGTGCCTGTGCTGTTACAATCACTTCCTCGCCTTCTACCGTGGTTAATGCAAGTTCGAAATCCTGAGCAAGTGTTCTGCCTTCGGGGATATCTATTTCAAGGGTAAGCGGAGTATAACCAACATATGAAACAATTACTGTTTGCATACCGGATGGAATATTGCGGAGAACATAATTTCCATCAAGATCGCAGGCAGTACCCATGCCGACGCCTTGTATTACAATATTGGCGAAGGGCAGAGATTCACCTGTAGTTTTGTCATATACTGTTCCTTTAAGTCCACCCGACTGTGCGAATAGACTATGACTTAACAGGATCAGCAGCAAAATATTTACCAGAGTTAGTTTTCTAAATAAATAATTAAAGAACATGAAGTCCTCCTCCTAATTCTCATTTATTCAAAACTTATGATATTTTACAAAGAACTAATTACTTCATTTAATATAGAACAGCTACTTTAACAGCACTGTATTCATAACCGCCTTAAACGCCGGTTTAGGTCCGCCGTTTCTGTCGAACAGCAGCGGATAATTGCTTCTGCCTCTCACCGGCCAATTGTTCAACCACGAATCACGGTCAGTAATCCCCCAGAAGGTCACGCGGCTGACTGACTTACTATTGTCAGTAAAAACTCTGAACAGATCTGCATATCTCTCAGCAAGTTCTTCCTGTACTGATTCCGGCAAACCATCTTTATACGGATTATTTTTCTCATCAGATTTCATTCTGAAGCCTACGTCCGCAGTCAAATTTTTATAAGGCAACACATCCATATCCAGTTCTGTAATCATTACATTTACACCAAGCGCAGCGAATGCTTTAATGGAAGAATCTATCTGCTCCGGTGAAGGCCAGTCCATTTTATAATGACCCTGCATTCCTATACCGGCAACTTTAATGCCCTGAGACTGAAGATTTTTTACAAGCTCTACGGCGCCGTCACGTTTGGGTTTATTGGCAAGCGAATAATCATTATAATATAATTCCGCATCAGGATCAGCTTCATGTGCGTATTGAAATGCTTTTGTTATATAATCTTCACCGATAATCTCAAACCACTTACTTTGTCTCAGTGAACCATCCTCATTAAGAGCTTCATTAACAACATCCCAGCCCTTTATCTTTCCTTTATATCTGCCTACAACCGTATAGATATGATCACGCATTCTGTTAAGAAGAGTTTCTCTATCTGCAGGATTGCCATCTTCATCTTTAAAGACCCAGGCAGGAGTCTGACTATGCCAGACAAGAGTATGCCCGATTATAGCAATGTTATTTTTCCGACCGAACTCAATCAGTTTATCCGGAAAGTCAAAGTTGTATTCATTCGGTTCGGGGTGTACGCGTTCCCATTTGAGTGAGTTTTCGGGAGTAATGGTATTGTAATGTTTTTTAACCAGTCCGAGACCAAAATTGTTGTCCTGCATGAACTGGTGTTGATTAATTGAGCAGCCGATTAAAAAATGACCCTCAAATACTTCTTTCAGCGATGAATCGTTGTCAGTCTGAGTTAATATCATATTAAATCCGTAAAGCAAAAAAACTAATACTACTGATAAGACTATCAAAACTGACAAGTTTAAGAACTTTCTCATCCTTCCTCTAAGTTTGAACTAAAATATTTTTATTTCAGTTACGTATAAAGCGGTGTTACTAAGAAAAGAACAATTTTAATTTATTACGTTCTAACCCAAAATATTAATTAGGATCAAGTTGCTTCAGAGCTTTTAACTCTTCTTGCAGTTAACTCTGCTTCAATTTCCAGCAATTTTTTGTTCGTAAGCGGATACCAGTACATTAAAGCTCCTCCGATGACCCCGAATATTGCGGGGAATATACTGATCATTAACAAAATGCCTTCCATCGCATCCGGTGTCTGGTCGACATTCGGTTGGAAACTAAAAGTAGCCAATACCCATCCAACCAGTGCGCCGCCGAGCGTAAGCCCTAATTTCAGTGTAAACAGAGAAGCTGCCATTATTAAACCTGTAGCACGTCTGCCGAATTTCCATTCGCCAAAATCGGCTGTATCTGTGTACATAGCCCACTGTAAAACCGAAACAATACCGAAGAAAAATGTGAGCACTATGTTTACCGAATAGATCAGGAACAGATTTTCAACCGGCATAATGTAGTATGCGGCACCCATTAAAGAACTTGTTACAAGGAATCCACCGTATATTATCCTTTTATCTATATTCTTAACGAAACGATTTGTAAGCATAGCTCCAATAATTCCTGCTACGGAACCTGAAGTAAAAAATACTGTAGTTAAAAACTCTATTGATAATTGATGTTCAGAGCCGAACAAGCTGATGTTTTGTTCACCGATGTAATATTTAACATAATATGTTACGGAGCTGCTACGCATTACAATAAAAATCAGTTGGAAAACGGTTGCCAGCCCGATAATAATCCATGCTTTGTTTAAGAAAAGGTCTTTAAGGTCCTGCTTGAAGTCTGCTTTCTGCTCTTTAGGCGGGTAAACTCTTTCTTTAGTCGTGAAGAAAACGACTAAAAACAGAGCAAATGCTAAACCGCCGAGAGCTGCAACAGCCCACTGCCAACCTGTAGCATCGTCACCTTTACCAAAATATTTCACCATATAAAGGATTGTACTTTGTACCGTAAGCTGCCCTGCAAATGCAGCAACGAAACGGAATGAAGATAATTTTGTTCGTTCTACGTTGCTTGCGGTCATTACCCCCATCAGTGCTGAATAAGGCACATTAACAGCCGTATAGAACATCATCATAAGAGTGTATGTTAAATAAGCATATATAATTTTTCCGGTTTCCTGGAATTCCGGTGTTATGAATGTAAGCACACTTACAATAACAAAAGGCAGGGAAACCCATAATAAATAAGGTCTGTATTTACCCCAGCGTGTATTTGTTCTGTCAGCAATCATTCCCATAATCGGGTCATTAACTGCATCCCACAGACGGGTAACGAGGAACATCACGCTCATAGCAGCTGCAGGCAGACCAAAAACATCCGTATAGAAAATGGGGATAAAACTCATTACAATCTGGAAATACAGATTCGAAGCTGTATCACCTACTGCATAACCGATTTTCTCTTTCAGTGAAAGTTTTTCAGCAATATTCGGCACGGTCTACCTCAGAATTATTTTTAGTTCAGTTTAATGCGCAGTATCGTAAAACTATTTCCCATATAAGCGTAATATGTTTAATCTTATTGTTATAATAATTGCAAAGCTTAAAAAATGTTTCCGATCGTAATTTTTATTTTAGTTTTATTTATGATATGGTAAAAAAAATTTCAAATCAAGTCTTTTAGATTCCGCCGTCAGTTTCAAAACATACGAAAACAACCTGAAAACAAAACATTTATTCAACAATCAATGATAAAGTCACTAAATCCTCCGATCTGGACGAATTACCAATCATTATCTCAAACTCCCCGGGTTCAACAACAAATTCTTTATTAATACTAGTAAATGCCAGATGTTCAGGCTTAATTTCAAACTCAACAGATTTATTTTCCCCTGGCTTCAAATTAACTTTATTAAAACCTTTTAATTCTTTGACTGGTCGTGTAACGGAACTGTGCACATCCCTGATGTACAATTGAACTACTTCTGTTCCGGCACGCTGCCCTTTATTCTTTACAATTAATGAAACCTTCACTGATTCATTAAGACCAATTTTTCCCTTCGATAATTTTACATCACAAATTTCAAATGACGTATAACTTAAACCGTAACCGAAAGCATAAAGCGGTGTAATATCATCGAACAAATAACCGCGTCTTGATGACGGCTTATGGTTATAATGACATGGTATATGCCCGACAGATCTCGGAAATGATATCGGAAGTTTACCGCCAGGATTGAACTCACCGAACAGTACATCGGCTACTGCATGACCGGTTTCCTGACCCAGATACCAGCATTCGATAACAGCATCCGCTTTTCCCTGCTGACGTGTAATGGATAACGGACGACCATTAAAGAGCAGAATGATAACCGGTTTCCCTAACTCTGCTATTTTATCGAGCAGAATATTCTGTCTGCCGAATAAATCAAGACTTGTTCTGTCTCCGAGATGAACTTTACTCCAGGCTTCACGGGACGTTTGTTCATTTCCGCCAATTGCAAGAATAATAGTATCAGCCTTCTTAGCGGTTTCAACAGCTTCTTCAATTAATTTAAAATCGTCATCGGCTTCAGGCAGGATAACCTCGTCAACATCCCAGCCGCCTTCGACAGTTATTTTACAACCCTCACTGTAAAGTACATTTAATTTACCGTTAACTTTTTCCTTAATCCCCTCGAGTACAGTTGTATAAAATCTGGGTTTACCGCTATATCCTCCGAGCATTTTCCTGTCTGCATTCGGTCCGATAACAGCAAGAGTAGTTTTTTTATCTATACTCAGCGGAAGTGTATTGCCATCGTTTTTAAGAAGCACCATTGTTTCTCTTGCGGCATCAAGCGCTATTTTCCTGTCTCTTTGGTTTTTCTCTTCAATTCTGACTTCATCCGGATTAACATAAGGATCGTCGAACAAGCCTAGTTTAAATTTGTATTCAAGAAGTGATGCTACAAGCTCATCAATATCCGATTCGTCAACTCTGCCGCTATGAACAAGTTCTGTGAGCAGCGGGTAACAGTCCATATCAGGCAATTCAATATTCACGCCTGCATTTACAGAAAGAATTGCAGATTCATATTTGTCTTTTGCAACCGAATGACTGACTGTTTCTTCTTTATAGTTCAATTCAGTAATTGCATAATAATCCGAAACGATAAACCCATTGAAATCCCATTCATCCCTGAGAACATCTTTAAGAAGCCATTTGTTGGCATGCGAAGGAACGCCATCAATCTCGTTATACGATGCCATAACGCTCATCGCTTTGCCTTTTTGAACCGCTTCTTTGAAAGGATACAGAAACACATCTCTCAGTATACGTTCAGAAAAGTTACCCGGTCCGCAATTCGATCCAGATTCGGGCTGACCATGAGCGGCAAAATGTTTTAAAGTTGCTATTACATTTTTCTTATCCTTAAATGTACCGTCACCCTGAAGTCCATTAATTGCAGCAATCCCAAGTTGTGATATAAGATAGGGATCTTCACCAAAAGTCTCTTCTACCCTTCCCCATCTGGGATCTCGTGCAACGTCGAGTACAGGAGTTAATGCCTGGTGTGCCCCGCGGGCACGCGTTTCTTCGGCAATGGCAGAATATATCCGCTGAATCAATTCAGGATTAAATGTAGATGCCATTCCTATTGGCTGAGGATAGCTTGTTGCTTCCTTACCGGCTAATCCGTGAAGACATTCCTCGTGAAATATTACCGGTATTCCAAGTCGGGTGTTTTCAATAAAATATTTCTGAATCGCATTCGACATTTTTGCCATATCAACAGCACTTAAACCTTCATTCGTGTCGCTTAATCTTCCTATCTGACCTAATCCGTCTTTAAGATGATTCTGAATATTATCGAGTTGTAAATTTCCATCTTCATCAAAAAAGATATTCTTTTTTTCTCCCCAAACACAAAGCATTTGTGCAATTTTTTCTTCAGTTGTCATATGGTTTAATAAATCTTTAACCCGGTCGCTGACCGATGCTTCAGGATTTTTATAAAGCATTGTCTCAGTCTTACTGGCGACTAAATTATTGGAGAGTTTTTCCATTTTATTCTTATTCCATTTTCTAAGTTATTGGATATATGAGTTTACTATATTTTCGAGCATTTCCTGTCTTGCGCTGGAAACAACAGGCAGACCTTCTTTCTCGATCCAATTATCCAAATCTTCGAGACCTGCTTTACCGCTCATTATGTCTGCGCCTATACCCGAATTAAAGCTGCTATAGCGTTCATCAATAAAACTGCTGAGAGCTCTGTCGTCAATAATTTTCTTTGCTATCAGAAGACCGCGCGCAAATGCATCCATTCCGCCAATATGAGCGTGAAACAGATCTACAGGATCAATTGAGGTACGTCTGACTTTTGCATCGAAATTCAGACCACCGCTGCCGAGTCCGTTTTGATTCAATATTATCATCATTGCAAATGTTGTACTATAAAGATCAGTCGGGAATTGGTCGGTATCCCAGCCCAGCAACAAATCACCCCGGTTAGCATCGACGCTTCCAAGTTTGCCGGCAGCTGATGCTACTGTTAATTCATGTTCAAAGGTATGTCCGGCAAGCGTAGCGTGATTGGCTTCTAGATTCAATTTGAAATGATCTATCAGGTCGTATTCTTTAAGAAAATACAATGTAGCAGCGGAATCAGTGTCATACTGGTGTTTCATTGGTTCGGCTGGTTTTGGTTCTATGAGGAACTGTCCTTTAAACCCAATTTTGTTTTTATAATCTACTGCCATATGAAGGAAACGTGCCATTTGTTCCTGTTCTCTCTTCATGTCTGTATTAAGGAGTGACTCATATCCTTCACGACCTCCCCAGAAAACATAGTTCTCACCGCCCAGTTCATAGGTTGCATCTATCGCATGTTTAACCTGTGCGGCTGCATGAGCCATTACATGCGAATTCGGACTTGTACCGGCACCCTGAGCATACATAGGATGTCCGAACAGATTTGCCGTACCCCAAAGCAGCTTAACACCAGTTTCCTTTTGTAGTTTCTTTGCGTATTCAACAAGAGTTTCAAGATTTTTACAGGTTTCGGAGTATGTCTCACCTTCCGGGGCTATATCACGATCGTGAAAACAATAATAATCTACCCCCAATTTGGTTATAAACTCAAATGCAGCATCCATAGTATCTTTAGCTCTCTGAATCGGATCACCAGCTTTGTGCCATTCCCTCTTTAAACTTGGTGCCCCGAAAATATCAACGCCGGAACCCATGAATGAATGCCAGTAGGCAACAGCAAATCTTAAATGCTCGCTCATTGTTTTATTGCCTACGACTTCGTTCTTATTGTAGTATTTAAATGAAAGGGTATTCTTTGAGTCTTTGCCTTCGAAAGGAATTTCTTTTTCAACAGATGGGAAGTACCTATTAAGCATATTTATCTCGCTATATTGTTGTTGTTGTAATAGGAAAGAGAATATATTCTATGATGCTTACCATGAATTTAAGCACAACTGTAATTTAGAATTAGTCAAGTTTTTATCAGTTCAATGAAATTTGAACCGATTTAATATGTTAAATAATAACCTTAATGTCAATAAAAAACCCCGACTGCAATTGTGTTTTTATATTAATAAATACGGATCAAAACAGAATATTTGAAATTTCTATATAGAGGATTCTGATGAATCAGTTGTATTATTAATCAATTTACATTACGATTTGAACAGATAAAAAAATGTTACTGCAGGAATCGCGATAAACCTGTATTAAAGAATGGTTGATGAACTGGTTTTCCAATAATTGTTTCATAAATATTAACCGGTTGTATGGAATATATTATATGCGCCAATTAATTAATATCCGAATAGAATTGCCGGTTAACCAGGTCGGCTGGTTACTGCTCGGTGGATTTTAGAAGTTTGACAAATAATGCAGACCTGATTACAGATTGAAAGGCTTGATAATAACAACAGACAAACGGAATTTACTTTTCTAATTCTGATTTAGAACTTTTGAAGAACTTCTTAGTATGAACTCAGTATCAAGTACAACTTTTTCAAGCGGCAGCAGGTTCGGTGATTCAATATTTCTTATCAGTATTTCAGCAGCTTTTCGCCCTATTTCCTTCTGCGGTGCTCTTATAGTAGTTAAAGGCACCGGATAAATTTTAGCATAATAAATATCATCATTCCCGATAATTGAAACGTCGTCAGGTACTTTAATATTCAATTCATTCAACGCCATCATCACGGCAAGTGCCTGCTGATCGTTGAAACAGACTATTGCAGTAGGGTAATTCTCTCTGCTCAACGACTTAAAGTACTCGATTGTTTTGGCAAAGCTTTCGTCGTAATTGGATCCGATTGAAACTATCATACCCTTATTGAATACCAGAGTACGTTCACTGAAGGCATGCCTGAATCCCTCAATCCGCTCCTGTGTATGAGAAGACTGCGGAGGACCTGCAAAGTGGACAATATTGGTGTGCCCGCTATCTATCAGATATTTAACGGCTCTTTTGATGGCTTTAATATTATCGATTGCCACAACATTCGCCTGAATACCTTTTACATCCTCGAGCAATACAAAAGGATAGTTAATCATTTTCAGTTTGAAAAGATGTTCGATTTCTGCGGTTCCTTCAACTATTGGCGCGATAATTGTCCCTTTAATATCCTTCGTTGAAAAAAGGTGAGACAGATTTTTTTCGTTATCGTGACTGTTTTCAGAACTTGTAATAATAACGGCATACCCCTTACTATTAGCGTATTCCTTAACTCCCGAAGCAATGGAAGTATAAAACGGATAGCTAAGATCCTTGATGATTATACCAATGCTTTTATCCTGGTTTCCATTTTTAAGATTACGTGCGACACCTTTCGGTCTGAAGTTTAACTCCTTCATCACCTGAAGGATATGATCCCGTGTAGTAGGTTTAACAGAATTCTTAGCATTAATCACAGCCGAAACAGTACCTTTTGATACACCAGCTCTTTTAGCTACATCAACAATTGTTATTCTTTTCATTAAGCTCTCCATCAAAAAAATATACTACCCCAACAGATATCTGAACACATATTTATCGGAATAGATATGAACTAACAAAAATATTCTTTAATGAAGCTAATATCAATAAAGAATTTAATACTAATACCTCAACAACTATATAGGGCATTTATAATCAATGTAAGTAAAGAAATAATTATTATCGTGAAATTACCTAAACGAAAAATTACACCTGCAAATTAATTGAATGCAGTAAATAAATTTCCAACTTATCAAAGAGAATAATCCGGAGTCAGTAATAAAAAGAACAGTAACTTATTTCTTAGTGAATACCTCATGAATTCACAGCCGATAATTTCGGAGGATGCCCTGCGTGTAATTTAATAGTTTCCGGGTCTGAAGCTATTCGGCAAGGACATCCTCCTTTAAGTCGGGTAAATGAAAAGAAGAAATCTGTACTCATGTATGGAGTGAAACTCCACGAAGTACATTTATTTGAGGTAGGTTTAATTTTTATCGGATTATCATATCCGGTTGATAAATCCGAAAAGATATAAGAGACAGAAACTGAGCTATCGGAATTATCTAATTCAGTCATATCTTTCATTTAAATACTATTTAATGGGTTAGATGTTCATTGAACCGTTTCAATAATAAAAAAGTAATTCAAAAAAGGCAAGAAAAAACATTTAAATTAAAATCTCATTGCAAAAAAAGAATAAAAATTTAATTTTTGACCAGCAGGTTCAAATTACTGTTTGTAATAAATGCAGTTCTATTAATTACCAGTAATGATGTACTTGTTCTTTAATATATTTTTCATACACGGTTTTAACCTTCTGCATCGTCTCATCCGATAATTTATCCAGCGAAGAGGTTTCAATATTTTCTTTCGCCTGCTCTACTCTCTTGGCTCCTGGTATAGCACAAGTAACCGCATCGAACATTAAAATCCATTTAAGTGCAAACTGTACCAGAGTCATTCTTTGCGGACAAAAGGATTTCAACTCTTCCACCGCTTTCAGACTCAATTGATAGTCAACTCCGGAAAAGGTTTCTCCTTTATCGAAAGCTTCCCCGTGAATGTTGAACTTACGATGATCATCGTCCTCAAATTTCGTTTGGGCGGTCATTTTGCCAGATAACATACCAGAAGAAAGGGGAACTCTTGCCAGGATACCTACCTGCTTCTTTTTTGCCTGTGCAAAAAACAATTCTGACGGGCGGTGACGGAACATATTAAAAATAATCTGGACACTCTGCACGCCGGGGTACTCAATGGCTTTCAGTGCTTCCTCGACTTTCTCGACACTTACACCATAATATTTTATCTTGCCGTCTTTAACAAGCTCATCGAGTATGCCGAATACTTCAGGCATATAATAAACCTCCGTAGGCGGACAGTGAAGTTGGAGCAGATCAATTGAATCTGTTTCAAGGTTCCTGAGACTTCTTTCAACAAAGGCTGTAATATTCTTTCTGTTATAACCTTCGGCAGTATGAGGATCGAGCCTTCTTCCTGCTTTGGTTGCAACGAAAATCTGCTCGGATCTTTCTTTGCGAAGTTTTGCTACCAGTTTCTCGCTGTGACCATCGCCGTAAACATCTGCGGTATCAATAAAATTGACCCCGAGATCAATGGCTTTATGAAGCGCATCCAGTGAATCTTTATCATCAACTTTACCCCATGTTCCTCCTATCGCCCAGGCGCCGAAGCTAATTTCAGAAACCTTCCAGCCTGTGCGACCAAGTGTTCTGTAATTCATTTTAATCTCCTTGGAATCTTATTCATGTTGAAAAATACTTTTCCATTCTATATGCCGCATTACTATAAAACTACTAGCAATGCAAGAATATTAAATGTTCACTAAAGCTGCAATTGTCATTCCGTTATTAATTCTAATGCTAGCAAGTAACCGGTTAATATGCAATAAAGATTTTTTAAATAGTGGTGATGCACCAACAGGATTATTGAATAGCATGAACTAAGAAGTTCGCCGGATAATCCGGGTATACCGAATTAATATTTTAATAAATGGATATGAATTATAGACAAGTACTGTCTGCCTGTAAAATGGTATTCAGAAAAGCAATTACTCATTATGTTATATAAATCAATTTAGATTATCCATTAAAAGTAACAATTACTTTCACAACATATCCCGATCTGGCAAATACTTCCCTGCTATACTCTCCGGGAATAGTTGATCCGGGAATTAACCTATATTTATTATCGCTGAAGAATATTCCCACAGTATTCTCATTTCCTTTCCTGTATATGAAAGGTACCTGACAATATGTGAATGCAATAGTACCCGCTTCAAGCTCTATTGTATGCTGATTGCTCCCGACATCGTAGTAACTATAATGTGCAGATGAAGTTGAGAATTCCTGTTCTTGTAAAAGGTCTGTAATGAAATGAATTTTTCCATCAAGGACAATTAAGCCGAGTTCTCCGAAACGACTTATAATATCTTCCTTAACCTGACCGGTCATTCCGGGTTGTTGCGCTCCCGCGAAAGACGGAGTATGCGAGTATGCATCAGTTGGAAAAGCACCGTAAATATCAGGCGCCTTCTGAATTCCGAGACCCTCTTTTATGCTATAATAGTATTCTTTTAATTTTAAAATCTTGTCTTCAGACTCCCCGTTATTAAACGCGGTGAAATAAGCTTCCTGCACTGCCAGCAATAGTTTTGAAACCATATGCCAGTATATAGAACCGAGACCTTCATATTTATAGAATGTGCCTGAACGACCGGTAAATTCCTTATGATTGAAAGTATCTTCATATAATCCCAGCATTTCATCAACCTCGTTTATATCTGATATTATATTTTTCTTTTCCAGATATGATTTTATACTGAGCTGCAATGTTGATGAATTATTAATGGATGAATGAAAATGATATTTATCATTTATTCCGGTTTCAAGAATTCCGTTGTGCGGATCATTTAATAATTCCAGAACTAAAGAGGATTCAGGTAGTGATTCTTTACCAAAAATGTTTTTCCCGGTAAAAGCAGGCAAGCTTTTATCCGGATATAGAATATAACTATTTTGATCCTCCCTGTATAGTTTGCTGTTACGAAGTGATTTAATAACCTCTATTGCTTCTTCAGTTGACAGATAACGCGAGCTAAGAACGGCTACCTGCCCTTCAAGCATTTCGTAAAGATGGGTTACTTCCGCTTTATTGCCGGTTAAATGAAGAATGTTATACGAATGGTATAAACCATCTTCCCTTCGGCTGACAGATATTGTATAATCAACTGCCTGTTTGCTCAGGTTCAGCAATTCAGTAATCAGTGTTTTTGATATCGGTTTAAATTTATCTGAAAATCCTTTTGTATAAATATTTCTTCTGTAATCCGATCCTGCTTTTCCGAGATCATCCATTATCATTTTTCTGTTTTCCGGAGAAAAATCCTGATGAATGCTCCTGTAGGAAACAAGTATATTCATTATATCTAAGGTATATTTATGGACTTCATCGGATAAACTGAATTCCCCGATACTCACATTTGTGAGCATGTTTTCCAGGTAAACTATGAATCGTCGCAAATAATATAGTGTAACCATTGATATACCATTACCGACCAAAGCATTATTGGCATCATTCCACTCCGGACGCTGAGTGTTCATCCATATGCCTCCGCCGGGGATAAAGTTTGACAACCTTACGAGCAGCACAAGTAAAAGTTTCTCTATAAGAAATACTTGAATCAGTGAGTTGTCAGTCTTTTTTAGGAATTTTGAATCTGTTCCATATAGTTCCGAATTACGTTTTATTATTTTATCAAGTTCTTCATCAAAAATGATTGTACTCTTAGGATTTGCAATTATCTCCTCATAACTTTTAATGCGATAAGGGACATTTGCGAACGAAAATATCTGTAGATTCATCAACTCATTAATTTTATCAGGATTATATTTTGCAGATAATTCCAAAAGTTTTGTTAAATATATTACCTGATGATCGCCCCAGTAACCAATATTTGCCCAGGGGTTTTCGGGTTCCTGGATCTCCCAGTCAAAACCATCACGAGTTAATCTGTACGGATTATATCCATCCGCAGTAGATGCATTAAGAAACTTTACGATCATCGACTCGATATAAATCGGGAATGAAAGTGCAAGTGCTTCCCAGTTCTGGAATATATCACGCCAATTACCCTGGTAATCCAGAATTCTTTCGTTGTGTTCATTCTTTATATTGATGGAAAAAATATTCCAGGGTCTGCTTGGATCGCCATGTCGCCTGCTGAACGACAGAGGCAGATATTCAAAGGCAAGTTTTGTGAAGTGGTTATCACCAATACTTCCGACCGATTGAATCAAATCATTATAAATAATTGATTCGGGTAGGCGGTCCAGAAAGTCATAATGAACTTTAAGTACAAATGAGTTTGTAGTACGAATAAAGCAGAGGAAATCTTTTTTCGAAATGGAATAAGCATCTTCGAAAATTCCTCCCCTCATAATGTTGAACATCGTATTCGAAAAATGTCTTGCAGTATTCAATTTATTGCTTGAAAATTGCAATCCATCTGCTTTAGCAACAAGCAGTATCAGTTTATTGGTATTATCCTGAACATCATTACGGACTTTCTTAATCGTTATAAAACTATCTGCTAATAGTTTTTTGAGTCTTATAACATCCGAAGTACTTTTATTTATATCCGCTACAATAATCCAATTTTTCGATTCTTTCGGTTCCAGATTTATCCTGGAATTAATGAAATAACTACCTCTTCTGCCTTTGATATCATGCTCATCATGAATATTAATATTTTTACGAAACGTTCCTAACTGACTATCAGAAATCAGGTAAGTCTCCGGGGAGATTCCCATTTGCCATACTATAGTAGCTGTTAAAGATTCGCTGGGTTCAGCCCTGTCCGATGGCACAGAACTCAGTGAAAATATACCAATTCCCTGTCCGCGGACCAGCTCATTTTTCTTATACCCATCGACAAGTGTACTGAAATCATTTTGAATTTTCTGATAAATACCCGAAGGTAAAACATTTCTTATACCGTCGAGCAATTCAATCTGAATGCTTCGATTCGAGTTGTTAATAAGTTCAGACTCTTTTATAAATCCATAAAGCTCACTTGTACTCCAGCTGTATCTAAACGTAATTGCCAGGTCCTTATTCACTTCTTCAAATATCAGACGGGTACCGGAAATATTTTTATACAGATTCCTCTGAACAGAATAGAGTCCCGTGTACATATTTGAAAACGGTTCCCACAAATATATTTTTTCATCAGAATGTATTTTCAATATAGTTTTACTGCCGCTGGTTTCGTGAGAGTCATGCAATTTATCATCATTAACGTAAGGGAATAATGCGTTGTCAGGACTTTGTCTTCCGGCAGTCAGCCCGCCGCTGCTGGAAATATAGATCCAGTGATTGGAGCTGCTGGCAATTGTCATTAAAAACGGATCCATCTGATCATAATTGGAAATCTTATAAAATGATTCCCCTGATAGTTCAATGTACTCTCCTATAACTTTTTCGGATTGTGTTTTGAGTACTGTCTTTCCGATATAGATTGGTGTTGTTTTCATTACTTCTCAGATATGCTTTGCTTAATAAATTATATAACTCGATTATAACGGGTAAATTATTTACCCGATTTATTATTCAGAAAGTTTATGAATGATTCTTTCGGTGAACGGTCCTTATAATATAATCCCCAGTTTTTTTCAATTTCGTTCGGACCGGAATTTTCCCCTCCCCCTTTCCATGGCTCATCAAAAGCTTCGAATAAAAATGTTGTTACTTTGTTATCATTTATCCACTTATGGATTTGGTGCAAATAGTTTTCCTGTGCAGATAAGCTTACATCACCTTTTATAAGACTTCCCTGCTCGCCCGGACCGCTTTTCTCCGGATCATAATCAGTAGCCCATCCGGTTTCTCCGATTGCAATAATTTTATCCGGATGCATTGTTGATAGTACATCGTAATAAATACTATCCATCCACTGAATTGCATTATCCAGAGTTTTTCCGTTCCAGAGAGCGTATATGTGTGTTACTATAAAATCAATTTCATCTGCAACTTTCCTGCTTTCTTTCTTATTCCAAAAATTGTAATCATCGGCAACTGTCACCGGCACAGAAGTGTTATTCCTGACAGCGCGTACGTATTTTACAAGGTTGTACATCTCCATTCTGTGAGCCGACCAATAGACCTGCGATTCATTAGCAACATTTATCGCTGTAATCTGTTCTTCAAATTCACTGCCTAATTCTACCGCTTTCAAAACCTGTTTTATATTCTCGGATTTTCGTTGCGGATTCTTGGTCTCGTTTTCAAGCCATACGCCAAGCATCACTTTAAAAGGAAGTTTATGCTTTTTAATTACATTTAGTACTCTTTCAGAATCCTCATCAGAACCATAAATCCTTATCAGATTCCAATGTTCTTTTAAAATTTTTAAATCCTCCAAAATTTCATCTTCGGATGGACCTTTTATTCCCGGAGCCTGCCCTTCTCGATAGCAACCATATGAGATAGCCTCGTAGATAATTTTATCGTTCAGATTTGGTGCAAACTTTCTTAAAATGAAAGGACTTTGTTTATCATATAGTGTATCTGTATAAAGTTCATTTTCTATTTTCAGTAAAGGTTTCATCTGACTTATTGCAAATTTAATTTCAGAATTAGTATCGGTAACTGATTGAAAAAGATTTAACAATGTTGTTGCTGCGCAAAATAATCCTAAGATCTTCATAAACCCTCTCCGGACATTTCATTCAGGCAGTTTCCAAGTAATGAATCTCACAATTATGAGCTGTCAGTAATCGTTATGACTGAATTTACAGATATAATAGAACATCAAACATTTATCAGAAATTCTGCTGGGAAAATTATTTTTGACTACAATTGTATCTGAACAGTCTGAATCGAATTTGCATCAATGATCAAAGATGCATACATGTTTTTAATTTTTAATCTATACTCAATCTGATTCTTGGTAGTATTAAGTAATTGTACGCTAAGCAAATTATCTTTATTCATAGTTGCACAGGCATGGAGCGCATCATCATGAAGATTACTTAATGTGCGTTTAGTTTGAACAGCCTTATCTCCCGGTCTTATGGTCCGGCTGAACTGAGCCAGCACATAATAAATCGGAGTATAATAAATTTCCTTTGAATCTGTATCTATCATTATTGGAGCACCGCAATAATTACCGACATGGTTTGGTCCCCCGTTACGGTCGAGAACAATATTCCAGTCAATCCAGCCTCTTAACCAGTGATCAATACTTACAATTATGTTTCTGGCATATCTGTGAACAGGAGTGTAGGCGGGATGATCTTGCATATTTACGTTTTCCCAGGTCGCCGAGTATCCCCAATCGGTAGCGCTGTCATTCCACCAGAATGAATCGTTATTAAACCAGTTGGATTCCTTGAATTTTTCCGGATCGTTTATACCGCCGGGTGCATCTTTCCCGAGATCGTCAATACAACCTTCGGTATGTATTATTGCAAACTCCGGAAATTTTTTATTCACTTTTTCAAAAACATCTTCATATACCTTATAAGTACTTTCGTACCAGTGAACGGCAGTACCATAAGCATACTTGGCTGCTTCGGCATCGCCAAGTATTACATCAGTCCAGTGCTCCAGTCCGTCTCTGTTCTGATCATATATTAATAGTTTCACATCAGGATTATTACCCGACTTTAATTTGGGTCCCAAATACTTTTTAATAAAATCCCTCTGGCTTTCGGGGGTAAAATGCATGCTTTCCCACTGTCCGTTATTGCCATGAGGTTCATTAACCGGGGTTATTCCCCATATTTCGACACCTTCATCCCTATATGTGTCCAGATATTTTATTAGGTAATCAGCATAGGTTTCTTGGTAATCGGACTTGAGCGAGCCTCCTGTTCCCTGGTAATTATTTCCGGCAATTCCCTTTATAAACCAATCTTCGATATCTTTCATCCAGGGAGGTGCAGTCCACGCTGAAGATACTATTTTTAATTCTTTATCGTTTTGTTCTGATTTTATTGTCAGGGCTTCTTTTATCATTGGCAATAGATCATAATATTCATCTTCTATTCCAGGATGTTCATTCTTATTAAAACCTTTTTTATCATGCTGTATGGAAAAGCTTTCAAGCTTTGTATCACCCTCCTTATCCAGGTAGGAATATTTTCCGTTAACGGTAAAATCGCATGCGCCGATGTGGGTTCTTGTCAGAGTAAAATTCGCACCCTCTTCAGAAAAAATTTTCTTCATCACTTCCAATCTCTTTTCCTTTTCAAGATGAGCCAAAACAAATGCCGAAGATTCAGTGAATGATGTGCCAATACCGTCAATCGTCTGTTTTATATTAGAAGGATCAACTTCTATAACGTTTCCTTCAGGATTACCTTTAACAAAAGGAACATTTTCCTTGACTGCAAGTTTATCTCCCCGTTCAGAAGTTACAATAATTTTTTTTGTTGATATTGTTGATTCGGAGCCGCACGATAAAAATAAAGTAAATGTCATAAATGATACCGCATAATAAATAATATGTTTTTTCATTTTATTCATACCCTTCGTGATATTTATATGCTAATGTTGACCATATTTTAATTTTCCATCCTTATCCCACAAACCCCAATAGGCTCCGACATCGCCTTCTGCCGCTATCTTCCATTGTTCGTCAAAACTTGAGAAGTAGATAATATCTATTTTTTCTTCTTCTGCCCATGAATATGCATTAATAAAATATCTTAATGCGTTTATATAAGATGGTTCCGCGCCGCGTTCCGATGATCCGCGATTTGGCCAGCCTGTCTCACTGATAATTACTTTTTTACACTTAGCAGCATTGGAGGCTATCTGATACATTTGTTTAAGATATACGAAGGAGTGTTCAATTGGTATTCCTTCCCAGAACGGGTAACAGTTTGCAAGAATTACATCGCAGACTTCACTTATCCTTGGATGAGCAGCAAATTTATAGTAGGCATCAACATAACCAACAGGTTTATCCGGTACTTCTTTTTTAACTCTGATAATGTGGTCAATAAGTTCCTCCTCAGTTAGATCACCCCTTAGTAAAACCTCATTACCAACAGCAACAATATCCGCGTAACCTTTTTTAGCCACATCGATTAAACTTTTTATTTCAGTTTCATTCTTTTCCTTATCATTCCCCAGCCAGGCTCCCACAAGAGTACTGATGCCGTATTTACGAGCAACTTCAGGAATATATTCGTTTCCGTCAACACAAGAGAACGATCTCACCCATTTCACATAGGAACTCAATATTTTCATTCTCTCGTCAATTTGCTCGTACGATAACTGTGAACCCGGTTTCTGGTTCTCCATGTAAGCACTAAATGAAATTCCATATATTCCGTCATTTAATACCGCCATGAACATAGAATCGAGTTTATCCTGGTCATAATTAATGATTGCATTGTCGGTTAAAATACCTCCGCGAGCATGTAGTATTCCCATAAAGCCTCTCTTTTATAAACTAATTAAACGTTGTGAACTACCATTACCGGTAATTTTGATTTATGCAATACTCTGTTAACTGTACTACCGAGAGTATTATCCTCTGATACTCCTCTGCCTTTAAATCCCATTACTATTAAATCACACTTTTTCTCTTCTGCAACGGCTAAGATTGTTTTAACAGGGTTGCCTCTTTCTACCAGCACTTCATACTTATTCAGAATATCCTCGCCAAAAGCTTGCTCAATCCTTCCTAAAATAATTTTTCTTGCATTCTCCGTGTAGTCTTTGGCGAGTGTAAACTTTTTATCGATAGCAGATGATCTTTCAAGACCGACATCAAAAATAAGTAAATCGATTAATTCTGTGTGCAGAACATGCAGAATGGTTAAATCAGCTTCATAATTACGAGCCAGGTTAACCGCCTGAATAAATATTTCCTGCCAATGCTCCGAGAACTCTGTGGCGAATAAAATGTTTTTATACTTGATTTCCGGTATTTTCATGTTAACTCCGTAATTTCTTTATTGATGTATCATTTTCCAGAACGTCAGCAAATAATCACATTATTAAATATTTTTCAGGAATTCCTTTATAACCCCATGCTCTAAGCTGCCTCGACCAGCCGCCCAGATTTTCAATTGATATTTTTAAAGGATTGAGAGGAATTATCCCTTTAATATCTTTCTTAAGGTGAATTTTGTTTATAATTGTCTCAACCCCGATCTCTCCCCACTTGAATGTTGGCTGTGCAAGCAAAACCTGAACAATACCTTTTTCGATGTAAATTAATTGCTCCGGTAATGCATCAACTGCTACTATTTTGTATTTTCCCGGCTCAATTACGGTCAGAAGTTTTTCGCCGAACATCGGCCAGCCGCCAACCATTGCCCAGCCATTTAAATCAGGATGCAGTTCTATTACTTCGGTCATTTTAGATATTGCCGAATCTTCATTTTCAGCATGGTAATATTCACCTGCCAACTCTATTCCCGGATATTGCGATAATGCTTCTTTAACACCTTTAACCCTGTTCTGTAAATTCGGAGCTTCTTTACTTCCACCCAGAACAGCAATCTTTCCCTTGTCTTCAAGAAGAACTGCAAGTTCATTCATTAAAGTTTTACCCATTTCAACATCATCAGGACCATAGAAAGCAAATCTTTTGGATTCAGGAGCATCACTATCGAATGTCATTACGAGTAAACCCTGATCAACAGCTTGATTTATTGCCGATGTCAGGGAATCTTTATCCGAGCATGATACCAGAACCGCATCATATTTATGTTTCACGGCATCCCTGATATATTCAACCTGCACCGCAGGATCATCAACATCCGGCGTATTCCAGTCTACATCTACATCAATCATACTGTACTTATCAGATAAATTAAGAGCAGCAGATTCAGCACCTTCTTTAGCCGATAGAAAAACAATATTAGAATTACTTTTAGCTATCATAGATATTTTTATGGTCCTGGCATCATCAGGTTTTTTCCCTGCAAGTTCGTTAGCTACGTCCTGGCATCCATAAATAGACAACGTAATTAAAACAAATAAAACAGATTTAATTAAATTCATATTTACACCCCTATTTTGCTCCGGTTACAAAAACAAAATATTTAAGCAGTTTGCGTCGCCGGATCAGATGCAGATTTTTTTGCCCGTCTTTTTTCGAGTTCTGATCTGATTTCATAAGATTTTTCTTCCGTTATTTTAAACATAGCAACCGAATAAATTGCGATACCTGCTGCTACAGCAGGAATTATTACATCAACCAATCTCATCCAGAAAAATGTGCCGGATGTTTGTGCCCCGCCATATTCGACCATAAATCCAGTGGCATTAAGCAGATAACCCGATAAACCAAAAGCCAATGCCATACCGAGTTTTACCATCCACCAATATATCGATCCGAACATACCTTCACGTCTTTCACCCGTTTCCAGTTCGTCCAAATCACAAACGTCCGCAATCATCGATCCCATGAGCGTGAACAAAGCACCCATCCCGACAGCCATTAATGGTGCCGGCAGCAGAACTTTCCAGGGAGCCATTGGATCGTAACAGAACCATTTTAATAAACTGCCTGCAAGGGTTATTGACGTAGCAATTATAAATGTCTTCCGTTTACCGATTCTGGCAGATATCCATGTTACCGCAGCAATTGCAGCAAGTGTGGAAATGGTGTTTATGGTTCCGAATAATCCCATATACTTTGCGCCCATATCCGTATCGCCGCCGCATACATAAAAAATTGTTATATAGGAACTGAAAGCACCGACAAGCATAATTCCGTTAAAAAGAAAAAACGTTCCTGCGCATAGTTTAAGAAACTCAACTCGCTTAACTGTTATTACAAGACCTTTAAAGAACATAGCCACATTAGTTTTCAATCCATCCAGGAGCCTGCTTTTTTCCTTCTTCTCCTGGTCTGATGCAACAAATTTTTCTTTACAGAAAATAGCCGGCATTATCCCGACAACTGCAACAAACACCCCTATCACGATAGCAAGAGTTCTTGCACCCTGAACGGAATCTGTAAAGAGCCGGTCATTTTCCATAATAGCATAAAACCACGGAAGAGAAATCCAGGCAAACTGTCCCATGAAATTCATTACACCCATAAGCCGGGTGCGTTCGTGATAGTCGGATGTTAATTCGTAACCTAAAGCGACCCAGGGAGTTGCAAACATTGTATAAAACAAATAAAATATTATTGAACCAATAAGGAAGAACCAAAAGTAAAACATTTCGGTGTTACCCGCCGGCAGCTGCCACATTAATGCGAAAACAAGTCCCACCATTATGGCTCCAATGAATATGTATGGTCTTCTTCTTCCATACCTGGATCTCGTTTTATCGGATATATATCCCATTACAGGATCCGTTAAAGCGTCAGTTAATCGCGGTATAGCTTGAAGAGTTCCAACAAGAGCCGGGTTAATGCCTAAGCCCACATTTAGAACAATAGACATAAATCCTATTGCGCCACCGAGCAAATTATTAACAATAGAACCTAATCCGTAAGCGAACTTTTGTCCGAATGAAATTTTATCTTCAGGAGCCGTTTGATGACTATAATCTTTAACCATTTTGTCTCCATGGAAATTGCATTATTAGTACAATCAGATATTAATTTATTTTTCTGAAAGATTAATTCGCCTGATAGACTCTTACATAGTCAACAAGCATCGATTGTGGAAAGGGAGTATCACTAGTCGGGAATCCGACATAATTTCCGCCAACTGCAACATTAAGAATTATAAAAAACGGTTTATTGAACACCCACTCTCCATTTACATCGCCCGGTTTTATTTCGTTATATAAAACATCATCAACAAAGAATCTTATATAATCTTCCTGCCATTCGACAGCGTAAACATAAAAGTCTTTATCAAACCTGCCTTTTTCTAATCCATAACTTTTCGTTACACCTGATGCAGCCGAGTATCCAGGTCCGTGTACAGTACCGTGAATTAAATTTGGTTGTTGACCACGATATTCCATAATATCGATTTCGCCGCATTGTGGCCATGGATTCTCGTCTATATCGGCTCCGAGCAGCCAGAATGCAGGCCATATTCCTGGACCCCAGGGCATTTTAATACGCGCTTCAAACCGACCATATGCCTGCTCGAATAATCCTTGTGTTTTTATCCTTGCAGAAGTAAAAGGCTGCCCGCCGAAAGATTCTCTTCTGGCGGTTATAGCCAGGTTGCCTCCACCATCGAGAGATGCATTCTCAGGTCTGTCCGTATCATACTCGAGCTGCGCATTCCCCCAGTCGGTACCGATATCAAAAACCCATCTGGAAGGATCGGGTGATTGTCCGGCAGTACCTTCGAATTCATCCGACCACGTTAATGTCCAGTTTGGTCTTTCAGGATCAAGCGGATTTTCGCATGAGATTATGAAAGCAAACATTAGGCTGCTTATTAAAAGCAGTGAAATATTTCTTTTATAGGTAGTCATAAAAGTCTCCTGTTGCTTCTTTTAATAATTTTATATCACTTTTATTGTAATACTCCAGGTGTAATATTTTTTCTTAATAGTTTAGGATCACTGAATGCTTGCTGAATTGCCAGGGTTGCTGCTCCAATAGCAATTGCTTTTGATCCGAGTGTACCAATGCGCAATTGTGGTTTATTAACTGTACTGACCAGGGAACACACTTCCATTTTAGCTCTTATCGGCTTCAACAGAATTTCATCTAACCGGGTAAGGTTTCCACCGAGTAATATCATCTCCGGATTCAGTATATTAATTAAACTTGTGATAGCTATTGAAAGCTGTTCAGCCGCTTCAGAAACAATCTGCAATGCAAGCGGATCATTATTTAAAGCAGCATTCTCAATTGCAATAATATCAGATTCTCCCTTAACAAGAGGACTATCAGGATACAAAACGGAAAGAGTAGCGACTCTTGCTTCCAAAGCCCATGCAGAAACAGTTGTTGCCAGACAGCCTCTTAAACCGCATCCGCATTGTTTGCCATTGGGATCAACCGACATATGACTCATCTCACCCGCTATGCCTTTAGCACCTCTGTAAAGTTTTCCTCCCAAAATAAGCCCAGCACCAATCCCGTTTGAAATTCTGATGTACAGCAGGTCATCAACACTTCTGGCGGCACCCCACCAATGCTCTGCCAGAGCACCAAGGTTTGCATCATTATCTATACATACCGGCACATTAAACTTATCGCGCAGCTCTTCGATGCCGCTTTTACCATGCCAATCGGGAATAATGTTTTCGGATATATACTCAGGGTGTTTTGGATCAATCGGACTTGGAAAAGAAACTCCTATACTCAGAAGTGTCTGGTCCGCATCTTTGACAGTCGCAACACATTCATTACAAAGCTCATTAATAATTCTTTTTGAACCTTCAGGATCATTTCTTGCCGGGTATTTAATTTCTTTCCACATTAGTAATTTGCCGCGCAGATTAGTCATAACAACAGAGATATTCGCAGCACCGATATCAATACCTAAAACAACTCTTGAATCATCGTTGAATTTAAGAACAATAGGTTTCCGCCCTCCGCTTGATTCGCCAACTCCATCTTCGGATATAAAATTAAGATTGATCAAATCCTTCATAAGATCGGTTACCGTAGAACGCGATAATCCGAGCCGGCGGGAAATTTCGGCTCTGGATATTTTATGTTCCCGCCAGACCAGTCTTAATATATCATCAGTAAGCGAAAGTTTATTCTGATCTTCCAATTCTTTTTTGGATGATTTATTCAACTTTTTTAGAGCAGTTATTTCAGTCATAATTACTATAATTCACCTTATTTATGAAACAGCATATTATCTGCGTAAACTGTATTCACATCGCCCGATATTATAATCTGAGCGATATGAGCCTTCTTTGTTAAATTAACGAAATCTGAAAGAGGAATATTAAGATTTACCCAGGATCCTGATGCCAACGACGGTGATGAGCTTGCATTAAAAGTAATTTCATGCTCAACATCATCCCCTCCCTGATAAGCACCGTCCTCTCCAAAATCAACAAGTTTTATTTTAAATGCAGAAGGAGTGTCAACATCATCGGGTGTCCAGAAACTCATAAAGAAATGTGTCATTTCAGAAGCATCAATAGTCTGCGAAGTAGTTTCTATACCGGCAAAAACGAGGTTAATATAAAGTTTAACGTCATCACCTGAAATCTGTACATCGGCTAAATCTGCAGCATCCCACTCTGCCGACCAGGTATCAACACCAACATTAGTATACTCATTACTAAATAATGATATAACACTTGCCGCATCAAAACCAGGTGCCGGTGCGGCTGTTGCGGGTTCAGTCGGTGTTCCGCCGCCACCGCCCGTTTTATAGAAATAAATATTATCCAGATAAATATTTGACGGACTTACTCCTTCCTGCCCATCAAATTTTATTTGAATTATTTCATTTAACGACATACCGGCATCTGTAAATTCAGTTACCGGAATATCATAACTGTTCCACATCCCAGCAGAAATAGGAAACATAGATACCAGGAATTCCATCGGTGAACCGCTGTTATTAATCGGAGATACCTTTACAACTGTTGCATCAACCGTCCACATATCAACATGTAGATACTCCATATCAGATAAATCCTGCGAACCTGCAAGTTGTATTCCCTGGTAATTAAAACCAGTATACTTCAGAGCAGCATCTCCCTGAATATCTTCTACAGTAACAACAGTAGATTGCCCCCAATTCGGGAAAAAGTCTGTCCCATTTATATCGGTGTACAAATCGCTAAATATTGAAACTACATTAGCAGCATCCTGGGTTGGTGTTGGTGCAGGCTGGGTCGGTTCTGTCGGGTTTCCGCCGCCGCCTGTTGTATAGAAATAAATATTATCGAGGAAAACATCTCCATTACCTTCAAATTTCAGTTGAATAATATCTGCAAGATTGACGGGGTCAAATGATGACAATGGTATATCGACACCTGACCATCCGCTGGTAGGAACATTTAATGTGTAAGCTTTTTCCACTGGTCCGGCACTTATCTAATAAACATTTAATGCAGATGAGTTCGATGTCCAGAAATCGAGATGTATATATTCCATAGTTGAAGCATCCTGACTACTGCCAAGTTCAATTCCCTGGTAATTTAATCCGCTGTAAGCCAGGGTACTATTGCCGGCTATTGAAATTTCTGATACTACAGTTGCTTGTCCCCAATTCGGATTAAGGTTTGTTCCATCTATATTGGTATATGCATCACTAAATACCGAGGTAACATTCGCTGCATCCTGAGTAGGTGTTGGTGCAGGCTGGGTTGGTTCTGTCGGGGTTCCGCCGCCGCCTGATTTGTAGAAGTAAATATTATCCAGGTAAATATTCCCGTTACCATCGAACTTGAGTTGAATAATATCAGCAAGATTTACGGGTGCAAATGATGATAACGGTATATCGACGCCAGACCATCCGCTGGTTGGAACAGTTAATGCATAAGCTGTTTCAACAGGTCCGGTGCTTATCAGATAAATATTTAATACAGATGAATTAGAAGTCCAGAAATCAAGATGAAGAAATTCCATTCCTGAGACATCCTGATTGCTTCCGAGTTGAATTCCCTGATAATTTAATCCGCTGTAACTCAGCGTATTATTTCCGGCTATTGGAATTTCTGATACAACTGTTGCTTGTCCCCAATTCGGATTCAAGTCGGTATCTGCAATATTAGAATAAACATCACTAAACACCGAGATTACATCCACTGCACTCTGAGCCGGTGTCGGGGCTGCTTCTGTCGGTTGAGTTTCGCCACCTCCTCCTCCGGAACCGCTGTTATAAAAATAAACGTTATCAATATAAACTGTGTTTGGATCTCCCGATAGTACGAGTTGACCTAACTGAGTTCTGCTCTTAAGCCCTGTAAACTCGGACAAAGGAATATCTATTGTAATCCATTCTCCGGACTTAAGTGTAGGACTGGAAACAGAGACCTCATGAGAAGAATTATCTTCGCCTTCGATTACCCCGTCAGGACCTACGTCAACCAGTAAAACTTTGAATGTCGCCGGCGGATCAGTCGGATCCGGAGTCCAAATATCCATGCTCAGGTGAGTCATTTCTGAAGCATTAATTGTCTGCGACAAAAATTCAATACCTACGAAGTTAAGTTTGGTATATAACTTCACATCGTTGCCGTTTATCTGAATATCTTCGAGAAGTGTAGTTGAGTATTCCCAGTGAGGATTCCATGTATCGACCGGAACATTAGTGTAGCTATTGCTGAACAATGAAATTACGCTATCGGCAGCAACAGTTGGTGCAGGTGCAGGAACCGTAGGTTTAGGAAGAGCACCAACAGCCTGAACAGTTAAAGAGCCATGTGCATCAATACCTGCAATACTGGCAGTAATTTTAACATTACCGCTATCTTGTACAGTTACAACGCCTGATTCATTTACGGTTGCAATTGTTGAGTCGGATGAATGAAATTTAAAATGAGCAGGTGCCAAATCAACTCTCTGATCGATACCTGTCGGTAAATTAAACAGAGCAAAATTACCGCTGATTGAAAGCTGATCGCCAATTGCGGCATCAAATACCTGATCTTCGGCTTCAAGAATTGCCGGGCGTTGATGTGCAATAGTTCCGAGTTTTTCAAATTTTACTTCATCTATCCAGAATGTATAACCCTTTCCATTCTCCGGACCTTCGGAATAATAAAACATGCCTCTTTCGGCACTGAGCAGTGATGGATCGGGAATGGGGATGTAATATTTCTGCCAATTTGAATTAACATTCAGTCCAATAACTGATGTAAGATATTTAAGCTCAGCTGCGTCATTACCAAATCCAACAACATCAATTGTGGCAGATTGTGAAGCTTTTGCCCAGAATGTAAGTGCGTCATAGTCACGTAAGTCTCTACCGACATCTGTAAAATAAGCACCTCCCGCGTAAGCTCCCTGGGGATCTTCAAAATCGGGAACTGCGAATTTCATTGAAGCTGTTCCGCTGTATTTTACCTCATTATCTACATCAAAAGCTGTTACTTTCGAACCGCCGAAAGCTGCATAATTAAGACCCGTGCTGAACCCATCAATAAACACCTCAGGAATATCCGGATAACCTGCAGGCTCAAGGACATCCAAATCCCTTTCACAACTCGTGAAGAGAGTTAATGCTGCAATGAGCATTAAAGTTAATGTTGTATAAAATATATTTTGTTCTCTCATTTTAATAATCTCCACTAATAATTTTTACATGCCGATATTAAAGTGTAAGTATGTTCTGATTTCCCATTCGGTACCATCGTCATATCCTGGCACAGTCGGATCACAGACTACGTCACCGGTTATATCAAGATTCTTTGTAGGACAATACCTTGGAGAATACTGATCCAGCGAGCGCCAGGCTGCTTTTACACCCAGTCTGGTCTGAGGCAAATCGAACCAATCGGGCATACCAACATGAGTAGAGATATCAGCTGTTAACTGAAGTGGATAAGTTAAATTAAAATCCCTGTGATAATCATATGGACCCCAGTCATTAACCTTGGCGGACAGCATTAGCTTAACAGATTTCATCGCAATCCGTATATCCGCACCGTAACGATGAATTAACCTGGCGTCACTTCCTTTCGCTTCTCCTTCGCCCGCAAACAGATTTGCAATAATACCGTATCCCGGACTTAACTTGGAAATAATTCTTGCGTGTGTTTCCCATAAATCGCGGGCTGGCGGCGCACCGGGGAAAGCAAAAATTGTTCTGCCATCAGCCAGTATACCTATATTAGCATCGCGCGTTGTAGGCTGCTTCCTTAAAACTACACCGGCACTGACAGCCAGTTTTGCATCTTCACGTATATCTGAATCCCAAGCATACATCCATGTAGCTGGAGTGGGATCGTAAGTAACAAGCAATTCTGCAGCGGTAGTTTCTCTGTTTCCCAGAACCGCAAACGGATCTGAAAGAATATTTCGTGGTCTTCCGGGAACAGAAGCAGTATTAGGAATCGGACCTTCAATAGGTTTCTGCCACATAAAATTGGGACCTATTTGCCAGTCACCCAGAATAAGGTTAAGACCGGTTAGAAAACTATATTGATTTCCAAGACCACTGTTTTTTAAGCGCCAGCCGGTAAATGTAAGCGATTGATTAACACCGCCGTCTGCTACCAAACCCTGAGCTGATCCTTCGGCGTACCAGTTCCATATACCACTTTGTACGGTAAGCTTTACTTTACCACCAAAGGCATCATCAGATTTAATTTTATCCTGGTAAACATTTGTACCATCATACAGTTGAAAAACCTCACCTTCTTTAGTGCTTCCCGACCAGATGCCGCCTGCTTCAACTCCAAATATTCCGTACTTAGCACCTACATGAACAGTAGCACGTCTTGTCGGCGGGAGAGGAATCGCGAAAGAGCTTACAGCTTCTCCCTGTTCATCAAGATCTTCATGGTAGATACCGGTAATATCAAACATTCCAACCTTCCTGTTGTACTTGATTAAAACTGCCGGATTTGCACCCCACCATAATTCCGGACCAAAAGCAATTTTCAGTCCTTCCAGTTCTTTCTTACCCGCAATTTCAAACCCGAGGGGAGCGTTACCATTATATATATCTATATTCGGACCGTAATTAGCTTCAGGATACAATCCGAAAAAGTCTCCTTCATATCCCCAGTGGTAATGTCCGGTTCTATAAAATCCATCCAGTTTGAACCATTGATGATTCCATTCGATGGATGCCTGATAAACTTTTATTCTTGAAAAAGAATTCACAACAGTCGGTTCACCATCAACTTCCACTATTTTCGGCAAGCCCCGGTTTTCGTAGAATATTTCATCTATTCTGTTTCGCGGAACATTCCCCAGCAAGTTGAATGATAAATCACCTCTTACATTTGGAGCAGGCTCAGCCTCAAATCCAACATAGAGAGACTGCATATGATCAAATCCCTTAAAGGCAGGATTTGCATCGGTTCCTTTTACGTAGTCGTCGGGAGTGCTAAGTCGTTCACCACCAGTGCTGTAAGTTTCGAACATCATACGGAGTCCGCTCAATCGGACTTTAGATGATTTTTCAGTTTGCAAAGCTGCTTTATCTCCGCGAGCCATAAGCATATATTCCATAGGTTCCATTTTATAAAAATGGCTGCGTATCATTTCGAGCGTAACTTTCTGATCCAGGGGATCTAATTTGAATGCATCTTTGATAGCATAATAAGCTGCACGAGGGTAAAGCTGATACAATCCTCTCTCGTTAGTCGGTCCTTTGGCGCAAATACCAAACCATTCTTCGTTCATATTATTTTCACCCTGAACAAAATCTTCCAGATATCCGCCATTAGACCACGAAGCATTATTATCGTGAGTACTGAGATTGCTTTCCTGCAGGTATTTCCACCAGCCGTCACTGAACTGAAAATGCAAACCGCCTATTGAATTACCTGATAATCCTTTACCGTTTGCCTGCTCATAAATTTCACGCCAGTTCGAAATTGCATATTTCGTCTGCATGATTTGATCTTCGCGCATTTCTTTGGCGTTGAATGCATCGGAACCAAACTCTGTAAAAAGAACCGGTGCGTTCAGTTTATTTTTCACCTGTTCAAACAGATCACCGAAAGAATGACCGCGGTAAACATTTGCACCAAATATGTCAAGTTCTTCTATCTCTCTGGCAATGATATCGATAAACAGCAGATCACCATTACAAATGGCAACAGGGCGTTTAGTATCAGTCTTTTTAATTTCCTTTATTCCCTCATTAAACAGGGAGTACATATGCTTGGCGCGGACCGATTCGAGTGTTTCACCTACAGGAATATCTTCAGTTTCCGCACCTCCCCAAAACAATCCGTAATTATTTTCGTTTCCAAGCAACCACATTAATACACCTGGTACATCTTTGAATTCTCTTATTAGTGCATTTACTTCGCTTAAAATGTGTTTGCGGGTTCTGGAATCAGCATAGTCCGTATTCGCGATATATGCCCCATCTATAGTTACCCCGTAACGACCAAAAGAATGATTTAGAATGGTATAAATTCCATACTCTTCGTAAATATATTTCACCCACTTCGGAGGCACTCCAGTATATTGGCGTATTGCATTAACACCCATACTTTTCAGCAGCGGCATTTCTCCATCTAGTGCATCTTTGATTATCTCGTCAGACTGGGTCCAAAGACTGTAAGAATAATTTTCACCGATCGGGAAATAGTCCCAATTCATTCCTTTAACAATAAAGTCTTTCCCATTTACCTGAAGCTTCATACCGTTTTCATTTTTTACGATTGATACTACATCTACCTGTGCGATTATTTTAGATGGACCGGAAAGGAAAAATATCAGAACTAATAATATTGAGCAGGCAGATCTAAAATGGTTAACTTTCATTAAAGCCTCCTTAATGCTGTTTTTTTAGATCTTTTATATGATCAGATCTTATTAATTGTTTTAAAGACTGAATTACATAAAATTGGATAGAGTTTTTTTCTTGAAAAGTCCGAAATGTAAAGCCGGAGTAGTCGTAGGTTGTAAATAATCTTAAATCAGAATAGAATTTTTTCGCCAACACTCAAACCCCTTTCGTTGTTAAAACAAATTGAGAATGTTGTGGTAATATCATCTTTGTTCGATTTCCGAACAAAGTTATGACTTTAATTCTCTTTTGTCAATAAAATAATTTTAATGCCAGAAAATTTTCAGAAATTGGAATAAAAAAATGGTGCTGTGTGGGCTCATTAAAGCTTGTTTGATTCGATACAAAGCATTGTATGGTAACAAGTTAACATAAAGAATTGATTTATCTGTACTAATTGAATGGATTTAGGGACAGTAACCGATTTCAGTTATAAGAGGGAATTTCGAGCCTCCAAGGCTGCTTAGTGACTCTTAAAACCCACTGAATTTTAATCAGGAGTTAATCTAAGTTGCCGGTCAAATTCAAATGCGTTTAAAACAAAAAATCCCGATTGTAATCGGGACTATGCTCTTACTTTTGTGGGAGCACATGGATTCGAACCAAGGACCTTCTGCTTGTAAGGCAGACGCTCTGAACCAGCTGAGCTATGCTCCCTAATAATTAAAAAGTGCAGTGCTAAAGGTAAAAAGAATGCACTTTATATCTGTTCATACTTTCAAAAATCAAGAATGAAAATCTATAGCTTTTATTGGATTCTTGCAAGAGTTTTAAAAGGAAAATTTAACTGAAATCAGATATCAAATGTAAATCGGCTTCGTTTTTAAAATCGCTCAAAACGAAGCCTGAAGAGCGGGTGACGGGACTCGAACCCGCGACTTTCAGCTTGGGAAGCTAACACTCTACCAACTGAGTTACACCCGCATAAAAATATATGCGTAAAATAATATTTTGGAATAATAAATTGAAAGTATTTTATTTGTCCTGATGAATAAACTGAGCAAAAAACAGAAACAGTATCTCGAACTTGGCATAATTGCGATTATTGGTATTGCTGCCATTATACTCTGGGACACACCTTTGGTTTACCCTATAAAATTATTCGTCGTTCTAATGCACGAAATCTCGCATGGAATTGCTGCAGTAATTACGGGCGGGCATATACAGGCAATTCAGATAAACGAATATCTTGGCGGGGAATGCATTACTGATGGCGGTAACGCATTTGTGATTGCATTTTCAGGATATACCGGGAGTCTGTTTTTCGGCAGCATATTATTCGTTTCCGGATATAAAAGGAAATTTGCACTGTGGTCGTGCACTATCCTGAGCGCATTACTGCTTGTTTTTAGTGCAAACTTCCTTTATGGAGGTTTGGGTGTCGCGCTTTCAATTCTGTATACTGTAATATTATTTTTATCACCACGCTATTTTAAACCAGATGTAAATTCCTATATATTAAAAATACTAGGAACTGTAAGTTTAATATACGTGGTAATCGATATTAAAGAAGATATATTCACTAATGATTTGATCCCTTCAGATGCTTTTGTGCTTGCAAACATGACAGGTACTTCCTTATGGCTCTGGGGATCTCTCTGGATGATTATCACTTTAGCAGTAATATACTTTTTATTAAGGTTTAGCTTCACAAAAGGATTTGGCAAAATTAAGTAGTTGTGTAAACTTTTGGGTCTTTTACCTTGGAGAGTATAATTAAGCCCATAATAAAGAAAACACTAATTGAAATAACAGCTGCGGGCTGACTATTAGTAATATAACTAACATAGCCAAATACAAGCGGTCCTAAAATCGCAGAGCTTTTCCCGAAAAACGAATAAAAACCGAAAAATTCAGTCTTCTTTTCGTCCGGAGTCAATTTAGACATAAGGCTTCTGCTGGTTGATTGAGTTGCCCCCATTACGCTTCCTGCTAACAGACCCACCAGATAAAAACTGTATCTCTGAATCTCAATACTCTCCCTGCCGGATAATCCGGAAAAATATTCAATAATAAAGAACTCTCTGCCGCTTGTGGCGTAGGCAAGCATTATTGTTCCGATCCATATCAGTAATGTGATAACCAAAGTTTTTTTCTGTCCCAGTGAATCGGAAATTATCCCGAATCCCGATGCACCCAAAATTGCAGTTGTCTGAACTATAACAAAAAAAATCGCCAGCTCCTCAAACGTAAAACCGAGAGTAGTCTTAGCGTAATTACCTGAAAAAAATATTACTGTATTTACACCTTCTATGTAGAAAAAGAATGCTATTAAAAAGTAACTCAGGTTTTTATAATTTTTCAAGTGGGTAAGCGTGTAATACACTCTTTGAAAACCAATTTTCATGAATGGTACATTTTTATTAACCGGTTTGCGGGTGTCCTTAAGTACAAGAAAAATCGGTATTGAAAACACGAAAAAAAACAATGCCGATACCGGAAATGTCTCTTTAATCATTCCGCGTTGAATGAACGGGAAAACTATCGCAAGAGTTATTAATGCGCCGAGATAGCCCATCGCATAGCCATAACCGCTTACTCTGCCGTAGTTTTTAACCCCGGTAATCTCGGGCAGGTATGCATCGTAAAAAACAAGCCCGGCTTCGAAGCCTATATTAGCAAGAGTAAATAGAATAATTGCCAGTAGTACTGTCCCTTCTCCTGTAAAATAGAGCGCGGCACAGCTTACAATACAAAGAATTGTAAAGAATAATAAAAATCTTTTCTTACCTGCCGAATGATCTGCAATCGCACCGAGTACCGGAGATATTAAGGCAGTAATTATCATGGAAAGACTTACGCCGATACTCCAGTAAAGATCACCAATTGCTTCCCCTTTACTGATAGTATCTTTAAAGTAAACTGCGAATAAAAATGTAACAATTACAATTGAATAGGAGGTATTGGCAAAATCGAACAGCGTCCAGACAAATATTTTGAATTTATTTTCACTGGTTTTGTTTTGTAAAACTTTCGTCAATCAGACCTCTTCCCGATTTCTTTAAAGAACCGCTCTTTCTTAAATCAGAAAGAACCGCATCCAGTATACCGTTAATAAATTTACCGCTGTTCGAAGTGCTGTATTCTTTTGCAATCTCAATGGCTTCATTAATCGATACTTTCGGCGGTATATCATTGAAATACAGTATTTCACATATTCCCATCTGCAGCAGCAGCCTGTCGATCACGGCAATACGATCCATTTCCCAATTAGTAACTCTTTCGGTAATTTTCTCTTCAAGCAGGTCGGTGTTGGCAAGTATTTTATAAATAAGTTCTCTTGCGAAATCTTTATCGTTTCCATTCTCAAGATCTGCAAGAATGGCATTCATAAGAATCTCGATACCATCGCCGTTCATTTTATAGGCATAGAGAACTTTTAGAACAAGTTCGCGTGCGATTCTTCTTTTAGATTTTTTTGCTGAAAACATTTAAAATAACAATAAATATTAGAACACATTTAATTATCTATGAGTCAGTTCACCCAGTCTGCCGCTGAAGCTGGAAGCCCCAGAATATATATTTCTTATACTACTTATATTTTCCAGTCTTTCTTCGGCAATTTTATCAGAGGCAACATTAGTTGGAATGTTCTCTTGTTTGGACTTCTTCAATACTTGTTTGACAATATTATAAATACCTTCAGCCTGCTTCATTGCACGATCCTGTCTGTAACCTTCCAGTTCATTGGCAACATTAATTAACCCGCCGGAGTTTACCACATAATCGGGTGCATACAGAATGTCTTTCTCCATCAATATTCTACCGTGTTTCATTTCATTCTCCAGCTGATTGTTTGCGCCGCCGGCAATAATTTCAAATTTAAATCTAGGAATTGTTTTATCGTTGATGACCGATCCCAGCGCACAGGGGGAAAATATTGCGGCATCAATCTCATAAATCTCTTCGGGTTTAACGGATTCTGCTTTAACAATATCCAGTATATATTTTACTTTGTCTTCTTCGACATCGGTTATATAAATATCAGCACCTTCATTATAGAGATATTCGCATAGATGTCTGGCGACCTGTCCGGCACCCTGTACAGCAATTTTCCTTCCTTTAAGCGAATCGCTGCCCCATTTTTCGTGAGCGCAGGCTTTCATTCCTACATAAACACCGTAGGCTGTAACTGGCGTCGGATCGCCCGATCCGCCTATAGCTTTGGAGATACCGGTAACATACTTTGTTTCCATTCTAACATATTCCATATCCCTCACATCTGTTCCAACATCCTCTGCAGCAATATACCTGCCGCCCAGACCGTCTACAAATTTCCCGAAAGTTCTGAATAACATCTCCGTTTTTTGCGTAGCAGAGTCCCCTATTATTACCGCTTTGCCTCCACCGAAATTCAAACCGGCAATCGCAGATTTATATGTCATGGCTCTCGATAATCTGAGCGAGTCTTCAAGGGCTTCATCAACATTTTTATAATTGAACATCCGTGTTCCGCCCAGAGCCGGACCAAGAGTCGTATCGTGAACTGCAATAATACATTTCAGATTAGCTTCCTTGTTGCTGCAAAAAATTACCTGTTCATGAGATGAATTTTCCATCATTCCAAATATATCCATAAGAGTACTCCAATTATAAACTACTTAGTTAAATTCCGAACAACCAAAACAATAACAAAGCTATGCTTTCTCTGACTTGGTAATATAACAACTTTTCCCAACTTAAATTATAATCCGATGCTGTTGTAACAGCATTTATTTTGAAAAATCTGCATATTTCAACAATTCTGGGTAAGTGAAATGCATCGGATATTAATATAATATTCTTGTAATCGTTCAGGTAGCCGTTCTTATTATTAAAGATAAAACGCATCTGCTCCGAAGTGTTTGATGTTTCTTTTTCAATCTTCAAATGATTACGATCAACACCCATATTAACCAGTTCGGAAAATGCAGCTTCAGCCTCGGAAAGTTCACCCGGAGCATTCGCACCTGTTAATTGTATATCGGAGATCAGACTATCTCTGTAAAGTTCATACGATTTTAAGATGCGCGCCTGAAAAAGGGGACTCGGTTTATTATTACTCCACACAGCAGCCCCAAAGACTATTCCCAAATTATTGTCAGATTTTATCTCCGCGCTGACATCATTATTAAGTGTTCTCAGGAATGAAAAAACCATCATTGCCATCAGGATTATAACCGCATAAAGTGAACTTCGCAATCTGATTAATTTCAAATCGTTAAATATCGAGTTCCACAATAATCCGACTAAATATATGATTGAAAACTTTCCAGTGATAAGTATAACGCCGAGCAGTAATTTTTTAAACGGATATCCTAAAAGGTAACCGTCGAACGGGAAATAAGCTGTGTTCTCAATTACATACGCAACCGGGCAGGATAACACGGCAACAATGCAGAAGGTTAATATGGTATACTTTAGTTCAAAAATATTTTTATCCCGGAGGAAAGTACTTACAATTATACCCGAGACAAAAAGAATTGTAATAGTAAGAAGCAATAAATTACCGGCATTTAAGGGATCAAATTCAGATAACTTCACATTATTCAGATTATATTTTAAAAGAATGCACATCAGAAGATCAGCTAATCCTGCAGTAATAAATATTAGTATCCAGTATTTTTCTTTTTTCTTCATACTAATTATTGAATACGAAGTTTATACTTTTATTATTTCCCGTCAGGTTTGTTTCGCTTTTAACACCAAAAACACTTTCTATATTTTCGGATGTCAGGACATTTTTAACGTCATCTTTCGAAAAAACTTTGCCGTCACTTAAAAGAATTCCGTCCGCGCAGAAATTTGCCGATAAATTCAGATCGTGTGAGACTGCAATAATAGTGAGATTATCCCGTAAATTCAGGTTTTTTAAAATTCTGTAAATATCTATCTGGTGCTTTATATCCAGATGCGAGTTGGGTTCATCGAGAAGTAAAACCATTGGTTCCTGTACTAATGCTCTGGCAATGAAAGAGCGTTGAACTTCGCCACCCGATAATTCATATATCCCTTTGTTTGCAAGTTTATCAAGTTCAAGCGATTCCAGTACCGATAATATCTTTTCGTGTTCCGTTTCACTTTCAAATGCAAGCATACCCGCATGCGGAGTTCTTCCCATTGCCACAATTTCATATACTGTGAACGGAAAAAGAGAAATATTGAATTGAGGAACGAAAGAAATCTTTCTGGCGAGTTCTCGTTTTGAATAATCGTTTATATTTTTATTCAGAAATTCAACTGATCCCTTCTGCGGTTTTAGTCTGCCGGAAAGCAGTCTCAATAAAGTCGATTTCCCGGATCCGTTAGGACCGAAAACACCTATAAATTCACCAGGATCAATTTTCAGTGATATTTCTTTTACCGCAAACGAATCAGGTAAATTCTGAGAGTATGAAAAAAAGAGATTTTTAAGACTGTACATTTCAATCGATTTTAGCTGTTACCAAAGATAACAATTGTCATTAAATACGACCAGGTATAATTTCAGGATAACCGAACCGGGAGGAATCCCGGTTCCGATTAATTCAACTATTTTTTTGTTTTTGAAAAAGTTGCTTTAAGGGCAAATGGTAAATCAGCTAATGTTGCGTACATTACTGGTACTATAATCAGCGTCAGTATTGTACCAAACATCAGTCCGAAAATTACAGCAACACCCATTGATCTCCAGAAATCCGCATCTACTCCCCCGCTTTCAAAAGTAAGGGTATAGAGATCAAAACCAAATCCGAAAGTGAGAGGAATCAAACCCAGAATTGTTGTTATTGCCGTAAGAGTAACCGGGCGGAATCTTCTTTTCCCTGCAGAAATTGCAGCGTCTCTGATGTTGCTTCCGCGTTTTCGCAGAATATTTATATAGTCTATTAAAACAATATTGTTGTTTACAACTACTCCCGCCAGACTAATGACACCGATTCCGGTCATTATTACACCGAAAGGCATTGCAAAAACTATTAAGCCTATATACACACCAATAAGTGAGATAGTTACAGCTGCCATAATCATAACTGGTTGGCTTAACGAATTGAACTGAACAACCAGGATAAGAAATATGCCGAGAAATGCAATCATGAAAGCCTTACCCAGAAATTCTTCTGCTTTTTTCTGTTCCTTATTCTGACCGGTATAATCAAATCTGTAATCGGGAGGCAGATCAAATGTGGTGAGCTTGTTTATCACTTTACTTAATACATCGTTAGCATTAAATGCAGCATCAACATTTGCTGTTACGGTAACCACTCTTTTCAGGTCTTTACGGCGAATAGCTCCGGGACCTTTATCGTACTTTACATCGGCGACACTCAGAAGCGGCACACTTTTAGTTTTACCTTCCTTGTTATTATAATTAATACGCATATTTTTGAGAACGTCCACACTTTCGCGCTGACCTTTTTCAAGCCGGACTGTTATATCATATTCCTCATCATTTATTCTGTACTTCGAAGCTTCAAAACCATTTATAGCTGTTCGTATATTATTGGCAATCATCGAAGTGTTCATTGCGAATAATGCGGCTTTTTCCCTGTCTACGAGTACTCTTACTTCCGGTCTGCCGCTGTCGTAGTTATCTTTAATATCAACAACACCGTCTATCTCGCGAATTACGTTACGGACATTCTCAGCTATACTACCAAGAGTACTAAAATCATCACCGATAATTTCGATACTGATCGGTGCACCGACTGGTGGTCCGTGCATTTCTTTCTGCACCTCAATTTCTGCTCCCGCAATGTTCATAACAGCTTGTCTTATCTTATCAGCAGTTATCCGGGATGATTCACTTCTTTCATTATAATCTACAAACTGGACTGTAACTGTGCTCTTATTAGGAGTGGAATTCGAACCACCGTCGAAAGGATTGTTGGAACTGCCTACATTGGCAACAAACTCACGCACATCAACCTCGGCAAACGGGAGCAGTTTCTTCTCAATAAGTTTTGCTATTCTGTTCGACATTTCGATATTTGTTCCTGTAGGACTTTCTACATTTACATATACTCTTTCCGGATCTGTTTCCGGAAAAAATTCAACTCCATGATCGAATTCATTGTAAAGATTTATTATCAAGACCAGAAGAATAACCGTTCCGGTTAATACCTTCAGTCTGGGGTTCTTAAAGATCCACAAAATTCCGATACCGGCTACAAGACCCAGCGCCAATACTATTTCATTTGGCACGGCAGGGGTATTCAGCAATATTGAGATAATCATAAGATAGATTATTATAACCATCAAACCGTACCATGTTCTTTTACTTATTGGTTTATCGACAGACCTGTCTTCGCCGATAGCGTTTTCAAGAAATTTCTGGTATACAACCATGGTTTTGGGCAGTAGAACATCGTTTGTATAGGTAGTGAATTTTGTAAATAAACCGAAAAGTCTGCCTAAGATTGATTTAGGCTTGTTATTTTTTGACTCCAGCTTCATAAATTTTGAAGCTACTACCGGATTAATTATCAGCGCAACAAAGAGAGACGATGACAATGTAACAATCAGGGTGATCGGCAGGTACTGCATAAAATCTCCGACGACACCCGGCCAGAAGAGAAGCGGACCGAAAGCCATTAAAGTGGTTAGGGTAGACGTACTGATCGGCCACGCAACTTCTTTAGCGCCCAGTTTAGAAGCAGTAAGAAGATCGTTACCATCCTCGAGAAACTTGTAAATATTTTCTACAATCACAATCGCGTTGTCAACAAGCATTCCAAGAGCAAGTATTAATGAAAACAACACGACGAAGTTCAAAGTTATATTCAATGCCGAAAGAATTACGAATGATATAAGCATACTCAGCGGTATTGCAATAGCAACAAAAAATGCATTGCGTAAACCAAGTAATGTAAACAGCACCAGAAGAACAAGCAGAAGACCAGAAAATATATTGTTTTCCAGATTCCTTACGCTTCGTTTAATATCCTGCGACTGGTCGACCGTAATGCTGAATTCAATTGTTCCGGGAAGTCTGTTCTTATAATCGTTTATAACCTGTTTTACCTCATTGGCAATATCAATTATATTTGATCCGAGTCTTTTGGAAACACTTACTGTTACGCAGTCAATCCGGTTAAGCCTCGCATATGAATTTCGCTCCTGAAACGAGTATTGTACATCTGCTACATCCTTCATGTATATCGGCTTTCCATCTTTGATTTTAACGATCAGATCATTTATGATATATGGTTTGTCAAATTCACCGGGAACCCTGACAAGAAAACTTGAATTATTAACATCAATTAAGCCGCCGGGAATTGTTTTATTTTCATTTCGGATAGCATCGATAACATCGTCAAATCTTATGTTGTAATGATATAGCTTGTCAATGTCTACATCTACTTTAACTTCCCTTTCAAGTCCTCCGCTGATTTTAACGTCGAGCACACCTTCAATATTTTCAATATCGTCCTTCATGTCTTCGGCAATATCTTTCAGCATTACCAGTCCTACATCACCCGATATGTTATAGGTTAGAATCGGAAATTCAGAAAAATTTATCTCGATAATCTCCGGCTTCTCTACATCATCGGGCAGTTCGGCTTCAGCTTTATTTACTTTGTCTCTGACCTTCTGAAGGGCGTCGTCAATACTGTAACCGCTTTCGAATTCAACTCGGACTATTGAATAACCTTCGAAAGATGATGAAGTTATTTCCTTGACCTCGCTTATAGCATTTATCTCTTTTTCAATGGGCTGAGTTATCAACGATTCAATATCCTCAGGTGACACACCAAAATATGGTGTCGAAACGATTACCAGCGGAATCTGAACATCAGGAGATGACTCCCTCGGCAGAGAGACGTACGATATAATGCCGGTAATAGTTATTATAAATATTAAAATAAAAACCGAAGTACGGTTTTCAATGGCAACATCTGTAATTTTCATGTTAAGCTATCCTTAGTTAACTACACTGATTTTTTGACCATCAATTAAATTTTGATACCCTACCACGATCAGATTATCGTTATTGTTTAGTCCTTTTCTAACAGCAATATTCTCACCCGACCTGTTCAGAACTTCAATCAGTCTGCTCTTTGCAATTCCGCTATCTTCAACAAAAATTATGTATCCCTCGTCAATCCTGGTAACAACCTCATCAGGAATAATAAAAACATCATTATAAATGCCGTTCTCAATAAACACTTCGGCAGCCAGCTCCGGTCTTATGTATTTTGAATCTGAAGAAATTGATATCTCCACCGGGAAGGTTCTATTATCTGGTGTGATTGAAGTGCCTACATAGACCACTTTTCCAAAAATCTCGTCAGCAGTAACACTTTTCAAAATGATTTTTGCATTATCGCCAATTGAAATCTGACCGGAATATTTTTCAGGCACACCGACCTCAACTTTGTAATTCTTGTTGTTTACAAGATCCACGACCGGCGATCCAGGAAGCACGAATTCGCCAACATCATAATATCTTCTGTCGACGATACAATTAAAAGGTGCAATTAAAAAAGTTCTGTCATACCGGGCTTTAGCCATATTATAATTTGCAAGACTCTGATCCCTTCTGTATTTAGACTGAAGATACTGGAATTCGCTGTTCACATTATCTTTATATATCTGTCCCTGTTTTTCAAAAGTGACTTGATCAAGTTTATACTGAGCGGCGGCTGCGTCAAGTGCAGCTTTAAGCAAATCGTTTTTCAGAACAATTACGGTGTCGCCTTCCACAGCGAATTGACCTTTGTCTTTTACTATTTTTTCAATTTCCGCACCTTCAGCAGTACTGAGCGTTGTCCTCTGAACCGCCTTAATTGTGCCTATCAGAGGTATATAATCAATATACTCCCGGGAAGTTATTCGGCTTATTTCAACACTTACTAATATTTCTTTAGATACCTCTTCCGTTTCAGAACCTTCGGTTTCGGAACAGCTTTGAGCAAACACTCCGAATGCAATTAATGCAATAACTGATAAGCATATTTTTATGGATTCTTTCATTGCGATCCTCAACTAATTTTTAATTTCACTTATATTTTTCCCTGCCAGCAAATCAAGTCTTGCATTACTTACAAGATACTCGTGTATGGATGTCATAAGATTAACTTCGGCATTTGTTAAACCCAGGAGAGCATCCGTAACTTCAAGCTGAGTCCCGAGTCCTGTATTGTATCGTTTAACTGCAATATCGTAACCCTTCTGTGCTTCGGTTCTTGCAATTTTATATGCCTTTATCTGCTGTCGAGTTTTTTCAATATTGTTTATTGTATTTTTATATTCATTCAGTATAGCTTTTTTTGTATTTGCCAGTCCTTCTACTGCTTTTTTATAATCAAGCTCAGCCTGTTCCACTTTTGAGTCAAGTGTAAACCCTCTGAAAATAGGGACTTTAAGCGTTAAGCCAACCGAAATTGAATTAAAAAAACGCCAGTTACTCAAAGCCCTGTCATTTTCCTGCGCCTGGGACTGCCAGTTTCCGAAAGCAGTAAGTTTGGGGAAATGCTCTGTAAACTGATACGATTTGACAAGGTCCTGCATTTCAGTCTGAAGTTCCATCTGCCTTAATAACTTATTTGCAGCAACATTATCGTAGTCACTTATTAACTGGTCGTTTACATCAACATCGCTCGTTTCAAGCGAATCATTAATATTTAATGTCTCGTTTATATTCATTCCTAAAATCAGTTTTAAATTACTTGCAGCAAGTACAACCTGATTTTTCGCTTCTGTAACACTTGGCACTGCATTTTGATATTGTACGTTGGCTTTAATGTAGTCATACTCGGCAACCAAGCCGGCATCATACATCGATTTAACATTCTTCAGATTTTCCCCGGCACGCTGCATCTGCATTTCCGCCAGACCAACCATTTCCTTAGCCAGGAGATAAGTGTAATAAGCCTGTTTTACATTCAATACCAGTTCGGTTTCAGAATAAGCTTCTGCTTCTTTAGATATCTCAGCGAATGTTTCAGCAATTTGTACAGCAAGAAACATTGCTCCTGTGAACAAAGGCTGCTCGGCATTAACTGAAGCGGTTAGTGTATTTTCGGAGCCTACCGGAAAACTTCCGCTGAAGAAAGGAGTCTCGATAATAAAACGTGCTCTTTTAACCGCACGATTATAAGTAACAGTACCATTGATCGAAGGAAACAATGAAGAACCGTAAGCCTCCCTTACCTGCTCCTCCGCTTTTTCCCTGTCGAGTACTGTCTGCCTGTGTTGGTGATTATTTTCAAGCGCAATTTGTATACAATCATTAAGTGTTAGTGCCTGTTGCGCCGTGACTGAAACAGAAAACAACGACAGAATTGTTAGTAATTTTACTAGCCTCACTATTTCCTCTCTGCTGGGTTAATAATTCCGTTAAAAATAATTGAAGTAAGATACTCTGTCTCTTCATCTATATTTATATTCTGGACTTTTGAGCAAACCATTTCATGATGAATATATGAGAAAACCGTTCCCCGGATTAATGCAATCAGTTTTTGGGAATCGGTCCCTTTGATCTCTCCATTCTCAATAGCTTTTTCCAATTTTCTGGTCTGAATACTATTCAATTGCTTCGAAACTTTTTTAATATTATCCGAAAAAGGGTGAGGAGTATCGCCGATTACTTCAAGTCTTTTGTGCGCCATAACTTTGAATGCAGCCTGGTTGTTAAAGCAATAAGAGAACATAAACCTTATAACCTGGGTTGTGAATTCCCTGAAAGTAACAGTGGATAAATCAATGCTCCTGAAGTTCTGCAAAAAATCATTAAACACGTTCTCTACTATAGCAGTATAAATTTCTTCCTTATTTTGAAAATAATTGTAAATGGTTCCTTTTCCGAATTCAGATTTTTCGGCAATTTCATCAAGAGTTGTGTTGATGAAACCTTTTGCTGCGAATAATTCCAGAGCCGCAGAGAGAATTTCACTTCTTTTAAATTCCCGTTCCCGTTCTTTTCTGCTCATTAGTGTTTCCTGTAAATTTTATAAAATGGGCTACAAACTTATCAGTCATTTAAATGAATGTCAAGTTATATTTACGAATAGTCAGTCACTTTACTGAACAGACGTTCGAAAACATAAAAAGTTACAAATAAGAAGAGTGCGGAATGATAAAAAAAACGCCCCTGGAAGGGGCGTCAAATTTATTGAAGCTTGAAAAGCACCGGGACGGTAACCTGAACCTTAACCGGTTTACCTCTCTGTTTTCCAGGTTTGAATTTAGTTTGCTGAACAGCAGTTATTGCAGCCTCGTCGCAGCCTGCTCCGATTCCCTTAATAAGCTCAACTTTACTTACATTACCGTTTTCATCAACAAATGCTTTCACGAATACTCTTCCCTGTACACCGGCTCTTTTAGCAATTTCAGGATAAACGATTTTCTTCTGAATACCTTCGATACCTCCAATCGGTTCCGGCATCTCTTCCACCGCAACGAAAAATACCGGTTCGGCTTCGTCTTCTTCCTCATCAACCGGCGGAGGTGGCGGAGCTTCAACTACTGCATCCACGTCGAGTTCTGTTTCGGCAATTTCAATATCTTCGAGCACGTCATCTGTAGGAGCTTCGATCGGGATCGGCGGCTTCGGCGGAGGCGGAGGTGCAGCTTCCTGTTTGGTAGCCTCAACATCTTCGACTTCAACCAATTCCTGAGGTGCTTCGAATTTTACATCTTCTGCATCAAATTCAGGGAAAAACTTAAATGCCCCGATAATAATAAGCAGTGAAATAACTAATGCTACTTCGAAGATCCTCGTATATTTCCTTTTAAGGTCGACTTTTGGGTTCTTTTTTAATGCCACTTTAATCCTCCTTGTTCCACATGCTCAAAATAGCTTGTGAAACTTAAAAAATGATTACCCCTTTGTCAATTGATGAATTCATCTTTTTTACAATGTGTTCATACGGCAGTTCCATCATTCTTAAAATTATCCGCAGCCATTTTGTAAATAAATCTTGAAAATAAAAATCCGGCAAGGATTCCGATTTTATTGGCTAAAAGATCCAGCCAGTCGAAATATCTCCCGGGAATCAAAATCTGGTGAATTTCATCAAAAAACGAGTATAAACTTATTACTACTATAACAAATAGAGATTTGCTCTTGATATTCCAAGAAAAGTTGTTTTTTACCAGGATGTACCACGCAAATAAAACTGTAAGTACAAAATAAGCCAGTGCATGTTCAAATTTATCTGATACTCCGAATGCCGGCAGTCCTTTGGATGGAATAGAAGTCAGAACGAACAAGACTATCCAGTATGTTATTAAAATCCATTTATATACTTGTCGTTTCTGAAGAAACAGACCTTTAAACGATTGATTTTTCAACAAATTTTATGGTATCCGAAATATTGTTAATTAAATCAGTAGCACTGACAGATAACTCCGATTTCGATTCAACAAGCAGGTCGGCAATTAAACCATGTAAATAAACAGCAGAGATTGCTGATAACTCTACCTCCTTATTGCATGCAATAAAAGACCCGATGATTCCAGCCAGAACATCGCCGGATCCGAATTTAGCCAGAGCTTCGTTTCCGGATGAATTAATAATTATTTCACCGTCAGGATGGAATATAATTGTCGGGGCTCCTTTTAAAACAAGGATTGAATTACTGCTTCGTGAAAATTTTCTGCCTAATGACAACAAATTTTGGTGTAATTCTTCTATACTTATACCCATTAAATTTGCAAATTCGCCATGATGAGGAGTAAATACAGAATTCATTAAACTAATTTTTTTATAAAATCCTTCCGACAAAGCAAAAACCGCATCGGCATCAATTATAAATTTTTTATTGGAATATTTTTCAAAGAGTTTATGCAATGCTGATACAGTCTCGGACTTTCTTCCCAATCCCGGTCCGACTACTATTGAATCCGCCCATTTAATATTTGGCGCTATCTGATCAACTGCTTCGGGTGTCAAATATTCTTTGCTGCCGTCATTATAAGTTATTACTGTTGCTTCACATATTTTCTGGTGAATAATCTGTTTGGAAATATACGGGAAAGCCAATACAACAGCACCGGCGCCCGAATTCAGAGCAGCGTTTGCAGCAAGAGCTGCAGCACCCGGCAACATTCCCGAACCTGCAATTATCAGCACTTTTCCTGCCGAATACTTATTGGCATCTTTCTTCCGCATCGGCAATCCGCTGAAGCAATCTTCCGGTTCGGTAAGGTATGCCTCTACTTTAAGACGATCGAAATATTCACTCCCGATTCCTATGGTTCCTTTTATCACCTTACCGGCGTACAAATAACCTTTACCATAAAATAATCCTGTTTTAAGTTCAGCCATCGTAACAGTAAGATCGGCATCAAAAATAATGTTACCGACAGAAGTGTCCGGCTGCAAACCGCTGGGAATATCCACAGCAACTTTATAAGCGATAATCTCGTTTAATTTTTCAATAATGGATGAATACGGTTCTTTAAGATCTCCCCTGGTGCCTGTTCCAAGAAGTGCGTCGATAATCAACTGGCAGTCTTTTAGCTTATTTATATCCCGCACAGAGTTAAATTGAATATGATCCGAGTTTTTATAACTAATGATAAGCTTTTTAAATATACGGTAATTCACCAAAGCATCGCCGGATAATTCGGATTCGTGCGCCAAAGAAATAAGTTTAACCGGATAACCTCTTATCATCAACTGTCTGGCCAGTGCATAACCGTCTCCACCATTGTTTCCCTTACCGCATATTATACCTATAGGGAGATAATGATTTAATTCATTAATATTCCGTTCGATAGCTTCTATCAGACTTCTGGATGCGTTTTCCATTAAAGCAATTCCGGGAATGCCGAGTTTCTTTATCGCGTAGTTATCGGCTTCTCTTATCTGCGAAGGGCTAAATAGCGGTATCATAACTACCTCTTCTATTCAAGAAACAAAATATCGTCGTTAAGTTCTTCTATTTCCAGTATATGTTTTTCTTTAAGATACAGGGCGATTTTAACATGGTTTGATAAAGTGAAAACATCTTTGCCGTTTTCGACACAAACTAATTTAATAGTTTCGTACTCGGTCACCACTTCAGATAAATCCCTGTAGTCATAGAAATATAATTCTGTAAAATCCCTGGTAATATTATAGGCGGCTCCTTTTTTAGCGTTGCTGAAGTCCATGACAATATCATTTTCAACAACCGCTTTAAGTACATGCGCTCCGAACGGCAGAAGGATTCTGTTTCCGTAATGAAGACCAGTAAGTTTATTATCAAGTACTTCCCTTAGGCTTTTCATTATATGCTCCTATGCATGTCCGTTAAAAAACACCAACCATACGACAATGAAAATAGGAATTAATATTGGGATTGAATATTTAACCATATATGCGAAAAAAGTGGGCATTTTCACCCCGGCTCTTTCACTAATAGCTTTAACCATAAAATTAGGTCCGTTGCCAATATAAGTCATAGCTCCGAAAAATACAGCTGCAACCGATATCGCCTGAAGATAAATAACATGTTCCATCTGGAACTGATGTACCTGCAGTTTCATATTAATATCTAAGCCGAATTTGCCTAACTCTGCACTAAGAAAGTTTAAATATGTTGGTGCATTATCCAAAAATCCCGATAAAATTCCTGTAGCCCAGTAAAAATCGCCGACACCGATTTCATCGCCCAGTACATTGGCTTCGTAAGCAATCAGCTGCAATGCGGGTATCATTGTTGCAAATATACCGACAAATAAATAAGCAACTTCCTTTATCGGTTCAAAATCGAATTCGTTGGCTTCAAGAATTCTTCTATCCGCACTTTTATATGCAAAATAACAGACCGAGAACATTATTATTTCACGAATGCCGAATGGCAGAGGAGCCAGACTCGGCACCCAGTCCATTACACCGGGATCAATAAAAACAGAAATCAATATTATCAGAAGGTAGCCTATATTTTTCAGACCCGAGAATTCTATTTTACCGGAGTACTGATTTTCATTATCGATGCCTGGATTTCTCGAATCAACCAGGTAGAAAATCGTAATAACAATAAGTACTGTTGGCAGCCAAATGTACCATACATTTTCAACAAACCAGAAAAAATCTATGCCTCTCAGAAACCCAAGAAATAAAGGCGGATCTCCTATTGGTGTGAGAGCGCCTCCTATATTACTTACAATAAAAATAAAAAAAATAATATGATACGGTTTAATATTGTCTTTATTGATTTTCATGAACGGGCGGATTAAAAGCATTGAAGCTCCCGTAGTCCCTATAATATTCGCAATTACGGCACCGAATAATAATATAAATGAGTTAAGCGCAGGTGTAGCTTTCCTGTCAACTTTAATCAGAATACCTCCGGAAGCTATAAACAAGGAAGCAAGAAGAGCTATAAACGACAGGTACTCGGCAAATGTATGAAGCAGGCTGTGCGTATCTTCCAGAATCACCAGGTAATAAATAACCGTTAGTGAACCCAGAGCCATAGATATTTTTGGATAATTTTTCTCCCAGAAATGATGATAGAAAATAGGTCCAGTGGCTATTGCAATCAGAAGAAGAACAAACGGCAACACCATTATAGCTGAAGGCAGATTATGTGATTCCTCCAAAGCATGCTGAACAGATTGTAATTCACCGGAATTGCTGAAAGCCGAAATAATATCTAACGGCAGAAGCAGCAACAGCACTAATTTTATCCGGGTAAATTTATTTATCATTAAAGATTCCTAATAAAATTTCAAGGTGTATTTCTGTAAATCATCCTTGGAAACGGTATTGACTCGCGCAGATGTTCTATTCCGCATATCCATGAAACGGTTCGTTCAAGACCAAGACCAAATCCTGAATGCGGTACAGAACCGAACCTTCTAAGATCAAGATACCACTCGAAAAATTCCTGAGGAAGATTGTGTTCTTTAATCCTGGAAATGAGCAGATCCAGATCATCTTCACGTTGACTTCCGCCTATAATTTCGCCGTATCCTTCAGGCGCGAGCACATCAACGGCAAGCGCCACCCTGGAATTGAGCGGATCACGTTTCATATAAAATGCTTTTACTTCGGCAGGATACCGGTGAACCATAACGGGTCTGTCAAACTGGCTCGAAATAATTGTTTCGTCGCCGCCGCCTAAATCATTTCCCCACTCGAAATCTGTTCCGTTTTTCTTCAGAATCTCAACCGCTTCATCATAGCTTATCCTCGGGAAAGGACGCTTCACACTTTTGAGTTTGGAGGTATCCCTTTCAAGAATTTCCAGTTCATCTTTGCATTCTCTCAGAACGGTCTGCACTATATATTCCAGGAATTCCTCGGCAAGATCCATATCGTCGTCGAGGTCATAGAATGCCATTTCAGGTTCCACCATCCAGAACTCGGTAAGATGTCTTCGTGTCTTTGATTTCTCAGCCCGGAAAGTCGGACCGAATGTATAAACTTTTCCAAGAGCAAGCGCGCCGGCTTCTGCATACAGCTGACCGGATTGGGTTAAGTAGGCTTTGCCGAGATCGAAGTAATCGAATTCGAACAGAGTTGAAGTACCTTCACAGGCATTCGGCGTTATAACTGGCGGATCGAACAGGGTAAATCCTCTTTCGTCAAAAAAGTCTCTTATCGCCTTGACAACACGGTGTCGCACCTTCATTATTGCAGCCTGTCTTTTCGACCGGAGCCACAAGTGACGCTTATCAATAAGAAACTCAATACCATGCTCTTTGGGTGTGATAGGATAATCGACTGAATCCGATATCAGTTTTACATCGGTCGCGTCAAGTTCAACTCCGCCTACAGCTCTTGCTTCGGCTTTAACGGTACCTGTAATTTCGAATGAAGATTCCTGTGAAAGCCTGTCAGCAGTTTCAAAAACTTCTTCACTCACATTTCCTTTAAACACAATACACTGAAGATAACCGGTTCCATCCCTTAAAATCAGAAATTTCACTTTACCGCTGGATCTTTTATTATAAAGCCAGCCTTTCAGATTGACCTGCTCACCAATATGGTCAGACAGGTCTTTGATATAAATTTTTGGTCTCATATACCCATTAGATTAGTTTTTGGAAAATAAAATTCAAATATATTGAAACTGCATCAACAAGCCAAAAATACGTCGAAAATGAAATCAGGTGAATTGACCTTGTAAGTATAATTAAATTATTGTCACTTCGATTTTTTTACCGAATACCTCCTCAAATAAACCTTTTCGTCTTTCGAGACTCCATAATTCAATATCGACAGGTCTGTTTTCAGAGTCAATTTGTATGTTTACTCTGTCACGGTCAATTATACATCGCAGCGACCCGACATTGCCTGAATGCGTGCGGTCAAGCGCATCAACAATTCTTAGAATTGCTGCCAGTTTCAAAACAACCTGCTGATATTTCGCAGGTAAAACCGAGAACTCGGAATGACTTTTTTTCGGATGACTTTTTCTGTGATATCTTGCAACATTAGCAATCAGAGAAATTTCCAGGTCAGTAAACCCTGTAATATTACTGTTTCTTATAATATAATAACTATGCTTATGGTGCTGATTATGCGAGATATGATAACCGATGTCATGCAACAGCGCGGCTGAATAAAGAAATTCCCTGTATTCAACTCCGAGTTTGTGAACATCTTTGAGCTGATCAAATACATCAACGGCAAGATTTGCAATTCTCATGCAATGTTTAGTGTCGTAATCCGATGATTCGGCAAGATGCATAACGCTTCTCATCCTGATATCGTAAAGATACTCATTATAGCTGCTGCCGGATTTCCTTTTTAAAGTATCGATTATTATTCCTTCGCGGAGTGCGAAACCGGAAAGAGTAATACTGCCGGCATTAAGCGATTCCAGGATCGATTGCAGTATTATCGCTCCTGATACTATAATATCAGCTCTTTTCTGCTCAAGACCCGGAATTTTTTTTCTTTCAGCCGGCTTGGATTTTGAAATTATGAGAGAATAAATCTCATAGATATCATCATACGGAATTTCAAGATTGTTAAGTATTTTCATTTCGTTCGATCCGTTATTATTCATCGCCGAATAAATCGAACCGAATGACTGAATGGTACCCGAGGAACCTACAATATACCCGAAGCCCAAATGTTTAATACTTTTTATTACCGGAAAAATTTCTCCCTTAACCCAGGCAGAGCATTCTTCTATGCTTTTTTTATTTGTTTTACCATCCGGGAAAAATTTCTGTGTCAGTCTTACCGCGCCGAGTTTAAGACTGTTCGAATAAATTATATCGCTTTTTTCACCAACCAGAAACTCTGTACTGCCGCCACCGATATCGATGCAGAGAATTCTCTTATCAAAAAACGGTACTGCTTTCAATATTCCGAGATAGATTAAACGCGCCTCTTCGAAACCGCTTACTACTTCTATAGAAATTCCGGTTTCATCATGCACTCTCTTGATGAATTCATCTTTATTGCGGGCTTCTCTTACGGCACTTGTGGCTACGGCTCGAATTTCAGCGTTGTGTGAATCTGCAATACCTTTGAAAGTACTAAGCGTATTCAGTGCCCGTTCGACCGCTGAATCATTGAGTAATTTTATATCATCCTTGTTCCCTTCATTAAGGCGGATTACTTCCCGTTCCCTGTCGATTATTTCAAAACCACCGTCGGGAGTTGGTTTTACTACGATAAGGTGAAACGAATTGGTGCCTATATCTATTGCGGCTAAATTTTCTAAAACCATTTAAAATGTAATCAGAATTACTTTTCTTTTTCTTTTTCGCCCAGTTCCTCGAAGTCTGCTTCTATAACATCTTTTTTATCAATCTTCGATCGCTGGTTTCTTTTATAATTTGTATTTACAAATGTTTCTTTCTCTTCACTTTTTTCGCTGAAAAGTCTCATAATTATTTTTATACTTTTAAAGATAAAGTAGAATACAATTGCAAATAAAACTATTCGAAACAAACTCATTGCTTTCCTATCCCGGGGTTAAAGTACTCTATAAACCCCCTGTCTTTTCTGAATATCTGAGAATATAACTCGCTGAAATCTTCCTGTCTGTTCACAAAATCAATGTCTGTGGTATTTACTATAAGAAGAGGTGATTCATTGTATTTGAAAAAGAAATTGTTGTAAGCTTCACTTAAATCTCGTATGTACGACCTGGTAAGATTACGCTCTATCTTTCTGCTTCGTTTACGAATATTGGTGATGAGTCTATCGACGCTTGACTGAAGAAAAATGATAAGATCGGGTTTACGCAGGTCCCGCTGCAGAAGCGGAAAAATATTTTCGTATAATTTAAGTTCCTCGGGTGAAAGGTTCAGGTAAGCGAATATCTGATCCTTCTCAAAAATATAATCTGAAACAATAAACTCGGAGAATAGTTCCTCCTGGTTCAGCCTTTGCTGCTGTTTAAACCTGTTAATAAGAAAAAACATTTGTGTCTGAAATGCATACCTGTTTCTGTCATCGTAGAATTTTTCAAGAAATGGATTAGTTTCAAATTCTTCCAGTACCAGATTGGCACTAAGTTTTTTCGACAGCATATTAGCCAGCGTTGTTTTACCCGCACCAATAACACCCTCGATAGCGATATAGCTTATTTCGCCCAACTTAAAATTCTCCGCAGTTATAAAAGTATAATATTCAACTTTTCTAAAATATGATTTTCCAAGCTTTGATCTAAATATTCTTTTAATAAATTTTTATTAATTGGGTGTACAAGGTCTTCTTTTAATTCGAGAAGCGGAACAATCACAAAATCTCTTTTTAATATTTCGGGATGCGGTATTGTTAATCCGCCGGTATTTATTATATAATCAGAATAAAGAAGCAAATCAATATCTATCTCACGCGGTCCCCATTTTTCACGTATTTGTCTACCTACGGCAGATTCGGTTTTTTTCAGAAAAGTCATCAGCTCAAGCGGAGTATAAGAAGATTCAATCTCAACAGCACAATTCAAAAAATTATCCTGATCCATCAATCCATACGGACTGGTGATGTAAACTGATGATATTTTTTTTACAACGATGTTGTTTTCTGTATTAATAATTTCGACTGTTCGTTTAAGATGGTTTATTTTATTACCGACATTTGAACCAAGACCGATGTATGCAGTTTTAGTCTCTTGCTTTATCAACTTCCGCCTCAACAAAATCGATAACACCGCCAATCGGCACGCTTCGCTTTCTTACTTTTACAACTATATTTTGGATCGATGCAAATTTTTCGATCAGTTTATCGGCTATATTCACCGCCAGTGCTTCGATCAGATAATACTTTTTTGCATGCACAATTATTCCTACAAACTTGTAGACCTCATCGTAGTTAAGTGTTTCTTTTAAATTGTCGGAACTCGCCGCACTGCTGAAATCTGTAGTTATTTCAAGATCCACTTCAAATTTGCCGCCAATTATCTGTTCTTCCTGCAATGCGCCGTGATAAGCATAGAAGGTTGCATTTTTTATGCGAATAATATTTTTCATGACATCACCTGTTTCGATTTATAATATTTAGCAAGCCCCCTCGTATTGGCAACGAGTATCCCAAAAAGAACAAGAGCGGCTCCCAGTAAATCGTTCCCGCTGAATTTTTCATCCAGAATAATCCATCCTAATAATATGGCAATTATCGGCGTAATAAATGCTGACAGCGAAACAATCACGACATTTATTTTTTTTATCAGCCAGTAATATGTTGTGAATGTCAGCACCGTTCCGAAGAATCCCAGGTAAACCACTGAAGCGACAGCTTCATAAGTGAATTGGATCCTGCTCGTATCCTCAAATAAGAGCGCCAGTATTACCATGGACACTCCTGCTATCAGAACCGGTATAAGATTCATAGACAGCGGATGAAGTCCGCTTCCCTTTTTCTTGACGACAACTACAACATAAGCCTGGATAGCTGCACTTAAAAGAATTGCGCTCATAGCCCATATATCTTCCGATATATCCATTGATATTTCACTCGAAAAAATTATGTAGATGCCGGCAAAACCCAGAAGTGTTCCGGCAATTTTAAATACACCGATTGTTTCGTCGGGAATCATCAGATAAGAAAAAATTATTACAACGAAAGGGAATACTGCGAAGATAACTGAAGTCAAGCCAGAAGGGATATACTGCTCTGCCCAGTAAACCAATCCGAACGGAATTACGAAAGAAAAGAATCCCATGAACATGTAAAATTTCATCGCAAAGGAATCTGTCTGAAGTTTTATGCGCCTTATTTTCATTAACAAGAAAAAAAAGAAAGAAGCTAATAAAAACCTTAATCCGGCTGCAAAGATGGGGTTAAGATCCGCAACACCGACACGGATTGCAAGCCAGGTTGAACCCCAGAGCAGACATATCAATACGTAACCAAGAACGATATTTAATGATTCTTTGTTCAATCACTTTCCTTCATCGCTATAATTCCCCATGCTCTGCCAGATCGTTTTCCGTCCCTTCTGTAAGAGTGAAACAGGTTTTTAAGTTCATAGCTGCACAATAATGATCTCTGAATATTTCCGGTTCTCAATCCTGTTTCTGTCAGCTGATCATAAACTGCCGAAGAGACATCCAGATAGTATTTTCCGTTATTATTAAAAATATATCTGGACTGAAACAGTGAGGCGACTTCACTGCCTACTTCATAATTGTTACGGGAAACGGAAGGTGAAATATATGCATATAAATCATCCGGAGTAGAATTAAAATTTTTAATTACAGCTTTAATAGTTTTACCGGCTATATTTTTCTGAGTACCCCTCCATCCCGAATGTATTGCAGCTATTACTTTTTTAACGGGATCATAGAGGAAGACTGACGCACAGTCTGCAGATGAAACAGCAAGCGCAGTGCCATGTCTGTTTGTTATTAATGCATCGCTTTCTTCCAAAGAACTCCTTTCATCTGCTATTCTTATAATATCCGAATGAATCTGCTTCTGTGATTTAATTAAATAGCTATCCAGACCTAATTGAGAAGCAAGCGCTTGCCTGTTTTCTTCAACAAGTTCATTATTATCGCCGACAGAATGTGAAGTATTGAAAAAAAACGGCTCGTTTCTTTTCAAACCTATCTTCGTACTGAATCCGAAAATCACATTTTCAAATTTATTCAGTAATGAACTTCTGATTATTATCATTTTCTGCAAAATAATTCATAAAAAACCCGGTCAATGAATTGTTATTTAAGACCGGGTATAAATTTATTAAAAATAAAATTATGAATTAATCAGATTGCTTTTAAAGCTTCATCCAGATCCATCAGCAAATCTTCCGTTCTTTCAAGTCCAATAGCGAGTCTCACACCGCCTGGATCTATTCCCCTTTCTTCCAGTTTTTCGGGCGGAACTACCGAATGCGTCATTGATGCCGGATGTTCTATAAGCGTTCTGGTATGCCCCAGTGAAACTGCAAGAGTCATTGTATAGGCATGATCTGCAACATAATCCATAAACCTGCGACCGTTCTCTTTACACTCCGAAGGTGTTCCTCCCTTCAGGGAAAAATATATCATACTTCCCGGAGCAAAGTCACCGTTGAAATCTATCATTTGTTTTCTTGCCAGCTCGTGATACTTATAAGATTTTAAACCGGGATAATTTACATAAGATATTTTCGGATGATTTTCTAAAAATTCTGCGATACTCATCGCACTTTTTATCTGCTGTTTTTCTCTGAGCGCAAGCGAAGGCAGACCATAAGTCAAAATCGACCAGGCGCTTTTCGTGTTGAGAACAGCCCCGAAATCTTTACGATAAAGAAGAAGCAGATCTCTGTATTTATTCTTTCCGATGACTACACCGCCAATATCTGTACCAAAACCGCCTATTCCTTTTGTAAGTGAGTGAACCACGAAATCGGCGCCCAGTTCGATTGGTCGCTGGCAGAAAGGTGTAGCGAATGTATTGTCGATTATTATCTGAATCTGATTGGCTTCAGTCCTTTTCTTATTCAGATCATCTAATGCTTTTCTTAATCCGGCAATATCTATTATATCCAGATTAGGATTAGCGGGAGTTTCAAAATAGATAACTTTTGTTCTGTCATTCAATACCGGATAAATATTCTCTATGGAAGTAAGATCAACAGGATTTACCCTAATGTTATATTTAGGATACCAGTTGTTGAAGAGCGAAATCGTGCAGCCGTACAATGTATTGTGCGTAATAATCTCATCCCCGGCACCAAGGAATATACCTAGTGCTGCGGAGATAGCTCCCATTCCGCTGGAAAATGTAACCGCCATATCACCTTTTTCAACATAAGCCAGGTTTTCTTCCAGCATATCTTTATTGGGCTCGCCAAGCCGGTCATAAATAAAAATAGGGGCTTCGCCCTCAGACTCGGAGGAATGGGCAAACTGCTTAAATCCTTGTGCGCCCCTTTCCACAGAATCAAGCCGGAATGTTGTTGATGATGAAATAGGAGCTGTTACATGGTGTGAATAATCCCATTTATCCGAGACATCTTTCCCGTAAATTATGCGCGTTTCCATCGCATACTTCGAATCATCAATATTATGCTCTTTGTTAGTCTTCGTATCAGCCATTTTATTCTCCTAATATTATTTTTACATGAATTAAAAATATGGAAATGAGAATTGCGAAGAAACGGTAAAATAACCGGACTTTTAATTATTACATTATCTGATGAGTAAATAATACTTATAGTCGTGTTACAATTTAATTTCCCTGTAAAATAATGTGACTCCAGCCGTCATGCCGTATGCAAGCATAGACAATAAAAGAACCGCTGTAAATCCCAGTTCTACCGATAATAACGTTGCCAAAGCGGTGCTTATAACCGAGAAACAGCTGTTGATTCCCCATGCCCAGGGAATTTGCTCCCTGTATGACCGGTCAAGTTTTTGAATCCCCAGCGGAAAAGGAAATCCCATCAGGAAAGCAGGTATTCCGATGATTAGAAAGGACAAAATAATTTTCCAGATTTCTTCAAAGTGGATAGTGCTTTTTAATAACAAGTCCAGCATTAAAGCATAAATCAGAATTAATAATATTATTGCTGCCAAAACTATTCTGAGTCCTATTCTATTAACAGGTACACTCCGAGAAAAGTAACTGCCTATGCCCGAACAAATCAGCATAAAACTGATAACCGCAGAAGCTGCGTAAACAGGATTGCCGAAATAGAGTATGAATTTCTGGATCAATACTATTTCGACAAACATGTATCCGACACCCAGCCCGGTGAAATATATAAACGTCTGCAATTTCTTTTCCCCCGTCAATCCCAGTCTAAATAGCGGAAGAATTATGAGCAATAAGGAAATAATCAAAATCTGAGTAAAAGTTAAAATTACAATAAGATAACCCAATTCAAAAAAAGGCACCGAATTTGATCCGAAATATTCCCCTATCTCTGATAGGTTATTCCATTTAAGAAATTGAGAGAAGAACGGTTGGTCGTCGGAAGGGGCATTTATTCTGAACGCATAATTATTAATTAATTCCTGACGATTATCTGACAACAAACTGTCGATGAAATTAAACAACCCGTTATCCTGAATTCGATTATACCGTATTCGTTCTTCAGGTCTGATACCGGGCAGAATTACAGGATCAAAACTCATTTTAGCGCAAAATTCCCTTACAGCCGCAATATCTGTATATCTAATTCTATTTTTTTTAACTAGGAAAGAAATCGTACTCCAGCTTTTGACTGATATAATGTGACTTTGCGGTTCACCGATACCTTTCATCTGCAATCCTTTAATGATTGTAGAGAGTAAGCGGAGCGGATTTCTAAACGGGTAATCGAGCCAGCTCGTAATACTTATGAATCCCCTGTCCGTCAGCCGATCGAACATTAGCTCAAAAGAATCCGACGTTAGCAGGTATTGTTCATTAATTGCCTGGAGACCGGCTGAACCTCCGAATGTACCGAGCATAGGAAGTTTAATTATATCGTAATTACCGAGTTGCTTCTGTAAAAATGTTCGTGGAGAAAGTTCTACCAAATCAATTTTATCCGAGTAATAAACCGAATCGTTATCATCAGCCAACCGGTATTTCATTAAATAGTTTAATGCTCTATTCGGCTCCACCGCGGTGATATTATCCGGATTATATTTACTTGCGTGTATAACATTCTCCCCGGTGCCGGCATTTAGTACCAGTACATTTTCGGGTTTGATTAATTTATAGACTAATGCCTCTGTAGTAAAATCAAAGACAGAATTTGTATCAGAAAAATCGCAGGAAATAACCGCTCCGACCCAGTCCCCATTATTAAATACTGCTTTATGTACAGGAACATTACCACGGAAATTTAAACTTAATCCCGGAGCATACCGTAATGCGTCGGATTCAGCCACCTGAATGAATCCGTACGGACTATTCTTTTCAGCTATAATTTCCGCATCCGGCAGGTTGAGCGTTTTACTTAAATCCTTGTACTGAGAAATTTTAAAATCGAATTCTACAAGCCACCCTGTAATAATTATAATCAGCAGACTAAACTCCAGAATAGTTATTATCTTCTTATTACTACTCTTCTGATAAACAATCCCGGCAAACAAGTATAATACTGATAATACTACAGGAGCTGATTGAGGCTTAAATATGGTAAGTAGTAATATTGCAAAAATTCCTCCCAGTCCCGATCCCAGCATATTTGAAAAATAAAGCCTGCTGATTTCTCCCGAGTACGAAACAAATATAAGCCCGATTGAAACCGCTCCTGTAAAAAACGGGAGAAGCAATAGAAAATAGGTGAACATTAATTTAATCAGATGGCTGTTATCGGTGAAAATAAGGAGTGTATCGAACCTGAATATATTAAGCTGTGATAATGGGATCGAAATTACGGTGAAAATTCCAGAAATAATTATTGATGCTGGGATTATTGTTTCCTTTCTCTCAATCAACCAATCTCTGTAAAGTGAAATAAAAGTACCGGCTGAGCCGAAACCAAGAAGTGCCAGGGAGATAATCATGAATGCAAAATGGTGCCACTGTGTTATTGAGAGTATCTGCATTAGGACAATCTGAAAAGAAATAAGCGCTGCAGATACGAGGCTGAGTGACACATGAATTTTTTTTGACATAATCGGCACCCTTTGAACTACAATCCGTATAGATTATAATTCATCGTTGCGAGAAAAACTAATTCTTTCTGGTGAAGGGTACGAATCGCACAGGCATTAGACTTTTTGTTTTTATTTCCCCATTTATCTTTTCAATCAGCATCAATTGCTGAATCAGGTAAGGCGAACCGACAGGTATAATCATCTTTCCACCGTCTTTCAACTGCTCAATTAATGGAGGCGGAATATATTCGGCAGCAGCGGTCACAACAATAGCATCAAACGGGGCGTACTCTTCCCATCCATAATAACCGTCTGCAGTTTTTAACTGTACATTACTAAAATCTGCGTTGTTAAGCTTGCTTTCAGCCGACGCACTTAATTCACTTATTATTTCTATTGAATAGACTTCTTTAACAATTTTCGATAGTATTGCCGCCTGGTAACCAGAACCAGTTCCGATTTCAAGAATCCTATCGTCAGAATCAGGCTCAATTATCTGTGTCATATAAGCTACAATATAAGGCTGGGAAATTGTCTGTCCGTAACCAATTGGTAACGGTCTGTCCTGATATGCAAAATCAATATAACTCTGGAAAACGAACTCATGCCGTTTTACTTCCCGAAACGCGTCGAGCACTTTTTCATCCCTGATGCCTCTGCTTACAATCTGATCATCTACCATATCGTAGCGAAGCAATTTGAATTTATCCTGGGAGAAAAGCAGTAACGGTAAACAGAATATGATTATATATTTAATCATTGTCGTTCCGCATTACTTATAATCGGGAATACATTTGTAATTTCAGCGTCAGAAAATTTATTAATAAAATAAATAAACAAGACTCATAAAGAAACAGTAAAATATTACAACTTATCGTCTTCTCTTAGCCGCACATTAAAATAATATACAGCATTACTTTTCGGTTTTAAAATGATCTGCTTCCGTCTGTCTGATAAATCCATTTGAAACGTGCCTCGCCGTAATAATTGGGAGCACTTGGATCTGAATTATCCAGATATGCATCGGTATGCACTACTAAAATTTTCCCGTATTTATCATCAACTGTTTTTATCGCCCATATTTGATATTTCATAACAGGTATTGCGAGGTCCAGATAATTTGATCCGGGGACTTCTGATAAATTATCAAATACTGTTTGTGCTGAATCGGGATCTTCTGTCTGCTTTATAAAATTAAATCCGGCTTTACCAGGTTCCGGCGAACTGAAAAAGACACCACTTATATTTCCATCGGAATCGCTTTGGACCAATACAATTATATCAGGAATTATATTGTAAGGATTCGGAAATGAGACTATCCCGCGGCTGGCAAACGAAAACCCGGAATACTCTCCCTCGCGGATTAGAGTATTTATGGTTGTTTCACCAGAATATTTTGATGGAACCGGATCCAAGCTATCGTCACAGGCGCTGATAAACAATGCTGCATGAAAAACAGCGCCTAATAATTTTGCTATGCTCATTTATCTTATAAGGACTATGAACAAATGAATCATTAATTATCATTTTTTTTCAACATTTTCAAGTAAAGCTCCGATAACAACACTTAGTGTTATTCCAAGTCCCGCTCCTAATCCGATTCCCAATCCTATATTGTTGAACATTATCCCCAAAGCAGTCCCTAAACCTGTACCGACTGATAAACCTATCGGAAGGAAAAGACCAATTTTATTATCGCCTTTTAGTGTTTTATGATTTTTAATATCTTTTACCATACTCACCTCCTTATTCATACCGATATTTCGTCATTACATTAAACACTTATATGAAGTGCTTGAATCGGTTATTACAGAAACAGTTCTTTTCAATACCGTATTTAACAGGTTATAGTTTCGAAAAAATTCTGGAGAACTATATGCTGTAAAATCTATTTCATCAAACTTTATGTTGTCTATTCTTATTTCGGGTTCTGTTATTACAAGAACAGTAAGGCGGTTATTTATTAAAATTAAACGCAAGTTATTTATCGTTTCACACCATCTTAATTAAGATGATTTGCTATAGGGATTCACTTTATTCAGCAAATAAAAAACATGGAGGATGATGGTAAAAAAAAACAGAATAATACTTCCCGTATTGAATTTAAACGGATTAAACAAGCCGTTCATTTTCTGAACGGCTTTTAAAATCCCCGCAAAATTTATTTACTAGTTTCAAGAATTCTGTCAACAGCAATAACGGAAAACATATAATAACACGGCGCGGTTATTATATATTCCCTTTCCTGCCATAAGTACGGCCAGACTTTATCCTCAGCAAAATCAGGACTTACGAGGTTCACGGCATTCCAGAAAGTACCGCCGGGTATATAACTCCAGTCTGCTCTATTGGTTCCATAAGCAACGACGGGTGAATTAACTCCCACTCCCGATACCAGGCTGTTCGTTGTGCTGCCGGGACGGCAGCCTAAAAGATAGTTAACGATATTGAATAAATACTCTGCCGGATAAAGATCGGGCCAGTATTTATGAAGCCAATACTGCCTGTATGCAATATATTCTGTATGAGCAAGTGTAGAACCGAATGGTGAGTCTTTTTGCATCTGTTCAACAAACGGTTTGAAAGCAGCTGCAGCGGCATTAACCGAATCTCTGAATTCATTACAGTTAATTTGATTGAGCACTCCTCCGAGTGTCCAGCCTATACGCCCGAATGTTCTTTTAACATGAGGAGCGAATTCACATAATGCATTTTTATATTCATCTTTTCCTGTACTTCTTATCAGTTCGGCAAGGACCTGTATTTTCTGCGATTCAACAAACCTCCCTTCCCCGTCTTTATTCTTGTGCCATAAAGCTTCAGCAGTTTCAATGCATTCCTTTGCAAGATCGGTATCGTAATCCTTTAATACCCGTGACGCAACTGCAAGAGCTGCTGCTCCAGTTAATTGCCTGCCGGGATTTGTTTCCATGAACACCAGGCGATCATCCAGTTCCGGGGCTACAAGTTCTATCTGATCTGCATTTAGTTCAGGATCGAAAATGTTCGAGAAACGGTTAGCAACTTTTTTATACCATAGTTCATCAATACCGGCGGCTTTTTCTCTTTGTTGCTCGTTGTCGAAAACTTTATTGTCTGTCTGTGTTGCTGCGTCGCCAAGGTGTACATATTGTCGGAGCGTTGGAACGATAATACCCCTGTAAAGCTGACCCATAGCGCGGTAGCCGGATAGAATTGCAAGCACACCATGCTCAACCTGTTGTAAAATATCTGCTTTACCATCCGGCTGGAACAGTTCAACATGCCTGTTTTCCTGGTCGATAAAAGTCTGGTCATATACTATTCCGAACTCTTCAAAAGTATAAGCAAGCGCAAGAACTGTCTGCGCCTGTGATTCGATTCTTAAATCATAATCGCCTGCATCGTGCCAGCCGCCTACGTTCAATCCCGGTACCGGTTCAAGCGGTTTAAACTGCGACAAGGTTGAATTCTCCGCTTCATTATTGTAACCATCAAAATGGCGTACATTTAAAGGAGCCATCAAAGCGTCATCGAGATGACATGCACCGTGCCAAACCCTGTACTTTTGATTGACTCTCATATGACACATCTGAATAGGAATAAAATATTCGAGCGTGGGCTGCCATACGTGACGTTTGTAAACATCGTTATCGATGTTAAATACATTCGATTCCAAACCGCCGTACCTAATTACATACATCCCTTCGTCAATAACTCCGCTAAAATCAAATTCTGCATATTTATAACGCATGTACATTCCCCAGATTTCGGGCATACCCTCTTTTATTAAAACATAACTGCCGTTCTTTTCCAATTTATGCAAAGAGGCTTTATGCAAGTCTTTATCATACTTGTCTAGTTCTATGAAAGCAATTTTGGGTTGATCGGGATGATATCCGACCTGGCTTAAATGAATAACCGGTTTATCAACCCAGCCGGGAATAACATTCGGCGAGACAGTCCATTGAATTGCATTTTTCGTTGCACCGGCAGGTATTAAAGACCTGATGGTAAACCACCCGTTATTGTGTTTCATGCTTCCGTCTATCAGCTGCATAGGCGTAACACTGCTTGTAATAACCATTCTGTGTAAATCGCTTTCCGGTGCAATTACCAATTCATTTCCAACTGCGAGAGGAACCTGTTCGGCTTCGTTCTCATCAGATAAGAATACAGGTCCGTTTGCCTGACGCGGAAATGTTCCCGCACTGTCGTCCATGAAATATGTTTTACCATAAAGATCACCCGGAAACAACTCAAGATTATAACCAACCCTTCCAATCCATTCCTCTGGTAAGGGTTCATCAAGATCAACCGTAATCATAAATGATGCTCCTTCTGCTTTAACACTTACATTGTATTTAAAGTGAATATCCGGATAAATGATAGGATTGAATCCCTGACGCATCCTGCTGCTGTCGGGATAGCTGCACGGCATGCTGATCACATTATTCAGCGTATCTACTGCCCGGCTCTTTAAACCAACCTCCTGCGGACTGACACCACGCGCTTCATAACCAACACCCAGTTTCGGTATTGGCTGCCATTGACCCGGAGTAGGGCTTAAACGCAGCTCACCGTTTGTTGCGACACGGCTGCCATGCTGAATAATTTCAACTCCGCCTTGATGCCCTTCGGGAAAAGTATTATTATAAACAAGTACATTAAGACCCGGCATTTCAAAATACCCGGCTTTACCGATAACCAATCCTTTCCTTTCGGATTGTGCATTAACCAATGTTAAACCTGTAATAATTAAAACAAAGATTGAAAATATTGAGCGGTTAAAAAGTAAATGAATCGATTTAATCATAACGCAAAGTCCTCTATATTGAATGATTTAAATTTTACTGTTCAATAGAGCAATCAAATGTGATGTATTCAAGATAAGAATTTCAGAATTCAGAATCCGCAAATTTGTTCCGATCCGATCATTTCCGACGATAGTTTTTATTAACCTTCATTTTTTATGAATATGTTTTTAATTTTAATGATAACTCTTACCCGAACCACACCAATAGATTTCCTGTTTAAAATGGATTTTGTCGGGTGATTTGCTCAACATTGCTTTACGGTACATTTCTCTTCAATCACTAAAGGAATTATGTTATTGCGGTAGTCGGAAATCTGAAATAATTTTCATCCAAAGCGACATTTCCCAGAATGAACAGATATGTATCTTCCTTAACAACATTTTCATAGCTGTAATTTATCTGATCAGGAGGAAAATAATACTTAACCGATTTAATGGCTTCTGAACATATAATTTTCGGAAGAGCAGAATCGAACGCAAATGATTCTTTATAAATTACATCTATAATATGTATAGTATTCTCCTTTTCCAGCTTTATGATTACCGCATTTTCATCTTCAAGATAAAAAAGTTTGTCATGATAAAGGTTTAATATATGCCACATAGTGATAAATCCATAATTTTCAGCGCCGAATATTTTTGTCAACACCCGCCGATTTTCAACCATATCCTTTATCAATTTAAAGTCGCAGACATCACTGAGATTTAAAATTCTTGGAGAATACTCTGCAGTCGGTATAGCCGATTCTATGCTGAAAGAATACTCCTCAGCTTTCTTAAATCCGAATTTTGGATAAAACTCCGGAACCGTTTTATTGGCGTACAGAAAGAAGAAATCGACTTCATCTCTGTATTTTTTTATAATTAAATCTATTATGTGACGCGACAGACCTTGATTGCGATATTCAGGGAGGGTTCCAACAGCACCGAGCTGAATAGCCTTATATTTTTTTTTATGATTGATAATTATATCCATAAACGCAGCGGAAGCGCTGGATACTATTTTACCGGATTTAATTATTGAAAATGGCTGATAACTGCCAGTCCAAAATCCTCTTTTGTACCATTCTTTAAAACTTATGCCTGGAAACACTTCGGAAATAAATGTATCGAATGCGTTTCTTAGAATTTCATTGTTTCTATAATTGCTTATAACTTTTTTCTGTTTATCCATTAACAATAAACCCGACGTTATATTGGAGTATTTTAACAGAAACTCCTACTTGATAATAAATTTTAAGAAGGAGTATGTTATCCCAGTTTTATTAATAAGAAGTATAGAGTTTATGATCATAAAGAGAAAAAATTTTATTAAGATTATAATTTTTTCAAAAAGTGCTAGTACCGTAATATTTTACAAGTAGAATTTCTATCTGCAGTAAGACGCTGCCCATTAAAAGAATTTAAAGTTGAAGGAAAATTCAAATAATTATATATGCCGTAACTGATTTTCCCTATACATATTTGGTTGTTGTACAATTTCTCAGAATAAAAAACATATTCTTCAATTTACTCGTACAACTGCATTGGAATATATTTTAAAAATTATTATCAGTATAGAACGAGATAATTGTTTTAGTAAATTGTACCCGTTATCCGACGCTTCAGTCGGGTAATCCTATAAACTTTTAGTTATCATTATAGAAAACAATATATCATAATTTAACTTATCTGCACCTTTCATCAATAGCCTCATTTCTTTTAAGAGGCTCATTCTGTTTTTTTTCAATAATTTCATAATATAATCTGGTGAATGTTTATATATCGGCACTTTCCAGGATGTCATCTGTTTTGTATACTCTGCTCCAGAAGGGTCAGGTGCAATCGAAAAAGCAAATATTCCACCTTTTTTTATTATTCTTGTTACTTCTGAAAATATATTCCCTAAATCGCCCAAAAAATGAAATACGCCGCTGCAAATAATATGATTAAAATAATCATCATTATATGGTAGACTTTTTTCCGATATATTATGGAGTTTTAATTCTTCGGTGAATGATTTAGTTCTGCATATGTTTAACATTTCTTCGGATATATCAAGTCCATAGATTTTTAATCCTGCTTTTGAAAAATTTATGGATGCTAAACCAGTTCCAATTCCAAGATCAAGTAATTTATTGCTGGGCGAAACAAACTCATAGCTCATTCCAAACAAAGCCTCGTGCGCATAACTATTATACTCTTTAACCTGCTCATCATAATTACGAGCATCCTCTTTATAATCATATTCTTTCATACAGTTATTCTCTCGATATTTATAATAAATATTCGCGGCAGATTTTAATCCACCGCATACATTTATAACGTTGATTAATAATCCAAATTTTTCCTATTTCTAAATCCGGTTGACTGAGAATGATTAAAAGTAGTGCTTTTTTAATCAGTTTAGCGAACGTCATACCATCTTGATTATTGCAAACTGCTGCAGTGATTGCGGACAAAACTGTTTTTATGCCGTTCAGCGGTTTGTTGTTTTATTTTGGTATTATATTCACAATAACTCTTTTATACCTTGTTAATTGGGGCAGACCTTTGTCTGTTACTTTTAATATAAAATGTGCTGTTTCTTCTTTATAAACTTCCGGGGCAGTAAAATGAGCCATATGCACATTTTCGGCTCCATTTACTCTTATTAATTTTTTATAACTACCCGCCTCAGGATAGTTAAACCACAAAAAACTAAAGCTATCGCCGTCAGGATCGGAAGACTGAAAGGCATCTACTGTAAAATTCTCACCAGAATGAACAGTAATTTGTTCGGGATGAGATAATACAGGTACAGGCGGATGGTTGGCTTCTTTATAAGATTTTATGCACCAGTCCATACGTGCAGCAAAATCATTTTGAAAATCATCTCTCCAGCGCCAAATGGTTACCTTAAAATCGGTGAATGTTATGGAGTCTTGTTTTACTGATCTACCGAATTCGTTTGCAATGTACCGGGTATAACTGTCAACTGTATTTGTCCATATTTCTCTTGTTTCAGGTGCGATGGAAACTATTGAACCACCTTCCTGCATTTTGGAGAAGTCCGGTTTATAAAGTTCGTAACGTCCTCCCCATCCGCCCCAGTCGGGATGCTCGGCATTATTTAATCCATTGGGAATTAAGGATAGAAAAGCGGGTGTATCGCCTTCCATTCCCCAGGCTACATCAGGATATACTGTTCCTAAAGCACCGTGATTTTGTTGAATATTTTCAGCAATCCAGCAATTACTTATTTTCCTTCGGTTAATTCCGTTCATGTAAGAAGCATTAATTCCCGTCCACGTCGCATTGTTATAATCATCTCCCGGACTAACAATATAAAACAATCCGGGAAAATTATTCCTAAGCCATATTCCGCTGTCATCCTGGTCTGAAATGGTGTAGACACGAAGTTTTGAGATTAATTGTTTTACTTCATTTTTGCTTTTCGATTTTTCAAGTTTGTATAAAGCTTGTGCAAGAGTGTTAACCCCGCCCCACACTGAAATCCATAATGGACGTTCATCTTGCTTTTTAAGAACTTCAATAATCCATTCAGAACCCTCGGAGTCCATTCCTTCTCCTACACCTTTCATTCCATATTCGGGCAATCCTTGTTTTACTAAAGTATACAATATTTCCGGCTCAGGGTAACCGGGTTGATGTTTTTTCAGATTTGGTTGTACCTTTTCATAAGCCCGGATAACTTTAGTAATTGATTCAGGATGCACGTTGTCAGTCATCCAACAAGAAGTAGTTGCAATTATTCCCTGTATGTCTATTTCATTTGAATATAGAAGTAATCGAACTAAAGATTGAGTATCATCCGGGTCTGCTTCTATATCTGTGAGTATAATTACCCTGTTCTTTTGATTCATTTGCCCCCAAAGGGAACTAATTATCAATACAAAAAAAATAAAAAAGATTAAGTTTCTCATATTTGACTTTTTTTGTTGGCTAAACATTTTTAAAAATATATCAATTTAAGAGTCAGTTGCTTGTTTTTCTGCAATGTTACGCTAAGAATGTACATTTTAAGTAGTAAATAATTTGGTGTTGGTTTCTTTTCTGCCACCGCATTAAAATTTGAACGAGTTACAACCTTTAACCATATTACTATCATACCAATTCCGTAAATATTTTGTTATAGTATACTATTTGCATTTAACAGAATTACCATAATCAATTATATTCAGGAATTCTTTTTTGCTGACCTTCCCCAAATCATGGGACTGAAGTTTTTCGAAAACATCGATCACCAGTTTCTCATTATCATAAGGTTTCAGCTCTTTAAAACTGCTTTCATCAGCGACAATTTCATCGTTATTAATTTCAAGGAATAATGTGGGTGTTTTACTTGAAAAGTCAAAACTGCTTAATTTTATTTTTTTTATTGTTTGATTCTGTAACGTTTTAAATTGAATTGATTTGTCGGAGATATCGTATATAATACTCCACTGAGTGTCTTCCTGACTTACATTATTCAAAATTTCAAATACGGTTTTCTGATTATTTTTTTTTTGTTCTTCGTTATTCAGCCACGAAGCTACTTTTACAAACCTTTCGGAAGATGTATTGTCATTTCTAATTTTCATACTGCCACCAAAACCTTTAAAATTACCGAGGTAATGGATCGAACTTTCATAATGGTTGTTGCTTAAAATCGGGTATGGAAGACTAATTCCACTATATATGTATGCTCTTCTATTATAAAACTCTATTACAGCGCTATTACCACAACTATCAGATATTAAATAGTGTAAATTAATGAACAACGGAACTATCACAATACTATCGATTGATTTAAGAAGTTCATCGACATTTGCAAAATTATCAAGACAGAATTGAGTCCATTGAAATTCATTCATTTCATATTTATTATTGCTAACGGGAGTCTCACCCCATGAGTTCAATTCTTCTATAACAAGACCTTTTTCATTCATTCCTCCTAAAGGGAATTCCTTTCCAAACTGATTAAAAGTCACACTGCCGTACTTAGAAATCCATGATAGTTTCCTGGAAATATTCCCATATGCGGTTTTAAAGACACCTTTCTTATTAATCAGTATGATTCCATTGCTGATCTCCCAATCGAGGTTTTTAGCAAGCAGTATCTGATTACAGCTTTTCACAACAAATGCAGTGCAGCCTTTTATGTTGCAAGGGATCAGTATCAGATACAGTAAAATGATGCCCAGAACTATCCAATTAAAAACTGTACTTACTCTTTTCATTTCATTTTATTTTTTGTGAAAATTATTTCGTTACTAAATACTGAATTTAAAACTATGCCGGGTGCGAATTTAATACTTTGGTCTGCGGGAATTCCGTTATAATTATTAAGCGTACTCAGTTCAGATTCTTTCCCATCAATGGCTTAGTTCGCATAAGCTGTTTATATCTCTCTCCGCAGATGCAGCTTTTTAGTCTGCGAGTAAAATCTTAGCCGCCCAGTCTTTTGAGGAATTCTTTTCGCCTCCGGGGAAATGAGGAATTTTTATTCTGCCCTCAAAATCGCTTTTTAATATTTCCTGTTTACTCCATTCTCCAGTAATTGTATCAAACCATGTGAACGAATACTTTTTCTCAGGAATAAAATTGTTAAGTACGGGCACAACGGATTCATTCTCAAAATAGAGCAATGCAAAATCCTTTTCCGAATTTCTCATCATATAAGCCCATCCGTCCAATCCGTCGGGAGGACTGCCCGGTGCTTTGTCTGGAATAATATCGTACCTTGCGGGTAACAAATTCTGAAATTCAGGACCTTCAGATTGTACAAATGTATTAAGATGTTTCATGTAATCAGCAGAATTATATTTAATCGCTTCCCATATATGCGGACGCGCACCTTCCGGTTCACCAGTCGTTGTTATGTCATATGCGGCTGTGCCATGCACATGTCCAGATAATCCTCCGGACAAAACAGATCCGTACATCTGCGCCCTCGCGAAATAATTGTCCCGATCCGAGTCTGCAGGCGGACGCTCACCCGCCGGTTTATTTATTTCATGATTCCAGCCGGTGTAATAAGGTTCAAAATTAATAGCCGGATAAGGCGGTTCAAGCCTGAATATAATCTCCAGCGAATCTGCTACCCTGTGATCCCGCGGTTTGTTGCCCACACTGTGCATGGTAAGCCAGGGACAATCCTTATCGTGACCAAATACCGAATATGTCGAGCTGCTTATTAATGTTGTAACAGGCTGACCGAACGGCATAGGTCCGTACTTATGCAAGTGATACGTCAATGCATCGTTGAACTCCTCCGCCGTAAGGCTGAACTCCTTCGGTATCCAGTCCAGATGAATACCGCTGAAGATAATATTGTAAGCGCCATAACGTGATATCAGATATTGAACGAAACGTGAAAAGGTTTCACTGAAATTATAGTAAGCTTTCCACGACGGTCCGGCGTCTCTTCTTACCGTTTCAAGAAGTGCCGCGAAGCCCTGTTCAGATAAAAATTCCATTTTCTTATCAAGGCTCTTGAAGTATTCAGGATTTATACGTGTGAAATCCGATACACCCTTATGAACCTTGGACATTTCAAACGGAAGGTTGCCGTATTCATCCCGCATATTCTTTGCCGTAAGCGTTCCCCAGTAACCTGAAGTATCCGCACCCATCAGGTCTCTAACATCATAACCGAATTTCTCCCATGCATTTCTAATAAATATATTGTTTGAATCCGCGTAAGTACTTGGATTGATATCCGACTCCCAGTTCGGGAAACACGATATCATGCTTATTGAATTAAAGCCCTGTCTTTTCCTGTACATAACAGCATCTTCGAATCCCATTCCCGGACCCGGCACATAATCATACGAAGCAGCAGCATTTCTGAAAGGCAGCCGCCAGGTACTCCCCGCAAGCCATGTATCGCCAATCATAAAGTACGGCGTGCCGTCCGCATACTGAAGCGCATGTCCGTTTGAGGTCGGTCTTAAAAAGCCATGCCTGTTGGGGTTTTCCTTTTTCTCATCATCTGTCCATTCAATGGCATTAAAAGAACCTGTATGATTATTTAATCCCTTATCATCCGATTGACTTGAAAAGCTTTTCCATTGCCATCTGCCGGGTGCGGTAGCTACGACACGTATAATATATTCATTACCCCCGTTCCAGAAACCGTAAACACGTTTTGAAAAACCAGGACCGGTTAACTCGATCCAGCAAGTTACATCCATGTAAAAATTATTATAATTTTTCTGCGCTATGAGCTTAATCTCTTTCATTTCCCACACGTGAATATTTTCTGAATCTTGTGCAGTAGTGAGATCATTGAATAGTATTATAGAAATTAAATAAAAACCTGCCTTTAAAACTATACTGTGAAATAATTTCATATTATAACCTTATAATTATTTATCATCTTTAATACCGAAGTGCAGTTTCGCAGAACCGTTTCCATTCTCGTATTCCGTAGCATAAAAGGATGCATCAACAGCACCGAGCGGACGAAGCAGTAATCCTTTAGTTATTCCTGCAATCAAGCGCTGCATCACCGGACGAGAAATAGTTATGTAATTCTTACCTCCCGGTTTAGTATTCACTTCAAAATCGTAAACCATCTGTGAGTTGAAGACTTCTTCATACTCTTTCCCTTCAGTCAAAGAATTATATGTAACAGTTTCCTGGTTCCAAAAATGATCGCCGTTTAATATTTCTATTACTCGTACTTTATCGAACTCCATTCCAAAATCCTTCCCGAAAGCCTCATCATAATTGCCGCCGATATAAACAGAATGAGTGGTCAACTCAAGAATCCCTTCCACATCTGATTTTGCATCTGTGTATTTCGAAAAATCCCATCTTAAAACTGCCCATTGGTTTGAAGCGATTTTAAGCACCGGTACTGCTTCATTTACTTTTTTAAGATGATAATCATTAAAATTAACATCGGGGAATTCGGAATTGATGATGCAATCCTGAAAAACCGGGAGATGCTCCGAAAAAGTATTCATATCGGGAATAGTAGGATGATACGGAACACAGTTGCCCTTATCGGGACCGGCTTCGTTTACATCAACAATGTCGGCACGGTAATAATCAATATCAACATAATATTTGCCCGGCCCGAAATCTGTAGCAGCCATTTGAACGTATACCGTATCTCCGGGTCTGGCATCAAATTTTTTAGTAGTCATACTTATTACGTGCCAGTTAGTTGTGTCGGGTATATCGAATTCCATTAAATCGATATGATAATTAGTTGTCCGGTTCGTATTAACCATAAAATTTAATCTTCGCGGTGCATTATGAAGACGCACTCTCGCTTCTACGCGTAATTGATATCTGGTATGTGCTGCAAATTTTGTCAAGTCCAGCCACTTTGTAACATCGCGCTTTATCAGAGTCCAGTAAACATTATATTTATCCCTTGATGCGTCAACCAACATTGTTGCGTATCCATTACGTGGAATGAATTTCAATTCCGCACTCCCATCTCCTGTTAAGACAAACCAGCCTTCAATTGTACTCTTATCAAATTCATCCATAAACTGGGCTTTGCAGACTGAAGCAAGTAACAGCACGAGAATAATTTTCTTCCAGACTGATAAAAAATTCATTTTTCCCTCTTCTAATTTATTACTTACTCTCCTTGCCTATCGGTTCTAAATTAACGAAACAATAATTACTGAACCTGCAAATCTCCTTATGAGTCCAATTCATGCTGAGCCTGTCGAAGCATGAACTTGTCGAAGCATGAACTTGTCGAAGCATGAACTTGTCGAAGCATGAACCTCATTCGGATGATCTGAACAAATCAGTGCTAATTTACTTCATCAGGATCATTTTTCTCATACTCACGAAATTTCCTGATTCTATTCTATATAAATATATCCCGCTTGAAGCATAGCTGCCGAACGATTCCGCATCAACAATAACTTCGTGATAACCAGCCGGTAGATCTTTATCAATTATAGTCCGGATCTCACTCCCGAGAAAATCGTAAATTGTAATTCTTGTATGTCCGGCTTGAGACAAAGCAAATTTTATTTTTGTCGAAGGATTAAACGGGTTAGGGAAATTCTGACCCAATGCATATTCGGCAGGTATTATTACTTCCGGAATATCATTTACGTCAGTTACTGTTGCCGAAATTTCTTCGCTGTAATCCGACTCCGAATCACCTTTGAACGCTTTTATCCTGTATGTGTAAGTGTCGCTCTGAGTAATGGTATTATCAGGATATTCGGTAATGTTGTTTTCCAGGGTATCGATAATTGTAAATGATGTTTCAGCTCCCTGCTTTCGCTCGATAATATATCCGTCCTCAACCGTAGAATTATCTTTCCACGTAAGAGTTACTTCACCCGATTCATTACTCTGTATCTCAAGATCAGTCGGAGTAATAATCAGTGTATAGTATGCAGTTTCACTCCAGGGACCCGAACCTGCGATGTTCCTGGCTTGAACACGCCAGTAATAATTTTTTCCTTCAGATACATTGTTCATATATATGGACGTATCAGAAGTAGTATTTTGCGAAAGAATATATAGAAATGACTGCTGGGTGGAAAACTGAACCAAATAATTGCTGGCGTATGGAACAGTATTCCACCTTAAGAGAATATAATCCGTCCTGCTCGGATGCTTAGTGACTGACACCAGATGGGGAGTGCCGGGTAAAGCAATTGCGGTGGAAAAATTCCAGAAATCGCTCATCGGTCCTACACCGCCGCTGCCTGATACCTGAACGCGCCAATAATATTTTGTACCTATAGATAACCCGTTGACAGTTTTCGATGTATCTGCAGTAGTATCACTAACGACTATATCCGTGAATGTTGAATTCTCTGATAGTTGAAAAATATACTTACCGGCATCTGTAACTTTATTCCATCTAAGAGTAATGCTGGTATCCATGTCCGTCTCAAGATTAGGCGGATGAACGAGTGTCGTTTTTCCGAAAAAAGATGTACCCTCGGTAAGTACTGGAGTATCCCAGGTAATCCAGCTGCTGAGATTTGTACTGTAAGGAGTACTGGAAACGTTTGTATTTGCCGTCGAATCCCCTAGCAGAAACTTATCAACGAAGGCTTCTATTTCCGGCAGCTGACTGTCAGGAACCTGGCAATGATTATGTCCACCTATCTGGCTGTAACCAAATCTATCGGGGATACTAAGGGCTTTGTAAACCTCTTTAGCAGCTTTACTTCCGACATAACCGGATTCATCTGCCAGCCATGTCCAACCAGGATTACCTGTTACAAGCAGAGCCCGTGGAGCTACCATTGCCATCAACTCGTGATGATCATGCGGCAATTTTGAAACGTTACTTGAAAAATCTCTCATTGAATTTCTGAACCAGTTATAATCAGTTTTACTCAGGGTCTCTACACTTTCCGTCTGATTAATTACTTCTGAGTACCGCCATGTAGTATAGCCTCCGCCACCCGATTCCTGCGAAATTGTAAGAGCTATACGTTCATCAAGCGCTCCGGCAAATAAAGCTAATTTACCAGCATACGAACATCCGGTTACAGCAATGTGTTTCAGATCGATTGGCAGAACATCCTGAACCAGTTCTAATCCATCTATTAAGCGGCTCACTCCCCATGCCCATGCGCTGTACTGACCGATATTAGCATTATTAAAATCGGGATAAAGCCGGAAATAAGGATCACTATCCTGCGGATTCCCGTAGGATGATACCTGATCATGTTGATATCCGATTGTTGCAATATTTCGGCTGGTAAAAATATTTGACGGTAAGCTGCCAGTACCTCCAAATCCGATCCCGATGACAGCAGGAAAAGGTCCGTTGCCCGATGGTACTGAAATGTTAGAGGTAAGAGTGAGTGTATAACCGTTTACCGTAACATTCACCGTCAGAGTTCCGTTGGAATAGCTTGCGGTTATGTCATCAGGTCGTACGGGTTTTACACCAATCTCGTAATGTTCAATCTCCGCTTTTATCTCGGCACGCCTGTAACGCCAATCGGAAAAGAAGGAGATTCGTCCCCTGCCGTCCGACCATAAGAACGGATCGGGCAAAGCTTTTATGGCAGGCAGTTCACTGAAGGTAGGCAGATACGGACTAGGACATTCAGCACCAGTGTTTTCAACATCATAAACCAGCGGCATTTCCTGTGCCGACAGGTTCGACAGCATAAAGAGTAATATTATTAGGGCTGAAATAATAGAATATGATTTCATGTTGCACTCACTTTCTGTCATTACACAAATAATAATTTTTTAACTACTGCACAATTCTGCGGCATTCAGAATATTTCAATATATATAAATATTTAAATAACTGATAAAGTGATTCATAAAATTTTTTAAACCGGCTGAGGTTCAAAATAAATAAAAACTGATAAAGCAGGAAGTGAGAAAATACTCTTTGTCTGGAGAGCTGGTTTTAGAATTAGCGGATTGGTCAATTTGTATGATCATACCTGTTATCATTGGACGAAAAAACACGTGACCGGACTAATAATTAATATTGTTTCATTATCATTAGCAAAGAATACTAAACACTGAGCTTGTCGAAGTGTGAGCTTGTCGAAGTGTGAGCCCTGTCTCGTGCGTCCTGATGTATCTATCCGGTTAGTCTGAATAGTACTTTAAATGTAGTCTTAAAGTATCAGGCGCGGAAACTGAATAGTGCTATCAACGCAGATAGGATAAGTCTATCAACGATATAGCGGCAAAGCAGCATTCATCAATCAGACTGGTCGATGGCGTCATCCAGTTGCTTCAAAATTCCCAAGATTACGGATGGAATAATCGGGTTCGTCAACATCATCTTCACAGATGTAAAAAAGAATGAATATAAAGATGCAGAATAATAACTTGAAATTTTTCATCGGCAGACTCTACGATATATTTACTGTTCTCATTCATGGCAGGACTGCTTTATGATATTTAAATATATGAGAACGTGAAAAGTTACCTCGAAAGTGAAAAATATTATCTGCAGGTCAGACAGCATTATGCGAATTTTATAGGTCAGTTAAATATAAAAATCAGTGAAATGGAAACAAGTATAAAAGTAATAATAACAGCAGCCCGTTTTTTCCGAAAAGAGCGATAAGCGCTTTCATTGAAATAGTACTCACCTGTTTCTGTTTTAAAAAGAACATTACTTTTTTTAAGGCGGCTGAAAACCAATTTTGACAGAGGACGCAATTCCGGCGATGGTAGCGGATCATTTTCAGGATTATCCGGTTTTCTGCTGAACTTCTTAATAAGGCGCTGCTCAATCGAAGTAAGAGCAGAAACAATTGCTGCGATGAACGTAGCTAAAATTGTTATTAACTCAACTGTACGCATATCGATATAAAAATGAATAATAACTTTTTATATAATTCCATTGCTTAATTCTCCTTTCTCAGCCATTCGTTAAGTTTATTTTGAATCATCATTTCACCCGGTGCAAAATGTGCAGTATGGCGTAATTGTTCTATCGCCTCCTGTTTTCTTCCGAATTTATACAAATAAATTGCCTTATTGTAATTCAGTAGTAAATCGTCAGGTGAATTTATTAATCCCTCTTCGATAATAGCAAAGGTTTTGGATACATCTCCCTGCCGGGAGAAAATGAATGCTAAATTATTGTACGCTTTCGAATGCGCAGGTTCATAATATACTGCTTTTTCGTAACTCTCAACTGCCAGTTCATTTTTATTCAACTTTTGGTAAATCAACCCGGAATTGAAATAAGCCCCGGCAATTGCAGGATTTATCTTTAAAGCCCTTTGAAAATCATCAAGCGATTCCTGTAAACGACCGAGTTTACCTAAAACTACACCACGCTTTACATAAGCGTTGTAATCATGTGGAATTTGCTCAAGTACAAATTGAAAATGTTCCAGCGCTTTCCTGTACTTTCGGACTTCATCGCTGGCAAGGAAATCTGCAAACTTATTGTGCAGCAGCCAGTCTGAAGGTCTTTCACGAAGTGCAAACTCAAAATTACTTTCTGTTTCATTTAAGCCCAGAACCTGAATAACATTTCTGAGGCTGTCCAACTCATTTTCCAGTTTTTCCACTGTTTCTGAATGGTATAGCTGATTTGTAAAAGGAGGCTCTTTGATAAACCCGTTAAGAACCGACTCCCGGATTCTGTGATGCTCGTAATTATTATATGCCAGATGGGCAGCACAGAGCGAGTCGCTAATCTGAACTGTATTCTCCGGTCTCTGATCTTTTAAAATGCCGTAATCCATCTGTTCGAGTTCATTCAGTACCGTTAATGCAATCTGATAATTACCTTTAAAATTCAGGTGAACATGTTCATGAAGAAATTCTTTACCCGATATTCTATACGGACTTTGCTGTTCGATCGCTGCTAAGGCATCAGCCAGAAATGTAGTACCCGTTATCTCCGCCGCTGCGTTTCGTATTATTTCGTTGATCCGGTCATCCGCCCGGAACCGATTGTTGTCATACTCCCTTGCTCGTTTATAACTTTCACCTGCCTCCACAAAGCTGCCGGTATGCCAGTAACATTTTCCCAGCCTGTAATGAAGGTCCGCGTATAAACTATCGATCTTCATCGCTTCAAGGTACTTTGCTATGGCTGATTTATAATCGCCTGCTTCCTCATAAGCCGAACCTGAAAAATAAAGATCGTTCCATTTTTGCATATCTGATGTCTGTAAATCTTCACTGTGCACAGAATTAAACGGTGGATTATCCTTCAGATTACTAACGACAGTACTGTAGATGATTTTTATATTATTGTCATACGCTATCTGATTAAGTTCTTCAAGATTATCTTTGAAATTTCGGTATGTAACTTCAAGCATAGGATCGTTTATTTGAACCTGATTTTGCAGAAACATCTCCATCCCTTTCCACCTTTTATAAGGCGGTCCGAGTATGTTAAGCTTTTCCATCCCAAGCGTTAATAGCTGAGCGATTTTAGTTGTCTTTAGACTGATCGTGAGATCCAGCAGGAATCCGTTTGAAATAATCGGAGAAAACACCGAACCGGGTCCGTAGGGTCCGATTACTTCGTTGTTTCCCATGTAAACAACGATTAAATCTGGATCATATTCCGCACAATCTTTTGCGATTTCCAAAACGACATGAGAATTGATTGCCGTCATTGCGAGTGAAAAAATTTCGAACTGCTCATCAGGGTAGCGAACCTGCAGCATAACGTCAAGAATTCTCCCGAAAGAATATGCCGGATCCGGAATACCCTGCGCAGCTGATCCTCCTAATATGAAAATACGGAATACACCGTCAGGTTTGTCAGCCTTAAAACGAAGCGGTACAAATTCAGGGGCTAACTGCCTGGGGAAAAACCGGTATGCGAAAGCCGAATTATCACGAACATAATCAGTATCATTTCCATTGGTTTTAATAAGTGCTGCTGAAGTATAGCCAAAATCAATTAACCGCAATGAAAATTCGAGCAGAGAAAAAAAGATTATCGGAATTCCTACTAATGCGACTAAACGAAACAGCCATAGCCGGCTTCCAGGTATTTGACTAATACTCTGCAATCGGTTGTTCGTTTGACCTGATTTTTTATCGGGCTTCGATTTTTTCATAAAATAAGCCGCTAATTGGTGCAAAGATTATAATTGGAATATAATTAACTTTTAATCCTCTCTTTTTTTATCCAGTCCGTCAACATTTACCATAACACCCCGATATTATTATCAGGCGGTAAGGCAGGTTTACTGTCACTGACTTGTTGCTGTGCTCCTCAACCGAAAGTACGGTTCACAAAAATACTTTTATCCGGAATTTATTTTCGTAAATACGATATTTATTGTCTTTCTATCCTTCGCTTTCCAAACTTTGAACACTATTCTTCTCCAAATTCAATAAAGAACTCCTCAGCATTTTTAATATGACCGAAACCGAATATCCAGCATGTTTCCGACACATCGGAAAAATCCATGCCGCCACTTGCTATAGCGGGATTATTATGTCGCCCTTCCTGCCCGTTGTATTTATGTGCGGTCTCAATTGCTTTATTCCACAATTCTGCAAGTTGGGTATTTGTAATAAATTGTTGCCAGTTCACTTCTTCTTCAGTGTAAAAACCAGGCGTACCGTTGTCTATAACGTTACCGTCCGGAATTTTATTGTAATCAGAATTAGCTTTAACATAAGAAAGGTTTTCCGGTGCGGTACTATTCTCGTTCCACTCGCTGTGCTGTATGATATGAATATGAATTTTTGTATCGAGCGCGGGGAGTCTACTCTTAACATTTTTAATAACCGACGCTGAAAAGTCCGACTGTCCCGCATCGGCTATCCATATGTCGCCGCCGAGTTCAAGGGTGTTGATGACAATACCTGATACTTCATTTAAAGCTTGTTCATAGTCCGAATGTGCATCGGACCAATGTTTACCGAATGCAAGTTGAAACACTTCGTTTGCAGGTACATATAGTCCTTCCTGTATTCCGTATGCGCCGGCAACTGCATGGTAATCAACATTTGCGAATCTACGATCTTTCAGCATGGTTGCTACGCCGGCTACGGAATGAATATCGTCCGTGTCGGTTTTACAGTCAAATTGTGCAAGGAATAAATCCTGTCCAATATTAAAACTGCCCAGCATATTTTTCTGGTTAGTATTAGATTTGCATGAAAATAACCCGGACAATAAGATCACCAATACTATTTTTCTAAACTGCATTTTCATATTCCTGTTTTCATTATATGTTTATTCCAACTGCTTAAATCGCACATGCTCACACTGAGCTTGTCGAAGTGTGAGCGAGAATAACGCTTTACAAATTCACCGCCTGTTCGATATCTGCAATTAAATCCTCAACATCTTCAATTCCTACTGACAGACGGACAAGCGATTCCGTAATACCCATCCTCTCACGTTCCCTTTTCGGGACCGATGCGTGGGTCATTGTAGCCGGATGGCAGAGCAGACTTTCCACTCCGCCCAGGCTTTCGGCAAGTGTAAATACTTTCGTGCTTCTAAGAAATTTTTCTGCGAGTTCCGCATCTCCGAAGTCAATTGAAACGATGCCGCCGAACCCGCTCATCTGTTTCAATGCAAGTTCGTGATGAGGATGAGTTTTTAATCCGGGATAGTAAATACTTTTAACGTAAGATTGATTCTGCAGATATCCTGCAATTTTCATAGCATTCTCATTATGCTGTTTCATTCTTATTGCGAGAGTCTTGGTGGCTCGCAGTGTAAGCCAGCAGTCGAAAGGCGACGGAACGGCACCTGCTGCTTTTTGAATGAATCTTATTTTCTCGTGTATATCCTCCTTCCTGGTTACAATAATTCCGCCTATTACATCGCTGTGTCCGTTCAGGTACTTCGTGGAACTGTGTAAAACTATATCGGCACCCAATTCAAGTGGACGCTGGAAATAAGGAGTCATGAACGTATTATCGACAACCGTAAAGAGTCCGGCATTTTTTGCGATTTCCGAAACGCGCTTTATATCGGTTAAATTCAACATAGGATTAGTGGGAGTCTCTATATAAACAAGTCGCGTATCTGCTATTATCTCGTTTATAATATTATCTGGATTACTCATATCAATCCAGCTGAAGTTAATATTGTAATCGCGCCATATTTTTTCAAACAGCCGGTATGTCCCACCATAAACATTATCAGATGCAATTATGTGATCGCCTGATTTTACAAGTCCCTGTAATGCCTGTATAGCAGCGACACCTGAGGCAAAAGCAATACCGTATTTTCCCCTTTCAAGAGCAGCGATATTCTTTTCTAATGCTTCACGCGTCGGATTATGAGTTCTCCCGTATTCATAACCTTTATGCTTACCTAGTTCATCCTGTGCATATGTAGAAGTCATATAAATCGGTGTCATAACCGCACCTGTAGCTGAATCAGGCGACTGACCTGCATGAATTGCATCCGTAGCGAAACCCATTGTTGCCTCATTTTTTTATTGCAGATACATTAAAATAAATAATAATGAGTTAAGGAGATAGAATTAAGAAGTAAGAATTAAGTAGATAGTTGTAAAAATTTATCGGGAAGTAGCCGAAGCAGGAATTTAAAATTTGATTAAGATTAATTCAGTCGGTCGCAGTACAATTAGCTTGGAACTGAATATGAAAAAGATTCCGGATGGAGTGAAATAAAAAGTTTATTTAATCAGTTCATTCTCTTAATAAAAATCCTCTGATCTGTTACAGCATAAAATTTAAAAATTATTTTTTCTTTTTACTTTTTACAGTTTATATCCCCTGAGAAATTCTGCAGAACTCATCCGTTTTCTACCTTCGGGTTGAATCTCAAGAATTTCGAGTTCATTTTCAGCACATCCAATAATAATCTTATCGTTCTCAGTACTAATACTTCCAGGTTTAGAATTTGTATTCTCAACTACTCTTGTTGAATATACTTTATATCTGCTGTCTTTAGTCTCAAAGTAAGCGCCGGGAAACGGAGTTAATCCGCGGACGAGATTATGAATTTTTTGTGCCGGATTATTCCAGTTGATACTGCACATTTCCTTTGTGATTTTCGGAGCAGGCGTCGCAAGTCTGTTGTCCTGCGGCTGAAGTTCGACGTTACCATTCTCAATCATATCGATAGTTTCAACAACTGCTTCCGCGCCCAGCTTAGCCATCTTGTCGTGTAGTGTCCCGAAGTTGTCTTTGTCATCAATGAGCAGATATTTTTTTAAAATAATACTACCTGTGTCGACTTTATCTTCAAGAAAGAATGTAGTAACACCAGTCTCCGAGTCGCCGTTAATCAAAGCCCATTGAATCGGTGCGGCACCCCTGTATTTAGGCAGCAATGAGCCATGAAGATTAAATGATCCGTAAGGCGGAATTGAATACACTTCACGCGGAAGAATTCTGAAAGCTACTACTACAAAAAGATCAGCGTTAATTTTTCTGAGTTCATTTACAAAATTTACATCTTTCAAAGTTTCAGGTTGAAGACATTTTATGTCGTTCCTGAGGGCGAACTCTTTTACGGGAGCATACGAAACCTTTTGCCCCCTGCCCCGCTCTTTATCCGGGGCGGTTACGACTGCGGATATATTGTGCCGGCTCTCTGATATTGCACCTAAGACGGGGAGTGCAAAATCAGGAGTTCCGAAAAAAACAATGGTCATAATAGTATTCGAATTTATAGTGTGGTTATCGGGTAATCTACCTGGACTTTACGACTTTTAATATCCGAGAGCTGTTCTTTAAGTTCTTTTTTAATATCTGCATCAACACGATCTGGAATAAGTTTTCCTATAAGATGATCATACTCGTGGAGAATTACCCGGGCAGGCCAGTCGTCAGCTTCCATCACCTGTTCCTTCTCTTCCGTATCGATGTAGCGTATCTGCAGACTTTCGGGACGGACTACATCGGCTCTCAATAAGGGCAGGCTTAAACATCCCTCTTCAAAGATTATAAGTTCGTCAGAACGCGATTCTATTACCGGATTAATAAAAACCATCGGCTTCATGTCTCTGTAGTCTTCCATTTCAGACAGATCAATTATAAATATTGACTTGTCAAGCCCCACCTGATTTGCAGCAAGCCCAATACCCCTCGCATTTCGCATTGTTTCAAACATATCCTTAATATTTTTGATTATCCCATCGTCAACCTGCTTGACGGATTTTGTCTTTTCCCTGAGAATTTTATCACCATAAACAGTGATAGGTAAAATCGCCATATCATTTCACTCCGACTGTTGATTCTTTAACCAGAGGCTTCACGTAATCCGCATTTATATCATTGTAAATAATAACTTCGGAAGCACAGAAAAACATTCTTATTATGAACCGAAAGATAATCAACATTTGTTGAAGAATAAAGGTTAGCATAAGATAGTAAAAAGGTGCCCTGGGGACAAACGTGTCGATAATATTGTAAATAACGGCTCCAACAGCGCCAAGGACAGAAATTATTAAAAATGTTCCGACCGAGACCTGAAAATTCTGCCTGATGAAAACAAACGAATTTTTTACCGCAGCGAGTGCCTTCTGCTTTTCATCCACGGCGAGCGATATTTTCGCATAGTCAGAAATTATTGTAATTATGCCAATAAAAATCAGTAAAAGGATATATCTTAATGACCTCAGGATAAAATCCGTAAGATAATAATCATTTTTACCGAACAGATTTGTAAAAAGATCACCCAGAAGATCGTTTAGTTTAAAGGCTAATCCGAAAAACACAATAGAGATCAGAAGTATTTTCATAAACCTCAACCAGTACCGCACACCGCCGTAGAAAAAATCTGATATATGGTTTTTATCGGGATTTTTAAAAACTGCGACCATTCCTCCAAAATAGAAAGTCTGTATAATCCAGTAAATAACAACTACACTATATGTAATTAATGGTAATCGTGAGAGTGTGGAGTCATAAATATTCATGAACTGATTAAACCACATATAATCGAATCGAAGAGCAAGCTGATCGCTTAAAAGTGAATGCTGAAGGTTATCCATCAACAGCGAGTAAATTGCAACAGAAAGGATAAAAGCCATGGCTGCATTTGTAGCCCAGAACAAAACCAGTACGGATAAATTTCTTCTTATAAGATAATAGGAGTTTTTCAGAATCTGTGAAATATTCATCCGATGCTCCCGAATATCATCAATGCATTCTGAAACCAGAAAAGCGTCCTGACCGCAAGTGAGAGCGAGCCCCAGTATTGTGTTTCGATTGTATAAGAATTATTGGCGAAGTTGATGTCGAGCAGGTTTTGCCGCGATGGATCAATCTCGGCTGCTAAAACTTTGTCGCCTGTCGAAAACCTTATGCCCATTATTCTGCTTTTTCCGTCACAGGTTGTTAGAAGAGTATCGTTATCTGTATAAAGTGCAACTTCACAGCCGGTAATGCCATCTCCCAGTCTTTCTACAATAACCTCGAAAGATTTATCATCAAGTCTGTTAATACCGCGTATCCTGTAATCAAAAATTTTCGATTCCAGAAAAGCCTGCCTGAAAAAAAAGAAAGACGATTCATCGAGTTCCGCTTTCAACAGATTCACTAAATAATCTTCATTTAGAAGTTTTTGATTGAAAGATTTATAAATTTCTCTGAACAAGCCGATTAATTTATCCCGCGATAATTTTCTTTCGAGCGAAGTGAAAGCCAGTCTTGCTTTAATACCAGTTTCAGGTTCACTATAAAATGTTTTAACCGGATCGTTATAAAACCTGCTTATAGCCGGTCTGTAAAGGTTCCTGTAGTATAATGCCAAATCTCTTGCAAAAGAGTTATAATATGTTCTGTTAACCGTATAGATAATAGGTATTTCATTATATGAAAGTAAATTCAAGCCGGTAATCGGGAAGTAAGAAGCAAGCCTGAAATTGTTTACAGGAAGTTCATAATATTCATTCATAATTTTTGATGCAAGGTAGGAGCTTATTGATTCACCTATCCAGCGGTCTGCTTCTGCTACCGGTATGGCTTTAACAAAATACTGCTTCGCAATATTTTTTGCGAGGTTAAATTCAGGATTAAGAGTAAACTCGGGAGAAATCAAGTCATTAAACGATGTGATAAAATTAGAATAACCTTCAGATCTGAAATCGGTATTGTTCGGCACCTGTGCTATGGTGAGGTTATTGAAGGGGTATGCACCGATATTTTGTTTAAGGTAATTCAAACTCTTTGCAACTATATTTTTATACCGCGGCAAATATTTTCTGTAACCGTCGAACAGCATGATATTTACTTCGATTGAATCGTCCGGTGTATTTTCAAAAACATATTTGTCAATATTAATCTGATCGTAAACTGCGAAAATAAATTCGCTGCTCTTCTGCTGTTGTACTCTGTAGATTTTTCTTTTATCCGAAATAACTGTATCGGTTACCGACCCGGATACAGCAAGTATTTTTTTCGACGGTACACTAATCTGTGCGGTAAAATCATAAAACTTGTTCGAAATTTTAATATCGTCCTTCTGCCAAACCGATTTGTAGTTGATTACTGCCGGATACCAGTCAGTAAGCAGACACATATTGCCGCCCTTTGAGCAGCCGAAATTTTCTTTTGATACCGGCAGAGTGATTGAGTAATGAAGCAATACAGTATTGCTGTAATTTTTCACAAAATATTTTCTGCTTTCGATCAAAATCAACTTCTGGTCTGCATTAATAACTGCAGGGCAAGATGTTATTTCGAGTGGGAAACCGTTTACTTCAATTCTGCTGAAGTTATATATCCGACCTGAACGTGATAAGTTATTATTTGAATCGATATCCGAATACATATTCACGTTTAATACGACCGCTATAGTATCGTAAAAATTATTGGTGGTTATTTTTTGAATAACCTCTATTCTGCCTTCATCTTCAAAATAAATATCGAAAGACTGCTTTTGTCGGCTGTGTAAAACTGAAGTCGTATCAAACAGAGCTGCTTCCGGAAACGGGTAGTCATATAATTCCTCTTCCGGGAGAGTTGGGATGCTCATATTAAGAATTGATAAAAATGAGAGAAGAATTAAAAGTACCGGTACCCACAATTTTTTCATATTATAAAATAATCAAAATTTGGTTGATAATACCACGGGTTCAGAATCCGATAAATGTATATATTATTTTCAATTTTTAGTTGAAATTAACACCTTAAATTCTAAAATTGACGACAATTTTAAAAATCATAATTTTTCAGGAGAACTGATGATATCAAACGAATCATCACGTGAACAATGGGGCTCAAAATTAGGATTTATTCTGGCAGCCGCCGGTTCCGCCATCGGATTGGGTAATATCTGGAAATTCCCATACGTAGCCGGCGAGAACGGTGGGGCAGCTTTTATATTAATATATCTCGTATGCGCAGCAATAATAGGTTTACCGGTATTGATTGCTGAAGTATTAATTGGAAGGACTACAAACAGAAACCCTGTCGGTGCATTTAAATTACTGAGCGGTTCAAAATTCTGGACGGCAGTAGGCGGAATGGGAGTAATAGCCGGTTTTATTATCCTTTCCTATTATGCTGTTATTGCAGGCTGGTCTTTGGGTTATATAGTTGAAGCAATAAAAGGTGAGTTCAATAATTTCCCCGAACCCGCACAGGCAGGTGAGCATTTCAACAGTCTTGTAGGTAGTCTTCCCTGGATAATTGGTTATTTTGCTTTGTTTATGAGTTTAACAATGTGGTTTGTTTTGTCGGGGGTTCAAAAAGGTATAGAAAAAGGCAGTAAAATTATGATGCCCGTACTCTTTATCCTTCTTATCATTTTAATGGTCAGAGGACTGACGCTCGATGGAGCATCCGAAGGATTGGAGTTTTTACTTAAACCTGACTGGGACCATGTAAACGCACAGACGGTACTTATTGCACTGGGGCAGGCATTTTTTACTCTGAGTCTCGGTATGGGTGCAATGCTTACTTATGGAAGCTATATGTCTAAAAAAGACAATCTGTTTACTTCAGGATTTCAAATCGTAATTCTTGATACTGCAATTGCGTTGATCGCTGGTATAGCAATATTTACGGCAGTATTCGCTACAGGTCTGGCTCCCAATGTCGGTCCGGGACTTATATTCCATACATTGCCTGTAGTATTTCTAAAAATGCCGGGCGGCTACATTTTTGCAATTGTATTCTTTATCCTGTTAACTATTGCCGCTTTAACTTCAGCAATATCGCTTCTTGAAGTAATAACGGCTTATTTCGTCGACGAAAAAAGATGGAGCAGGAAGAAAGCCGTTTATGTTTTCGGAACCGTTACATTCTTAATCGGATTACCCAGCGCGTTGTCGTTTAATGTTTTGTCGGACTTCCATTTATTAGGATTAAACTTCTTCGATCTGGCTGATTACCTCTCTTCAAATATACTATTGCCCTTGGGAGGAATGCTGCTCTCTGTATTTGTCGGGTACGTTTGGGGTTTCGACAAAGCATTGATAGAATTGAAAAGAGGTGCAGAAAAGATATTCGAACGATATCCTCTTTTCATAAAATTATGGCAGCTTTTTGTAAAGTATTTCGCGCCGGTTTTAATATTCCTTGTATTACTGCATTCCATCGGAGTTTTCTAACTTCGATTTAATAAAAAATAAACTAATAAAAAGGTCTCATGAAAAAATCAATCGCAGGAATTATCACGCTCTTCATAATATTTTTAGTTGTAATTATCGGCGGTGTACCAGTATTCGAATATGTCTGGTCATTCCCCGGTAATTTTGAAATTATCAAAAACTTTCCGAGTGAAGAAATCCCGCTGGGATCAATCCCTTTGATGATAATAGCTCTGCTTGGGACAGGTATTTTCGTTACATTCAAACTGGCTTTCCCTCAGCTTAGAAAATTCTGGCACGGAGTGAAAGTAACCGGCGGAATTTACGATGATCCCGAAGATGAAGGGGATCTGAATCATTTCCGTGCTCTGGCAACAGCATTATCGGCAACCGTGGGCATCGGCAACATTGCCGGAGTGGCAACCGCGCTATATTATGGCGGACCAGGAGCTCTGTTCTGGATGTGGATAACGGCATTTTTCGGTACTGCTTTAAAATTCTCGGAATGTACACTTGCACACAAGTACCGGGATATATTACCCGATGGTTCTACAGCGGGCGGACCCATGTACACTATTGAAAAAGGACTTGGTCCGCGTTATCGCTGGCTTGCTGTAGCATTCGCCAGTTTCGCAATAATCTGCTCTTTTGCAACAGGCAATGCAATACAGGCATTTACAGTTTCTGACCAGATTTATTCGGAAGTAACTCAGATAGTAGGGACGGCTTCTTTTCTTACGCTTAAGCATTCTATTTTTGAAGGTTTCGAAGTATCACTTGAACAGGTTATAAACGGACTGGTTCTTGCCGGTATAGTCGCTTTAGTAATAATCGGCGGCATCAAACGCATAGGCAAAGTTACCGGATTGCTCTCGCCTATTATGGCTGCATTCTATGTCCTTGCTGCACTCCTGATACTTTTTGCCAACGTGGAATCAATTCTGCCAGGCTTTTCACTCATATTTGAAATGGCATTCAACCCCCCGGCTGAAATTGCCGGAGTCGGCGGCGGTGCCTTCCTCGTATTTCTTAATACCATGTTGTGGGGTATAAAACGCGGATTGTATTCAAACGAAGCGGGACAGGGAAGCGCAGCTATTGCACATTCAACCGCTAAGACAAAATATGCTGTACGGGAAGGAACGGTTGCTATGCTGGAACCTTTTATTGATACTATCACAATATGCACACTTACCGGACTGGTTATAATCACAACAAGCGCCTGGCATCATACCGAATTTTATGTAACAAGAATTGATCCCAGCTTTGACGGTGAACTTCTGAATGCCAGTCTTCTTACCTCCCTCGCATTCAAGGAAGGATTAAGCTGGTTGTTCGATTACGGCGACAAAATTGTTACGATAGGCGTGCTCCTCTTTGCAGTTTCAACTATGATAAGCTGGTCGTTTTACGGTGACAGGGCAACACACTATTTGTTCGGGGAAAAATTCATTCTTCCCTATAAATGGATGTTCGTGCTATTTGTTTTTATCGGCGCTATAGCTGAGCTTGAGGCTGTATGGTCTTTCGGTGATGCTGCTCTCGGATTTATGACTTTCCCTAATCTTATTTCAATAATATTACTCTCAGGGGTACTAAAGAAAATTCAGAAGGAATATTTTGCTATAAAGCATATTCCGTTTAAGGAGAGGATTAAACTAAAGTAAAAAACTTTTGAACCTTCGAGGTTATTTATAAACCTCGAAGGTTCTTCAATTCAATTATTAACCGAAAAATGTTTTCGCCACTTCGTAAAGTTCGTCATCAACAGTTTTTAACTCGCCGACTGCTTCATCCAGACTAACAGCTACAATTTTATCGCCTTTTAATGCAGCCATCATACCGAACTTGCCTTCGAAAACAAGTTCTGCTGCTTTAACACCGAAACGCGTACCAAGTACTCTATCGTATGCTGTGGGGGAACCGCCGCGCTGTATGTGACCCAGAACAGTTGCTCTGGTTTCAAAACCTGTTCTTTTCTCTATTTCTTCGGCAATTACATTACCTATACCGCCCAGCATAACATGACCGAAAGAATCTTTTTCGAGTCTGCTTAAAACCATTGTACCGTCTTTAGGCTGTGCTCCTTCTGCAACACATACTATACTGAATGTCTTGCCTCTTGCATGACGTTTCTTAAGTATATCGCATACTTCATCAATATCGAACGGCTTTTCAGGTATTAGAATAACATCTGCTCCGCCAGCCATACCGGAGTGGATCGCTATCCAGCCGGCATGCCTGCCCATTACTTCGACAACACCAACACGGTTATGAGATTCTGCCGTTGTATGGATTCTGTCTATAGCCTCCGTAGCTACATTAACAGCAGTATCGAATCCGAAAGTATAATCGGTTGCGTTAAGGTCATTGTCGATTGTTTTGGGAACACCGACCACGTTCACACCTGCTTTGTGTAACTTGGCAGCTACACCAAGAGTATCTTCGCCGCCAATTGCAACGAGAGCATCGAGTTCAAGTTCTTTAATGCTCGCAATTGCCTTTTTTTCACCGCCCTCGGTTTTATAAACATTGGTTCTTGAAGAACCTAATATCGTTCCGCCTCTGTGCAGAATTCCCGAAACGGAATCGAGGGTCAGATTCATATAATTCTTTTCCAGCAGACCTTTCCAGCCATTTTTAAGCCCGATTACACTATGCCCGTCCTGTATAGATTTTCTAACAACAGCTCTGATAACCGCATTAAGTCCGGGGCAGTCGCCACCACCAGTTAAAACGCCAATTTTCATAATCAACTCCTTGTTTTATAAATAGAGATTTTCCGATAATCGAATTAATAAAAAACGACACAGAACAATTCAAATATAATATTAAACGGTTATTCGCCGGATTAAATTAACTTTAAGTTTGCGAATTTAGTGAGAAGGTGTTTAGTACCGTGCTCGTCGAAAGCAACCGATACTTTCTGCATGTCCCCGTTTCCATTTATTCCAAGAATTTTACCGTTCCCGAAAATTTCGTGCCTGACCCGGCTTCCAACTCTGAAGGATCTGCTCTCCTGGTTAAAGTCATCAAAACTTTCCTGATACATTTCATCATAGTAAGCTTTTTTTCTTCTGCCTGATTTTCGACCGACATTTCCGTTCAGCTCAGCATACGTTTTTTCATCAATTTCCTCAATAAATCTTGATCTGCTCTGATAGGCAACTTCGCCGAATCTGTATCTGGAGCGGGCATAAGTAATAAATACCTTTCGCTTGGCACGTGTAAGAGCAACATAAAAAAGAAGTCGTTCCTCTTCAATTTGCGCATCTGAATCAAACTTTTTATTAAGCGGAAAAATATCCTCCTCGCAGCCTGTTACGAATACAATCGGGAATTCAAGACCTTTTGCGCTGTGAATAGTCATAAGAGTTATAGAATTTGATTCCTCGTTATACTGATCGACACCTGCAATCAACGAAACCTCGGCAAGGAATTCTTCGATTGTAGCTTTGGGATTTTCTTTCATATAGTCGTTAATACTTGAGAGAAGCTCCTGAACATTTTCGTATCTTGAATGAGATTCCGGTGTATTCTCTTCCTTATAAATTTTTAAGATACCAAGTTCATCGATTAGAGCTGAAGTTAATTCTCCCAGTGACAGCTTATCTTTCAGATCAATGTACTTATCAAGCAGCAGTTTAAACTGTTTTACATTCTTCTGAATTCTTTCTTTAACCTCGATAACCTCGAATATTCTTGCCATGGTGTGGAACAATGAAAGATTAAGATTTCGTGCAAATGCAATCATCTTGGTAATTGATGTGTTGCCGATACCTCTTTGCGGAAAATTCATAATTCGCAAAAGGCTCTCTTCATCGTTGGTATTTACGAGAACACGCAGGTAGGCAACAATATCTTTTATTTCCTTCCTCTTATAAAATTCCACTCCGCCTATAATTTTATAAGGCAGCTTTTCACGACGTAATGCTTCTTCGAGTGCGCGCGACTGTGAATTTATTCTGTAGAGAACTCCGATGTCGTTTAATGACAGCTTTTTGGAACTTACTTCCTTCTTTATCTGCTTGGCTATCTGGAATGCTTCGTCTTTTTCATCTGAGCACCTTATTAATGTAAGCTGTTCTCCCGCATCATTCTCGGTCCAAAGCGTTTTCTTTATCTGACCCTTGTTATTTTTTATTACAGAATCTGCAGCAGTTAAAATTGTCTTGGTTGATCTGTAATTCTGCTCAAGTCTGAAGACTTTAGTTTTCTCAAAGTCTTTTTCAAAATCGAGCATATTGGTTATATCGGCACCGCGCCAGCCGTATATGCTTTGTGCATCGTCGCCGACTACGCAGATTTTTGTCCTGCCTGTAACCAAAAGCTTGAGTATTTCGTACTGCGCTTTATTTGTATCCTGAAATTCATCGACTAATACATATTTGAATTGTTTTTTATACTTTGCAAGCACCGAAGAGTTAATATTAAAAAGCTCAATAGGTTTTAAAAGCAGATCATCGAAGTCCATAGAATTATTCTCAAATAATCTCTTATTGTATTCTTTATAAACCTGTGCAAGTCTTTTTTCGCTGACGGTTTGTGCAATTTCCGACGCATATTCCTCGGGTTTGATCATTCTGTTTTTAAGATTACTAATCCTGTGATGAATAGCCGAGGCTGATAAATCATCTATTGAGATATTTATTTCAGTCAGCAGATTGCTGACGAGAGATACCGAGTCCTCTTTATCATATATAGAGAAATTTGGTAAATAGTTGACCTTTGCAGCTTCTGATCTAAGAATCCTGCTTAAAATTGAGTGGAAGGTTCCCATCCATATCTGTTTAGCTTTGGCAGCGCCAACCAGTTCCTGAATTCTTTCTTTCATTTCATTGGCGGCTTTATTTGTGAATGTTAAAGCCAGAATATTAGATGGTTCGAATCCTTTTTCGAGCAGATATGCAATTTTATGCGTTAATACCTTAGTTTTTCCTGAACCGGCACCTGCTACGATCATGTGCGGACCAGAGTTGTATTCAACAGCTTCTTTCTGAGCGTCATTAAGGTTTTTAACTGATTTCATGTTTTCCTTGAATTTTTAGCTTGCAAAGATATAAAAAATTGCGCTAAACTTCAAAAATGAAGTGTTTTTTGGTAAAATGAAATAAAAGAATCTGAATTTTGAGCTAAAATAACAATTTACCGCTTTTCATAATTTCTTTTCCATCAAACAGAATGGTAGGTTTTTTGATTACTCCATCGAGATGGATCGGGACATTAACAAGACCGCCCATCGTAATATTGTTTCCCAGTGCTATATGGCAGGTGCCAAGGACTTTTTCATCTTCCAGAATCATTCCGCTTAACTTAGCATTCTCGTTGGCTCCGATACCTATTTCGGCAATATTACGTGCTTTTTTACCATATTTATCCAGCATTTCTATCAGTTTTTTTGCATTATTTCCACCAGTAATTTTTGTGGCATAACCATTTTTAACCTCAATCCGGATTGGAATTTTTCCAATAACGCCAATACCAGCCATAGATCCGTCAACAACAAAAATTCCGTTGGATTTCCCTTCCAGTGGTGCAGCAAAGGTTTCACCAGTGGGCAAATTACCTCCTTCACCCGGTTTATGGAATAATCCTTTGCTTGCAATCGCTGTTCTTCCCGAAATATCCATTTTAATATCTGTGCCATTCGCAGCAAGTACACGAACTATTTTTGTTTTTTCAAACAATTTTTTCATTTTTATCGTGAGTCTGGCAATCTTTTTATAATCCGAACTTAATCCTCTTATCATCACATCTTTAGTAATCCCGGGAAATGTAGCTACACGCACTCCCATGGCTGATGCATTTCTCCTTGCATCTGTATGCGTAAGTGATTTATCTGTCGGGCATAAAACAACTTCGAACTTCTTCATTAAATCTGCTACTTCTGAAGGAGGTTCTTCTCCATTTATTTTGCGGGATTTAATTTCAACCAGTGTAGAATTTAATCCAAGATTAAGAGCATTGAGATGAAGAGCCTGTCCTATCTCCAATTTCTTTTCATCTGTAACTACAAGGATTTTTTCCTTTTTTTTAACATTCATGCAATCCAGTATTGCTATTCTGCAAGCTTTGTCAAGTTTGGTCATGGTCATAGATTATCCTTATTTAAAGTGGAACGCCTATATTGAGCTGAACGGTACCTGAGATAGAGGCTTTATCAAGTATTTTCAGATCAGAATTTTCACCGAGGAAAAAGTTGCTCCGGTCATCAACCAAATCTTTGATACTAACCATATTATAGAATGCGGAACCTTCGATGCTGATGTAATCCGGTATCAACTCAATTATTATACCTGTACCGAGATAATAGCCTACATTAACATCAGTATACGAATATTTCTGAGTTTCTTTAAGATCGGGTTCAAAATTAAATTCATTTTGCAGATCGGCAGTGTAAAAAGTGATTCCGCCCTCTACAATTTTCCAGTCCAGAAAGCTGAACACCGGAATACCGAGATCAATACCAATACCCCAGTGATTTAATTCCAATGTGGATCTTAAAAGAGAATTACCGTTTGCACCCCTTTTAGGAAGCGACTGTTTTTCTTTATAAAACTGATAGTATCCCTTTGCGGTTAAAAAATAGTGATCGAACTGTGCCCTGAAAATATTAGCTCCAATTCTAAATCCTTCTGTTTGATCAAATTTGATTTTAGAACTCGTGTGGTTCAGTTGTTGAAGAATTTCGTTCAATCTTGCATTAACGCCATCAGGTTTGTAGGAGTAAACGGAATAACCGCCGTAAAAACCGCTGAGCCCAAGACATCCGAAACCGCAGGTTTGAGCACTCAATTTTCCCGCAAAAAGAATGAACATTAGTAAAAAAAAATATCCTGAAACTTTGATCATATAATTGATTATACACTCTTTTTAATAATACAATAAAACAGCATTTATAATATACTTTTATCTTTTTTATAAAGTAAAATAAATTTATGCTCCGCCAAATCTTTCAGGAACCTGATTACTCTTTCATCAGCAGGATTCACCGCCATCCCGAATTTATCCGAAACGACATTGATTAGTTCTCTGACAGTGATTTTACCTGCAAGTTTACCCCAGATAAATGATCCAACGGAATCCAAATCGATTTTTCTTGGTTTGGCTGAAAGCTTCTTAAAAAACAATCTGTCAAAAAAGGACTGCTTCCCTGGCGGTACAAGTAAAACAACCTTATCACCTTCCATTTCGTATTCACAATTTCTTACAGGCAGCAGATCAAAGAAATCCGAATCATGCATTTAACTCACTCATACCTTTCTCTAATCCATGACCGTTCGGACCTTCTTCGGTTTTCTTCAGGAGGAATGCAAAAATGAAACCAAATATTCCGAGTACGGAGAATATCCACATACCGAGTTCGTAACCTCCGGGATTCTGTGCGTTCGCACCAGCATAATCATTTGCTGCCCCTATCATCCAGTTAAACCCGGCTACACCTATCTGTTGAATTAATCCCATCAACGCATAAGCAGTTCCAAGTTTTTTCTCGTCAACAATGTAGGCAACCGAAGGCCACATTATTGCAGGAATCAACGAGAATGATATTCCCATAAGTATAATGGGGATATAAAGACTTACACCGGTATAAACCATCAATAAATATACTGGTAGCAGAAAGATCGATCCTACCATCATGAGGAGTGCACGTTTTCCGATTTTATCAACAAGAAGACCGAATAACGGTGTTGCAATCATAGCAGATAAAGGCAGTACACTGTTCAGGAATCCCGCAAATTCGCGTGATGTACCATGCGCCTCAATGAAGAACTTAATAGCAAAGCTCCGGAACGGAAAAATTGCCGAATAAAAAGTAACACAAAGTGCAACGATAAGCCAGAATGACTTGCTGAATCCGAAAAGTTCCCTGAAAACAAACTTATCCGTTACGCCTGCTCTGCCAAGAGTAAATTTTTTCTCTGCCCGGCTTTCCAGTATCCAGTAAATCGTACCGCCGACAATACAAGTAAGACCGATAACTACGGCAAGAAAAAGCGGATCCTGCCAGTTCGAATAGAAAGCCCCGCCCCAGGTCGGCGAGTTGTCTGCAGCAACCGATCCTAAACGAGCTATGGTCAGATTAATCCCGAATGCAAAGCTCAGTTCCTTCCCTTTAAACCATTTGGCAAGTGCCGTCGTAATTGCTACAATAAGCGGCTCGGCACCAATACCCAGAAGTACTCGCCCGGTCAACATAACATTCAGATCGTCTGTAGACCAGGTAACAACTGCTGCCAGTGAACATATTGCGCCAAAAAGTAATGTAGATTTCTTCGTACCATACTTATCGATAATTATCCCTCCAAGCAACAGGACAATAACAGCAGCGATACTATACACAGAGTACATTTGTCCTATATTTTCATCGGTAAAACCAAGATCGGCTTTAAGCATATCGGCAATAGGCGCGATACTGTCATAAACATAATAATTACCGAACATTGCAAGACTAATAAATAAAAGAACAATCCATCTGTATAAGACTGTCGGTTTAGGTTTGTCAAAATTGTTTGAATCAGTCATTGTATTCCTGCTTTTGTTTATGAGTTAAAAAGAATTGTTGAATTTTCAGAATATTCAAACTAATTGCAAATTAAAATTCCATTTTCCTCATTCCGATATGACAAATTGCGAAATCATATTTAACCGGATCATACGGGTCGAACTGTTTAAGATTTTCTGTTATTTCCTCAGCCATTTTCCATGAAATGTTTTTTCTTTTTGTAAGTTTTAATTCCCTGCAAATTCTTGCAATATGAGTATCAACCGGTATAACCAGTTTGCCGGTCGGAATTTCTTTCCATAATCCGAAATCGAGTTCGTCACTTCTAATCATCCATCTGAGAAACAAATTAAGCCGTTTGCAGGCACTGCCTTTATCCGGATCGGGGAACATAAATTTCAGTCCGTTACTTGTAACTTTACCTGTTCTGCAGATATCAGCCAGGTTTTTACTGAATCGGGACAATGATTCTTTAATATTAATATCAGCATCAAAATAGTAAAGTAAAAACATATAGTTCAGTGAATCATATTCGGTATAGACTTTTTGAAGTCCAGAGAAGAACCGGGCGATATCTTCACCTGTAAAAAATCTGTGCACTATTTTATCTGTATATTTCCTGTCATTTTTAATATCATAATTCTTAATAAATTCATGGGGACTGTTACCGAAAAGTCCGAAAAGTTTTTCGAGCGTTGCAATAATCTGGGTGATATTACCATAAGAAAATGTCGAGGCAATTATACCTGCTATTTCAATGTCATAATAGTTGGAGTACCGATGAAGAAACTGAAGCGGATCAGGAGAAATTGATTTTTTATCAAAGGCTCTATAATGATAATCAAGTTTCCGCTTTAGATTCAGAAATTTTTTCGAAGGCATCAAATAGTTAAATCATTTTTTCTGATTTATTAAATATATCATCTCTTTAACAGCCTGTTCAACACCGACAAATACAGACCTCGCTATTACAGCCTGACCGATGCTCACTTCATCAATCTCCTCAACATTAATAAATTCCTTAATGTTAATATAGTTCAATCCGTGTCCGGCATTAACACCCAGGCCAATTCTCTTAGCATGTTTGGCAGCGGTTTTTATTTTTTCCAGTTCCTCCAACATATCTTCTTCTGTAGGTGCGTTGGCATATTTGCCTGTATGTATCTCTATAAAATCCGCGCCTACATCCAGCGAGGCATCTATCTGATTTATATCGGATTCGATGAACAATGAAACAGGTATATTTGCTTCGTGCAATTCGTGAATTGTAGTCTTAATTTTTTCCAGATTGTCGAGTACATTAAGACCTCCCTCCGTAGTAAGTTCCTGACGTTTTTCAGGAACGAGTGTGGCGAGTTCGGGTTGTGTTTCGCAGGCTATATGAATGATTGATTTTTCAGCAGCCATTTCAAGATCAAGTTTAGTAGTTATGAGTTCACGCAGCAGCCTGAGATCCCTGTCGCTGACGTGTCTGCGGTCTTCACGAAGATGAACCACTATGCCGTCAACCCCGGATTGCTCAGCCATTAAAGCGTATGTTATCGGATCCGGTTGGTTTTCTCCCCTTGCATTCCGCAGTGTGGCGACATGATCAACATTCAGACTGAATTTCATCTCCTGTTCTCCAAATGTTCCTGATGAAAATTATAAATCTTAAATAAAAAGATAATCGAAATTACATTAAGAAAAGGATTTAATCCAGTAATGATGATAATTAAATAGCAGTAATTATTTTTCCCTGCTGATTTTAATCGATGCAATTGATGACAAGATTGAAGGTTTTACATTATCCAGGTTTATTTTCATGGTAGTATAATCAAACTGAATAAGTGTGCCGTCATACACAGAAGCAACAATCTTATATGAAATAAGATTCTCTTTTTCGGTTATGAGATAATGCAGGTTTCTGTTTTTTTTGATTATTCCATCACGCTGAATTTCATTCCCCATCAGGGAATTAAGTACTGCAATATAATCGTTAATGCTGCCTTTTACAGAATCCGATCTTGCAGCAAGTTTACCAACAGTGATTGTGCTGTTGCTGCCGGGATTAAAATATATTTTCAAAGGCGATAGTGAGTACCCGGCGTTTCCTGAGGATTTCTGTTTAATCGTTGCAATCATCCTGTCGGAAAATTCGGATTTATATTCATCCCAGTACAGAGGAGGTTTAAAGGAAAACTGAAATTCGCCGAATGTAACAGTTTCTGCAAGTAAGGCTTCATCCAGTTCGAAATCAAGTTCGTCTACATTGCCCGAATCTGATTGTTTACAGGTATATAAAAAAAAGACTGTCAATAGTATTAATGCCGGATACACGGGTTTAATCATTAAAGGTATCGCAGATTTCTTTAAACATAGTTTTTTGAAACATACGAATACCTGCCAAGATATACAACCAGCAGATCTTAAGGCATGGAAATTTTTTCAGTATTTTTTTCCGCGTGCTTGGAGTTTAATAATTTATAATTAATAGAATCTGTAATAGCCTGCAGACTGGCTATTATTATATTTTCCGAAACACCAACGGTTGACCAGGTCAGCTCGCCATCACTTGATTCTATAAGAACTCTCACTTTTGCAGCAGTGCCATCCCTGTCGCCGAGTACGCGTACTTTATAATCTACCAGATGAATCCTGCTGATTTCGGGATAAAAACGTGTGAGTGCTTTCCGAAGTGCATTATCAAGAGCATTAACGGGACCATGACCGTCAGCCGCTGTATGCTCTTCCACACCGTCAACAACAACTTTCAGAACAGCTTCCGAATACTCGTTGCCATTATCATCGAACATTACGTTTATTTTTGCGTATGTTATTTCAAAATACTTGCTCAGTTCACCCAGCTCGTCTCTAAGAAGAAGCTCGAAAGAGGCTTCAGCCCCGTCAAACTGGAATCCTTCATACTCCAGCGCTTTGATACTGGAAACAAAATTCTTACTGAACTCTGTTTTGTCAGGAAGTTCAATCCCAAGTTCCTTAGCTTTGTATCTGATGTTACTCTGCCCGGAAAGGTCGGATACTATTACTCTCTGCTGGTTGCCCACAATCACCGGCTCGATATGTTCGTACATCTTACTGTTTTTCAGAACCGAACTTACATGTATTCCGCCCTTATGCGCGAAAGCCGATTTCCCGACAAATGCAGCCCTGCTGTGCGGTACAAGATTCATAAGTTCGAATACATAGTTTGAAAGTGATGTAAGATGGTCCAGATTTATTTTTGTTTTTGTCTGCAAGTTCATCTTAAGAAGCAGGTTAGGAATAATACTGCAGAGGTTGGCGTTCCCGCAACGCTCGCCCACGCCGTTTATTGTACCCTGTACATGCAGTGCGCCCGCTTCAATTGCCGCCAGACTGTTGGCTACACCAAGCTCGCTGTCGTTATGGCAGTGTATACCTAGAGGTTTGCAGACATATTTTGCAACCTCGGTGGTTATTGTTTTAATTTCGCTGGGCAATGAACCGCCATTAGTATCGCATAGAACGAGAGTAAGCGCACCTCCCGATTCGGCGGCTTGCAGCATTTTAATGGCAAACTGCGGATCATCTTTATAACCGTCGAAGAAATGCTCGGCATCAAATATTACGTTTATTCCTTTATCGCTTAGATATTTTACCGATCCAAAAATCAGTTCTGCATTTTCGTCATCGCTTAATCCGAGACTTTCCTTCGAATGGAACCGCCAGGTCTTACCGAAAATAGACACATACGGTGTTTCAGCCCGGACAAGTTTATTTAAATTGTTATCGCTCTCAATTTTATCAGGGAATCTGGCAGTTGATCCGAATGCTGTTATACGGGCATTCTTTAATTTACGAGATTTCACCTTTTGAAAATACTCTTCGTCCTTAGGATTGCTGCCGGGCCAGCCACCTTCGATAATATCGATACCGAAATCGTCGAGCCTTTCAGTGATTAATAACTTATCGGTGATTGACAGATTGACACCTTCACCCTGAGTGCCGTCTCTTAATGTTGTATCGAATAATTCAATTATTCTTGAATCAGTCATTTTGTACTCGTTTTTAAATTACAAAATCATTGCGGATTTACGTGCATAATTAAACAAACCACCGGCTTCAACAATCGGCAGTACTTCGCCGAGCGGTTTTAGATGATGTACTTCCTCTTTTGTTAAATTCTTCAGAATATTATTTTCCAGATCAAGTTCCAGTTGGTCACCGGTTTTTATTTTATCGATCAACTTGTCTACAGTTTCATAAGGGATTAAAAAGCCCCCGTCAACCGAATTCCTGTAGAAAATTCTTGCATAAGATTCTGCAATAATTGCTTTTACACCTGCCTTCTGTAATGCAAAAGGAGCGTGTTCTCGGGAGGAACCGCAACCGAAATTAGAACCGCCGATTATGATAGTAAACTCGGACTGCCAATTATCACCCTCGATGAAGGAAACACCACCTTCCGGAAGACCTGCTTTTTCTATCGGCACGCTCGATAAAGCAAAATGACCATACTTTTTTGATTCATCCTCATCCGTTAAACTGTATACAAGATGCTCAGCCGGTATAATCTGATCTGTATCTATATTATTACCAAGAACATATGCTTTTCCGTTTAATACTTTTTCCATTTCATCCTCGATGGTTATTGGTTTGTCTGATTAATCATTAATAAAATCTCTTGGATCAGTAATAACTCCGGTAACTGCCGAAGCCGCCACTGTTAATGGTGAGGCAAGATAAACTTCGGATTTCTTGCTCCCCATTCTGCCCGGAAAATTTCTATTTGTTGTCGATATTACAACATCCTTATCTTTCGCCCTGCCGAATGTATCATCGGGACCTCCGAGACAGGCGGCGCACGATGACTGCCCTATCTGACAACCCGCCTTATCAAATATTTCTTTAAGGGTCAGACCGTTGTAAGTTTCAACTTCAAGCAGTCGTGCAACTTTAGTGCTTGCCGGAACAATAAATGTGGGGACTTTAACTGTGTTGCCGAATAATATCTGTGCTGCAAACCGGAAGTCGGGTAATTTTCCACCGGTACACGAACCTATATAGCACTTTGTCAATTCCGTTCCCGATACGTTTCTTACTAGATCCCGGTTATCGGGACTGTGGGGTTTCGCAACGGTTGGCTCAAGTTTAGATGCATCGTAATCATAAACTGCAAAATATTCAGCGTAGTTATCGCTCTCAAAAATTTCATATGATTTATCGGACCGCTCTTTAACATAAGCCTCAGTAATTGCATCGGCTTTTATTATTCCGTTCATTCCGCCTGCTTCAATCGCCATATTCGTTAAAGTCATTCTTTCATCCATAGAAAGACTAAAGACAGCTTCACCGTCAAATTCCATCGCACGGTAAGTGGCACCGTCGGTTGTTATATCACCGAGAATGTGAAGGATAAGATCTTTAGCCGTTAAATATTTTGGAAGATTTCCATTGAATATAAACTTTATAGATTCCGGGACTTTTTCCCAGATTTTTCCCGTGCCAAGTATAAATGCAGCATCTGTATTACCAACACCAGTAGCGAACATACCGAAAGCACCCGAGGTACATGTATGCGAGTCGGTTCCGAACAATACGGTACCCGGTATATTGTATCCCTCTTCAGCCAGTGCAAGATGGCAAACTCCTTTATATCTTTCCGTTCCTACATCGTAATAGTTTTCAACTTCATAATCTCTGGCAAACTCTCTGAGTATTTCCACATTTCGGTTCGCATATTTATCGGCAGTAAAAATGTAGTGGTCGGGAAATATCACAAGTTTATTCTTATCCCATATTTTTGCGCTCTTTCCGAATTCGCGTTTCCAAATTCCGATAGTAGGTGGACCACAAACATCATGTGTCATTAATACATCCACGTTAAGCCATATATTTTCACCAGGATTTACATTGCGTTTGCCTGCTGCTTTTGCCAGTATTTTTTCAGTAATAGTCATACCCATTTAGCGCTTCTCCTTAAATCGCTTCTGTAATTTTCTCATTTGCGTTCAATGTTTTCGCTTCGAGCTGATATATCTCATTCTGATTTATCGCTGAGAGATATGCTTTAGCACTCGCTTCAATAATATCGGTAGAGACACCCCGACCTGTAAAGGAATGTGCGTGCGATCTGATTCTGACAGAAACTTCGCCAAGCGCCTGCCTGCCTGATGTAACCGAACGGACACGATAAGATTCTATAAGAGATTCAATTCCCAGCGCGCGGTCAATCGCATTGAACAGAGCATCAACCGGACCGTCTCCCGTTGCAGAATCCGACAATTCTTTATCATTACGCTTTATTCTCACCGTTGCAGTAGGGATTGATCCTGTTCCTGAATTTACCTGCATGTAATCCAATATATAATGGGTCGACTCGGTAAAGACTTCATCTCCCATAAGAATGCGCAGGTCATCATCGAACACTTCTTTCTTTTTATCTGCAAGTTTAGTGAACCGCTCATAAACTCTGTTAAGTTCCTTTTCATCAATCGTATAGCCAAGTTCTATTAAACGTGCTTTAAGACCGTGGCGACCTGAATGACGTCCTAAAATAATTTTCGTTTTGTTGACACCCACAGAATCGGGAGTCATTATCTCGTAGGTTTCCCTGTTCTTAAGCATACCGTCCTGATGAATACCTGACTCATGTGCGAAAGCGTTCTCTCCAACTACAGCTTTATTTGGCTGCACGATTATTCCCGTAAATCCCGATACCATCCGGCTGGTATTATAAATTTCACTGGTGTTTATCCCGGTAGAAAATTTAAACAGGTCTTTGCGGACATTTAATGCCATCACAATTTCTTCGAGGGAGGCGTTGCCGGCTCTTTCGCCAATACCGTTTATTGTACATTCAACCTGGCGGGCACCGTTTTCTATACCTGCAATTGAATTCGCTACGGCAAGTCCAAGATCGTTATGACAATGAACGCTAATAACTGCTTTATCTATATTGCTGACGCGTCTTTTCAGTTCTGCAATCTTTTCACCGAATTCGAAAGGTACAGTATATCCGGTTGTATCAGGAATATTAATCGTTGTAGCTCCCGCTTCGATTGCTGCTTCTACAACTTCAGCCAGATAGGCAAGATCGGTACGACCGGCATCTTCTGCCGAAAACTCCACATCTTCACATAGAGATTTCGCATACTTAACCATATCGTAAGACATTTTCAGAATAGTAGCTCTTTTTTCTTCAAGGTTCTTTCCATAACGTTCATGCGCGAATTTTCCGATTATATGATAATCTGAAGTGCTAGAGAAAGTATGGATTCGTTTTTTCTGAGCTTCCTTAATTGCATCCCATGCAGCCTTAATATCAACTTCCTTCGCACGGGCAAGTGCAGCGACTATTATCCCGACTTCACCCGATATTCTTTTTACAGCTTCAAACTGTGCCGGTGATGATACGGGAAAGCCAGCTTCGATAACATCAACTCTTAACTTTTCAAGCTGTTTTGCAATTTCAACTTTTTCCATCACGTTTAATGATGCACCGGGAGACTGCTCGCCATCTCTCAGAGTTGTATCAAAGATTATTATTTTTTGAGACATTAATTCTTCCTCGCATAATGTTTCAATCACAAATATTCATTTCAGTTATAGAGTAAAAACCCCCAGCGCCTGCTCATTATAAATCGATTCGATGTTCTGAATTATTAAGCTCGTGATTTTTTCCGTGTCGACTATATTGTCGCCTTTCCTCGCGATATCAGCGGTTCTGTAACCCTGGCTGAGTGTTTTATCGATTGATGTTTCTATAAGCTCCGCAGCTTTTGTCATACCGAAGGAATGCTCGAACATCATAGCTACTGAAGATATGGCTGCAATCGGGTTTGCTTTGTTTTGTCCGGCGATATCGGGAGCACTGCCGTGAACGGGCTCATATAAAGCATACTTACTTCCCAGGCTTGCCGAAGGAAGCATTCCGAGACTACCGGTAATCATCCCCGCAATGTCGCTGATAATATCGCCGAAAATATTTCCCGTCAGGATTACATCGAACTGTTTGGGATCTCTCACAATCTGCATTGCAGCGTTATCGACATACATATGTTTTAATGTAACTGAAGAATACGACCCGGCTACTTCTTCAACAACGTTTCGCCAGAACTGAGAACATTCGAGAACATTTGCTTTATCAACACTTGTAACTACACCTTTACGATGTCCGGCAGTTTTGAATGCCATATGAGCAATCCGTTCCACTTCTTCTTTTGTATAGACCATTGTATTCCAGCCTTTTTCTTCATCAAAACCTCTCGGTTCGCCGAAGTAAATTCCCCCGGTAAGTTCGCGGAAGACAACGAAGTCAGTCCCTGCAAGAATTTCACTTTTAAGTGATGAAGAATCAACAAATGCCGAATATACTTTTGCCGGTCTTATATTCGTATAAAGACCCAATGATTTACGCAGCTTAAGGAGAGCTGCTTCAGGCTTAAGATTATGCGGCAGATTTTCCCATTTATAACCGCCAACGGCACCGAGAAGAACCGCATCTGAGTCATAGCAGGTTTGCAGTGCTTCGTCGGTCAGAGGTGAGCCGAATTTATCGTATGAGCAGCCGCCGATTAATCTTTCCTGAGTCTGGATAGACACATTAAATTTTTCAGCAACAAAGTTCATTACTTTAAGAGCTGCGGAAACGACTTCCGGTCCTATACCATCACCCGGTAACAACGTGATTCTATAGGTCATCTTTATACCTCTTCTTTTTTATTTTTATTCAGCAGCCAGCTCATCATACCGCGCAGTTTTTCACCTACTGTTTCAATTGTATGTTCCCTGTTCTGTCTGCGCAGTTTATCAAGATTAGGCTGACCTTTCTCATTCTCTTCAATCCATTCTTTCGCGAAGCTGCCGTCCTGTACTTCCTTGAGTATCTTTTTCATTTCTTCTTTGGCAGCCTGGGTCACAACTCTCGGACCTCTTGTCATTCCGCCGTATTCGGCAGTATCACTGACAGAATAATTCATTCTGCTCAGTCCGCCTTCATAATACAAATCGACAATAAGTTTAAGCTCATGCATACATTCAAAATACGCCAGCTCCGGCGGATAACCGGCTTCGGTCAAAACTTCAAAACCTGTTTTTATCAATTCGGCAGAACCTCCGCACAGTACAGCCTGTTCGCCGAATAAATCAGTTTCGGTTTCATCTTTAAATGTTGTCTCGATTACACCTGCTTTAGTTCCGCCTATTCCTTTTGCCCAAGCGAGTGCCAGATCTTTTGTTTGACCGGAAAAGTCCTGATGGACTGCAATGAGGCATGGCACACCGTTGCCTTCTTTATATGTACGGCGCACAAGATGTCCGGGACTCTTGGGAGCAATCATCATTACGTCAACATTTGACGGCGGTTTAATCTGTCCATAATGAATATTAAAACCGTGAGCAAATGCGAGTGTATTGCCTTCCTTAAGATTAGGATCTATTAACTCATCGTAAATTTTTTTCTGATGCTGATCCGGGAGTAGCACCATTATTACATCTGCCCAATCGCATGCTTCGTCGATTTCCTTTACTTCTACACCTGCGTTCCTTGCTTTCTGAACCGAAGCACTTGTAGATCGCAAACCGACACATACATTCATTCCGCTGTCCTTAAGATTGAGTGAATGTGCATGTCCCTGACTGCCAAATCCAAGCACGGCTATTTTCTTATCTTTTAAGAGATCAAGTGATGCGTCATTATCATAATATACTTTCATTTATTTTCCTCAGTTTGTTAGAACATATTCTTTTTTTGATGCTTTCACCTGCTCGCCACGTCTCAATGCAACCGTTCCCGAGCGCGCCATTTCCTTTATCCCGAATGGGGCTAAAACATTTACCGCTGCATCAACTTTTGCAGGCGGTCCGGTAATTTCTATCATCATTGTTTTATTGTTTATATCCACAATCTTACCCCGGAAAATATCACATATATTTTTTATTTCTTCCATCGAACCCTTCTGATATGCTACGGTGATAAGCATCAGCTCACGTTCGATATGATATGATCCGGTTAAATCGATAACTTTTATTGTATCAATCAGCCTGTTGAGCTGTTTAACAACCTGATCAATAATTTTGTCATCACCTTCTGTTACTATCGTCATTCTGGAAACTTCAGAGATTTCGGTTTCCCCGATTGAGATGCTGTGAATGTTGAAGCCTTTACCGCTGAACATTGTAGCCACGCGGTCGAAAGCCCCGAACTTATTTTCTACCAGAACTGTAATTGTATGTTTCATTTTATGTCATCCTGCTTGGGTTTAATCTTTTAACCATCATGTCAGATATTGAAGCTCCCGAAGGAACCATCGGGAACACCATATCTTCCTTAACAACTTTGAACTCGACCAAAGAAGGTCCGTCTGTTTTTGCCAGAACCAGGTCGATTAATCCATCAACATCCTCCGGTTTATCTGTTGAGTAGGAGGGTATTCCCAGCGCTTCACCTATTTTAACAAAATCAGGATTACTTATACTGAGATCGGTGAAACTATATTTTTCCTGATGGAATAGCTCCTGCCACTGCCGGACCATACCGAGAAAGCTGTTATTAATAATAATAAATTTAACAGATACATTATATGCTTTTGCAGTGATAAGTTCCTGTATATTCATTTGGAATCCCCCGTCTCCGCTAATCGAGATTACAGGACGATCTTTCACACCGAACCACGCTCCTATAGAAGCCGGCAGTGAAAAACCCATTGTACCTAGTCCGCCGCTGGTAAGGTTCGATCTCGGATTTGTATATTTATAATATTGAGCAGCCCACATCTGATGTTGTCCGACATCGGTTACGATTACCGCGTTTCCGTTTGTCTTTTCAGACAAGCGTTCAAACACGTACTCAGTCCTTAATTTGCCGTCATCTTTTTCATAGTACAGCGGACATTCCTCTTTCCATTTATTTATTTGATTCCACCACTCGTCAATTTTAGGCTTTTTAGTTATTTCTGCCGCTATTTCCGCCATTACATTCTTGACATCACCGACTATCGGCAGATCCACCACTACGTTTTTATCTATGGCAGTCGGATCAATATCGACATGAATCTTATATGCTTTTTGTGCGAAGGTATCTATCTTGCCTGTCACACGATCGTCAAACCGAGCACCTAACGAAACTATAACATCGCAGTTGTTAACAGCCTGATTAGCCCAGTAAGTGCCGTGCATTCCCAGCATTCCAAGCGAATGACTATCAGTACCGGGGAAAGCGCCCAATCCCTGAAGCGTCATTGTGACCGGCAGGTTATTCTCCAAAGCAAGGAGTGTTAATTCTTTTGAACCGCCGCTCATTATGACACCGCCACCAACATAAAGCAAAGGACGTTTAGCTTTGGATATTACATCAGCGGCTTTTTTAATCTGATTGAAGTGACCTTTGTATTTCGGTTTGTAACCCCTGATTTCAACATCCTCGGGATATTCAAATTCGGTTTCGGCAAGAATAACATCTTTTGGCAAATCAACAACTACCGGACCTGGTCTCCCTGTGGATGCAATATAGAATGCTTTTTTTATAGTCGGAGCAAGTTCGTTAATATCCCTGACGAGAAAATTATGTTTGGTGATCGGTCTGGTTATACCTACGATATCGGCTTCCTGAAATGCATCGTTACCGATTAAATGGGACGGAACCTGCCCGGTAAAAACAACTATCGGTACAGAGTCCATATAAGCGTCGGCTATACCGGTAACAGTATTTGTTGCACCGGGTCCCGATGTCACAAGTACGCATCCTACCTTTCCGGTAGCTTTGGCATAACCTTCTGCCGCATGGGTTGCTCCCTGTTCATGCCGAACATGCACATGATTCAACCAGTCTATATCGTAGAGCTTTTCATAAATTTTCAACACAGCCCCACCGGGATAACCGAAAATAACTTCTACCCCCTCACGTTTAAGGCACTCAAAAAATATATCAGCGCCGCTCATTCTTGTTTTTGGCGTACTCATGATATTTCCTCTCTATATTGTTTAATTTCTAGTATTCTTAAAACTGCTCCTTTATTTGCCGAAGTTACCATTCTTGAATATCTGCCCAGATAACCTTTCTTGATTTTAGGCTCGAATGCAGATAACGAGTTTATTCTTTTTCCGATCTCTTCATCCGTAAGTTCAACATTCAAACTTCTGCCGGGTATATCAATCGAAATAATATCACCATCAATTAACGCCGCAATAGGACCTCGTTCTGCGGCTTCAGGTGAAACATGACCGATACATGCACCGCGCGTACCCCCGGAGAAACGCCCGTCAGTAAGTAAAGCTACTTTGTCGCCCAGTCCAAGACCCATAATAGCGCTGGTGGGCGCAAGCATTTCGGGCATACCGGGTCCACCCTGAGGACCTTCGTACCTGATAATAACAACATCACCGGGCTGAATCTCTTTGTTCATAATTCCGTTCATAGCCTCGTCCTGTGAATTATAAACTCTGGCAGGACCTTTATGCACGAGCATATCTTTATCAACGGCACCCGTCTTAACAACAGCTCCATCGGGTGCAAGATTACCGAACAGAACCGCAAGCCCGCCGGTTTTTGAGAAAGCGTTGTCGACCTTCCTTATAACTTTATCATTTTTTATTTCATGACCTGAAACATTTTCGCCAAGTGTTTTTCCCGTTACCGTCAGGCACGAAAGATCAAGCACTCCGTCAACTTTCGACAATTCATTAAGTATCGCGGAGATACCTCCGGCTTTATCTACATCCTCCATATGAACATATTTTGTAGCGGGACTTACTTTACATATATATGGTGTACTTGCCGAAATCTCATTAAGCTCGTTAAGGTCAAATTCAAAACCTGCTTCAATGGCTATTGCAAGAGCGTGTAGTATTGTGTTCGTACTCCCTCCCATAGCCATATCCAGTGCAAAGGCATTTCTGAATGACTGTCTTGTAATTATTTTCGAAGGCTTTATATCGTTTTTAACAAGATAGAGAAGCTGGTGAGCGGCTTGTTTGGCAAGTTCAAGTCTTTTTGAGTCGACGGCAAGAATTGAACCATTACCTGGCAATGCCAATCCTAATGCTTCCATTAAACAATTCATCGAGTTGGCGGTAAACATACCTGAACATGAGCCGCAGGTCGGACAGCTAACGTCCTCAAGGTGTTTAAGCTGTTCTTCCGAAATTTCGCCGCTTCTGTATTTACCAACTCCCTCAAATACCGAAATCAAATCACTTTTTTCGCCCGAAGCTGTTATACCGGCTTTCATCGGTCCGCCGGAAACAAATATTGTAGGAATATCCACGCGTGCTGCAGCCATCAGCATACCTGGTACAATTTTATCACAGTTAGGAATACATATCATCCCGTCGAGCCTGTGAGCTTCCACAACTGTTTCAACGCTGTCTGCAATAAGTTCTCTGCTTGCAAGTGAATAGCGCATTCCAATATGACCCATGGCTATGCCGTCGTCTACCCCGATAGTATTAAATTCAAATGGAACTCCTCCGGCTTCCCTTACAGCTTCTTTAACCACTCTTCCGAACTCCTGCAGATGAACATGCCCGGGAATCAAATCGATATATGAATTGCATATACCGATGAAAGGTTTATTAAAATCCTCATCATTCCTTATTACACCGGTAGCTTTGAGCAGGCTCCGGTGTGGTGCTTTTTCAAATCCTTTTTTGATTAAATCCGATCTCAAATTGACCTCATTTTTAATATTCAGATATTCTATTTCCATTTCAGGTCAAACCCGAAAATGAAATTCTAATAAAATTAATAAGATATGGTTTCGGGATTGACTACTATTTTAGCCCACTAGGATATTAAGACCCAGCAGGCTTAGAATAACAATAATCCCTAGAATGATAATATTGTTTGAAGGAATGATATCTGTATTGAATTGAGCAATATGCACGCTTTCCCGTTGTTTGCGGTAATTTTTATCGATGATATATTTATGAGTGCGTTTCATATTGCAAATAAGTTTCGGCAAAGTTAAATCATCAGATTTCTTTTGTCAAGCTAAATTTACTTTACCGATTATACAAATGTAATTAAACGCATATTCTTGCATAAAATCACATAAATATTGAACAAGCATTTATTACCCGACGCAAATTAAACATTTTGCTATCCATTCGACAATCTCTTCCAGAATGAGGCAATGCTGTAAGGTGTTTTTTTTGATCGATAAGTAAATGGTCGAATACATTAAAAACCATAACTATTGTAATGAGATGAAACGCTTATATTGGTAATGACTATTATTTCGTATGTTGTTCTAAATTTTAATTCTAAAGAATGAATAAGAATTCATAAATTATATTTTCCACTTGACACCGATAAATATCGAACTTATATTCACATCCAATTATTATGAAAATTAAAAACCTCAATATCATAGGAAATTTTTCGAATATGTGCATGCGCATGCAGCACATATATTAAGCAGGGCAACTATATATAATTTTTTATAACTAGCCCTTCATCGAAGGGCTTTTTTATTAAAGTGTTCATTTAAATTTTAGAATAGTCTTATCTAGAAAGGTCGAGGGATCAGGCCCAATGAAGCCTTAGCAACCGTCCCGTTATTCAGGGAAAAGGTGCTACTTCCTGCCCTTGCTTGTAACAAGCAGTGGGAAAGATGAGAGAAGAAGTTTGAAATTAAATTTTAATTAAAGCCTCTTTGGTCATCTTTCCGAAGAGGCTTTTTTTGTTTTGCAGATGGATAAGTAATACTGAGAGATTTTATCGAAAGTTATTCTGTTTTTTTTCAGAATCCTCTTTTTAACCGGATTCTGAAGTAACTTCAGGTGTATACAAAGATTTCAAAACTGTAGTATGTTTCAATTAATTAAATAAAAGGAGTTATCATGAGCGATAAAAAATATAGATACGAAACATTACAGCTTCATGCAGGACATGAACCTGACAGTACCACTAATTCACGGGCTGTACCTATTTATCAGACCACTTCTTATGTATTTAATGATGCTCAGCATGCGGCTGATCTTTTCGCGCTTAAAGAATTCGGGAATATTTATACCCGAATCATGAATCCGACTACTGACGTATTCGAAAAACGAATAGCCGCACTGGAGGGAGGAGTTGCCGCACTGGCTGCATCTTCCGGGCAGGCGGCACAGCTACTGGCTATAACAACTCTTGCACAGGCTGGTGAAAACATTGTTTCAACCAGTCTGTTATACGGTGGAACCTATAATCAATTTAAAGTCACTTTTCCCAGACTTGGCATCGGCGTAAAATTTGTTGAAGGTGACAACCCGGAAGCGTTTGAAAAACTAATCGATTCTGAAACCAAGGCTTTATACATAGAGACTATAGGTAATCCTAAATTAAATATACCCGACTTTGAAGCAATAGCTTCAATAGCGCATAAACACGGAATACCTTTGATAGTTGATAATACATTCGGTGCAGCAGGATATCTTGCATCTCCTATTAAGCACGGCGCGGATATTGTGGTTGCTTCAGCAACCAAATGGATCGGAGGTCACGGTACTTCAATCGGAGGAGTAATAGTCGATTCGGGTAACTTCGACTGGGGAAATGGCAACTTCCCTGTATTTACCGAACCCGCTCCGGGATATCACGGACTCAATTTTAATGAAGTCTTCGGGAAAGGTTCTCAATTCGGAAATATCGCTTTCATTATAAAAGCAAGAGTTGAAGGACTGCGCGATCTGGGTCCGTGTCTGAGCCCTTTCAATTCATTCCTGCTGTTACAGGGACTTGAAACATTATCACTAAGAGTAGAACGCCACGGTCAGAATGCAGTTAAACTTGCAAACTGGCTTTCATCGTACGAAGCCGTCGAATGGGTCTGGTACCCGGGACTCGAAAATCATCCTTCCCACGATAATGCAAAAAAATATTTGAACAACGGATTGTACGGTTCAATGCTGTCTTTCGGGATAAAAGGAGGAATAGAAGCGGGCAAAAAATTTATAAACAATGTAAAGCTGGCAAGTCTGCTCGCAAATGTCGGCGATGCAAAGACACTTGTAATTCATCCTGCATCCACAACTCATCAGCAGCTGAGTGAAACGGAACAAAAAAATTCTGGGGTGCTTCCTGAACAAATCAGAGTTTCTGTAGGTATAGAAAATATTGATGATATAATTGAAGATTTTGAAAGTGCTTTAATGAAAGCAGTTTAAAAATATTTATTCGTATACCGGCATATATAAACTTATAGACAGTCAAATTTATTCGGTGATATAAATATGTTAAAAGCAAAGACACATATCGTTGGTCTTTCCGGCAAAGATTCTCCCTTCATTCTTGAATCGGGAGCGCAACTCTCTGATGTTCAGCTTGCTTATCAGACATACGGACAATTAAACAGCAGCGGCGATAATGCGGTGCTTGTATGTCATGCACTCACAGGAAACGCACATGCTGCCGGTATTCAGGAGGAGATTGAATCCGATATCAACAGTTCACCCGATCTTTTGAAATCATATTCCGAAATATTTAAAGGCAAGGCGGGCTGGTGGGATCCATTAATCGGTGAGGGAAAGTTATTCGATACGGATAAGTATTTTGTAGTATGTACAAACTTTATCGGAAGTTGTTACGGCAGTACCGGTCCGGTATCATTAAACAGTAAGGGTAATAACTACGGTCCGGATTTCCCGTATGTTTCGGTGAGGGATATGGTCAATGTTCAGAAAAAACTGATTGAATATCTCGGCGTAAAAAAAATACGGACTATTTCTGGCGGCTCTTTAGGCGGTATGCAGGTGCTCGAGTGGGCTGTGATGTTTCCGGAGCTGGTTGAAACCATTATACCTATAGCTACCGCCGCCAGACATTCCCCCTGGGCAATAGGATTCAACCAAATTGCCAGAGATGCTATTATAAATGATCCTTCGTGGCATGAAGGATATTATAAAGATCAGCCTTTTGCGGGACTTGCACTCGCCAGAAAAATTGCAATGCTGACATACAGAAGCTATCCCTCTTTCTGGAAAAAGTTTGGCAGAGAACTTGCATACACAGGCAATGGTTTTGATGCTGAATATAAATTCCAGGTTGAAAACTACCTGGATTACCAGGGCGAAAAACTTGTCAACCGGTTTGATGCGAACACATATATTACTATCACTAATACTATGGATCATCATGATATATGCAGAGACAGAGGCGATTTAAGGGAGGTGCTGAATTCTGTTAAACAGCCTGTTCTCTCAATCGGTATTTCATCCGATATATTGTATCCTGCCGGTGAACAGAAAGAAATAATAAAGCTGTTACCGAACGCAGAATATAAAGAGCTGAAATCACCGCACGGACATGATGCGTTCTTGATTGAGTTCGGACAGCTGGAAAAACTGATTAAACCTTTCATGCATAAATACTGCTGAAGTGTTAAATAGTTTTTTCAAAAGATTTTTATTTTAAATCGAATTATTATATTACTTATAAGGATAATTCAATTCTAAAAATAACTGTATTCTATCGCATTACTTCCAAGGATTTGTATGGATCATTACAGTTTCTGGTCTCTTTTCCCGCCGTTGTTAGCAATTATACTTGCGATTAAAACCAGACAGGTTTTCGTTTCGCTTCTCTTCGGTATATGGCTCGGATGGGTCATTTTAAGCGAAGGCAATTTTATTTCAGGTACCACCAATACAATTCAGGCGCTGGTCGATGTATTTAAGGATCCCGGGAATACCCGGACTATAATGTTCAGCAGTCTCGTAGGAGCTTTAATAGCGTTCATTCAGCGCTCGGGCGGTGTGGAAGGATTCGTTAACAGGGTTTATAAATTCCTGGATAAACTCGAACAAAAAAAAATAGGCAACAGCAGAAAAATTGTACAGATAATAGCGTGGCTTACAGGCACAGCTATTTTTGTTGAGTCGAGCATTAATGCTCTGACGGTAGGTTCCGTATTCAGACCGATATTCGACAAGCTGAAAATTCCCCGTGAAAAACTTGCTTACATAGCGGATTCTATTTCAGCACCGACCTGCATACTGATTCCATTGAATGCGTGGGGTGCATACATTATGGGTCTTATCGCCGCACAGGGTTTCGATAATCCCCTTCAGATACTCATCGGTGCATTCCCTCTGAATTTTTACCCGATGCTTGCGATGGTTATGGTGGTTGGCGTTATACTGACGCAGAAAGATTTTGGTCCGATGAAGAAAGCGGAACTTCGTGCGAAGAACGAAGGAAAGGTTATCCGCGACGGTGCCACTCCGCTTATATCTTCGGATGTAATCGCTCTCGAAAAGAAAAATGGTGTTATTGCACGATCGAGAAACATGATAATTCCGATAGGTGTGATGGTAGGTATGATGCCTCTGATGCTTATTTACACCGGCTGGAGTGAGGTGGAAAATATTTCCAGTTATGCATGGTACGAACAGATTATCTCCGCAATTGGAAAAGGTTCGGGATCAACATCGGTTTTATACTCGGTACTTACATCAATTGTAACAGGCAGCGTACTTTACATGTCGCAGAAAATATTTTCATTCAAGGAAACTATCGATCTTATTTTCAAAGGTATAAGCGGATTGATACCGCTTGCGTTATTAATGATGCTTGCATTTGCAATCGGTAATGTCTGCCGTGAACTCGGAACAGGTGTTTACGTTGCAGAATTATCTAAAGAATGGCTATCGCCCAATTATGTACCGGTGATTGTTTTCATTGTGGCAAGCTTCATTGCTTTCTCTACAGGTACATCGTGGGGTACTTTTGCAATAATGATAGCCATTGGCGTCCCGATGGCGCAGGCACTGGATGCCAACTTGTATCTAACCATTGCTGCAGCTCTCGGCGGCGGGGTTTTCGGTGATCACTGCTCACCTATTTCGGATACTACAATTATATCTTCAATGGCTTCAGCAAGCGACCATATCGATCATGTAAAAACGCAGCTGCCTTATGCTTTAACCGCCGGTGCAGCAACGGCATTGCTTTATTTAATTCTCGGTTACGCGTTCCATTGAACTACCGGTAACTTAAATGTGCAAGCATTATTTGACCGTCAAAGGTATTATAGGCAAGCATTTTTCCATTCATCGACCAGCAGGGATTTTCCTCAAGTGCATTGCTGTCCGAAGAAATTTTAATATTTATCTGTTTCTCGGGATTAGTGATATATAATTCAGACTTCATCACTCTGTAGCCGTCATCTTCCGGGACTATGTATGCATAACAATCAGTTGCCCTGGTATATACTGCGTTTTTATAATTACCCACCAGTGATTTACTTCCGCTGCTCAAAGAGTATTTGAATAATCCGTCACCGGCAATTTCTACGAGGAGAGTATCGCTGCAATAATAATTGATGCTTATTATATTTTTATCATCAGCAACTTTAATTCTCTCCTGATTTCCCCGGCTATGTTTTACAAGCATGTTCTCAGAAATTAAGTAGCGTGTAACATCAGCAAGTTTATTATCAATTAACTCTTTGCTTTCCAAGTCAATTACATACATGCTGTCGCGGGTAAAAAATGAAACGTACCCGGAGTGATGATTCATTAAGCTGTAAATTTTTCTCTTCGATGAATAAATTTTCTCCGAATCACCTGTAACAATATCATACCTTATTAAATCGTAGAATCTTCCCATTCCACTAATATAATCGTTGTAAACAAAGTAAATATTTTCACCTGCTATGCAGTTGTGAAATCCTGCGCCCATGCCGTCTGTAATCTGTTTAAGTTTTTTATCCTGCAGATTATACAGATACAATCCTTCATATCCGTCTTTGGTAAGCAGAAGAAATTTACCCGATGAATCGAATTGTGGTTTTATGAATTCACTGTAAATTTTCAACTGCATTACAGTATCGATCATTACAGAAGAGTATTCAGGTGAAAAAGAAGTATTACTTTTTGTGGAATCATTATCCGCCTGACATCCGAATGCTGCCAGAAGCATTACTGAAATTCCGATACGAATTAATACATTCATCATCTTTTAATCCTGCTATTTCAACAATATCATTTTTCTTGATGCCGTATAATTTCCCGTGGTTAACCTGTAGAAGTAAACTCCCGAATTCAAATCAGCTGCATCGAATGCAACTTTATAACTTCCCGATTTTTGCAACCCGTTCACCAGTGATTTAACCTTACGTCCGAGAATATCATAAACTATTAAAGAAACATGATTATAATTCGACATTTGCAATCCGGATTCTGCCGCAACAGTGTATTCGATCGTTGTAACGGGATTAAAAGGATTAGGATAATTCTGTTTTAACGAATATTCAACAGGCACATTTCCAAGCTCGTTATCAACCGGAGTAACAAAATCAACCTGAATATCATCAATATAAATTGTTCCGGATGAATCCGTACCGTGTATATTAATTACTTTAACACCTTTAAAATATATTTCGCCATTGATTCCCAGATCATTCAGATTTACATTTTTCATTTTCCATCCGGTCCAGTCTATCACTCCAACATCCTTTACAGTTTCATTCTGGTATATATCCCTGAATACGTACTGCAGCGTTTTTTTATTGAGATTTCCGTAAACGTACATACCGAAATCGCCTGTTCCAACGGGAGTGACTTCGAAATGATTATAATTAAACACGGCACAGATACCGTTAGGATCGGTAAAAGAATAATTAATCTGACCGCTGCTTCTTCCGCCTTTTTTACGTTCTGTTGAGATTATGAAAGAAGTGTTTGAACTGTCAATGCCAACTGTGGTATTTGATACCTGCGGCTGCCACCATGTGCCGATGTTTTCCAGACTGTCAATTAAACTTCCGGCACTGTATGTACTATTGGTAGTAATAAAAGGAAGAACAAGTTCATCGTTAAGTGTAAGTTCTTCAATATCTCCTACGCCCTCTTTAAGAATTACCCTGTAACGTCTTCCCGGTTCCAGCTCGTTCTTTGGTTCAAACTCCAGAAATCCTTTAGCATAGGCATTAGTGTTCACGACCAGATCTATAAACTGATCACTCTCGTCATAGAACAAAACATTGCCCGGTAATGTTGTCTGTTTCAGAGGTGCATCGAACTGAATCTTAACAAGTACAGACCTGCTGATGTCGATCTCTCCGGGTTGCGGGTAATAACCAAGCACATTCAGTTTATGGCGCGTTCTGAAACTGAAACTGTACTCCGAAGCAGGATTAATATTAAACCTGCTCAGCGCATCTCTTGAAAGTGTTACTGTATAATTAATTCCCGGCGTCATAATAAGCGCCGGCGTAAAAATCATTCTTTTATTATTGTTCTCCCATTGAAAAGACCCGGTTAAATCGGGCGAGATGGTGAAAGCCAACTGTGTTAATGCCGGATTCATACTGATGTCAAAATCAATAATTATCTGTGCAAGATTACGCACGCCTGATGCACCGTTTTGTGGTGAAGAGTATGTCACAACCGGCGGGTTGTAATTTGGTTCTATTTCCATGAACATATCCGCAAATACCCATTCGTTAGCCGTGACTGTTACCGTTGTTGAATCGGTTATGTAATCTTCGGCTTCGAATACCAGCGTGTACTCGCCTGGATCAACCCCATCGAACATAAAGTAACCGTTAAACTGATCGTCACCTTCATAAACTCTGTTACCCGGTTTGAGAGTAACCTTGACATAGTTCAGCGGTTCTAATCCTTCATTAATATTTACCGGTTTAAGAGAAGCAGGTATAGTTTCGAACGGATCGCGTACTATTCCCGAAACGATTCCGGTTGTCAGTTCTCCAGCATTATAATGCACGAGGAATGCTTTGGCTATTGCCCAGGCTTCGTTACGGTGATATGCACTGTTTTTAAGTCTGCGCGCCTCGGGAATGTAATCGTGAAAAGAACCTTCCGAGAGTGTGCCGGGCATTTCTAATGGTCTGAGGACTCCCAAACCTTGTGTAGGATCATCCCACCAAGTATAAAACGACCAATCACCCGAAATATACTCTGTGTGCCGGCTCCATATTCCTGATCTTGAATCATAAAGTGTTCGCCAGACTTTACTGGCAAACGTTTTCGCCTCGGGGAAAATCGGATCACTTGTATATCCTCTAAAGAGTATTAATGGATAATTCACCCTTACATCCGCCCCTGTAGCATTGGAGTGAATAGAATGGAAATAATCAACATTATTATTATTTGCAATCGCCGCCCTTTGCGATAATGCGATGTCATCCGAATTAAGGTTGCCTGTTCTGGTTATAACTACCTGCGCCCCAAGCGATTCAAGGATTTCTTTCAGGTGCAATCCTTTGCTCAGGTTGCTTTCAGATTCCCAGAAATCGGCTTCGATCACATACCTGTCGTTTGTAGGATCATGACCGCCGTGTCCGGGATCAATACATATCTTGTATCCTGTCAGATCCTGTGCGGAAGTATTATTTACGATTGCAAACAGCAGTAAAACAAATTTTAAATACCTCATATCCCTGATCCTACTTAAACTTTAATTTCAATTTAATTATTTGTCCGTGAAGAGTGTGATACACAACCTCATCGTTAGTCATTGAATAATCCGGGTACATTTCAATCTCATCACCTGTATTAGTCAGGTTAAACTTCTCATACGTCTCAAGTGAAATCAGATAAATATCTGAAGCTGTAAATTGCCGCCCGTCATCTTTATCATCCATATAAAGAATCCATTTGCCTTCTTTTGCCCAGACGGGGTAATTGGCTTTGCCGATAGAATGAAGAATTTTTCCATCAAGATCAGATATATATGTGCCCTTACCTGCCACACTAAAAAGTAATTGTGAACCGTCGGGAGATAATGAAGACCAGATATAGTTCCCATCGCCCAGCGGCTGTAAGTATTTTTTAACACCGTTCTCGATAAGCAGCAGTTTTGAATCATCAATCATAACCGATCTTGACAGCTGACTGCCAATCCGCTTGCTCAGGATTCCGCTATTGTAATAATTCAATTCGCCGTCCAGTACGAATTCAACTTCCCTGTTCGAGTTCAAAACAGGAGCTGTAAGTGAACGACTTTCGTTTACAATTCTGTTTGTTCTGCCAGTAGCGAGATTATGTTCAAACAGAGAAGATATTCTTTTCATATTTTCAAACCTGCTCGATCTGAAAATTACCGATCCGCTGCTTGTAAAAACCGGGTTATAACCTGCGCCTTCTTTATCCGTAATTTTTTTGACGCCGTATTCATCGTATAACCATAAACCTTTATATCCGTCGCTGGTAAAGACAACATTTTTTCCGTCATTGCTGAATTTCGGGAAATAAAAATCTCCGGGAGTATCATTCGTTAAAACAGACTTGCTAAACACTTCTACAGACTGAGCAGCCAGTGTTATTCCCGATAAAAACAGGACCAGCAGAAATATTATAAGCTTTCTAATCATTATTGAACCTTTTGAATTAAATTCGTTTTAAATATCAAATTCTATTGTTAATTTGGTATGAATATTTTTATAATCGATTCCCGACATATGAAACTTATAAAAATCCTCTCAATTTTTTCAATTATTCTTATATGTTCAACAGCACATCCCCAGAATTTTGCACCGGTTGATTCAGTTGTACTGAATGCGATTGCGGATTCAGTTTTCCCCGGGGCTGCAATTGCTGTCGGCAATAAAGATAATACGATATTTCAGAAAGCTTACGGTAATTTTACTTACGAAAAATACTCGCCCGAAGTGGAATTGAATTCTATGTACGATCTGGCAAGTGTCACCAAAGCGTTCTGCACTAATTTCTGCGTGATGAAACTTGTTGATAACGGAATACTTGATATCGGCAAAAAAGTATCCGAGTATTTGCCTGAGTTCGGGCAGAGTGGTAAAGAAAACGTGAGGGTAAACGATCTGCTGATTCATGAGAGCGGTCTGCAGGCATATTATACTCCCCGGGAGGAGGAATCCAGGAGCGATATTATCCGGCATATACTGCAGCTTCCTCTGTCCTATGAAACGGGCTCCAAAACCGTTTACAGCTGTCTGAATTTTGTAACCACTATGATGGTTGTTGAATCTGTAACAAACGAACCTATGTATGAGTATTATAAAAAGAATTTCACTGATCCGCTCGAAATGAACTCGACCATGTTCGTTCCCTCGGGGGATTACAGATCGAGATGTGTTCCCACGTCGGATGATGAGCCCGGAATTGTGCATGATCCGCTTGCAAAAGGACTCGATGGATTGTCGGGAAACGCCGGCTTGTTTTCCACAATTGAAGATCTGTCAAAACTATGTATGCTCTTGTTAAACAAGGGGGAATACAACGGTGAAACGTATCTGAGCCATGAAACTGTAGAATATTTCACAAAGCGCTATTCAGATAATACCGAACGTGCGATTGGTTTCGACACACGCTCCGAAGAAGGCAGTTCGTCCGGTAAATATTTTTCGACAGGATCATACGGACACCTTGGTTACACGGGTACCTCGATATGGATAGATCCGGTAAAAGAAATATTCGTTGTATTTCTTACGAACAGAGTTTATCCCGATGATACTGCAAATATTTCACATACAAGACCGGCTCTTCATGATGCGGTGATGCGGTCGTTGGGACTGGCAGGTACAAAATAAAATTTAAATGATAAATATCATCAGAGACGCCGCATACAGCGTCACTATAATTAAAAGTATTATTTCAATAGCATCATTTTCTTTCTCAGCACTTTTGCAACGGAATTGCCATCAATTGTTATCTGGCAGATATACATGCCGGAAGAAAAGTCATGTGCATTCCAGATAACTTTATATACCCCCGGACTTTGTAGTTTATTAACCAGCTGATCAACAAGTTCGCCGATCACATTATAAATTTTTAGATCAACATGTGCTTCCGATCCCAGCTTATATTCAATAGTTGTCGACGGATTGAACGGATTGGGATAATTTCCGAGAATAACGAAATCATCGGGCTGATAATTATCATATACAGCTGTTGAATTATCCAGAAATGACAGTACTCTCCGCATTATTTCAATCCTTACATCATCCGGATAAATTGTTTCAAATGGAATTGAAAGATAAACCAGTTTACCCGGTTTATTACCTCCTTCGAAAATGCCTTCGTAACTTATGCCCGCGTAACCCATTGTTTCTGCAACGCTGGAAAACTTCAGAATATTTCTGGCATTTTCCGCGGCTCTTATCGCATCGGGATAATCAACATCGAAAGTACCGTGCGTTCCGTCATCAAATCCGAATGAAGGCAGATCCGCGAAAATTGTGTTCGGAAGTCCTTCTGCCGAATAATACGTTCCGCTTGCACCTGTTGGTGAATCGTTTATGTATACACTTTTCAGAAAACCCGAATAGAAATTTTTATCGTAACTGCTTCCCTTCTCCGATAAATCCCATCCAATTTCCGATCCGGTTACAAACATGTTGCCGCCGTTCTGAAGATAAATTTTTATTATACTCTGCTCGTATATATTAAATGTTTCATCGGCAGTAGATTCATCACCCAGTATCCAGATAACGATATCAAAATCGCCCAGTATGATTCTGCCGTTAAAAACTGCTTCATTAGATGCGGAACTGAAATTATAACTGTTCCCAACCACAGGTAAAGCATACTGTTTAATATAATCTGAAGTATTGTTAGTACCGGAAATCCTGTCGAAACCGTTTACTATCAACACATCCGTTTCATGACTTGTGGGAGCTGAAGCCAGCACTTCGGTAAAATTCGATTTACCGGCTGCGTTGAACGCGGCAACTTTGTAATAATATATTTCATTCTCTGTTAATGATTCCAGTGTTACGTTGTTATCCAGATTAATTCCGTACATCAAAAAATTATCAACCGAATTCTGACTTGTCATAATCTCAAATCCCTGCGACCATTCGGGTTTATCGAAGCCCAGGAACACGGAGCTGCCTTCCATGTTCAGAGCATAGAACGATTCCGGAGCCAGCGGAGGTGGAGCCTGACCCGAAACAAATTTGTAATCAATCAGATTCCACAGCTCTGACCGGTCGCCGTCGTAACCAAGTGCCCACATACCTACACCCTTAAAACCTTTCGACATTGCCAGATCGTACTTCAACCCAAGGCTCGAATCATTATCGTACCATATCTGATTCCAGCCGCCGTCATCCCAGTAAAACCAGGGGGTTTCCGAGCCGTTATCCCAATTGATACCGTAAATCCTTGCCTGTTCTTCAGCAGATTTAAATCTCGGCGAAGATAAAAATGTATCAATCTTTGTAGTATGCGGCTGGTTCGAAAAAGTTCGCCAGTGAAGTCCGTAATACGGAACGCCGAGTATTAGCTTTTCGGGAGTCGCATTAATTATAGTTCCGTAATCGCTGTTCAGATAAGTTGTAATCATGTCCAGCGGTGAGCCAGCACCCGTCGCTGTGCTCCAGCGGCCGTTAAAATCATATGCCATTATGAATGCATAATCGATCGCTTCAACCAATCCTTCCAGGTCATAATCATCGTCCCAATTGACTATGGGTGTTGCGAATGAGACTTCCGCTCCGGGAATCTCGGTATCGATCCTTGCCTTTAGTGCTTTCATAAAATTTGTTGTAACAATACCCTCGTCCGCACTGTTGTATGTTTCAAAATCTATATTAATTCCGTCAAGGTAGTAAGTCTTCATAATTGAAATTACCTGGGAGAAAAAATTTTCTCGCGCTGCTGCATCAGTAAGCAGGTGATGTATATCTGAATTTGAAGTTAATGTTCCCCCGAATTTGACAGCGGTGAGAATCACTTTAACACCGTTTTCATGAGCCTTATTTATTATTTCACCCCACAACTCCGGCCATCCGTATGGAGTGCTAACATTTCCGTATTTATCAACACCGAAATCGAATAAAGCGATATGAGTAAGCAAATCGTAGCGAAGGTACTGGTGTGATCCGTTTAAAACCTCCCAGTCCGGCAAATAACCGAATACAGCGGTTGAAATATTTTTCTTCTTCGCTGTATTAAGCGGGATGATTCCGGGCTGTTCTGCAGATTTTTTCAGTTCAGGCAGTTTACTTCCGAACAAATCTTTATGATATTTATGAACGCTGAATTGCTGCTGACCGAATAAATAGCTGTTAAATATTAAAATTCCGAGAACTAAATATTTTCGAATCAAGATTAAATCCCTGTTAAATGTTAAGATAAACTTGCACAAAGATAAAATAAAATTGAATAAAACAGCCTAAATAGATATCTTGACCGATTAAAAATATTAAATTTACGTACAAAATCGAGGTAAAAATGGCTTCACAGAAAATGATAGATACTTTAAATGAGCAGATAAATAAAGAAATGTTCTCATCATATTTATATCTCTCAATGTCGTCATATTTTTCGGATAAGAATCTTACCGGTATGGCTGCCTGGATGAAAGCGCAGTCGGCTGAAGAAACTATGCATGCAATGAAAATTTACGATTTCGTTCAGAATTTAGGCGGGAAAGTAATTCTTAAAAAAATCGACGAGCCGAAAAACGAATGGGATTCGCCTAAAGCAGCTTTTGAAGACGCACTGGAACACGAGAAATTTATCAGCAGATCAATTAATGAAATAATTGATCTCGCAATAAGCGAAAAGGATCATGCTACTCATAATTTTCTCGGCTGGTTTGTAACCGAACAGGTTGAAGAAGAAGCAACCGCTTCCGAAATAGTAGACAAATTTGAACTTATCGGTGATAATAAAGGCGGATTATATATGCTCGACAGGGAGCTTGGCTCGAGAGGCACAACCGGAGAATAGTTCCTAGATTAAAGGCATAATACCCAATTCTTAAACCGGTAATTACCGTTTACTATTTTTTTATTTTCATATTTAATTTGTTTTTTTATATTTGTTGTCTGTAAAAAATTGAATTGTGGAGATTTTTATGTCCAGGAAATGTGAATTAACCGGAAAGGGACCTGTTGCAGGAAGCAGCATTTCACATGCTCATAATAAGACGAAAAGAAGATTTTTACCGAATCTGCAGAAAAAAAGAATATGGGTTCAGGAACTTAACAAATCTGTTACCGTTAAATTAAGTGCGAAAGCACTAAGAACTATAAATAAAAACGGTACAGCCGAACTGGCGAAATTAATTCGTGAAGGAAAAATAGCTGCCAGATAAATTTAAGAATTTATCATTTAGAAGCTCATTTCAGTTATTGAAGTGAGCTTTTTTATTTTTAAATTGTTTGTTGCAAATTTTAACATGGAAATTGATATGTTGTTCAAATTAAAAAATTCCGAATCGCGGATTTTGCTCATAATTTTATCTGTAATATTTGCAAGCTCAAGTATTATTTATGCCCAGAAATATGACTATAAGCATATCGCGGACTCGGTTCTTAACTACTCACTCTCCGAAAGAGCCGGTTATAAATGGCTTAGAGAGCTTTGTAATATTGGGCCCAGGCTAAGCGGCACCGACAATTATCAGAAAGCTACAGACTGGGCTGTGCAAAAATTTACCGAAATCGGTTGCGATTCTGTATGGCTTCAGACTGTTAAAGTACCTTTCTGGGTTCGCGGGGAAAAGGAATCAGCGGAAATTGTATCACCGGAAAAGGCAGCAGGAAGAAAACTGAGTATTGCCTCGCTGGGCGGTAGTATTGGAACAAACGGTATTTTAAAAGCAAAGGTAATTGAAGTTTCAAATTTCGACGACGTTAAAAACCTCTCACCTTCAGAGGCAAAAGGTAAAATATTGTTTTTTAATGAACCTTTTGATCAGTCTGAGCCAACGACCTTCAGGTCCTACGGCAAAGCAGTAAGACAAAGAGGCAACGGTGCTATTGAAGCAGCAAAACTTGGCGGAGTTGCAGCGCTGGTAAGATCGGTAACATCAAAACCGGATAATGTTCCTCATGTAGGAATGATGCGCTACGCAGATTCGGTGATGCAGGTACCGGCTGCCGCCATTGGAGTTGAAGATGCTGATTATCTTAGTTCTCTGCTAAAATCAAATCCGGATGTTGAGGTAAGCATTGAGATGGACTGCAGTCCTATGGGTGAAGCCGACTCATACAATATAATAGCACAAGTTAACGGATCGGAATTTCCTGACGAGGTTATTGTTGTCGGCGGTCATTTCGATAGCTGGGATAAAGGTCACGGAGCTCACGATGATGGCGCACCCTGCATTCAGACTATGGAAGTACTGCACCAGATTAAAGTGCTTAACCTTAAACCGAAACGTACAATAAGATGCGTTCTGTTTGCTAACGAGGAAAGCGGTCTGAGAGGTGCTGTGGAATATGGGAAATATGCAGAAACAGCAAAGGAAAAACACTATGCAGCAATAGAATCTGACAGAGGAGTTTTTACACCAAGAGGTTTCAACATAGATGCGGACAGTATGGTTATCGCAGAGATGCAGGCATGGCTTCCTTATTTAAATAAGTTGAAAATTGACTGGATCAGAAAAGGCAGCAGCGGAGCGGACATATCAAGAATAAAAAATACAAAAGCGTTAATCGGCTATGTACCGGACGATCAAAGGTATTTTGACTTCCACCATTCTGCTAACGATGTTTATCAATCAGTTAATGCCAGGGAAATGCAGTATGGAACTGCAGCTATAACCTTGCTCGCATATCTGATAAGTCAGGAAGGATTGAAATAGAAGCGGAATTTGTTCCGCTTCTATTTTTTTGATCTGCTTCTTTCTCCTGTTGATTTTGTATTTGAACGCTTCGTTTGTCTGTCCGAAGTCTTACTCTTATCTCTTATAGTTTTAGTACCGCTTTTACTGTAACTGTTTTTACTTCTGCCCGCACTTTTTTTTGGATTTACAGATTTAGAATTTTCCTTTTTATAACTGTTTTTTTTTAACGAAGCTTTCGGGCTCTGCTTACTTATATTCGACCGGTTAAATGCCTGGTCTGATTTCCCAGCTTTTGATTTTTTTACACTGCCCGATCTCCCCGCTTTATTCCGATTATCTGCTTTCTGAATTCTATTTTCGGATTTCTGATTTTTTTCAATACTCCTGTCTGATTTTTCACGAACATTTGTTCGTACATCTTTCTGATCTCTTCCCGACTCACCCCGTTTTACCGTTTCGTTCCTGGCAGTTGTATTTTCCGATGACCTTCTCGTCCTTACTTTATCGGCATCGACACTAATTTTTCTCTCCGACTTAACAATTTTCGACCTGTCAATACTTTTTGATTTTTCTACCTGCGCGGTACCTGGTCTGTACACGGTAACACTTCTGTCATCGTTACTCCGACTTCTGTAAGAATCAAAATTGTCAGTCGTATTAATACTTCTCTGGGCAATTCTGTATCCCGATTTTTTCTCAACATAATTTCTGTCCACTCCGCCGTTAAATATCCTGCCATCCCTGTACCGGTAGTTAGTTCTGTATTTCGTATTATTGTACACATTTATGTTAGTCGAATTATCGATTATATAATAATTAACATTTCTGTTAACAAACCTGTTGTAAGGTACGAAATTCCAATAACTGTGATGCGAATGCCACCCGATTGAAAAGTGTATTCCGAAATCGATATGGAAAGATGCGTAAGGCGGCAGCGGAGCCCATCCCAGGTAACGGTCGTTGTATCTCCACTCTACCCATGAAGGAGCCCACTCGTAATCGGGGAACCATACCCAGCCGTAATAATCATCAAGATACCATCTGCCGTAATGGTATGTCGCCCAGCCAAACGGTTCGTAAGAATCCCAGTACCACCCGTCGTTAGTCCAGAGCCAGCGCCCGTCGCAGTAAGGACGCCATGAGCCTGATATATGCACCGGACGCCAGACTATAAGGTCACGTTCTATTTCAATCCATTCTCCGTAAGGTTCAAGCGATGTAATAAAAAATCCTATTGATACACCCGAACTGAAATGCGCCGGTTTCGCAAATGTCAGAGTTGCAATAGCAAATAAAGTTACTAATATCAGCTTTTTCATTTTAACCCCCTTCTGTTGCATACTTTCTTTATACAAACAAAATGCCAAAGAGAATGAGTTAATTTCAGCGAGAATTGCTTATAAATTTTGACAAGTGTATAAATAAATATACAGACGATTCACTTCTGATTACAGTCGGACTAAATAATGCTGATATGATTTATCTAACAAATGCCTTATTTTTAGCTATTATTTATTAGAAATGAGGTGATCAACATGAAAAAAATTATATTGCTGTTGATTGGGGCAGCGATACTTCTTTTATCGTGCTCACAAGGCTCAAAAGATGAGGAAAAAAAGATGATCGGGAAGAAAATTTCGCAATATGTTAAAACTGATATAAAGTATGATGAATCCCTGCTGGATGAAAGACAAAAAATTGTTGTAAATAAGCTGTATGAAGCCGGAAAAATTATTGATGAAATATTTCTTGATCAGGTTTATTCACAGAATTATCAGATAAGGGAAAAACTGTTGAAATCGGAAGATCCGATCGATAAACTCTACCTTGAATATTTTAACATAAATTTCGGACCGTTCGACAGACTCGATCATGATAAGCCTTTTATAGGAAACGATCCAAAACCAAAAGGAGCCAATTTTTATCCTGAAGACATGACAAAGGAAGAGTTCGAAAATTTTATTTCAGCAAATCCTGAACTTGCAGCACAATTTACATCGGAGTTTACTGTTATCAGAAGAGATAACGGTAAACTAACGGCCATTCCTTACACTGAGTATTATGGAGATAAGCTTCTAAAAATTATTAAGCTTATGAGGGAAGCTGCCGATTATGCCGATAATAAATCTCTTAAGAATTATTTACTGACCAGGGCAGAAGCGTTTGAAACAAATGATTATTTTGAGAGTGATGTTGCTTGGATGGACCTTAAAGATCATGAGATAGAGGTAATTATTGGGCCTTATGAGGTTTATGAGGACGGGTTATTCAACTATAAGGCATCATTCGAGTGCTTTTTGACCATTGTCGATCCTGAAAGTACAGAAAAACTTAAGCAATTCGCCGATTATCTGGATGACATCGAGAAAAACCTGCCGATACCTGAGAAACACAAAAACTTTTCCAGGGGAAGTGAATCCCCTATTATGGTTGTCCAGCAAGTTTTCAGCGCGGGTGATACTAAAGCCGGGGTCCAAACCCTTGCATTCAACCTTCCCAATGATGAGAGAGTAAGGAAAATGAAAGGATCAAAAAAAGTGATGCTGAAGAATATACATGAAGCGAAATTTGCCAGTCTGCTTAAACCGATTGCAGAAATAGTATTGGATGAGTCTCAACTTATGTATGTAACATTCGATGCATTCTTTAACCATACACTCATGCATGAAATGTCGCACGGCGTAGGTCCGGGTTTTATTAAGGTTGACGGACGCGAAACCGAGGTAAAGAAGGAGCTGAAAGAAACATATTCTACAATTGAAGAGTGCAAAGCCGATATACTCGGAATGTTCAATAACAGACTTATGATCGAAAAAGGTGTTTACCCTGAAAGTTTCAAAAATGAAATGTGGGTAACATTTCTGGCAGGCGCATTCAGATCAATGAGATTTGGAATCAACGAAGCTCACGGCGGTGGTAATGCTATTATTTATAATTACCTATTGGAAAACGGAGCGTATGAATTTGACGAAGCATCCGGCAAAGTGAAAGTAAATTTTGAGAAGATTTATAATGTACTGAAATCACTTGCGAACAAGGTTTTAATTATACAGGCAGAAGGCAGCTACGAGGGAGCCAGGCAATTAATAGAAAAATATGTTGCAGTTTCGCCAAGTATCAAAGCGCTTACAGAGAAACTTTCGAGTCTTCCCGTTGATATAAAACCGGTCTTCCAAATTGAGAACTGACATTACCTTATTAAAGAAAAAAAGTCCGGCAGAAGCCGGACTTTTTAACAAAAGATAATATTATTAATTACTTTTCGTTATCATCAACTACTTCGTACGAGGCGTCTTCAACAGATTCTGAACCCTCTTTTTTTGGTTCGGATTGCTTTTGTCCCGCCTGCTGACTTTCCTGCTGCCCTGCACCGGGCTGCGCACCGGGCTGACCCTGCTGCTGATAAAGATGCTGAGCGGCATCGTTCCACACCTTTGTTAAAGCTTCAGTAGTCTTTTTAATTGAATCGGTATCGTTTGTTTTTAGCGCATCTTCAACTTTCTTTACTTCATCTTCCAGTTTTGATTTCACGTCTGCAGGAATTTTATCTTTCATTTCTTCCATTTGTTTCTTCGTCTGGAACACCAGATTATCAGCTTGATTTCTTACTTCAACAGATTCTTTTTTCTTTTTATCCTCCGCAGCGTGCTCTTTCGCCGCATTTTTCATCTTCTCAATTTCAGAATCAGAAAGACCAGATGAAGATGTAATTCTGATACTCTGCTCTTTACCGGTTGCTTTATCCTTTGCAGCCACGTGAAGAATTCCGTTTGCATCTATATCAAATGTAACTTCTATCTGCGGAATCCCTCTGGGTGCTGGTGGAATACCGTCGAGATGAAATCTACCTAAAGTTCTGTTGTCGGCTGCCATCGGTCGCTCTCCCTGAAGAACATGTATTTCTACAGATGGCTGGTTATCAGCAGCTGTTGAAAATACCTCGCTTTTCTTAGTAGGAATAGTAGTATTAGATTCGATCAAACGGGTCATAACACCGCCGAGGGTTTCGATACCCAATGAAAGCGGCGTAACATCCAGCAGCAATACATCTTTTACATCACCTGAAAGCACTCCTCCCTGAATAGCTGCACCAACTGCGACCACCTCATCCGGATTAACACCTTTATGCGGCTCCTTACCAAAAATCTGTCTTACCTTTTCCTGTACTTTAGGTATTCTAGTTGATCCTCCCACAAGAATTACCTCATCAATTTGTGATGCTGAAACACCTGCATCTTTAATTGCATTCTGGCATGGACCAACAGTTTTTTCTATAAGATCATCGACAAGCTGCTCAAATTTTGCACGTGTAATATTTATATTCATATGCTTAGGACCGTCCTGAGTCGCAGTAATAAACGGCAGATTAACATCTGTAGACATTGAGGACGATAATTCAATTTTAGCTTTTTCGGCAGCTTCTTTCAATCGTTGTAATGCCATTGGATCTTTTCTTAAATCTATACTTTCGGTATTCTTAAATTCATCAGCAAGGAAATCGATCAATCGTTGATCAAAATCATCGCCGCCCAGATGTGTATCTCCGTTCGTAGATTTAACCTCGAAAACACCGTCACCCAGCTGAAGAATTGATATATCAAAAGTACCTCCGCCCAGGTCATATACAGCTACCAATTCTTCTTTATTCTTTTTGTCAAGACCGTAGGCAAGTGCGGCAGCGGTCGGTTCATTAATTATTCGTCTTACTTTAAGACCTGCAATTTCACCGGCATCTTTCGTAGCTTGTCTCTGTGAATCATTAAAATAAGCAGGCACTGTAATAACTGCTTCATTTACTTCCTGACCAAGATATTCCTCTGCTGTCTTTTTCATTTTCTGAAGCACCATTGCACTGATTTCTGGCGGCGAATAAAGTCTGTCGTCAATTTTAACACGAGCAGTTTTATTATCTCCTTCAACAACGCTGTACGGAACTTCTTCTATTTCTGTGCCGACCTCATCAATCCGTCTACCCATAAAGCGTTTGACTGAAAACACGGTGTTCTTTGGATTAGTAACTGCCTGTCTTTTAGCCGGCTGACCAACCAGTCGTTCACCGCTCTTCGTGAATGCTACTATTGACGGAGTTGTTCTCCCTCCTTCACTGTTCGGTATTACAACCGGCTCGTTGCCTTCCATCACAGATACACATGAATTTGTTGTACCGAGATCAATTCCTATTATCTTACCCATTCTATAACTCCTTTTTTATTTATTTATTTTTCATTTAATTTCTGTTTCTGATATATTCAGTAGTGTAAAAAATAAAATCTGACATTTATTCAGAAAATAATGATCATACACTTTTTACAATAAATATGCCATTTTTTCATAGTTTGTAAATAGTTGTTTTATAATAACTTATAAAAAGATTAATTTTTATTTTAAATTTTGACTTGACGCATATTGCGCAATTATGACAAAAATATTTAATAAATAATGCATTTTTGTCAATTTACTAACTAAAAGGAGTATAATTTGTTTAATATTGAAGAGTTTGATATTAAGCTTGATACTGAAATAATTGGAAGAAATTTCATTTATTTTGAAGAAGTTAATTCTACAAATTCTTACCTATTGGAAACCGAGGTTAATACCGATCCTGGAACAGTTGTATTATCCGAATATCAGTTGCAAGGAAGGGGTAGAAAACAGCGCGACTGGACAGCCGCAAAGGAGCAGGCTCTCACATTTTCCATTTTAATTAATAATCTGGTCAATATTAAGAACGTTCAGCTTTTAACTCTGGGTACTTCGGTTGCAGTTGTCCAGGCTTTTGAGAACCTTTACCAGCTGGATGTAAATGTAAAATGGCCAAACGATGTACTGGTTGAAGATAAAAAAATTGCCGGCATCCTGGTAGAATCAATAACCAAAGGGAATAAACTTGAGAAGGTTGTAGTAGGCATCGGTATTAATGTCAACCAGCCTAATTTCTCGGGGAAGTTTAATATCAGACCCACTTCAGTGCGAATGGAATTAAAAAAACAGGTTAGCCGTGAAAGGCTTTTAAGCGAAGTATTAAACCTTTTTGAAGAAATGCTCCAAAACTTAAAAAACAACAAACAAAAAGTGTTGAATGATTGGAAAAGCAGAAGCAGGTTAATCGGCGAAAAAATAAGAATAGTTGAAGGTGATGCAGAAAAGTACGGTATATTTGAAGATATTGATAATAATGGTTTTTTAATGTTGAAAACCAGAGAAGGAGTTGAGACTATACTCACCGGCGACGTCTCAATCAGATAGGGCTTATGGAAAAGAGAAAAATTTATTTCGACAATGCGGCTACAACCCCGGTACATCCAAAAGTACGGGAAAAAATGATTCGCTACCTTACCGAGTCTTTCGGCAATCCGTCATCGATTCATGCTTTCGGCAGAACCGTTAAGGTAGATATTGAGGAGGCGCGTGAAGTTATTGCTGATTTTATAAATGCTGATCCAGGTGAAATCTATTTTACAAGCGGTGGCTCCGAAGCCAATAATTTTGCATTATTTGGAATAAGCAAAACTGAGTATAAAGAATCCGGCAGGACTGGTTTAGTGTCAACATCTGTAGAACATCATGCGGTAATTGACAGTTTGAAGGAACTCTCAATGTCAGGTTTCGTTACTAATCTTATTGGAGTTGATAATCAGTCAAAAATTAAGATTGATGAATTAGTTAATAGCCTTAATGATTCCGTGTCGCTTGTCGCTGTTATCCACACAAATAACGAAACCGGTGCGATTAATGATGTTGAAAAAATTTCGGAAATTGTTTCAGGGAAAAATTCTTTCTTTCATATTGATGCTGTGCAGGGCTTTGCAAAAACAGATATTGATGTTAAGAAACTTAACATTAGTTCGATGGCGGCTTCGGGACACAAAATTTACGGACCAAAGGGAGTAGGTTTTTTATACGCGAAAAACGGCACACCGCTTAGTCCTTTAATCTACGGCGGACCGCAGGAGAGGAACCGTAGAGGCGGAACTGAAAATGTAGCCGGGATTATGGGACTTGCAGAGGCGGTAAAATTAGCAGCATCTGATATGAAATCAAATTATGAAGTTGTCAGAGCGCTGAACACATATTTCAGGGAATCAGTTCAGAATGCTTTTAATGAAGAAGTATCAATAAATACTCCATCTGACGGATCACCATACATTTTATCCATCACATTCCGCGAAGAGTTTTTTAATAATGATGCGGAAGCAATGCTCATGTATCTTGATCTGAATGGAATTGCTGCATCAAACGGAGCTGCATGTACTTCAGGTACGTTAAAACCGTCGCATGTAATATTGGGCATGGGCAGATCTGCAGGTGATGCTTCCGGCACATTGCGGTTTTCTTTTAATCCCGCAAACACAAAAGAAGAAATCGATTACACCCTTGAAGCAATTAAAAAGATGATGAGTAATTTCCGGAAGTAGAATTAACTCATATAGGTCAGCACCTGTGCCAGTTTATTTTTCAGGTCTTTTCTTTCCGATATGATATCAATGAATCCGTGCTCCTGTAAAAATTCCGACCGCTGAAATCCTTCCGGTAAATCTTTGCCTATCGTTTCTTTAATAACCCTGGGACCGGCAAAACCTATAAGTGCATTGGGTTCTGCAATATTTACATCTCCCAGCATTGCATAGCTTGCAGTGGTACCTCCGGTAGTTGGATCGGTAAGAATTGAAATATACGGTAATTTTGCCTCGGATAATCTTGCAAGCCTCGAGCTGGTTTTTGCCATCTGCATTAAGGAAAATGCGGCTTCCATCATCCTAGCGCCCCCGCTCTGGGATACTATTACCATCGGCATTCTATTATTATAAGCGCGGTCGATAGCGCGAGCAATTTTTTCTCCTACCACCGAGCCCATGCTGCCGCCGATAAATCTGAAATCCATGCAGGCAAACGAAACTTTGATCCCGTTTATTTTACCCGTGCCAGTTTTAACGGCATCATATAAACCCGACTTTTTAATGGTGCTGTTTATCCTGTCCTTATATTTTTTCGTATCTTCAAATACAAGAGGATCCCCTGACTTCATTTTTTTATCTGTTTCCTTAAAGGAATTATCATCCATTAAAATTGAAACATATTCGTCCGCACCGATTCTAAAATGATAGTTGCACTTATGACAAACCCAAAGATTAATTTCAAGTTGTTTGTTATGTATAATTTCCCCGCAGTCGTTACACTTAACCCACTGACCATCGGGAATATCACGCTTCTGACTCTCAGGAGATATTTTTTGTTTTGATCTTTTAAACCAGCCCATTAAGAATTCCGTTCTACTATGTTTACAATTAATGTTATTGTCTGTTTCGGTTGTACCGAGTCATTGGTGAACAGGGTAATTGTTCTTGTAAATTGACCTTTTCTGTCGGATGTATCGAGATCAATCTTCAGAGATCCGGACTCACCGGGTTTCAGAATTTTATCGGACAGAACGGTAGCGGTACATCCGCAGGAACTTTTTACACGAGAAATCTCCAGTTCTTTCGTACCATTATTTTTATAATAAACGCTCAAAGAAACAACCTCTCCTTCTTTAACATTTCCGAAATTATGTTGATTCTTCGAAAGGGAAAGTCTCGGACCGCTTAATGAGCCTTTGCTCTTTTCAGTATTAGCAACCACAACAGCCGAAAACATTAGTCTTATCTGAGGATTTTCGGGATCATTTGAAAAAACGTAAACATATTTTCTCTGCTGTCCGTAACGGCGTGTCGAATTAAACGATACCTTAATACTTGTGGTTTCGCCGGGAAGCAACAAGTCATTATCCGGTTTTGCAGCGGTACAGCCGCACGATGCTTTTACATTAAGAATTTTTAACGTATCGCCGCCGGTATTAACTATCTTAAATTCATGATTTACAGTTTCACCCTCGGGTATTTTCCCAAAATCATAACTGTCTTCAAGTACCGAAATTTTTGGAGCTACAATTTGTGCCGCCAAATGAACGTAAATAAAAAAAAGTAACCCTAAAAAGCCTAATTTTCTCATTTTTTCGCCTTTACAACAAATTTTTTAACATAATCGGGTTCAAGATAATCAAAGTTAAAAGTTAACAAATCTTCACCAAAAATATAAGCCCATTTAGCAACAGAGGATGCCCTTGGAGATTCTGTTTTATTCACCGAATCATGATCATAGTTTCCGAAAAGCGTTAGCTCTCCCCCATGCAGCATTAATTCACTTTGATTAATCAGCATTAAGTCAAATCCATTTAGATTTGTTTGATTTATGATGCTGAACTCTTTAAAGTACAATTCAGTAGTATTTACTTTACCAACAATAGCCAGTTTTTTAATATGCGGATTATACTCAAATATTTCATAAGCGCAAACATCAAATGTTGGCACCGGAATTATGGGAATGTTCAGTCCCGCCGCTATACCCTTGGCGCCGGATAAACCGATTCTTAATCCGGTAAATGATCCTGGTCCGATCGATACAGCAATACTTTTTATATCTCTTTTATTAACACTGCAATTCTGAAGCGACTGATCAATGACCGCAAATAATTTCCGGCTGTGTACATGTTTTTGTTTAATTGTAACTTCAGAGTAATTGTTTTCATTAAGCAGTACTGCGGCACTGCACAATTCTCCGGATGTTTCTAGCGCCAGTATCGGTGTTCTGTTATTCATATTTTAACAAAGAAATTTTTCTTTTAGTATTATCAAGTAAACCGAATTTTATTACGTACCTGGATAAAGGAAGTAATTCCTCGAACAAATCGCCCCATTCAATAAATGTAATTGCAGATTCGTCATTAATATAATCATAAAATCCAATTTCGATTAATTCTTCGTTTTTTTTTATCCTGTAAAAATCGAAATGATAAATTTTCTCTTTACCAGCGTATTCATTAACAATCGCAAAGCTCGGGCTGTTAGCATTCGGAATATTTTTTAACTCACAAAATGATTTAACAAAAAATGTTTTACCTGCGCCAAGATTTCCTGACAATTCAACTATATCACCAGGCTTGAAAATGGATATACAACTGGCGGCAAAATCTCTTGTTTGTTCTTCATTCTCCGAAATAAATTCTTCAATAGTTTTCAATTAAGCTTTGCTCTCCATGGTAACTACCGGCAAAATCATTTCTTCCATTGAAATACCGCCGTGCTGAAATGAATCTTTGTAATAGCTTAAATATTTATGATAATCCGTAGGGTAAACAAAATAATAATCTTCCTTCGCAATAATGTAAGAAATTGTCAATCCTCTGTTCGGTAATTTGTAATCCTCAGGGTCTTTAATAAAAACTGCATTTTTATCATCCGCTTTCAGGTTTCTGCCGAACTTAAATCTGAGGTTGGTCGATGCCTCCCTGTCGCCGAGCACCTTTGCACCGCGAAGAGTTCGTATACTTCCATGATCAGTTGTGAGTATGATTTTCGCCTTCGGCATATTGGCAATTTTTCTGAACATTCCCAGCAGAGATGAATGAGCAAACCAGCTCGAAGTCAACGATCTGTAGGCAGCTTCGTCGGGTGCAATTTCTTTAAGAAGGTCGGAATCCGATCTCCCGTGTGCAATCATATCGAGGAAGTTTACCACTACAGCCATCAGGCTGGTCTTACTGTGTGAACCTATATTCTGTTCAAAAGATCTTCCCACTTCGGGATCGATGATTTTCATGTATTTCATTTCACTTTTAAGATTCACTTTTTTCCGCTGCAGAAGTCTGTCGAATAATTCCTTCTCGTATTTATTCATACTGCGTTCATCGTCTTTCATATTATTCCACAGATCGGGATACTGTTTCTCAATCTCCAGGGGGAATAAACCGCTGAATAGTGAATTGCGTGAATAAGGAGTAGCTGTTGGTAATATTGAATAATAATAATCTTTTTCAATCTTGAATAAATCCGTGAGCTGTTTTTCCATTACGAGCCATTGATCCAGACGCAGACAATCGAGAACGAAGAAAAAGACCGGACCTTCGGACTTAATCAGTTCAGGGAAAACATATTTCTCGGCTATTTCCGGTGAAAGCGCAGGTGTTTCATAATCTCCGATATTGTCAATCCATTTTTTATAATTGTTCTCAACGAACTTTGAAAATTCCTGGTTGCATTCTTTTTTCTGATCAATCAAAGACTGCCGCAAATCGACTTCAGAATGTCTGTCGAGTTCAAGTTCCCAATTCGTAAGTTTCAGGTATATATCGATCCAGTCGGCATAGTCCAGGTGTCCCAAAAGACTCTGCGCAATTTTATTGAAATCCTGAAGATAATCTTTTGCAACATATTCACCTGATATCTGCTTTTTATCGAGAAGTTTTTTACAAACCATTAAAAGCTGAGAAGGGACAACCGGCTTAATAAGATAATCACTGATTTTTCCTCCGATGGCATCATGCATCAGACTTTCTTCCTCGCTCTTCGTTACCATAACCACCGGAACCGTGCTGTTTATTTCCTTAATTCTGGCTAAGGTTTCCAATCCGCCCATACCGGACATCATTTCGTCGAGAAAAATCACATCGAAAGATTCATTATTTACTTTATCAACGGCATCCTGCCCGTTTGTGACTGTAGAAACATCGTAACCTTTGTTGGTAAGAAAAATCACATGCGATTTAAGCAACTCAATTTCGTCATCAACCCAAAGTATTTTTCTTTGCTTCATATTAACCTGTAAAATCTTAACTGAATAATATTACTGAATAGATATATTAACATCCAGTCCGGCTTCATTAGTCGTTGTAGGGGGAATTCTTGAAGCTCCCTCGGGTTCGACCGATGTACGCTTATAGAAAAGTGATAATGTAACCCGAGAACTCATAACATATCTGATACGGGGTTCCATTGTAGTACGTGTGGTTCCGTCCTGAGGTTTGCCTTCCTCGGTAAAGTTTTCGCCCAGTTCATAAATTATAACCGAGTTCTTACCTAATGAATAGGAAAAAGATATTTCAATATCGTTCTTCAATGACAGACCGAACAATGGAATTTCGAAACCTGACTTTTTAAAACTTGCAGTAATGCTGATATCACGCGATAAAGATTCGGTTACGTTTTTCGTTGCTACGCCCAGATCATAATTGGTTTTAACATTGTATTTGGCATTAGCACTCAAATCACCGCCCCATAATTCGGCGAAAGTCAAATCCAGCCCGATTAAGGGGGTGAACCCGTAACTTATTTTCTGCGACTGAATTTCCTTTTTACCGTCAACATTCACTTTCCACCCTTCAATGAATGTCGAGCTGTATGCATGATCCAGTCTGGCACGCTTGGCAATACCGTCGAGAATAGGTAGTTTTTCAAGTCCCGACCACGAAAACCGCCAATTAGGTCGCGGGACGTACTTTGCCACATCTTTTAATATGGGAATACTCGATAACAGAGGGAACGACTCGAGCCCTTCGACAAATGCGTTTGCAAGGTTTCTGTTCTGATCCTCTGCATTAGGATTATAGAGTTCATTCACTTTTTTAAGATCGCTTCCGAAGAACGGCAGGGGCATAGAAAAGAAAGTCCTGTCTACATTACCTGTTGAAGCAACGTTAGTAATAGTAATATCGCCGGTAAGAGAATCAGTACGAAGAGTTGTGCTTTTGTTATAACTCCAGTCAAGATCCCAGTTAATATCGATCTTGGCATTTTCCCATAATGGTCTGGAAGTTTTAAAGGTCAATTTATTTTTTTGTGAAAATTTATCCTGCATAGTACCGCCAGGTGCTCTGCGTCCCAGTTCGTTACTCAAACCTAGCTGGAACAAACGCCCCGGACCATCGACATCACTTTGCCTGATACCCCAGAAATTACTGAAGCCTGTCCCCTCCGAAAGCAGACCGGCACCGCCATATTGATTTGACGAAGTAAAGTTTACGGCGATTTGTTCATAGTCAAACAACAAATATTTTAATCCCAGTTTTATTGTACCAAGAGCTTTCATAATTCCAGATTCACCGTCTTCGGCAGCTGCAGTGCTATCAGTCGGGGCGGGACCATCTTCTTCGGTCTTTTCTTCCTCATCTTTCACTTGTTCATTTTCATTCTGTCGTCTTTCAGCACGTCGCGGCTGAGCTCGTCTGTTTATGGTTGTCGTTTTCTGTGCAGTCTCTTTGGCATCATCGCCAAGCATTTGATCCATAATAGACTGAAGCCTTATATTTACACCAGCGTTAAGTGAACTGTTATAGCTTGCACTCTTACCGAGTTCTTCCTGCTGAAAATTGTTTTTCCAGTTGTAAGTAACTCTGTATCCGAAATTCACTTTAAAAAACCTGTTGAGATTCAGAAAAGAAGGGAGTGAAGGATTTGTCTTGAAAGTAAACTGCTGCTGATAATTGTTATCCTTGCCGAAGAAATTTCCGCTGAAAATCTCATTCCATATTTCGGCTTCACTACGCTCCCGGTCGTTTTCAGTAAGCAAATGAGTTAAAGAAGAAGTTATATTCAAATTATAATCGAACCCAAGATTAAGGAATCCACCTTCAGTAATATTCCAGTTAAAAGACAATCCTCTGGCAGCTGTAAAATCACGTTGAATATCAGGCTGTCTTCCTATGGTTCTGGACTGAGTAAAGCTCCAATTCCTTTTCGCACTTAAATTAGTCGAGAAATTCTGGGGCGTGAAGAAGATTTTCGTATTCTTATAATCATCAAACAAACTAATAAGATCACCAATGAACGGAATATCAGCAGGAAGGAAATAATTTTCTTTGCCGAAAGTCAAACTGTAATCGGCTTTGGCATCCCAAACCCAGCTCTTATTATTCAATACTGTCGGTGTACGTGTAAAAGACTTATTATAAGTGAATCCGAATGTCAGATTGTTAATGGTTTCATTTATATACCATGCTTCCGTAGGAATTCTTATTCTGATATTCGACAAAGTCCATGTATCCTTAATGCTTACGTTCTGAGCCTCTTTTCTGACACTGTCGGGATTTGCAGCAGCTTCTGCAGCAGCTTCAACGAGTATATCTGTACCGGGTTTGTACAACGGACTGCTGAAATTTTCAGAGTGTGAATAAGTAAGTTTTAAATTGCTACCCTCCATATCCGCTGGAATGAGTTTCATTAAGTCAATATTGGAATTGATACTCCAGCTTTCTTTATCAATTCTATCGCCGAATCTGTCGTTGAGTTTATGAAAATACGGATCGGTTTTTCTTGTATTAAAACTGACATTGAGCAGATCGGCAACTTTTAATGATGTAGACACACTGTATGCCCAGCCCGGTGTATCATCTGCACCAAGTACTCTTAATTCGTTTATCCAGAATTCACCCGATACAGCTTCTAATGGTGTTCCCTTATCGGGCGGATTGTAAATACCGACTGTAAAATATGTCACTCTTGTTAGTGAAGGGTTACCGCTAATACCGTAAAAGTGACCGGGCTTACCTGGTACCGGATCCAGGAATACTGCAGCAGAGGTATCCTGGCTGCGTTTCTCTTTAATAGCGGTCAGTGCATCAAATACAATTGCAATTTCATCCCAGCCTTTCGCACCTTCAGATTCATTGAATTTGAGCGGCTGCCTGTACTCGTAATAATTGGTTTCATCCGAACCGAATCTGAAATATACTTCAGAAGCATAATCAGTTGAATCGATATAATGTGATATATTACCGGGAACGATGAAATTTTCGTCACCCCTTATAAACATTTTCATTTGTTTATAATCGAAAAGATCCAGTGGTCTGAAAAGATACTTTACTGCTTCACGGTAGGTACTGTCCTCCAACTGTTCAATTTTAATTTGAAGGGATTGCTCATTCTTAAAAACTTCTTCATCAGGCTTGCTTCTGTCCCTTTCACGTTTAACGCCCGGCGGGGAATCGTATTCGGGATTATCCTCCAGGTTGATAGTTGAAATAGAAAGAACTTCATCATTCTCATCTACGCCCGGAATTTTTAAGTTTTTCTGCCACTGATTGCCGACAAAATTGAGTTCGGCAAATCTAAGATGCAACTCTTCAGTTAATCCTATAGCCCAGATTCTGAAGAATTCGATTATCTGAAGATCCGGATCTCCAATAGCTTCGGTAAATTCCCTCACAGGAATTCTAAATTGATACCATGCACCTTTACGACCGCCGCCGCCGACACGATAAGGATTTGCAAATGACGTGTCTAAAGAAATTTCATACCTGAAATAACTGTCAAGCCTGTCCAGTGTAAAGTTGCGATTTAAGTCCTCAGAATCCGGGAAACGCCCGATATCTGTTAACTGTGCGTTCCCTTCCGTACCGTTAATATTCCTGTAATCATCTACTATCTGCGACCCGGGAACAATTCTAAAATTATCGCCGGCTTTATCCGTAACAGATTCACTACCATCCTCGTTTGCATCAGAAATATAATCAATACCCCTGTCCTGACTCTCATCCTCGAGGTTATCATTATTGTCCGGATCTTCAGTATCAAGTTTACCGTTGGGAATTACATCTTCACTTATTTTACCAATATCTATATATAGTTTAGCGTTTGCAGGAACTTCCTTGGGAAGGAACCAGAATTCTATAAATTCAATATTCTCTTCAATAAGATTGCTTGCCGTAGATGATAACGGTCGCATCATACCTCCCCAGTTAGCGGCATAATTTGCATCAATATCGGGGAAATTATTGTACATACCTCTTTCACCTGGTCTGAAAACAAAGTCGAGAACAGTAACCTGCTGTTCTTTTCTTGAAACCGCTTTCTCGGGCCAGATGGCGTTTACATCCACATCGGAAGGAAGAATATTGAACCAGAAAGTTTTTGCCTTGGTCGACATATACGTTTCCAGTTCTGCCGCAGTACCAACAAAGGGCGGACTTAAATCCTTCCAGCCCGTGTAATTTATACCGACTGGTATTGTACGTTTAGCGCCTTCGAAGTCATCGATATAAGCTATGCTTTCCTCGTTGTCGCTGGAGATTGTACTCTTCTTAGTATTCGGATCGGGACTCATGTAAGCGAATTCACCTTTGACGCTTAGCGCTGAGTTTGCTCTCGTTGAAATTAAATTATCCAAAGCCTTCGTAATAAAAGGCAGATCGATATCGCTTTCGAAGTCCACGCCGTAAATTGTATTATTAAGAGGTTCCTCGCCAATCCTGACTTTATCGCTGAGTGTTTTCTGATTCAGATTCAGGAAGGAAAAACCCAGTTTTGTTGTTTTGTCAAATTCGTAAATACCGCGAAGTCCCAGCAGCGTTTTTGAAGCAAGAGAAAACAAATCATTCTGTTCATAACTTATTTTCAGATCGGCGCCCGGAACAAGTGCGGCATCGTTTCGAATTGTGATCTGACCGATATTATAATCGACAACATAATCAGGACCTTCTTTAAGGTCGCGTCCGTTCAACTGAACACGGACAGAATTTTCTACAACATTAAAACCGATATTGTATACAGAAGTAACTGAGGCTGAGTATTCACCTGAAATTAAAAATTTATCCTTTTCATTATCCTGCCGGGCAAATGTTTTTGAAGTATCGTAAACAGTCCTGTATTCAAGATCGTCCGGGAGAGAGGATTCTACTATAAATTTCCCGAACGGTTCAAGTACAGGGAAAATAATTTCACCGGTTATCGGAAGTACGGTTCTTCCAGGCACAAAATCGAAAGCGCCGTCCGGATTTGCACTGGAGCCGCTGGCATCGGTTTTATCGAGTCCGAATATAGGTAATAACTTTGCTCCATCGTAATCATTCCGTGGTTCTTCACCTTCTTTTCTGAATAAAATATCGAGAGTGAAACCCTCCTCTTTAATATCCCTTCCTCCGACAGGATAAATATTTCTCAGCTGTAATTTCCAGGCTTCTCTGTAAGCGGGAACCAGATTCTGCGGCTTTATTAATTTTAACACTATAAGTGCCGAATCTGGTATCTCATCAATAAACTCACCGAAAACAAGATCATCTTCAGAACTAGAAGATGGTCCCTCAATTCGATATGCTGCGGCTATAACATCAGTTGGTTGAATTTGCGTCCTGAAACTGATAAATCCCACATACTCCTGAAGCGAATAATCAATATCTTTTTGCAGCGGAATGAAACGTGTTCCTATTTCCTGAATTCCGGGTGCTGACTGTTTTGTACTGTCTCTTAAATCGCTGTCCAGCGGAATTTTATCAACAGGTCTTCTTCCGCCGTCCGGAAAACGAATGTACGCATTTGCCTGTCTTTCCTTGCTCTTATCCACTATACCGGTTGTACTCTTCCATACTTCAATATCCTTTATACGCCAGAATTCAGTTTGATCAGTCGGACTGAAAACCGCAGAACCGTAATACCGGTTGAAGAAGTTAAGGTCTGCTCTCGAACTGGCATAAATGGTATCGAGGAAGTAATGATTTTCCGAATAATCGTAGGCATGAATTTCAAATGTCTGTTTCTCTGAACCGCCGCTTACATTAACTTCCTTTACTTCACCCTTCTTCTGCGATGCGAGTGCTGTAAGCGAAAACGGACCGAATTGAAACTGTGACTTTATACCGAAAAGCGCTTCACTTCCGCCGACCAAAGGCGATGTCTGCAGCGAAACGTTTCCGGCTTCTACTTTTTTAACTATCTCATCTTCGTAACCATCGTATACAATTTTAAGCTGATTTTCATATTCAAAAGTCCTTTCAGTATTCCAGTCCGCATTTATCTTAAGTTTATCACCTATGGTACCGTTGACACTTATCTGCACCTGCTGACTAAAATCAGGTTCGTTACGGGTGTTGCCCAGACGCGATGCGGTCAGACCTTCGGTTGTTTCGTTGCGCCATGCACCATGAATATCAACTGAGCCGTTTATTCGAAGCCGGATTATATTCGGTCCAAAAATGCTTAGAAATCCGGCACTGGGCAGTGGTATTTCAATATTTGTAATATCCGAAATAAACTGACCGAGGTCATTCTGATCCGTGTTCAATTCATACTCGTAGCCTTTCTTTTCCCACATCTCACGTTTTTGTGCATCCAGTTTCATTTTAATGTACTCGTCGAGTTCCAGCTTAAGATATATCTTATCGTATGAGTCGGCGACTTTTTCTTTTATAAATACATACTGACCTGTCGAGTCCAGTTCAACAGTTCTTTTATAATTTTGTGAAGACGGATAGGCAAAAAACGAGGACTTCTTTTTCTGTTCTATTGCAACATAAGGTTTATCTTCCCTGTTGTATCTGAAGAATTTCAGCCTGGCAGTAGAATCAATCTTCATTGAATCGACTATAGTAGTATCGATCTGCCCGGCTAGCCGCCTTGCTGCGGCTTCTGAAAATGTGGTATCCAGAATTTGAGTGGTGTCGCTTGCGGCTTTATCGGTCGAATCAGAAAGTTCTTCAGTAATTATTTCAAATAAAGATCTTTGATTTTGTTCTGAAATATTCTGCTTTGGAACGTTTAGTTTTTCGCTGCCTGGAAACGTGAAACCTAAAGTCAGAAGAATTACCGGAAAGGAAAATAATAGAGGAATAAACCATTTCCCCCGGTAGGTCATTTTCGTATTTAAATTATTATGCTGCAAATTAATCGATAAATAAAATAGACAATGGTAAAACTTTTTCTATATGCCTCCTTCTCCAATTATTGTGGATCAAAATTATTTATTAAAAACTCTAAATTCAAATAATTTCTGGAGGGTGATAGATTATTCCATTTCAGATAATATCATTCAAGTTTGTCTTAACATCAAGAATATCAACTATTTCACTTTTGTTGATAATTACGGCGCTCAGCTTATTGCCGACGAAAGCACCGGTATCGATATAAACCACATTGGAATCCTCATCAAGTGTTATTTCCTGCTGTTTGGTATGACCAACCACCTGCAGTTTATTCAGATTGAGCAGCGTATCCCTGGTCCACAGTACTCCTCTGTCTGTATTATAATCGTGGTAAATATATTCCTGCAGTCTGTCGAGATCGTCCAGATATCCGTTGTCCAGAAGTCTTTTATAATGAGAGGATACACCGGCATGCGAAATAAAACAATCATCAATGTTATAATATAAAGGAGCACTCTTAATATAATCGATATGTTTAAAAACCGAATCCTCATGATTCTCGTATGATGCCAAGGTGGTTTCGCTACCGTTAAAAACCCACGATCGTGCAAATACGCTGGTAGGATCTTTGAAAAAATGATAGAACATATAATCGTGATTACCGGGTGTAAACAAAATTTTCTCGGAAATCACGAATTTCATGGTTTCGTAACTATTATTACCTCTGTCGACTAAATCGCCCACACAGTAAACAGGAATATTCTGATACTTCTCCTTTATCTTGTTGAAAAGTTCAACAAGCGTATAAAAACATCCGTGTATATCACCTATTACCGCAACCATAATACCTAGATATGATAAGTTTCTTTTGCGAACTGAGTCAGCTGATCTCTAAAATCAGGATGAGCAATTCTTATTAATTCCCGGGCACGTTCTTTTATAGTTTTTCCCCACAACCTTGCTCTTCCGTACTCGGTGACAATATAGTCGACGTCACCTCTTGAAGTTACAACTCCGGCACCCGGTTTAAGTGTCGGGACAATTCTTGAAATTTTCATATCCTTCGTTGCCGATGGGAGAGCGATAATCGGTTTGCCGCCTTCCGAGTGAGAAGCGCCTCTTATAAAATCAACCTGTCCGCCGATTCCGCTGTATAGTTTGGTCCCGATAGAATCGGCACAGACCTGTCCTGTAAGATCGATTTCAATAGCTGAATTGATTGCAACCATCTTATAATTTTTTGCGATTACGAATGGATCGTTCACATATTCCTGCGGATGAAACTCAAATATCGGATTATTATCAAGAAAGTCATAAGAACGTTTTGTACCAAGAACAAATCCGGCAACGATCTTTCCCTGATGCAGAGTTTTTAATTCACCTGTAATAACACCTTCTTCAACCAGTTCAATCATACCGTCTGAAAACATTTCGGTATGTACTCCGAGATCATTTTTCGTGTGAAGGTATTTCAATACTGAATCGGGTATGGCACCAATTCCCATCTGAAGCGTTGCGCCGTCTTCGATTAATTCAGCAACATTTCTGCCTATATCATCATAAATTTTAATAATCTCCGGAGAAGTCTTCGGATCGACCTGCGGCAGTTCCATCAAGGGTTCATCATGTTCAACTATATAGTCAATTTTATTTATGTGAATAAAACTGTTCCCAAGACCTCGCGGCATTTTACTGTTTACCTGTGCTATAACTATATCAGCTTTTTCAGCGGGTGTTTTTATATTGCCCACATCTATACCATAGGAACAGAAGCCGTGTTCATCGGGAGGGGATACGTTAATTAATGCAACATCGGCTTTTAAAATCCCTTTTTTAAAGAGTAATGTTACTTCTGAAAGAAAAATCGGCATAAAATCAGCACGCCCTTCGTTAACGGCTTTACGTGTATTACCTCCCATAAAAAAAGCAACGTGTCTGAAATGTTTTTCCATTCCCGGTTCGGTATAAGGTAGATCACCTACTATAAGAATGTGATAAATTATAACATCTCTTAATTCATCCTTTCTTCTGACCATTGCACGAATCAATTCCATTGGTGCGGCACAGCCGGGTTGAATAACAATTCTGTGACCCGATTTGATAACTTTTACAGCATCATCAGCTCTCATTGTTTTTGAATTATATTTACCCAACCATGCTGCTTCTTTCTTTTTATAATCTTTAACCTGTTCCATTACCGTCTCACGAAAAATTAATTAGTTGAAAAAACGTGCAGTCTTCTGTATTCCAGATTAAAGGTTTCTGCCAGCGTTTCGTTTGAGCAATATCCGCTGAAAGTACAGACGCCTTTAGTAAGACCTGTATCACTCATAACTGCGTTAGAAAATCCGTTATCCGCTATGTTTTTAATATATTCAATCGAAGCATTTGTCAAACCGTAAGTTGCAGTTCTCGGCACAAGTGCAGGCAGGTTCGGTACACAAATATGAATTACATCATGTTCGAGATACGAAGGGCTGGAGATTGAGGTAGGTCTGCTCGTCTCAATACATCCTCCCTGATCAATTGATACATCGACAACAACAGCTCCCTTTTTCATACCCTTTATCATTTCTTCACTAACGGCAAAAGGCATCTTTTCACCCTTTACCTGGATTGCACCAATGAATAAATCGGCAAATTTAACCCCGCGGGCGATCGTGTAAGGATTAGCAACTACCGTAGTCACACTTTTATCCAGCAGGTTTTCAATTCTTCTGAGTCTTCTCAAATCATTATCCAGTACAATAACCTGTGCTCCTCTGCCAAGTGCGGCTCTGGCAGCGTTTAATCCGACAACTCCAGCCCCCAGCACAACAACTGCTGCAGGTGCTACACCGGTTATTCCGCCTAAAAGCACACCCCGGCTATGAGGAAAGTCACTGCCAAGGTATCTTTCACCCATTTGAACTGCGAGCTGACCAGCAATCTCGCTCATCGACTGCAGTACTGGAAGTTCTTCATTTTTTTCAATCAATTCGTAACTAATTGCTGTAATTTTTTTGTCGAGAAGTTTTTGCACTATATTCTTTTTACCTATTGCAAGGTGCAGAAAAGAAAATATTATCTGATTTTCCTGCAGAAGTTCCGATTCAACCTCGGTTAAAGGAGCAATTTTAGCAATAAGTTCCGACCGCTGAAAAAGCTCTTCCTGAGTGTAGACTACGGTCGCTCCAACTTTTATATAATGCTCATCGGTAAAATGACTTTCATCACCTGCACCGGTTTGAACAAAAACAGTATGACCCGATTTGATGAGTAAATCGACTCCCGCAGGCGCCAGAGCGATCCTTTTTTCTTCAAGTAAAGTCTCTTTTGGAATACCAATTCTCATCTTATTCCCGCATTTATATCTAAATAAAAATACTTATAAATACTCTATAAAACAATCAGTTACCCTATTCATGGTTCACGGGTGTCAGCGGCTTTCTTCCTTTTAAAACATTAATTATATTTTTTGCTGCCAGCTCAGCCATAGCATTTCGAGTTTCTACTGTTGCGCTTCCGACATGAGGCAAAACAATTACGTTGCGCATTTTTAATAGACGGGGATTAATATCAGGTTCATTATGAAATACATCCAAACCTGCCGAGTATATTCTATTACTTTCAAGCATTTTAATCATGTGCTGCTCATCAAGTATTTCGCCCCGTGATGTATTAATAATCACGGCATCCCGTTTTAGTAATTCAAGCTTTTCTTTGCTAAGCAGATTTTTTGTTTCATCACTTAGCGGCAAATGAATACTTATGATATCAGAAGTCTTTAGAAGTGTGTTCAGTGATACTTTTTTTGATCTGGTTTTTCTTTCGAACTCCCTTTTGGGCGATCTGTTATAATAAATTATTTTTAATCCGAAAGAGAGTGCTCTTTCGCCAACAGCCTGACCAATTGCACCGGCTCCTATAATCCCTAAAATTTTGTTTTTCAATTCCCTTCCGAGCAGTAAATCCGGTTTCCAACCTGTGAATTTACCATCCCTTAAAAATTTTTCAGATTCGGATATTCTTCTCGTAGTGTTTAACATCAGTGCTATCGTGAGGTCCGCTGTAGAATCGGTTAATACGCCGGGTGTGTTTGTTACAATAATACCTTTTTCCGAAGCTGCAATAATATCGATATTATTGTAGCCGACTGCAAAATTTGCAATTACTTTGCACCGCTGCAACGAATTGATTAATTCCTTATCAATCCTGTCGGTAAGCAACGACAAAATACCATCTGCTTGTTCAGCCAGAAGTTTAAGTCTATTTTTCGAAATCGGTTTATCGGATATAGGCTGTAATATTTCAAACTTATTTTTTTTCAATAAGTTTATTGCAACTTCAGGTATACGCCGTGTTATTAATACTTTCAAGTATTACCCGAACAATAATCTCACAATAAACACTGCCCCAATAATTCCGGCAATATCAGCCAGTAAACCTGCCGCCAGAGCATGTCTTGTCTTCCTTATGTTTACAGCTCCAAAATATACGGCGAGGACATAAAAAGTTGTTTCCGTACTTCCAAAAAATGTTGAAACCATTATACCAAGGAAGGAATCAGGACCATGCACAGCCATTATTTCTGTCATCACTCCTGTGGATCCGCTTCCTGATAACGGTCTTATCAGCGCCATTGGAATCGCTTCAGGAGGCATACCGATTAAACTTGCCGGATAAGCCAATAAATCTTCCAGCAGTCCCATTACTCCGCCGGCTCTGAAAATAGCAATTGCGACAAGCATACCGACAAGATAAGGAATAATTTTAACTGCAATATTAAATCCTTCTTTAGCGCCCTCAACAAAAACTTCATATACTTTTACTTTCTTTAAGAAACCGTAAAGCATAAAAACAAATATTATCATCGGAATCGCAAGAGTAGAAACCGCAGTAATTATTCCCTTAAAAAAGTCTGCATCAATACCGCTGAACAGCGAGAAAATTGCACCAAGTCCGCCGGTTAGTGTCAGCACAATAATGAATGCAATAAGAGAAAGTGCGATAATAAATTTTCTTTTACTTTCTTTAATCCACTCGATGAACCTTACTGAAGGATCTGTGAACTTTTCGAAAATTTTTGCTGAAGTAATTCCGACAGTTGTGGCACAAACCGCACCAAAGATCGATGTTCCGATTATGATGGTAGGATCAGAACTCCCCATAGCAGCCCTTATTGCAATAGCTGTAGCGGGAATAAGCGTTAAGCCTGCTGTGTTAACAGCAAGAAATGTACACATCGCATTTGTGGCAGTATCTTTCTTCTCGTTCAAATCATTTAACTCTTCCATAGCTTTCAAACCGAATGGAGTAGCAGCGTTACCCAGTCCTAGCATGTTTGCAGAAATATTCATGATCATCGAGCCCATAGCCGGATGATCGTGAGGTACATCCGGGAAGAGGAACTTCGTAATGGGACGTACTGCTCTGGCAATAATTTTTATTAATCCGGCTTCTTCGGCTACCTTCATCACACCCAGCCATAATGCCATAATTCCAATTAATCCGATGGCAATATTCACGGCAATACCTGCATAATCCAAAGCTGAATTCGTAACTTCTTTCATTTTTGCAAATGAAACTTCCTCCAGCAGTAAAGTTCCCTTTGCTGTAGTTGAATCTGTAAAACCGGAAAATGCCGCATGCCCGATTAAATCATCCTCCTTACCTGTAATCTTTGCCATCTCGCGCCAGAAAGCCGGAGTACGGTCGTTAATTTTAATAAATAATGAAGTAATATTCTTTACCGGATTAACAGTAAGCTTAGCATTCTGTTCGATGTTGGAAGTTTGGTCAGTTTTGTAGAATTCGCTAAAGTTTTTCGAATCGATATTAATAGTCACATTATACGATTTAGCTATTTCCGGTTCATATTTCTCGTTAAAGGAATAGGTTACTTCCAATTGATTTCCGTTCTGATATTTATTGTTCACCTGATCAATTACATCGGAAGTAATCGCCACGCCTATACCGAGAATGAGCAAAGCGAGCCATACATAATTCAGCATATGATTTTGAAGTTTGTTAGAGTTGAAAATTATAATGAAAATCTGACTAACAAAATACGCATTCTATTAAAAAAATAAATCCTTATTTTCGTAAAAAGAAAATGTGATTAAATAAATGAAGATAGCGATAGTACAATTCTCACCCGAATGGGAGAATCCAGAGGGCTCAATAGCAAAGCTCAGTAACATAATTCCTGAATCTGTTGATGCTGATTTAATGGTGTTCCCCGAAATGTCCTTGACCGGATTTACAATGAATACTGCCCGCTTCGGCGAAGAAATAGACGGACTTTCCACGCGATATTTTATTAACCTTTCATCACGATTAAAAATCCATATTATTGCAGGTGTAATTGAAAAATACAATAATAAATACTACAACAACTCTGTACACTTTGACAAAAATGGATTGATATCCGCCCGATACAGAAAAATACATCCTTTCAGTCCAGGTAAAGAAGACAAGTATTTCAGTCCGTCAAGTGAACCCGTTGCCAGTAAAATAGAAAATCAGCTGTTCGGATTATCCGTATGCTATGACTTAAGGTTTCCTGAGTTGTACCGTTTGTACGGCAAGAGAAAAGTCGGAGCGATAATAAATATTGCAAACTGGCCGAAACCCCGCATTGAACATTGGACACATCTGCTTAAAGCAAGAGCAATAGAGAATCAATGCTTTATGATAGGCTGCAACAGAGTCGGAAATGATCCGGAGCATTCATATCCGGGAAAGAGCGCTGTTTATGATCCGATGGGAAATGAGATAATGGTTTGTGATGATAAAGAAGGTATTTATAACTGTGAATTGAATTTTAATGATGTCGAAGAGGTAAGGGAAAAACTGAATTTTCTTGATGACATCCGGCTTATTTAGAAACAATATCTCTGAATCTTTTATGAACTGATATTTGCTGCCGGTAATAACTGGAACGGGGCATATATTTAAATGAATCTGAATTACTGAAGTGGCAAGATTATTTTGTGCTCTAAAATCAGCAGACTATTTTATAACATTTTTCACATTCATCTTTTTTGCAGAATTTAAGATAAAATATACTTTTGCCTTGGCAATCATAATCCTCAGCATTAATTAAAATTGTGCAATGGTATCCAGCCTCTTCCTGTTTTTGGATAAACAGACTAAAATGCTGGTTAACAAATCTGCGTGCTTCTTCAAGTGTTAAGTTTTGCATTTTGCACCTATGATTAACAACAACATTTGAATATGCTGCATCCGAATCTATTTATAAGAAATCGACATTATTCCATAATTATAATCGGTTATTATTTATCATTCTTTAGTGGTCAGCATAAATCTGTGATGAGTATCAAAATCAGAAAGAAATTAATACCAGAAATTTATTGCGTTATTATCATAAGGTAAGCTGATGCTTAATCTTATTGACAATTCCTGTTAATCCCAGATTTTTTCCCATAGACAACTCATTTCCAAACAAATCGAAAACTATGTCTGAGTTTACTGTAAAAACTGTTTCAGCTTTCTCACCGTTTAATGACTCACTTAGAATTGCTGCAAGCGCTTTAGCAGATATTCCGCTTGGATTTTCTACTGCAAAATATAGCTGAACTCTTTTATTTTGATCAACAGCTGTCCATACATAAGCATCAGATTCACAATATTCGACCCGGTTTTCTTCAGGATACGGTTTGTTTGCGATCTCCTCAGAAACTTTTTCGTACTTTTCCGAATACTCTATCAAAAACTGTATTCTTTCATTTCTATCAAACGTGGAATTAATCTCGTCAACTATAGCCTGTAATTTTTGTGGATACTTAGTCATTGTTTATAAATATTAATTCTGATTTTTTATTTTCCTTTTTGAACAGGAACGCCGACCATATTTCCCCATTCTGTCCAGCTCCCGTCGTAGTTTCTTACATTTTCGTATCCGAGTAAATAAGTTAATGCAAACCAGGTGTGGCTGCTACGTTCGCCTATTCTGCAGTAAGTAATTAATTCATCATCCTTCTGCAGATGATTATCAATTTCATAAATTTGCCTAAGCTCATCAGCAGATCGGAATGTGCCATCAGCACTATTTACTGCTTCAGCCCATGGAATATTAACGGCTCCGGGAATATGACCTCCCCGCAATGATCCCTCATTCGGATAATCCGGCATATGCAGCCGGAGACCATTGAACTCTTCGGGACTTCTGACATCAACAAGCGGTAATCCATTTCTTACATGCCGCAACACATCGTCACGGAAAGCTCTTATCTCATGATCATTACGCATGGGGGAAATGTATTCAGTTTGAGGATAAGTGGGTAAATCCTTAGCCAACGGTAGCTTTTCATTTATCCATTTCAATCTGCCGCCGTCCATAATTTTCGAATTTGCATGACCGAAAAGCTGGAATATCCAGAAAGCATAACATGCCCACCAGTTATTTTTATCGCCATAAAAAACCACGGTTGTATCGTTGGATATACCATTGCTGCTCATCAGCTTTTCAAAGCCGTTTTTATCCAGATAGTCTCGTCTCACATGATCATTGAGATCGTTCGTCCAGTCTATCTGCACAGCACCGGGAATATGACCTGATGAATAAAGCAACGGGTCCTCATTCGATTCCACAATTCTGACTGAATTTTTGGTTAGATTTTTCATAACCCATTCCGTTGAGACTAATACTTCTGATTTAATGTAACCTCTGCTCTCGATATTGTCCATCGCTGCATCCTCAAATTATTTGTTTATTTAAATTGCAGATCGGATCAAAATTAAAACGTGATAAAAATTTTATTTAATCTTTCTGTTAGACTTTAATTGCCTATATTTGCATCAATTAAATAAACCGATAACACAAATAAAAAGTTCAACAAAGTTTAAGTAATGGATAGGTTTGCACCTTTATTCGTAATAACAGCCGCTTCATTATGGGGAATCGACAGTATAGTTCTCAGACCCTACCTTTATACGCTTCCGGTGCCGGTTGTAGTTTTAATTGAGAGTGGTATTGTTGCCGTTTTACTAAGCACGGTATTCTTAAAAAATTACAAATCATTTATTGCCTTACCGATTAAAGATCTGCTTGCGTTTGCAGGTGTTGCATTTTTTGGTGGCGCAGTAGGTACTATGGCAATTACTAAGGCGTTGTTCTATGTAAATTACGTAAACCTTTCCATTGTGGTACTTATCCAGAAACTCCAACCTCTGTTTGCAATTTTACTTGCTGCCTTATTCTTAAAAGAAAAATTGCCAAAGGAATTCATTTTGTGGGCAACGGTAGCTATAGCCGGGACATATTTCATGACATTCGGCACTACACTCCCGAATATTTCTACAGGTGATAAAACTCCGGTTGCTGCTCTGTATGCGCTGTTAGCTGCATTCAGTTTCGGATTTTCAACCGTTCTAAGTAAGCGTGCATTAAAAAATGTTACTTATGCTACCGGCACATATCTCAGATTTCTTTTAACGACTGTAATAATGATAATCATAGTACTGAGTCTGGGGGAATTCAGTTCCATAGATCAGGTAACTACAGATCAATGGCTGGTGTTTACCATAATTGTTTTTACTTCAGGCGGATTGGCAATATTTTTATATTACTTCGGTTTAAAAAGAATTTCAGCATCTGTGGCAACTATATGCGAGTTATCCTTTCCACTAACAGCAATTGTTCTTGAATATTTTATCAGGGATAATATTCTTGGACCCGTACAATGGATCGGTGCTGCAGCATTAATTTTCAGCATTATCAAAGTATCCGGATTTAGGATACCCATAAGAAAGTATTAAAAAGTTCAATTATTCTTCATATTCAACTCGTATAAACTAACAACGGTCATAATAGAATAACATACGTACATCAGAATAGCAGATGCAATAGTCAGATATACAAAATATTCGTGCAAAAATCTGACCAACCATATTGAGCCGAAAGTGACAAATGCAGAGATGAATGGTTCAATTATAAGGAAAGATTTCCAGAACCCGGTGATTGTAGAGTTATAATAAAAAATCAATCCAACTGATATAAAAATGAATGCGAATCCGAAAAGATGATTGTGTGTTGTTACCAGCATTTCTGAAACCGGTTTAGGAAAACTCTCACGGAATTGAACTTCATTCTTATAAGCTGATTCCGATCCGTTCCATCGCTCTACTACCCCGCTTTTAGAAGCATTAGTTGTTTGAACAAGATAAATGATACCAACTAATAGAGCGGCACTTATGAGTGCTAAAAAAGTACTCAGAATGTTTTTAAGTAATCTATCTAACTGATATAATTTTATTTCCATTATTTTTAGATATTTCTCCTATCAACATGACCAATTTTTGAATTCCTTTTGTGACGGAACGCGATGAAATTGTCGCCCCGCTCAATACATGGATATCACTTCCAAGATCAAATGCAGAATTCTTGTTTTTATTTGTGAATTGTTGCTGCCAGTTTTCATTGGCAACTCCCCCTCCGAAAGGTTCCCGATATTTTATTATATCGCTTTTCAGAACAGATCCCCCGGGGTTAAAAATAACAAGAAAAGTAATCGGCAGCGATTTTCCGTAAACATTGTCTAAAACAGCATAAGCTTTTATTGAATCCGCTTTTCTGATTTCCCAAACTATAACCTTATCAGAGAGAAAACGCTGCTGACATTTAATTTCTATTTCGCTTCTCGTTTTCGGTTCAATAGTATATTCAAAAAAAGAATATTGAACATCATTTTTAAAATATTCTGAAATTATACTTTCGCACCGTTCTTTGATTTCATTCGCAGAAATATTAACGGTAAAGATAAGAATGACGGAGAATGAATAAAGTATTCGCATCTGATCCTCTAAAACATATAACCGGCGCCAAAATTCAAGTAAGTGGTTTTCATACCTGAAAGTGCGTTCTCATTTTCGCTGTAATCTACTTTAAAGACAACTTCATGAATGGGTTTTACTGCAAATCCGATCATCCATTTCGAATTATGGTACTGTTTCTCAATTTCTCCGCCGGTCTTAGTTGATGCGACTGTGTTAAGATCGGTATATCTCACAAAGGGTATTAGTTCGGTTTCAATATTCAGTACTGACCCTATATTATACCCAAGATCAATATAGTATCCTGTGGATCTTTCGACATCCCGGTTACCGTAAGTTATATTGCCGTATTCTGCATCGAAATAAATGCTGTTGGCACGGTATCTCAGGTGAATTTCAAACAATGTGATACTTATGTTAGAGGAATCTTTGCCAGCATTATTATATGTAAACGAAGCTCCCGCAAGTAATCCGTTTATCCCGGTAAAATTAACCCTGGCGTTGTATAACAAATTTTCAGCATCGGACTTAAATCCTTTCTGTCTGCCTCCCCTTATGCCGGAATTCATCGTGAATTTTGAAGCATCAAGTCCTTCCATAACTGTTACTTTATAATCTATATCCTTAAGTACTCCGTAAATCGATAATCCGTTTCCGAACCACGTTGTTGGTATAATATTTTTATGGTAATCTGGTCTCTCCACGCTGAGGAACGTCGGAGGCTCATGTATTTCATTAAGCAGTCCGGCTGAAGGCAAAATAACTCCTACCTGAAGTCCGAACTGACCCGAATGTCTGTAGTCTATATAAGCCTGTTCTAGCTCAAGTTCACCCTGACCTTCTGAAACAAAATTATGTTCAAGCTCAAGTTCGGCTTTAAAACTCCATTTTTCTGACCAGGCATGAGAATAAAACATTACGAACCTGTGAAAATCAAGCGTCTTCTCTGCTTTACTGTTTTCAGATTTGTTATAGTTATAATGCAGTTCGCCATAACCACCGATCGTTGTTTTGGGCTGAAATATATCGAATTGTGCATATAAGGAGGAAGTAACAATTAAAATGAACATAATATAGTACGCACTGATTTTCATCTGCAACTCCGGAATTAGTCGGGATATAGTTTAATTATTATTTAGACTTAATATAAATAAGAAATTGCAGATAAACAAGTACTATTTACTCATTTTTAATAGGGGATATCCTGTACTATTAATTTATGATACTGGTTCCGGTGTTCTTTGTCTGAATAAAACCTGTATATGAGTTGAGCCGTCACGAGGAGTGAATATTTGCACCAATTCCCAGGTATCGTCGTATTCGTCCAGCATTTTTCTGAGGTGCTCAATTTTGATTTGTGTCTCTGAAAAAGTCCCCGTTAACTCCTCTTCTTCAAGCAGCCAGGGAAACGATTCGACCCTGAAATTATACTTCTTTTTTTTACCGTTAACAGTTACTTCGACTTCAGCAATTTGCTGATCTCCGAAATGTGGAATCGGAATGCATATCTCTTTCATAACTCCCCCCGATTAAAATAAAAATTTTATTCCAGCCAGCCATCGGATAATTTAATTATTCTGTTTCCGTAACAGGCATTTGACCCGGAATGAGTGACTTGTACTATCGTAGTGCCCTGATCGTTGAGCTTTTTCAACAGTTCCATAATTTCTTTTCCCTGATCTGAATGAAGATTTCCAGTTGGTTCATCAGCCAGAATCAATTTCGGCTGCGCAATAATTGCTCTTGCAACAGCTACAAGTTGCTGCTGCCCTCCTGATAATTGATTCGGGAATAAATCTTTCTTTGCAACAATATTGAATCTGTCAAGTATCTCCGCAACACGTCCCTTGCGCTCTGCAGCTTTGACTTTCTGATACAACAACGGAGTCTCAAGATTTTCATAAACAGTAAGTTCATCAATCAAGTGGTACTGCTGAAACACGAATCCGATCTGCGTCTTGTGCATTTCGGATAATTGTCTTTCGGTAAATTTATGAACCGGCTGATCCTGGAAATAATACTCACCTCCACTCGCAGTATCCAGCATCCCGATAATATAAAGCAGTGTTGACTTTCCTGCCCCGGAAGGACCCATTATCGAAACAAATTCGCCTTCTTTAATTTCAAGATTTATGTTTCTAAGGACATAAGTTTTAACAAATTTATTCTTATAATATTTCTCAATTCCCTGGAGCCTTATCATATTAATCCCTGAGTACTAGACATGGAATTTTTCTTTGAAATTCTCTGTGACAATATGACCGTCAAACAGGTGAACAATCCTGTTGCCGTATTCTGCATACGTAGGTGAGTGGGTAACCATTACAATTGTCGTTCCGTTTTCATTAAGTCCCGTTAAAAGACTCATAACCTCATCTCCTCTTTCGGAATCGAGGTTTCCTGTTGGTTCATCAGCTAAAATAATTTTAGGATTACTAACAATAGCACGGGCAACTGCAACCCGCTGCTGCTGACCACCCGAAAGCTGCTGCGGAAAATGATTAACCCTGTGCATTATCTCCATACGTTCCAACACTTCATTTACCTTTTTCTTTCGTTCGCTGCTGTTATATCCGAGATAAAGTAAAGGCAACTCTACATTTTCGAATACGGTCAGTTCATCAATAAGATTAAAACTCTGAAATACAAAACCGATGTTTTCTTTTCGTAGTTTGGCTCTCTGCCGTTCAGAATAAGAAGATACTTCCTCACCGTTAAAAAAGTATTTTCCGGCACTCGGATTATCCAGAAGCCCGAGAATGTTCAGCAACGTTGATTTACCACAACCTGATGGTCCCATGACCGAAACAAACTCACCCTTTTCAATTTCAAGGTTAACATCATTTAAAGCTGTAGTTTCCACTTCTTCAGTTATATACAATTTTTTAAGATTGTCTGTTTTTATCATTTGTTTTACCTCTCTGATGTATTTAAAATTTGCATAAACTTTTTTCAGTTTAGTATCAGTTTATCGTTGTCGCCAAAATTTTCATATGAAGAAGTAATAACCTTCTCTCCTTCTGTAAGACCGCTTAATACTTCATAAACCTGTGTGTTTTGTTGACCGATACTAATGTCTCTTTTGGTTGCGAAATCGCTTGAGGGATCTAAAACAAATATCCACTGCCCGCCCGTAGTCTGGAAAAAACCGCCTTTATCGATCATCAGAACATTACGGAGTTCACCAAGAGCCAACTTAATGTGCAATGTTTGACCCCTTCTAATCCCCGAAGGTTGCTCACCCTCAAAATGCATATCGACTTCAAATCTGCCGTTACTTACTTCTGGAAACACGGTTTTTATAATAAGCTGATATGTATTCCCTGCAAATGTAAAGTCACCGGTCTGACCAGGAGCCACTCTGGCAATATAATGTTCGTCAATTTGTGCACGGACTTTATAATCGTCAATATTATCAATTTGTCCGAGATTTTGTCCGCCGCTTATTGATTGACCGATTTCGGCATTTAAAGAAGTAAGCTGACCTTTTATAGGTGCCCGAACAGTCAGATTGTCCAGCTGCCGTTTTGCTATACTCAAATTTTCTTCCATCCTCTCTATAGAACTTTGTAATTGCTGAATCTGATTCTCCCTGAAAAGCGAGTCGGTTTTCTGAGTTTCTTTTGTTAACTTCAAACTCTCCAGGAGGTACTTATATTGTTCTTCACTCTCCTGAAATTCAAATTCTGAAATAAGATTTTTCCCGAATAATTCCTTATCCCTCTGATAAATTCTTCGCTGCTTGGATATCTGGTTTCTCAAATTCAGAATTTGTGTCATTAAATTTAATTTATTCTGTTCCATCGACAGACGAGTGCTTCTCAAAGAATTCATCTGCTGGAAAAGTTGGGCTTCATTATACATTACATTCAGCGTTAAATTAGGATTTTCCAGCTGTATTATCGGATCGCCGATTTCGAGAAAGGCTCCCTCATCGACAAATTTAGTTACAACTCTGCCTCCTTCACTTATATCAAGGTAAAATGTTTCGATTGGCTGAACTGTCCCCGTTATCGGAATGTTCTCATTGAACGGACCAAAAGTGACGTCTGAAATTGTTATTCTATCCCTTTCCACATTAAGTTTGGATGAGGAATCACTAAAAACGAAATTATAGAGTACAAACAAAATAAATACTGCAGCGGCGGAATATGCGCCAATTCTCTTTAAAGTCCACTTTTTCTTTTCAATTTTTCGATCCATAACTACCTTCTGATTTTTCCCGAAGATGCAATTTTTATGCCGTTAATAAACTTTATTTTCATCAAATTCCGTTCAAAACAAGCTGAGTGTTAGCCCTCTCTCAATCGTATGTTCGTCAGCGGAGAATTCTGTTCGTAAACGGACAATAATTTTAAATAAAAAAAAGCGGAGTCCCAGCCCAAAGCTCCGCTTTTATCCACTCTTTAAAGGTCGTCATAAATATTATCTCTCGAATAAAAGTGTTATACCGTAAAGTTCAGGATTATCGGGTGGAGTAGCGTTCCAGTCATTATAAGAATGCGAATCATCTGTTACAAAGTAAATGTAGTAACTTCCTTTTTCGAGCATGATAGTATCATTAAATATTCTGTTTTTCTTCGCTCCTCCGGCATGTTCTGTTTTTCTGAAGGTCATATCCCAGACAACTCCACCATTTTCGTTTTCAATCCATCCGTAATCGTACATATCGTCAGGGTCACCTTCGCCAATTGCGATTATTCTGACCTTAGTATTTTCACTCAACGAAAATTTTTTGTGAATTTCTTTGTGATCTTTCACTCTTATGATTTCCGCTATTACATTTTCGTTTTTATATTCATCTTCGTCAAAGAGTTCAACATATTTTTCATCTTCTTTCGATGTCGGCCAAATGGTTAATCCCCACCTGTCGGATTCTATAGGTCGTGTAGCATTCCAATTGTCATAGCTATGCGAATCATCTGTTGTATAATAAGCTATATAATTGCCTTTACTCAGAAAAATTTTATCATCAAATAGTCTGTTCTTATCGGCTCCGCCTCCATGCCCGGTTTTTCTACCGGTCATCTTCCAGACAGTTTCTTTAGTATCGGCATTAATTATCCACCCGTAATCCACCATCGTACTTGAGGTACCTTCTCCAAGAGAATAGACATGCACATCCATATCTTTCTCAAGACTGAATCCCTGAGATCTGAATTCATCGTCGCCTACATGTATCATTTCAACAATAGGCTCTATTCTTTCAGAATCGGTAAAAGGTTTAACATTGCTTATATCCTTATTGTCGACAAGCCAGAGTGTTATTCCCCAGAATTGCGGATCGTCCGGCGGCAGTACGTTGAACTCGTCGAAGGAATGTGAATCATCAGTAGAAAAACGTACCGAGTAGCTGCCTGCTTTTAGTGATATTTCCTTATCGACAATAATATTTTTCTGTCCTCCGCCGGCATGGTCACTCCGCCATGAAGACATTGTCCAGATGCGTTCGTGATTGTTCTCATCATAAATCCACCCAAAATCGTAAACGCTGCCCTTTCTTCCCTCCCCAATTGAGTATACTCTTATTTTTGTTTCCTCAGTAAGTGTAAATGAAGATTTAAAGTCCTCGTAATCACCGACCCTGATTATAGAAACAATCGAATTTTTAACCTTTTTATCAACCAGATCCCTTGCGCTTAACTTGCTGAAATTTTTTTCCGGACCGGTTATTGTCATGAATAGTTTTTTTCTATCGCTTGCTTTGTATTTATGCTCACCGAAAACATTGCTCCAGAAATCGCCCCAGCCTTTTACCTGAATGTAGTTCCGGACAGAACCGCTGTAATAAACCTCATAATTCCCGGCTGGCAGCTGCAGACTCGTGCTAAACTCGAACAAACCTTCATCTTCACCGAACTCATTCATATTTCTTAAATGCCAGACTACCTGTCTGGTTTCAGAATTTAAAATCCATCCGTAAAACGCTGTTTCTTCGTCCCATTCGCCGTAAGATGCCCCCATACCGGAAATGTTAATCGAAGCCGGTGCGGTCAGAGCGAATGCAGACATATCAATTTCTCCCGGGCTGATTCTGCCGACTACTATTTCGTTATCGCTTTGTGAATAAATCACACTGCCAAATGCCATTAACAGAAGGAGCAGTTTAGATGAAACCGAATTAGAATATTTCGTGAACATAAAATTAATACCTCTATCTCCAAGTCTGAGTTTTAGACGCACACACGTTGATTTTGTTTTATCATTTTCAATGCATTTTGTACGAAAAAGTTTTGTAGTGTACGTTTACGAACACTATATTTACAATTAGTCTGGATTAATAATATTTTTGAGACCGGCATAAGTCTTGGTCAATTTTTAAAAAGGGATCAATGTGAGTCAAACAAACTCCAAAATATTGATAGTGGATGACAATGAAGATATCCTTTTTGCCGCCAGACTATTATTGAAATCCCACGCCGGTAAAATCGTAACGGAGAAGGAACCTGAAAATATTCCAAATTTAATTCAAAGCGATAACTTCGATGTAATCTTTCTCGATATGAATTTTACCCAGGATATGACCAGTGGTCAGGAAGGGTTTTACTGGCTGAAAAAGATATTACAGCTCGATCCAGCTTCGGTTGTTATTTTAATTACCGCTTACGGCGATGTTGAAATGGCGGTAAAAGCAGTGAAGGAAGGAGCAACCGATTTTGTATTAAAGCCCTGGCAGAACGAGAAATTTCTTGCAACACTCTCATCGGCTCTCAGATTAAGAGAATCTCGTCAGGAACTACAATCCCTTAAATCCAGGCAGAAACAATTGAATGAGCTTTACGATGAAAAGTTTCATGATATTATCGGTGTTTCTCATCAAATGCAAAGCGTATTCAACACCGTCAAAAAAGTAGCTAAAACCAATGCCAACGTGCTGATAACGGGTGAAAACGGAACGGGAAAAGAATTGGTAGCCCGGGCACTTCACAGGTATTCAGAAAGAGCTAAGGACGTTTTTATAAGCGTAGATATGGGTGCAATTAGTCAAACGTTGTTTGAAAGCGAATTATTCGGTCACGTAAGAGGTGCATATACAGATGCTAAAGAGGACAGAGCCGGCAGGTTTGAAATTGCATCGGGAGGAACTTTATTTCTGGATGAGATAGGAAACCTTTCCATAGAACTGCAATCAAAGTTGCTTACAGTTATTGAAAACCGTCAGGTTGCAAGAGTCGGTTCAAATAAATACAACCCAATTGATATAAGACTGATTTGCGCAACAAACATGCCCATCAGCGAACTCGTTAAAGCGAACAAGTTCAGACAGGATTTGCTCTACAGAATAAATACAGTTGAAATTAATCTCCCGCCTTTACGCGAAAGGACAGAAGATATTCCATTGCTAGCCGAACACTTTCTCGAATTAAATAAAAGAAAATACAACAAACCTGAATTGAAATACGCTGACGATACAATACATAAATTATCGATATACGATTGGCCGGGTAATATTAGAGAGCTGCAGCACGCTGTCGAAAGAGCTGTAATTTTATCTGAATCAGACGTATTGTCGGTATCGGACTTCTTCTTCAAAAGTAAAACCGGAATTGGGGATCACGACGACATCAATACATTTAACCTCGAAGAAATCGAAAAGAATGTAATTAAAAAAGTCCTTAAGAGACATAAGGGTAATATATCCAAAGCAGCAGAAGAGCTGGGTTTAACGCGCACGTCCCTTTACAGAAGGCTTGAAAAATACGGACTATGACATCTGCACTTAAAGGTAAAGATGAAAAACTTCAGAATTAATTTAATAATAAGAATACTATTAATTTCGTTTACAATTCTGTTACTAGTGTATTTGCTGAATAATACAAGGCTTACTGCTACTATTTCCATAATTTTTGTGATTACGATTCTACAGATTTACTCACTCATTAAATACGTGGATTATACTAACAGAGAATTAACAAAATTTTTCCTTTCTATTAAGCATTCAGATTTTTCACAAACCTTCTCAGATAAGAAAATGGGGAAATCGTTCAGAGAACTGGCGGATGCTTTTAACGAAGTGATCAATAGCTTCAAAAAAACCAGGAGTGAGAAGGAAGAAAATTACAAATATCTGCTGACTGTTATGCAACATGTAGGCGTGGGTTTAATATCATATAACAGTGAAGGGAATGTTGAATTCATGAATAACTCTGCAAAAAAATTACTCCGAATTAATAACCTGACTAACATTAAGCAATTGGATAAAATCAGCGATGGATTAAGCAGAAAAATTTTAGATTCACAAATTACTGGTCGGACAGATATTAGAATAATCGATGAAAATGACATCCATCAGATCGTGGCTTATTCAACTATGTTCCGGATGAGAGAGCAGACGTATACTTTACTGGCACTTCAGAATATACAGAGTGAACTGGAAGATAAGGAAATGGAAGCCTGGCAAAAACTGATTAGAGTATTGACGCATGAAATAATGAACTCAATAACTCCAATTTCATCACTCGCAGGTACTATTAACGATATTCTGAACAATTCGCATTTGCCGGATAAATCAACAATTGAAGATATAAGGAACGCTGTTCTCACTATCGGTAAAAGGAGTGACGGCTTATTGCATTTTGTTGAGAATTACAGAAATCTGGCAAAGATACAGAAACCCAAATTTGAGTTGTTTCCGGTAAAAAATTTATTTTTGCGAATTCAAAATTTATTGTCTGAAAGCTTCGAAAAAGCGAATATTAGTCTGAGTATGTCGGTTGAACCCGAATCGCTGGAACTTACAGCGGATCAGGAGATGATCGAGCAGTCAATAATAAATATTCTTGTAAATGCGAAGCAGGCGCTCATCAATACACCGGACGCACAGGTACTTGTTATTTGTTTCCCTGATCAGATCGGCAGAACAACAATAAGAATAATTGATAATGGCCCTGGTATTTCTGAAGAAGTACAGGAAAAAATTTTCATCCCGTTTTTTTCAACTAAAAAGGATGGATCAGGTATTGGGCTGAGTCTTGCACGCCAAATCGTACGTGCTAATAATGGAACTATTAGAGTAAATTCTGTAGTAAACGAAGGAACAGCTTTTACAATTAAATTTTGATCAGCTACTTAACTCTCTTCTGATAATCTTTGGCTTCCTGTAAAGTATTAAAATATCCTACTCTTACCCGATACCAAACACCCTGTTTATGTTTTGGTCTGGCTTCCACTATAAATGCATTATGCTTACTTCTTTTAAGTCTCTCAACCTCCTTTTCAGCAATTGTTATTCTCTTCCAGGAGGAGACCTGAAAACAATACAAATTGCCGTCGGTGAAAATTGTATTAGTTACATTTCGTTCATTTGCCGGATTATAAGTTAATTCAACATCGTCGGAATCCTCAGCCTGGGTCTCGGATATGTTATTATCTGTTCCTCTGTCATTGTTCTTAAGTTCAATAAAATTTCCTGTTATCGGATCAATAATTTTTGCAATGCTTTTTATGTCTGCTTCATCATTCAACTGAGTATCTGAATTTTCTGAGTGATCGATGATCATCCGATTTTCAGAATCAATTTCCCCAGTTATATTTTCTCCCGTATTCCTTTCATCAGCTGAATCGACCGAGGATTCAATCTGCTGCTGCTTTAAGGTTTCCGACAATCCGGATTGCAGATTTTCCACAACATCTTTATTCGCTTCTTCTATCCGCCTTGCTATTGCTGGATCGTAATTTACAGGACTGTTACTCGTATTTACCTCGATATTCAAGAGCTCAACCAGTTTATTAAATACCGCCGAAGCGTCTTCATCACCGCCAAGCGGCTGGTAAAATGTTCTGGCATTACCGCCTATCTGAGGTGTGTAACTCTGTGAAATTATTTTCCCCACGTCATCATAATAAAGATTACCTATTTCGGAATAAGTTAGTTGCCTTATATCGAAAAGATATTGTGTCCTCGCCCGTTTAACCATCCCGTCAATATTCTCAATTTCAACAGGCTCCTTATAGATATCAAGAACCCAAACGGATAGTTGTCCGTCAGTTTCACGAATGGTAGTAGTATCTATAAATGTGGTTTTATAATCATTAGTTTCCAGCTGATACCATCTTTTAACCTGAGCATTAATCTCAGAAACTAAAAGCAAAATAAATAACAGCGAATAGAGTTTGATATTCTTCAAAATCTTAATTATTTGTTTTTTGTTTAAAAATATAATAAAAATTAACAAATATGACGCACTCCAGAAAATTTATCCTAAATTTTATTAAATCCTCGCTACAATAAAATCATTAGTTATTAACAGGATAACCGCTTAAATCAAAGAAAATATTAAACGTTGACAAAAAGATTTCATTTACTTATTTTATTTTTTAGGATATTTTAATCCATAAATAATAGCTCTACATTTTCGAAAAAGCAAATAATTATAGGTGGGGAAAGAATGATCTATACCAAAACAGGTGAATACGCAATCAGAGCAATACTCTTTCTGGCACGACAACCCAAGGAAGCTTTGATTATGTCCTCAGAAATTGCAAAAAGCGAAGAGATTCCCGCTCATTATTTAGCGAAAATTTTACAAAGGATGGCTAAATACGGTTATGTAGATTCATTTAAGGGAAGAGGTGGAGGATTTAAAATAACAGAACTTGCGAAAAAAAGCTCTATTCTGGAAATCGTCGAAAGAGTTGAAGGTCCGGTAATAAATTTGAAGTGTGTTACCGGATTAAAAGAATGTTCTGATGAAACTCCCTGCCCCCTGCATGAAGAATGGGCAGAATTAAGGAATAAAATCTATAACCTGATTTCAAGTAAATCGGTTCAGGAAGTTGCCGAAAAGTATTCTGAAACGCTTCGTAAAGCCAAGTAGAAATGTCACGTTTTAATTAAGGGTATTTTTTAATCTTTTATCGTTAGAAAATGCCCTGTTTTTTATACCCACTCCCAGACCATCACCAACCGGTATTATAATAGCATTTAATTGATCGTTACTCATAAATAATATATTAAATTTCCGGATGTTACCTACCGATTTTTTCAGATTACGGGGAACTTTTGCAGAAGCTGCGTATCCATGCCACAGAAGGTTATCAATTACGATAACACCTCCGGTTTTGAGAAGCTTTAATGAATGCATAAATAACGGGATATAATCTTCCTTATCCGCATCAAGAAAAATGAAATCATATTTGCAGCTGAGTTCAGGAAGAATATCAAGTGCATCGCCTTCAATTAATTTTATCCTCTTTTCCAGTCCTGATTTAATAATATTTTTTCGCGCAATTGTAATGTTGTCTTTACTTTTTTCAATCGTATGCAGATCACTGATTTTATCAGCGCTCATTGCCATTCTTATTGCTGAATAAGCAATAGCACAGCCTATTTCCAGAATCATTTTCGGTCTGTGTATTATTATTAATTTTTCCAAGAACTCTGCACTCTGCCAGTGTAATATTGGTATACGATGAATCATTGCATACTTTTCCATCGAGTCGATAAGTTCATCTTTCGGGGGGAGAAAAGACTTTAAATATTTTTCCTGTGTTCTATTTACAATTTTGGGCATTTAATTCCTTATTACTTAATATATATCATTTTTTTTGCTGAAATATATGAATCGGATATCATCTGGTAAATATAAGCACCGCTGCTTACCGTTTTGCCCTCAGCGTCTCTACCGTACCATTTTACATCGTGATAATATCCGGCTCTTCTTACTTCATCAACGAGAGTTGCAACATACTGACCCAAAACATCATACACGATTATTTTCACCCTGCTTTTCTGCGGAAGTTCAAAATAAATTGTGGTGAACGGATTAAATGGATTCGGGAAATTCTGCTCGAGTTTATAGTTCTCAGGTATTTCAATTATCTCATTTTCATCCGAAATATCTATGGTTGATTCTCCGTAAATATAAGTGTATTTCATTCCGTGGGGAACGGAATACTCATTCCCCGACAGATCTTTATACTCAAAGTTGAATTTTAAGTGCATGCCAGTCGTATAAGAATTAAGAACATAATTATATTTCAAGTCATTATCATAACTCATAAGGTTATCTATAAGTGTATCCGTTCCGTCATCAATTATTATTTTCACTGAAGCAGGATCTACATCTTCTGCAGGAAGAAATATTTTATTAATTATATACCGATCACCGTCTGCTTTAATATTGGGATATTCAACAGCCCGCTTTGCAGACAACAAACCGTATCCCCTGTCATTATCAGGATCCGAATAGTTATCTCCGGATCTGATTATTATTTCGCGGACTTGCTTGTTATTAAGGTGAGGATAAACTGACATCAGCTGGGCAGTTATACCCGCGACTATAGGTGCGGAAAATGATGTCCCCTGAACAAAATTATAAGCTGCATTAGAGGATACCGCTGCATAACAGTTTGTACCCTGTGCAAGTACTTCGGGTTTTATTCTGCCATCGGAAGTCGGACCTCTTGAGCTGAAGGAAGTCAGCACGTTTAATCCGTTTACAGCACCGACAGTAATCACATTTTCTCCATCGCCCGGTGCGGTTATATATCTCCAGGGATCGTTTCCTTCATTTCCCGCCGACGTAATAGTTACGACTCCCCGGGAGAAGGCTGTTTCCATGGCTTTGGTTACTATTGTAGTTTCGCCATCCATTTCTTCATAGGTGTATGATCGCTGTCCCGGATCGAACTCGCTGTATCCCAGAGAGCTTGTTATAATATCCGCACCCAGCGCCTCAACCCACTCAACGGCTGCAGCAAAATTGTCCTCTTCAAGATTAACTTCAACATTTATATTCTCCGTTTTGGCAAGAATAAGGCTGGCATTAAAGGCCGGACTTATTAATTGTCCCTCTTCGTATCCCGCTATTAAACTCATTACACTCGTACCGTGGGAAACATCGTTTTCATTGCTTACATCATCGTCACCGTACACGAAATCACGTGTAGCAATTATTTCAATATTATTTAAGGCATTATGGTTATTGAATCTGAATCCTGCGTCCAGCACAGCAATTGTAACTCCGTTACCATTAATGTTATGGTTGTGGAGTAAAGGTACATCGGATAATTCCATCTGTGTTAATGACGCTCCGTAATTTTGATTCTCCACCGATTGAAGTTTATTTGTTTTCTCAGGGTCGAAATCATTAAATATTACCGGCTTTTGTTTAAATATTCCTACCGATTTAATTTCCGAAACAAAAGGAAGTTTTTTAACCGTTTCCAGTTTATCATTCTCAATATATGCTGAAACGGCATTCAACCATTTTAACTCCCATACTATCTCAGCACCAGTGTATCTGAGTTTATCAATGTAGTCTTTACCGACAGGTATATCTTTATGATCTATAAAATCATTCCCCATCACTTTTTTTCTTCTCTCGATAGCTTCTCCTGAGAGATTATTAATAATATCCGAATATAAACGGGAAGATTTTGACAATGAAACGGGACCTTTGTCTTTGAAATAAATCAGGTATTTTTTTTGCGCGTTTATTGTTGTTGCAGCAAAAAGAAGCGATAACAGAATAATTTTTATTTTCATTTATATATAATTTTTTGAGCTAAAATATTAAAACGACAGCTCATTATAAATGGAAATATCAATATACCAGCTTTGCTATTCTTCCGATTCTGACCGATGCAAGCAGATTAAAAATATCAGTGAAAGGTATATTGGGATTCCATGACCAGTATATCATCAGAGCTTCACCCACAATCAGATCCCGCGGAACAAGACCCCAGAAACGGCTGTCTTCACTATCGTCACGGTTATCTCCCATCATAAAATAATAATCTTTCTGAATCGTATAACTTTCAACGGGTTGACCATTTATCAAAACTTTATCGTCTTTAGTACTTACAACCCTTTTGCCGAACTCCCTGTCGATAATTGTTCTCCACCATTCAATATTTTCTGTATTAAGCTCAATTACATCACCGGTTTTAGGAATTACGTAAGGACCATAATTATCCTGATTCCAGCCGGAGCCTCTGGGGAATATTCTTTTATCTGAAATCTCGGCAGGAATTGGTCGGGTGTGGTATTGAATTTTCGGAGGGATCGGCAATTCCTCTCCATTTACAAATACAACTTTATTTCTAATTTCCAGCGTATCGCCCGGTGTACCTACGCAGCGTTTCACATAATTAAGAATTTCATTGGAGAATAATTCGTCTCGATGACCCGGATATTCAAACACAACAATATCACCTTTTTCCGGATCAGCAAGTGCGGGAAGCTGAAAATAAGGGAGAGCCACATTTGTAAAAGGTATATTCCTCGGTGATGATGATCCATATATAAATTTATTAACGAATAAAAAGTCACCAATTAAAATTGTTTTTTCCATAGAACCGGTTGGCACACGCGACGTTTCAATTAAAAATGATTTAATTAGTAGTGCAGCAACTGCAGCGAACAACAAGTTTTTAAAAAAATCGATTGCTTTTTGCTTTGGTGTTTTATTCAAACTATTACCTTAATATTTTTTTCCGTTATAGTGCATTAATTAATTACAGGTTCCCGGAATTAATCCTCAAGCTGAAGCACCGCTAAAAACGCCTCCTGGGGAATTTCCACGTTCCCGACCTGTTTCATTCTCTTTTTACCCTCTTTCTGTTTCTCAAGAAGTTTTCTTTTACGTGTGATATCACCGCCATAGCATTTTGCAAGTACGTTTTTCCTAAGAGCCTTAACCGTGGTGCGGGCAATTACTTTATTGCCGATACCTGCCTGAATTGCTATTTCAAACATTTGTCTCGGAATAAGATCTTTCAACTTTGTGCATACCTTCCTTCCCCATTCGTACGCTTTATCATGATGTACAATAACCGAAAGGGCATCAACCTTTTCACCGTTAAGCATTATATCGAGTTTTGTTAAGCTTGAGGGTCTGTTGCCGATATATTCATAATCCAGAGATGCATAACCGCGCGTGGTTGATTTAAGCTTATCGTAAAAATCAAAAATTATTTCGGACAAAGGAAATTCAAATTCAATATCAGCACGTGTAGGATCAATGTAAGTAGTATTTTTGTACTGTCCCCTTTTTTCCATCGCCAGTTTCATGATGTTTCCGACGTATTCACTCGGCGTTACTATCTGAGCTTTAATATAGGGTTCCTCAATTCTCTCGATTGTACCGGCATCCGGCATATCAGCCGGATTATCAACGACTATTTTCTCACCATTTTTAGATATTACGTAATATTCAACGTTTGGAAGAGTTGTAACTATACTTTGATCATACTCGCGTTCAAGTCTTTCCTGCACGATCTCCATATGAAGCATACCTAAAAAACCGCACCGGAATCCGAAACCCAGAGCTGCCGATGTTTCGGGTAGAAAAAACAGTGCAGAATCATTAAGTCTGAACTTTTCAAGCGCATCCCTCAGATCTTCATAATCATCGGAATTTGTCGGGTAAAGTCCGCTGTAAACCATCGGTTTAATTTCCTTATAGCCGGGAAGCGGATTTTCGGCACCGTTTTTACTAAGCGTAATCGTATCACCGACTTTGGTATCATGAACATCTTTTATACCGGCTATAACATACCCCACATCGCCTGCTTTAAGTTCACCGGTTCTTATTCGTCTAAGCCTTAGTATTCCTAACTCTTCGCTTTGGTACCGCTGATCGTGTGCAAAAAACTTTATTAGATCTTTTTCCCTTATAACGCCGTTAAAGACTCTTATGTAGGCTATGGCTCCTCTGTACGGATCGAACATGGAATCAAATATTAATGCCTGCAGAGGTTTATTTTCATCACCTTGGGGATGAGGTACTTTCCTGATAATCGTTTCAAGTATTTCTTCAATTCCCACTCTGGTTTTGGCGCTTGCAAGAATAATATCCGATTCATCACAACCGATTAATTCGATGATCTGATTTTTAACTGTATCGGTCATAGCGCTTGGTAAGTCTATCTTATTTATCACCGGTATGATTTCGAGCCCAGCATCAACTGCAAGATATAAATTACTAATTGTTTGCGCTTCCACTCCCTGTGCAGCATCAACAACCAGGAGCGCACCTTCGCACGCAGCGAGTGACCGCGACACCTCGTATGAGAAATCAACATGTCCGGGTGTATCAATAAGATTAAGCGTATAATTATTCTCATCTTTGGCTTTATAATGCATTTGTATTGCATGAGATTTTATTGTAATCCCTCTTTCACGCTCGAGGTCCATACTGTCAAGAAGCTGTGCTTTAAGTTCTCGCTGTGAAACAGTGCCTGTAAATTCCAGCAAACCGTCGGCTATTGTTGATTTACCGTGATCAATATGCGCTATTATGCAAAAATTGCGGATGTTATTCATTGTACTTTTAAATTTAGCTTGAAAATATATACATAGCTAAAAGGAATTACAAACAATCGAATTTTCTTTTGGTTATATTCGTGATGTTAAATTATAGTAATATCCTGCTTTTCGAATTAAATTCATTATATAATCAGCGATGAAAAAATTAAAATATATTATTTTACTGCTAGTTATAACGGGCACCGTTTATAGTCAGCCTTACAGATATGCCTGGATAACCGATATGCACGTTGGATTTCCCGGTGCTGAAAAAGAACTGGACTCAGTTGTATCATCGGTGAATAAAATGAAGAATATCAAATTTCTAATAGCTACAGGTGATATTTCTGAAAAGGGAAAGAGCTCGGAACTGGAAACTGCTAAATCGATTCTCGATAAATTGAAAATACCTTACTTCATTATTCCCGGCAATCACGATACGAAATGGAGTGAGAGCGGTAGTTTTACGTTTAAAAAGCTTTGGGACGATGATAAGTTCTACTTCGTCGCAAACGGCGATATATATATCGGCTTGAACAGCGGCATACCATGGCAGGGAGGAGGGGGTCATATCAAGCCGGAAGATTTAAGATGGCTGGAGGAACAGCTTTTACAGGTAGACGATAGCAGCGGGGTTTATATAATAACTCATCATCCTCTTAACGAACAGATCGATAACTGGTTTATGGTGATGAATTTACTTAAAGAAAAAAATGTTAAGATGAGTCTTAACGGGCACGGTCATGCTAATAAAATAACTGAATATAACGGGCTGCCGGCTGTAATGTCGCGTTCCACACTCAGCAAGAATCAGGATAGCTGGGGTTATACGATTGTGGAAAGCGATGATTCTCTTTTAAAATTTTATGAAGTCGACCGCTCTCATAAGCCCGTTGAATGGGGACAGATAAATAAAACAGAAGAAACTAAAATTAAACAGATCGACTCGGTACAATTCATATCCTATAAGGCTGATATAAAACTTCACCTTGATCTCGAATCAACAATGATATCTCTTCCGCTTTACGATAAAGGGAAAATTTACAGTTGTACAGAAAATGGAATTGCAACGTGTTTTGATTCGACGGGCAGTATCCTTTGGCAATACGATACATTCGGCAATGTGTATAGTCAGCCTGTAATAATAGACGGCTACTTAATAATATCAACTATTCAGGGCGATCTTATAACACTGAATGCATTTACAGGGGAACAGATTCAGTCGATCGGATTTGATGAATCTATTACATCTCAACTTCTGGCATTTGACTATACTGGTAATAAAACTTTACTGTTTCCGAAAGCAACAGAATCCAAAGCCTGCGTAGTTCTTGGAACATCCTCGGGGAAACTATATTGCTATGATGTTGAAACGCTTCAGGAATACTGGGTATTCGACAGACCCGGCGGCATGATTCAAATGAAACCTCTGCATATCGGTAACAAGATTGTTTTCGGCTGCTGGGACAGCAAAATTTACTGTATAGACGACAGAACAGGTCTGCTGATTTGGGAATGGGATAAAATAAAAAACTTTTACTATTCCCCCGCGGTTTGTCAACCGGTAACGGACGGCAAAAAAATTTATATCACTTCGCCAAATAAATATTTATACGCTATCGATCTGCAGCTCGGAATTACAGAATGGCAGAAGGATTCATATAATGCCTGGGAATCTGTCGGTATCTCCAACGATAAACGACTTCTTTATGTTAAGGATATTAATGACAAGCTCCATCTTGTTTCGGCTATTACAAGTAACTGGGTGAAAATAGTAAAAATTAACTTCGGACTCGACACTATGCCAGGCACTATAATTAATTATAAGGATAAAATTCTTTTCAACAGCAAGAACGGCAGTATTTACTCGGTCGACAGCAAATATAATTATGAAACCGTTTTATTCATGGGTACTTCGAGAGTACAAAGCCTTCAGGTAAAAGAGGATGATTTACTGCTGGCTTCAAATATGGACGGTAAAATTATTCTTTTCTCAATTAAATAATTCTCATTTATGATTAGTAATGAACATTCACATTTCTCCGGTATAGTATTCGATATCGACGGAACATTAGTTTCAACTATCGATTTAATAATCGCCTCTTTTAATCACGTAGCTCAAAAGTATCTCGGTAAGACATTAACCGGAGAGGAAATTATTTCGCTCTTCGGTCCGACAGAAGATGTAATACTTGAAGAATGGATGGGCGAAAATTACGAATCGTCCAGAAAAGATTATTACAATTTTTACAGATTAAATCATGCAGGCATGACTAAGCCGGTAAGAGGAATGAAGAATCTTTTAGATAAAATTAAGGATGCCGGAATCCCGCTCGGAATATTTACCGGCAAAGGAAGAACATCGAGCCTGATAACTTTGGAAGAAACAGGATATGCGGAATATTTCGATTCGATAATAACCGGTGATGATGTAATAGAACACAAACCGTCACCTGAAGGACTGCTGAAATTCGTTGAGCAGTTCAATCTCTTACCGCAAAATGTTCTTATGATTGGCGATGCAAAAGTAGACATCATTGCATCAAAAAAAGCAGGTACCAGATGCGCCACTGTTCTATGGGACAGTTATGACAAAGACGCCGTCGTGGAACTGAAGAGTGACTATTACTGTGAAACTGTAAATCAGTTAGAATCAGTAATATTCAATTCAAAATAGTTTACATTTATTTAATCATTTCAATTGATTTTTCTTCACCAAAATTTTTATTTACACTTACGATTTTGCCTGGTGACTTTAAATAATTTAATAGTATATTTGCTTTATTTTACTTGCTGATACAATGGATAAAATAAAAATATTACTGGCTGAGGATAATTCCAATTCGCGTTTTTACTATCGCAAAATTCTGGCAAATCAAGGTTATATTGTCGACACGGCAGTAAATGGTGTTGAAGCTTTTGATAAGCTGAAATCAGAAAAGTACGACATCCTTTTAACCGACTGGTTAATGCCGGTGCTTGATGGTATTGAACTTACCAACAAAGTAAGACGTGAATTTGATGAACAGCCTATTATTATTGTTCTTACCGCAATTAATTCAAGCGAAGCCAGAGAAAAAGCGCTTAATGCCGGAGCCGATGAATATGTTGCTAAACTCGTTGAAAAATCTTCTTTGTTCGAAACAATTGAAAATACTTTAAAGCGTACAAACTCACGTAACCATCTTCCTTTACCAATTAAAAAACCCGCTCTCTCGCCTCAGCGCAGTTTCTACTGCGTCGGTATTGCTGCCAGCACGGGAGGACCATCAACAGTTACAACTCTGTTTAAGGATCTTGGTAAGGTTGACAACGCAGCCTTTATGATAGTACAGCACGGACAGGAATGGATGCTGAGAACTTTTGCTGGTTCACTTCAGGCTTATACACCTATGCCTGTTCTGGTGGGCAATAACGGTCTTCTGGTTGAACCGGGAAAGATTTACATAGCTCCGGGCGAAAAGCACATGGTACTGAAAGAAGATACAACTCATATAGAATTGATAGACACACCTCCGGAAAATTTCGTTAAACCTTCTGCCGATCCCCTTTTCAGAAGTATTGCAAAGGAGTTCGGGAAAAAAAGCATCGGAATTATACTTACTGGTATGGGTCACGACGGTTCAATGGGTGCCGGTTATATTTCAGCCGCCGGAGGCAAGATAATTGTTCAACACCCCGATAATGCCATACTCCCGTCAATGCCCCGGTCCGTTATTGAGTTAAAGCTTCATACAGACATTGCGCTTATCGAGAATATGCATAAAAACCTGAATGCAGTGCTTGTGTAGTAACCCCTTCAGGCAGCTCAATCCGGACTTTAATTTTTAAAATCGAGAGGATAAACAAACGACACTCTCGGCTCAATTTTTTTCTGCGGTTTGTACTTCAGAATATTATCATCATTATCCCGCACAGGTGTAAAGGTCCAGTGATAAACCATCGATACAATCAAGTAAGGAAGAGGTTTGTAACCTATTTCCGTAAACATGTACGATCTGTCGTCAAGCGTGAACAGATCGCCTTCATCATCAATCCCCACTTTATCGTAGCCTGCTCTGGCAACAAGCGGCATTCCTTCAGGTGATATATCCGATGCCAGATGAAGTATACCGCTGTTCGGCTGGTCGTCGAGCCTTTGATAACTTCCGATTATATCGAATGTATTTAAAACTCTTACAAGAAGTTCACCATAATAACCGTTGCCGATAGATTCGGCGGCTTTAAGTGCCTGAACTTTACTTGCAACAATGCCTGTTGACTGATCGAAACTGAAGCGTTCAATTTCATAAAGCGAGTTGAAGTACGACGGTATGTAGTTGTCGTTGTTAAACCTGCGTTCGAATCTAGTTTGTATATCCACCAGACCCAGACCGTTCAATCTAAGTATGGCGCCTGCTGAAGATCCGTTCCCGAAACTGCTGAGCACGGCGAAATCATAATAGAGTTCCAGACTTGCAACGCTTCCGCTGAATACCGGAAGTCCCAAATCAAAGCCGTAAGCCTGAATAGAACCTTCATCTTCGGTTGCCTTGAATTTACCGGAAACCGGATCAATCCCACCTGCCGTTACACCGGCATTTTTATCGAAGTCGGTTGCAAACGTTGCCCCAACTTCCAGATTGCCGAGTATCGGGATATCAGCCGCAGAACTCATCTGAAGAGGACGAATGTAACCGCGCAGACCGATTACACCTGCCTGACCAAAATTTCCGTAAACCGTTTCGAGCCCGAATGTGTTGAAGTCGATGTCGAATTCCAACCCTACCTTTCGCGTATCGAACGCCGGACTGTTATTATACATGTACATTATGGAGCCATGACCTAGTGAAGCGTAATCGAGAGCACCCAGTCTCACATAAACCGGATCGTTCTTATAACCGTACCTTACGTATCTAATTATACTCAGATAATCTGAAAACTCGTTGAAGTTTTCGGTACGCAGTTCTCCGCCCGAATTAAATTCCATATTCAAATCAAGACCGATACCGAAGTTTGATAAAGCGATTTCAGGTCTGAAGTGCAGTGCATAATGTGGCTGCCCGTCAATCCATGTTAAACCCAAACCGCCTGCTAACAGTCCTTCGTCCTGCATCAGACTGAAGTATTGTGCTTTAAGCGATGAAAAAGAAATTAGCAAAGTAATAATTAAAAATGTTCTTCTCATTGTAGGCTCACTTTATGATTGATCCATACGAAATTTACAAAAAGAATGGATTAAGAATAAAATAAAGATTAAGAATATGATTAAGATCAAGACTATGTTCGGGATTACGAAAACGATTAAGGCGTGTTATACCAGAATTCCTTGTCATGCTGAATTTATTTCAGCATCTAAAATTACACTTAAACAATCTAGCCTGAAACAACTCCGGCAGGGTTAATCTGAAATTCT
>JAFGMI010000002.1 GCA_016927595.1 Melioribacteraceae bacterium | reverse complement strand
AGCGGTAACTGCAGCAAAAATTTTCCCATGTGTAACATTTATACCCTCGCTGAGATCAGCAATTTTAATACTGACATCCGTTTCGACTGAACTCGGCGGCATACATGATTCGTTATTGCATGCCTGATAATGAAAAACAACTTTAAAGCTCAGTGTGTCTTTGTCCGTTGCTGCTGGAATTATAATGTTAGCATAAATATATTCCTCTCCTTCAAAAACCGATACAGGTTGTTCAGAAAATGACAGAGTAATATTTTTTGCCTCGGGATAAGTAATATTATCGACAGTAATTTCATTTTCCGACTCAACCAATAACTCCGATGGTATTAAAAATTCATCATTTGGTTTGTCAGAATTTATATGCCAGGTATCAGCTATACTTAATTTAACAGCCAGCTTAACCGTCGAACCCGGATAAGCATTAGATTGAGATAGAAAAGGTTCTATTTCAACAAGTTTTTGATCTATTCCGAATTGTGCAAAAATAAAATTACATGCCAGCACAAATACGGAAATAAGCATTTTTTTCATAAAAATTCCTTTCTCGTTACCGCTCCCATCGTTGGACTATCGGGAACCGACGCCCATATCCAAACGCCTTTGTTGTAACTCTAAGTGCAGGGGCAGACTGTTTTCGTTTAAATTCATTTTTATCGACAAGTTTTAGAATTCGTTTAACAATTTCTCCATTACCTAGTTCCGAAACTATTTCATTAAGTTCTTTGTACTCTTCAAGGTATTTAAACAATATTTTATCCAATAAATTGTAGGGAGGAAGACTATCCTCATCCCTCTGATCAGGTCTTAATTCTGCCGATGGTTCCTTCCTAATAATTGATTCCGGTATAATTTCATGCTCCCTGTTAATATATTTTGCAAGTTCGTATACCTGTGTCTTATAAACATCTGCAATCACGCCAAGCGCACCACACATGTCCCCGTACAGAGTTGCATACCCAACCGCCATCTCGGACTTATTCCCCGTCGTGCAAAGCATATAGTTGAACTTATTTGACATAGCCATTAAGTAAATGCCCCGGATTCGCGACTGCAGGTTTTCTTCAGTAACATCTTCCTCCTTCCCGTTGAAAAGAGGATTCAGCATTTCTTTTATTTTATCAAATACAGGTTGAATCGAAATTATGTTGGAAGATATCCCCAGATTATCAACGAGTATCTCCGAGTCGTTTATACTTCCCTCGCTGGAATACTGAGAAGGCATCATAAGAACATGAACATTTTCTTTTCCCAGTGCCTGAACCGCTATATAAGCAACAAGCGCCGAATCGATTCCGCCGCTTAATCCCAGAAGCGCTTTTTCAAATCCTGTTTTAACTGCGTAGTCAGCTAATCCGAATATCAACGCCTGAAGCACCTCTTCATCAAAGTTCCCTTCAACATTAATAATCGGATCGTAGTTTTCACTTGTATCGAAAATAATATAGTCTTCTTTGAACTTTTCACCTAGCAGGCAGAGCTCACCCTTATTATTGAAGCACATACTAGCACCATCAAAAATAAGATCTGTTTGAGCGCCTACGCAGCATACATATACCAGGGGAACATTGTCAGTTTTAGTCAGTACCGACAACATTTCCTTCCTCTCCCTTCTTCTGCCGTAAGCATAGGGACTTGCGGAAATATTAATTAATACTGTTGCTCCATTATCAACCTGACATTGTACCGGATCAATACTGTATCTTCTATGTTTCCAGTAGTCCGAATCATTCCAGATATCTTCACAAACTGAAATACCCAGTTTCTCACCCTTGAATTCATAAACAAGATTCTGGGTAGCACGTTCGAAATATCTTACCTCATCAAAAACATCATAATTGGGAAGTAATGTTTTATGCTGTATAAATTTAATTTGACCGTCATAGCACAGAAGAGCTGAATTGTATACCCCGGTGCCAACATCGTCGTCCTGTTCGACAACGGATCCGAAAATTAATCCGACATCTGTTGTTATATCAGCTAAACCGAGTGCTGCCCGACGGACTTTGTCCCTGAATTCCTGCTTTTCAACGAGGTCCTGAGGAGGGTATCCGCAGATTGACAATTCCGGAAAAATTACAAGGTCTACTTTATTTTTAATACTTTTAAGGTAACCTTCTTCTATCTTCTTTTTATTGCCCTCAATATCCCCTATTACCGGGTTTATTTGACATAGGGCGATTTTCATAAATTGCCGACAAATTAAATAATATTGTTGTTAAATTAAACAAGATATCTAGTTATCGCAAAATTTTTCGATACAAAAATGCCCGGATAAATATTGTTGTATAAACCTTTCGCATAATCTGACGTCTAAAAAGCAAAATACGAGGATTCAATGAAGGATAGACTTTACAGGGCAAGGATCGGCAGAGTATTGGGAGGTGTTGCAGCAGGTCTGGCTAAATACCTCAATCTGGATCCGATTCTGGTAAGAGTAATTCTCATTATAGTGGCGCTTCTGAACGGAATTGGAATTATTCTTTATATAATATTATGGATTATCATACCTGAAGAACCAATTGAGCAAGCTTTTAATATGGGTCCTTCTTCTAATGAAAAAGATAAAACGCCTGGTCAGAGGCAGGATGAAAAATTTAACGAGTTCGAGAAACAGTTTGCCGGAAAAACCGGGGGAAACGGAAGAACTGTAGTAGGAATAGTATTGATCGGTTTGGGAATTATCTTTTTACTTGAGAATCTTATACCTTATTTTGAATTCGAGGACTTACTCCCGCTGGCTTTAATCGGTATAGGAGTGGCATTATTATTTCATTCATTTAAAAAGTAGACTAAAACATGAAAAGTGGACAAATATTCTGGGGTGTCTTTCTTCTTTCTATCGGTGCATTAATTCTTCTTAACCGATATGATCTTATCAATGTCAGCTGGTCTTTTGTGTGGGATTTATGGCCTGTTATACTGATTTTATGGGGCTTGGCGATAATTACCAGGGAAACCTTCTTAAAACCGCTTGTAACAGTCCTGACAGCATTATTCGTGGCTGCAGTGCTGTACGGATTCTTTTACAACATAGTAGATGATATAGATGATCACAACGGGTGGTCAATCGACTTCTCAGATTCAAGGACATTTTATGAAGAATACGATCCGAAATACGAGTTTGCCGATCTGAAATTATCTTCAGGTGTAGGTATATTCACTATCAAGGACAGAACGAGCAACCTCATTAAGGGGTACCAAAAAGGAAGCTACGATGATTACTCGTTCCGGGTTAACGATTCCGATAACCGTGCAAAGATATATATCGAACTGGATAAAAACTTTCACTCCTTTACAGATCAAATTGACAACAAGCTGGAACTCCAATTAAACAAGGAACCGGTTTGGGACCTTGATCTTAATCTGGGTGCAGCTAAATCGTATTTTGATCTCACGACATTTAAAGTAGCAAGACTTGAATTAAATACCGGAGCGACTCGAACCAGAATTAAAATAGGCGATAAGTATCCCGACACAAAAATTGATGTAAGTATGGGAGCTGCATCTCTGGATATATTTATTCCGCAGGATGCCGGGTGTATGCTTGAAGGAGACATGGTACTTGTCCTGAAAGAACTTGAAGGGTTCGATAAAGTGAATTCAGAAAGATTCGAAACACCGAATTTTGATTCTGCCAAACAAAAAATACGAATTCGGGTAGAAGGAGGTATATCCTCTTTGAAAATCAACAGAAATTAATTTCACTTAAATTTAGGCGGGATCCAGAAATGCTTGCCCATTTCCACATCCCCATTGTCCCTGAAAGTAACGCCTTCAGACTTTAAAAGATCCTCCATCAGATCGGGATCACCGAAATGGTGTTTCCCTGTTAAAGTACCGTTCCTGTTAACTACTCGATGACATGGCAGGTCAGATCCAGCGGCGGCATTCAATGCCCCTCCCACCGTTCTGGCACTTGATTGTATTCCGCAGACTTCCGCTATTGCTCCATAGGTAGTAACTTTTCCTTTCGGAATTTTGGAAACTACAGAATAAACTCTATCAAAAAAATCATCACCCGATTTATTTTTTACTTTTTTACTCAAACAAATACTAATTGTTAGAAAACTTAAGCAGATAAGATTTTATAAAATTATTTATGTTACCGTCCATTACAGCCTGAGTATTGGAAGTCTCTTCGTCCGTACGATGATCTTTCACAAGGTTGTATGGATGAAACACATACGATCTGATCTGACTTCCCCATTCGATTTTCATTTTACCCTTTTCTATCTCCTTTTGTTCAGCTTCTTTCTTTTCAAGTTCCAACTGGTATAATTTCGATTTCAAAAGCTTCATCGCATTAGTCTTGTTCTGCATCTGCGATCTTTCACTCTGACACGCTGCCACTAATCCGGTAGGTTCATGTGTTATACGTATAGCTGTTTCGACCTTATTAACATTCTGTCCGCCTTTACCACCCGCACGAAATGTGTCGATCCTTAAGTCAGCAGGATTGACTTCGATTTCAATCGAATCATCAACTTCCGGTATAACAAAAACGGATGCGAAGGATGTGTGCCGGCGCTTGTTTGAATCGAATGGAGATATACGTACCAGTCTATGAACCCCATTCTCAGCCTTAAGATACCCGTATGCAAACTCACCGGTTATCTCCAGAGTTGCGCTTTTAATACCAGCTCCGTCGCCATCGAGTATATCTATCAGTGTTGCCTTATATCCATTCTGCTCGGTCCATCTTGTATACATGCGTAAAAGCATTTCAGCCCAGTCCTGTGCTTCAGTTCCACCCGCCCCGGAGTGAATGGTTAGAATGCAATTCAAATTATCATTTCTACCGCTCAGCATACTTTTCAATTCAATCTCTTCGACGGAATTTTCTATGCTTCTTACTTCACTTTCGATTTCCGCAAGAAGCGATTCATCACCTTCGGACTCAGCCAGTTCGACAAACTCAAGTGCATTATTAAATTTCATTTTATGGTCATTCCAAAGGTCAATCCAGTTCTCAAGTTCTTTAATCTTTTGAAGAATTACCTGTGCCCCTTTCTGATCATTCCAGAAATCGCTCCCCTCAGTTTTCTTCCTTAGTTCAGCGATGGTATTTTCTTTTTTATCGATGTCAAAGATAACCTCGTAATTTATCAATCCGTTCACCCAGTTCGTTCAGCAGTTTGATTTGATCTTCGTACATATTAACTCCTTTATATATTATATTTCAATATTCATTCTTAACAAAGCCGCAGCCAGTGTTTTACCCTGTGCATCATGTTTCAACGAAACCGTACCCCCGCCACCGAGAGTATTGTGCAGTATAAAGTTTAATGCTCGTATATTCGGAAGTTCGTAACGCTCAACGTCGCCAAGACAAATTCCTTTAAAATGACTCTTGACTGTTTCTGCTGTTAAATGTTTTTTTATTAATTCAAAACTTTCGGCATCATTGGCAATAATACCAATATTTGCAGCATCACCTTTATCACCGCTACGTCCGTGAGCAATATCCCTCAGTTTTATTTGCATTTTACAACTCCATTAACTCGACTTTTGGCGATACGAGATTTTTATTAATTAATGCCGGCCAGTAAGCAACTACTTCGCTGGGACGGGGTCTTCCTCCTGCAAATCCTGTTACACTTGGCGGACCTGTTAATATGAGAGGCGCAATTTCTCTGCCGAATCTTTCCACACTTTTGTAGTTGTCCGATCTTACAGCCACTCTCAGCATTATCTCGTTTATATCGTTTTCATCGATGTTTTTCGATAAGTCTCCATGACATGAATTATAGCCGACGAATTCAGTCCGAATCTCGTCAAAATACAAACCCAGCTGATTAAGACGTTCTCTTAGTATTTTATCAGCGTATTTTGCCTTAGTGAGAGCTTCAGGCCAGGAATAAGTTAGACTACCTACTGCAGAATAACCGCCGGCATAAGAGCAGGATACTTTGTAGAATCCGGTAGCCTCCCTGCCTTTAACATTATACACCTTAACCCTGTTGTTTCCCAAATCTTCGAGTTTAATGGTAGTAAAATCCGCTATACAGTCGGGGGTAATGTATTTTGCTGGATCACCGATTTCATATACCAACTGCTCAGCGATTGTATCAAAATTTACCAGACCGCCTAGACCTTTATGCTTTGTTATAATAACTTCCCCGTCCGGATAAGCCTCTGCTATCGGAAAACCGATTTTCGCAAAATTTTCGACCGATTTCCAATCACCCGAAAAATTACCGCCGGTTGATTGCGCACCACATTCGAGAATATGACCTGCAACGGTCCCGGCAGACATTTTATCATAGTCATTCATATCCCAGTTGAATTCGTATATCATGGGAGCAAGAGTAAGACCTGTATCAGTAGTACGCCCAGTTATTACTATATCGGCACCCATTCTAAGTGCATCCACAATAGGAGCCGCTCCGAAATATACATTTGCACTCAGTATTTTATCCCTGTAAGGAATAATCGACTCGCCTGTTTCCATATTGTGCAACTCACATCCATTCTCAATCAGCTCATCAATCTGGTCAAGTATATTGTCTCCGGTTACAACAGCGATTTTAAGACCTGACACATTCAACTTCGATGCTACATTTAATATTGCTTCAGAACAGGCAACGGGATTTACCCCACCGCCGTTTGTTATTACTTTTATCTTCTTCTGCATGCATATCGGCAGGATTCTCTCGAACAACCTGGGGAGGTCTTTAGCATATCCTAATTCCGGATTCATGTTTTTTTGTTTCTGCAGTATAGACATTGTTACTTCTGCCAGGTAGTCCATCACAAGATAATCAATTTCCCCGCTGGTAACCTGCCAATATGGTGCTTCGATCATATCCCCCCAAAAACCCTGTCCTGATGCTATTCTAATTTTATCTCTCATTATTGTCTATTGTATTTCCGGAAATCATTATAAATTAATTCGGCTGCATAATCTAATCCTGAATCATTTTCTATGTCAATCCATTTTATCCTCTTATCAGCGTTAAACCATGTAAGTTGTCGTTTTGCATATCTGCGTGTATTGCGCTGTATTAATTCGATAGCACGTTGTAATGTTATTTCACCGTCAATATAAGAAATTACTTCCTTATACCCGACAGTATTAAGCGAGTTAATTTTTTTTGAATATCCTTTCGAAATTATACTTTTTGTTTCTTCAACAAGTCCGTCTTCAAACATCTTTTCAACACGTTCATTAATTCTATCATACAATTTTGACCTGTTCCACCTCAAACCGTACTGGTTAAAATGAACGGTTTTCTCTCTTACCTCTTCTTCATGAATCTGCCAGATATATTTACCGGATAATTTATAAACTTCCAGCGCTCTGATTACTCTTTTCCAGTTTTGCGGCAGCATTTTTTTTGCACTTACCGGATCACACTCTTCAAGCAAATAATATAAAGCATGATTTCCTTTTTCTTCCCTCATTCTCAAAAGTTCGTTGCGGTATTCGCGATCCACATCTACTGAATCCGAGATGCCATCAACAAGTGCTTTAATATATAAACCCGAACCTCCTGCAACAACCGGAACTTTCCCTCGGGAAAAAATTGACCCGATAATCGCAAGAGCTTCCTTTTCAAATTTACTCGCATTATAGTCTTCTTCAGGTTCAAGATGGTCTATAAAATGATGTTTATATTTATCAAGTACTTTTTGCGAAGGCTTTGCAGTTCCAATATTCAGGTATTTATAAAATTGTCTGCTGTCTGCAGAAATAATTTCACTCTTCAGAAACCCGCTTAGTTTCAAAGTAACATGTGTTTTACCCGATGCTGTAGGTCCTAATATTATAACTGCCCTTCTTTCCAACCTTGCTTCCCGATTAATGGTACGAATGCGAAACTTGGTATGCTCTCAATATTAAAATTTTCTTCATCAATTTTAGTAAGTACTTTTAGTGTCTGCGTGCGTTTATCCCCAACAGGAATCACCAGGCGTCCGTTTGCGACGAGCTGGTTTTTAAGGTTTTTAGGGATATCGGGACTCCCGGCAGTTACTATAATTCCATTATAAGGTGCAAATTCAGACCAGCCCAGGGTTCCGTCGCCGCATCTCAACACAGCCCGAATACCCATTTTATCGAACAACTTCTGTGTTCGGGAATAAATGTCAAAATTTCTTTCGATTGAATAAACCTTTATACCCATGAAATTAAGTATTGCAGCCTGATAACCGCTCCCGGTGCCTATTTCGAGCACTTTATCATTCGGGGACAGTTTCAGATATTCTGTCATTAAAGCGACTGTATAAGGCTGGGATATAGTTTGTCCATAACCGATAGGGAGTGCAGTATCCTTGTAAGCATGATACCCGATCGCATCAGGTATAAACAAATGTCTTTCAATGTTATTAATGGCAGTTAAAACTTTTTCGTCTTTTATACCTTTCTTTTTAAGGAGATCGACCAATTCGTTTCGTTCTTTTTCGTACATCTAACTCCCGTAATAAAAACAATGCTGCAAAAATATAATTTATTTTACACTTAGAGTAATATAACTATTTAATTGCGGATGATAAAAAAAGGGATGCTGTTCGAAGGCATCCCTTAACTATGCGGCGTTCTCTTATGAATGAGGTGAGAAATTTATTTGATATTGTCGAGAGAATTGAAGGAAACTACAGTATGTGCGTCGAGATCCGAAATCTTGGTAATTGCGACAATATGACCGTTGTAGAGCTTAGCGCACATTTTACTGACTTTTTCGAAGTCATTAAATCTTATTGCGTCTTTTACTACATAAATACTTCTGTCAGTCCCGATTTTAATTAGTGATAATGCAGCAACAAGTCTGGTTTTTTCGTCCTGACTCATACGGAGCATCTGGGTTAAAGGAATAATTGCTCTTTCAGATTTGATTTCTCCAAGCATAAATGCCGAACTGAGATGCAATCCGTAATTATCGGATTTCAAGCCTACCAGTAAGTTTTCCTCGACTAGATCGTATGGTAAATTTGAATTTGGAATAGTTTTATCGCCTGCTAGTACTGATGATGTTGTGAGTAATGATATGAATAAAATTATGGCAAGTATTTTTGCTGTGAGTTTCATCTTTCCCCCCGGAAGATTTGTTATTTATGATGTTTCTTAGTTTAATAGACGCTTAATAAATTTAAAAGTTGCATCCGGGTCAGGAATAAATTCGGCTCCATTTAATTTTTAACATTTATTAATACTTTAACGCATGGTTCTTTCAATTGCTATACGCCGCGAAGAATCAAGAATCTAACAAATCTGGTTATAAGGTTTTTTATAATTATTGGAATAATTAGCCCCGCTTCTGCTGAAAGAATGCAATTGAACTAATCAATTTCGGAAAGTCGTCTCGGTTTGGGAGTATAAATTTCAATTTCCCTTATCACATTCACTATATTTCTGTGCTCCATAAACAAAGGCAGATCTAATCCAAAACCAACGACTTCTACCTCATATTTCCTTTTATCCTTCAACTGCTCAGCAAGTTCAACTGCATTCTCCTTCTGATGAAAATAGTTGTTTCTGTTTTCAAAAACTTCATCGGGAGTATGAATAAGATAATAAGATTCACCTTCGGGATTCGTTTTTTCTTCAATTTTATTTATTTGTATAATCAACGTTTCGGTTGTTACGAAGGATTCAAAATACAGCGCGCCGAAAATTATAACAATTATAACTACTGACAATCCTGCAACCAGTTTGAACAGATCTTTCATAATATTTCCCGAATCAGATTATTTCACTTTGAAGTAGTTTGAATAAAGCTCGAGTATTTCTTCTTTGAAATGATGCAAATCGACTTTTTCATCGCCGATGATCAGGTCGGCAGTCACATCAGATTTAATCTGTATTTTAAAGTGCTCTTTTGCCCTGGCAATATTCTGGCAATGTTTTATATATTCACTGCTAGAAATCCTTCGCAGTATCCGCTTCATTACCTCCGAACCTACAAGAGGAGAGTTTTTTATCCAGTGCTGAAGATGAAATGCAGTTGAGACGAAATTAAATATGTTGTCGCCCGTAATATCAGATGACAGCCTTTGAGCATCCCGAAGTAGTTTTTCATACAAATTACGGGGAGAGCTAAAATCGTGTAATTGAGACATTCTGCACTCCTTAATGTGATTTTGCGGTGTAATATAATAATATATTAAAGATTTTCAATATCATTCATTTCGCATCTGAATTGAATTATTAATTAACAATAATATTCTGCAAAAATCATCAGTTCGAAAAATATTTTATTGAGAAGTTCAGATCGCGGCTCGTTTAAATTTAACCATCAATCCATTCTGAGCTATACTTTATATAAACAGAATATTCAGATAAAAATTCACCAATTTAAAATAAGAAAGGTCTGTAAAACTAATTACAGACCCTCTTGAGGCGGCGATCGGATTCGAACCGATGAATAAAGGTTTTGCAGACCTTCGCCTTAGCCACTTGGCCACGCCGCCGTTTATTTGCCAATACTTTTTAAGAACTCTCTGCCTTTACCGGATTTAAGGAATTTTTCTCTTTTAGCAGCTTCGT
>JAFGMI010000012.1 GCA_016927595.1 Melioribacteraceae bacterium | reverse complement strand
TTAATCAATCGTAGCGTAGACAAATATGACAGCACGTATGCGTGCATCTGGTCTGACATAGATAATGGCGATGCAGGTGATGACTTTGAAGGATGCGATTCAACTCTTGGTCTGATGTATTGTTACAACGCTATTCCTAATGATGGTGAATATGGGAATAAGCCTCCGGCTGTTGGATTTGATTTTATTCAGGGACCTTTCATTGACGGAAAGGCGGGTGAAGACAAAAATAGAAACGGTTTAGATGATGCGATAGACTACGCATTTTTCAAGGGGGAAAAATATGGACCGGGTAAAATAAATTTACCTATGACAGCACATCCATTAATGCTAAAAAACTATTGGATATCTAATGATCCGAATTTAGGTGATTATACTTATGGAACTTTGGCATTCTTTAATCTTTTCAAGGGAAAAGGTACCAGTGGCAGAAAGATTTTGGACCCAGTTACTGGTAAAGAGTCTTATTTTTCTTTTTCGGGTGATCCTGTTAGTGGCACAGGATGGATCGACGGGACTATCTATCCACCCGGTGATAGACGGCAGGTTATGGTTACCGGGCCTTTTGAAATGATGCCTGGTGATACACAAGAGGTAGTAATCGCAGAAATTACTGCAGGTGGAAGTGAAAGTGTTGATCATCTGCAAGCTGTCACGCTGCTGAAAAAGTATGATGAGATTATCCAGTCTATTTATGATAACCAGTTTAACTCTCCAAGATATCCTCAACCCGCAGTACTAGTATCTGAACTCGACAGACAGATTGTTCTTAACTGGGGATTTGACCAGATAAGTGTAAACGAAACGGAAAACTTCGTTGATAAAAGCATCAAAGGATTAGACTCATACCGCTTCCAGGGTTATAATGTTTATCAGTTGCCAAACGCTGAAGCGAACCAGGAAGAAGGAATAAGGATTGCGACCTTTGACATAATTGACGGTGTAAAAGTAATCTTCGATCAGTTCCCCGAACCGAATTCAGGTCAGCCTGAAGTAAAAGCTGTCCAGTATGGTGGTGATTATGGTATAAAACGAAGTATGCTTGTTGATAAAGATTATCTGAATAATACTCCTTTATACAACGGAAGCAAATATTATTTTGCGGTAACAGCATATACTTTTAATCCCGATCCTTTAGCTGTACCTAAAACCGTCGAGAGTCCGCTGAGAATTTTTGAGGCAATTCCCAAAAGTCTAACTCCCGGCATCGGCATTGAATACAATTACGGTGACAAGTTGAGTGCGGAGCATTCTGCCGGCATAAGTTTCGGAACAGTTCAATACGAAATCATCAATCCGGAAATGCTGAACGGACATGAATACGAAGTAACATTCGACATCCTTCCTGAATTTATTGACTGGAATAATGCCAGAGGCAGTAATGATACCCTCCATAATCAAACCTTATGGAATCTGAAAGATATTACAACCGGTGAGTATAAATTAGTAAAGCAAATCAATTTAACCGGGGATGATGAATCGCCGATAGCTGATGGGTTGAGGATCAGGGTAAAAAGCGCATCATTGGATTTTAACGATGTAATTGTAACTCAAAATGCCTCGGGACCGTTAGACCCCCCGCAAGCAGCATTCCCTAATTGGATCTCTGATTTACCGCCAACATTCTCAACGGCTGAAGAGAACTTTATTGAACAACAGGAAATGGGGGCGTGGTGGTTCCTGACTGAAATTGGATTGCAAATAACATATATGAGTATTAAAAATCGGTGGACACAGTATACAGGCGGTTTTGGGAATTGGCCAGGTATGCAATGGATTATAAACGACGACTGGGAAATAAGATTCACTTCCGATGGCAGTGAGGCTTTGTGGGCATGGAATGATCCGGTAGTTATTAAAAAAGTGCCATTTGAATTGTGGAATATTGGAGATCCCGGAATAACCGAAGACGACTACCGTTGCGTTGTATTAATAATGGATAACGACAGCGACGGATTATTCGATCTTAACGATGATGATCACCCTATTTCACCGGATAATGACGATCCATATACAGATGCTGTCTACTGGGTAGTTCCGCAGGATGACACCCCGGGAACAGCTGGGTATGAAGCAGTAATGAAGGCTATCAAAACAGATCCATTGAAAGCAGCAGAAAAGTATCTTTGGGCATACTGGGATGATGACTATCATACATGGCCAGGTATGCACAGGATGAATTTCACCAGCTGGAATGCGGGTGAAATATCGGAAGGGACTGATTATGGACAGTCTTTGCCCGAAGAGGGAACAGTATTCCGTATTAAAACAGTCAAACCGCTTTCCCCCCGGGATAAATATACTTTTACCGCACCGTTAGTGGAATACAATGAGGAACAAGCCAAAAAGGATATTGATAAGATCAATGTGTTCCCGAATCCTTTTTACGGAATAAATTCTGGAACATTGAACGGCGATGCTCACGTTACGTTCAATCATCTGCCGGATCGGGTTAAAATCACGATAGTAAACCTCGCGGGATACACAGTAAATGTTATAGATAAGGACAATATCAGCCAGTTTCAGCAATGGGATTTGAAGAATGATAAAGGGAAAATCGTTGCTCCAGGGCTTTATTTGGTTTACATCGATATGCCGGAACTTAATAAGATTAAAGTATTAAAATTAGGAATATTCTCTTTTATGTCTGAAAAATAAACCATGTGTTCCTCAGTATAAATCCTAATCAGAATATAGATGGAATAGATTACGATCAAGATCAAGAATATGATCAAAATTATGGTTAAGAGAAATAAAGAGATGAACTATTTGTAATTAATCTTCTGGAGGGAAAAGGCAGAAGATTGGAGAAATGGAGCACGATACGTGCTCCGCTCAATTAAATTTCTATTGATCTGCTGAATATATAATCAACATTCTTCAGCATTTTTTTTGAATCAAAAATCGATTCGATCTCTTCAGCGGATAAGTATTTCATTACCTCATCAGATTTAAACAACTCCTCCTTAAGATTTTTAGACTTATCAGCCCATACTTCCATTGCCGGATTTTGAACCATTTTATAAGCCTCTTCGCGTGAAATTCCTTTATTTACAAGATTTAACATGACTGCCTGAGAAAATACTAAGCCTCGGGTCAGTGCCAGATTTTTTAGCATATTTTCAGGATATACAATTAAATTCTTGATCAATCCCGTCATTAAATACAACATATAATTGAGAGCGATACAACTGTCAGGCACAATTATTCTTTCAACGGAGGAGTGGGAAATATCTCTTTCGTGCCAAAGAGCAACATTTTCGAGGGCAACTGTAGAATTACCCCGGAGCACACGTGCTAATCCTGTTACACGCTCAGAAATAATCGGATTCCTTTTGTGAGGCATTGCAGAGGAGCCCTTCTGTCCCTTTGAGAAAAACTCCTCGGCTTCAAGTACTTCAGTTCTTTGAAGATGTCTTATTTCAACTGCTATTTTTTCAAGTGAAGCCCCGATAATTGCAAGCACATTTAGAAACTCTGCGTGTACGTCACGTTGTATCACCTGCGTTGATATGGTTGCTGGTTTTAGTCCCAATTTCTGGCATACATATTCTTCAACCTTTGGAGACAAATGCTCAAAAGTACCCACTGCACCTGAAATCTGTCCGACAGAAATCATATCAACTGCATTCCCGAGTCGTTGTATATTTCTTTTGCATTCTTCATACCACAATGCGAATTTCAGACCCATCGAAGTTGGTTCGGCGTGTATACCATGACTTCTTCCCACACACACTGTATATTTATGCTCAAGCGCTCTTTCTTTCAGAGATATTTTCAATTCTTCCAGCTGTTTCTGCAGTAGTTCACCTGCAGATTTCATTTGAAAGGAAAGGGTAGTATCGAGAATATCTGATGAGGTCATGCCGTAATGGATATGTCTTGATTCTGGTCCTACATATTCCGCTACATTTGTCAGGAATGCTATTACATCGTGCTTTGTAGTTTCCTCAATCTCGAGGACACGCTTAATATTGAACGTAGCTTTACGCTTAATCACATCGACGTCTTGCTTTGGTATTTCGCCAAGCTCGGCGCGGGCTTCGCAGGCAAGTATCTCTATCTTGAGCCATGTTGAGAATTTGAATTCATCCTCGAATATTTTTCCCATCTCGGGACGCGTGTAGCGTTCAATCATCTTTTCTCCAGTTTCATATTTTTGTAAAGTTTTTCTCCCTCGCGTAAAATTGTAAATGTAACTTCCTCGCCGGCTACATATTCTTTTAACAGACCCTGAAGAACTTCGGCATTATCTGCTCTGAATCCGTTAACATGAGTTATAATATCATATTCTTTTATACCGGCTTCATCTGCAGGCGAATTTCTTTCAACTTCTCTGACTAAAACACCTCTTGCTCGGGATAAATCAAAATAGTCAGCTATACCCTGATCAATATCCTGTATACGAAGTCCTGTCCAGTAATTTCTGTCGAATGTACCTTTTTCCTTGAGAACACTTAATATCTTTTTGATTTTATTAACAGGTATAGCAAAACCAACACCAACGTTTCCGGAAGAACCCTGAGCTGTATAGATAATTGTATTCATGCCTATCATTTCCCCAATCGCATTTACAAGAGGACCGCCTGAATTACCCTGGTTAATTGAGGCGTCAGTCTGAATCATATTCATATAGTATCTTCCTTCTAGTGGATTAAGGTTCATCCCAAGCGCACTGATTACGCCGACTGTTACTGAAGGATGGTCGGTCATGCTGAACAATCCAAACGGATTACCGATTGCAATTACCCATTCGCCAATCAGTAAATCTTTTGAATCACCTAATTTCACATAAGGAAAGTTATCGCCAACGATCTTCAGTAAACAAATATCAGTCGTAGGATCGGTTCCAACCTTTTCTGCCTTAAATTGTCTGCCGTCGGTCAAAGTTACGACAATTTCATCAGCCGTACCGGCAACATGGTCATTAGTAAGGACGTAACCATCGTTCGAAATTATCACTCCTGAACCAAGACTTTGAATTTCCTGATTGTAAACACCGCTGCCGAAGAACTGTCTCCAGAAAGGATCATTGCTCCATGGTGCCCGGTACTGACGAATTTCCTTTACGTTTATTCCGACAACTGCCGGACTAACACGGGATATTGTCCTGGTAATTATTGTACGGCGCTGATCAATCAGTTCATCATTTGCCTTTTTAACAGTATCCTTATCCAGACTCACAATCTGATGATTGGCAGTGCCTGCTTGAGTTCCCGATGATGTACCGGAATTATCAATTATTCTTTTATCCCTGTCTAAAAAAAGTGCAAAGGTAATAGAGACTAATACCAAAGTAAATAATGATGATATTACTGCGACTTTAACTTTACTCATTTGAAAGCCCCTTCTTATTTTCTTTAATTGAACTAAAGTAGCTTTTAATACTGTCCATATGTCTGCTTAAAATAATCAACATTAAAATTATATTTAACGAATAGAATATAAAATTTGTTTCAGCTGGGGGAGAGGCAAACCATTTTTCCGAATTAAGAATTTCAGCGGATGTTATTGCCAGAATCCCTGAGAAAAGGCTAGCGATGATATTTGAAAAATGAATATGCTTTTTATACAGAAATGATATCAACCAGAGAGCAATCCAGATAATGAGTATAACAGGTTCGAAAATCAGCACACCGCCCGCAGCTGTAGCCAAACCGCGTCCGCCTTTAAATTTAATCCAGGGTGAATAGTTATGTGCGAGAACAGCAGCAATTAGAGAGAGACTAGCTGTTTCGAAAGAGTCGCTGAAAAAAATCCTGGTTAGATAAACTGCTGCTATTCCTTTCAGTAAATCAATGACAAGGACAACAGCACCTATAAATTTGGAGTTACTGACTTTATATGAATTTAAAGCGCCAACGTTGTTGCTCCCGTTTTTCGTAATATCAACTTCTTTAAAATGTTTTAAAATTATATATGCTGTAGGTAATGAACCTATAAGGTAACCAAGAAAAGCGCTTACTAAATATTCCATAAATGTAATCCATTAAAAATGAATCTTCAAAAATATGAAAACAAGAGTTCATATTCTTGTAAAACTGATTAGATTAGAATGATAGAAAAAATGAAAAATCCAAATTGATTTTTAATATTATTAAAACTAAATAACAACCTTGGATTTAATATTCAACGGGATTAGAAAATAAATATTTGGGGTACAACTGATGATTAGCTTCATTGGGAATTTTAACGTAATACCATCATTACCGAAAAAACTGGAACCGCTGCGCGAAATTGCTAATAATCTTTACTGGTCATGGAACGCCGATGCACTTGTTCTTTTCAGAAGAATGGACAGAGAACTATGGGTAGAAAGTAATCATAATCCGGTTTTAATGCTCGGTATGCTCAGTCAGGAAAGATTTGAAGAATTGGCTGAAGACCAGGGATTTATATCACACCTTAACAGGGTTTATTTTCAATTTGAAGTATACATGAAGGAATCGAAATGGTATCAGAAAAAATATGAAGAATCTCCAAATCCATATATCGCATATTTTTCGGCTGAGTTTGGTTTAACAGAATGTCTGCAGATATACTCAGGTGGTCTTGGTGTTCTGGCAGGTGATCATTTGAAATCTGCAAGCGACCTCGGTATTCCTCTCGTTGCCGTCGGATTATGCTATAAGGAAGGTTATTTCCAGCAGTATCTTAGTAATGACGGCTGGCAGCAGGAAAGATATGAATTAATAGATTTCTACAATCAGCCGATGACATTGGTTGAAGATAAAGGTGAGCCGGTTAAAATTGCATTGGAATTTCCTGGTAGGACTGTTACTATTCAAATATGGAAAATTCAGGTCGGCAGAGTACCGTTATATCTTTTAGATACCAATGTACCGGAAAACACACCTGACGATCAGAGAATCACGCGTTCGTTATACGGCGGGAATAATGAAACCAGAATTCAGCAGGAAATAGTCCTGGGTATTGGCGGAATACGAGCGCTCCATGTGTTGAATATAAAACCGTATGTTTGTCATATGAATGAAGGACATTCAGCTTTTCTGGCTCTTGAAAGGATCAGATACCTGATACAAAATCACGATATCACATTCGACGAAGCAAAAGAAATAGGTTTTTATTCCAATATTTTCACCACTCATACTCCTGTACCTGCTGGCATTGATGTTTTCCCGAATGAACTGGTTGAAAAATATTTTGGAAATTTCTACAGAAAAGAACTTCAGATAAACGACAAAGTATTTTACAGATTAGGCACAATTATCAAATCAAAAGAACCCTCAAGTTTTAATATGGCGCATCTTGCAATGAACATGGCGGGATTCGTAAACGGTGTGAGCAAACTTCACGGTGCGGTCTCAAAAAAAATGTGGGTGGAAGGATTTAAAAATATACCGTTTGATGAAATCCCGATTGATTTCATAACAAATGGTATTCATACACTTTCGCATTTGTCGAACGAAATGCATGAACTTCTCGTGCGATATTTGGGCGATGGATTTGTTTCTGATATTGAAGATGAAAACGTATGGAAAGCAGTTGATGATATCCCCGATGAAGAGTTATGGAGAACACACGAAAGAAGACGTGAAAGGCTTGTTGCCTTTACCAGAGCGCGTCTCAGAAAACAATTAATAACCAGGGGAGCTTCAAACTCGGATATAGAAGCAGCCAAGGAAGTTCTTGATCCATCGGCACTTACAATAGGTTTTGCCAGAAGATTTGCAACATATAAACGGGCAAATCTGATTCTGAGAGATGTTGAAAGGCTTGCATCAATCCTGGTGAACAGCAAGAAACCAGTTCAGCTTATAATAGCTGGTAAAGCGCATCCGAAGGATGACGAGGGCAAAAAACTTATTCAGGAAATTGTTAGTACGGCAAAGGACGAATCTCTGCGCAAAAGAATTGTGTTTATTGAGAACTATGATATGAACATAGCCAGATATATGGTGGAAGGATGCGATGTGTGGCTCAATAATCCGCGCAGACCTCTCGAAGCAAGCGGTACATCCGGGATGAAAATTATTGCTAATGGAGGTCTGAATTTCAGCGTACTCGATGGATGGTGGGATGAGGGGTATCATTATACTTGCGGATGGAAAATTGGCAACGGCGAGGAGTACGATAATCTTGATTATCAGGATGAGGTTGAATCTAATATGCTGTTTGAAACCCTTGAAAATGAGATTGTCGAGTTGTTCTATGACAGAGACAACAGCAAACTTCCCAGGAAGTGGATACAGATGATGAAAAATTCAATGAAAAAACTTGCTCCTGTATACAATACGAACAGAATGGTCCAGCAATATACAGATATGTTTTATCTGCGTGCCCATAATAACCGGAAGAAATTGATGGCTAATAATTGGTCCGAAGCTCACAAGTTTCTTAACTGGAAACAAAATGTACTCAATAACTGGAATCAGATTAATTTTATTAGTGTTACCAGTGAACAGGCAAAGGATCAGATGAAGGTTGGATCGAAATACCTCATCACATCTGAAATATTTCTAGGCAAATTAACGCCTGAAGACGTTGAAGTTCAGATTTACTACGGCAAACTTGACGACCAGAATAAGGCATATGCTAATTCATTTGTAGAGATGGAATGCAAAACGAAAAAGTCCTCGGTTGGAAAGTATAAATACAATGGAATAATAAATTGTAATATTACAGGACAATTCGGATATACTTTGAGAATACTTCCGAAACATTCGTTACTGATAAATAAATTCGAACTGGGATTGATTAAATGGGCTTAATATAATATGCTTCTGGAAACTCTGGACATACTTAAGAATGATGTTGTTATTTATTCGGAAAACAAGTTCGATTTCAGGGAAAATTTTAAAATTATATTTAAAGACGAAATCGTTAAAAAACCTCAGAGTATAGATTATTTTGAGGTCTGTAAATTTGTTCAGCATCCTGCTCCCAAAAATATAATTGTATACAGACTGCTGACCAGTGTTAATAATTTGGATGCATATTCAACTAAATACGGTTTTTTTATAAACCTCAAAGAAAAAAAAGAACTCGTTTATTTTGATCCGGTTTTTGCCATAAGGGACTTGAAACATCTCAATCTAAATGTTAATCCTCATCAATTCAGGTTTAAAATTCAACAAGCAGGATTTACTACCATTGCTGTAAGGGACGATCAAAGCGTCTATTCCGAAGTATACTCATTCGACCTTAGAGCGGTTGAAGCGCAAAACCAAAACGATAAAATATTTGCACAGGCAATTTTTGCACTTGATGATACATTTATTGATGCTGACGAAGATGTGAACGTAATCATTTACAAAAATGATTCTGTTGTTGAAGATGATCAATCAGGTGAGAAAAGTTTTAATAAGCCTCAACTCGATGGAAGCAGGTATAAAACAAATACAGACCTCAATAAGAACAATATCGAAAAATTAAAAATGACTTTCGCTGGTAATATGGATGCCGGACAGAGAGTCTTTGAAAGATTCCAAAAGAAGATGAATCCTGGGGAGAAAATATCCGGCAAAAAGTCGTTTTCTGAATTTATTAAACAGCATAAGGAATCCGGGGAACAGGTATTTTTTCAGAATGCTAAAGATTTTAAAGAAAGGGGGTCAGTGATCCTTCGATTAAAACAAACTACAGATTGATTCAATAATTCGTAACCTTCCTCACTTATCATTTTAATTCTGCTTGAAATTAAATAAGTTTACATTTTAATTTTACTTGAATGGGACCTGTGGATTTGAAAAAGATTATATCGGTAGTCGGGGCTCGTCCTAATTTTATGAAAGTAGCTCCGATTCACGACGTTTTTCGAAAGCATAATGATATTATCCATCATATGATATGTCATACTGGTCAGCACTATGACGATCAGATGTCTAAAGTTTTCTTCGAAGATCTTGAATTGCCCCAGCCCGATTTCTATCTCGGGGTTGGAAGCGCATCGCATGCAGTTCAGACTTCATCGATAATGATTGAATTCGAAAAAGTAATAATTCAGCAGAAACCGGATTTGGTTATTGTTGTCGGGGATGTTAACTCAACTATTGCCTGCACTTTGACAGCACAGAAACTGGGAGTTAAAACATGTCATGTGGAAGCAGGATTACGAAGCTTCGACCGTTCAATGCCGGAGGAAATCAATAGAATATTAACAGATTCAATTGCAGACTTGCTTTTCGTGACTGAAAAAAGCGGATTGAATAATCTTCAGAACGAAGGAGTGAAAAGCGAAAGGGTGCATTTCGTGGGTAACGTGATGATTGACAGTCTGAACAAGTATTTAATGAAATGTTATGCGTCTCAAATTCATTCTAGACTAAAAATATCAAAAAAAGACTATGTGCTTGTTACTCTTCATCGTCCAAGTAACGTGGATGATAAAGACCAGGCAATAAAACTAATTAATTTGCTTAATAAAGTAAGCGAACATAAAAAGATTGTTTTTCCTATTCACCCGCGAACAAAAAAGAACTGGACTGAATTTAAAATTATAGGTTTACTATCGGGTAATGTTATCATCACTGAACCCATAGGATATATCGATTTTATAGCTCTACTCCGGGATACCGCCCTTGTTTTAACAGACAGCGGAGGGATTCAGGAAGAATCTACATTTCTCGGTATCCAATGCATAACTCTGCGAAACTCAACTGAAAGACCCGTCACGGTTGATATTGGCACTAACCATCTGCTGGGTAATGATCTTCATAAAGCAGCTCTTAAAGCTCAAGAGATTCTTAATGGGAATATTAAAAATGGATCAATCCCCGAATTATGGGATGGAAAAGCGGCGGATAGAATTGTGAAAATTATAATTAATTACTTAAGATAAAAGAAGGTATCAAATGAAAGTACCGTTGTTAGATCTGAAACAGCAATATCAGTCTATTAAGACTGAACTTGATGAATCACTAATAAGAACAGCCGAAACACAGTATTTTATATTAGGTCCCCAGGTAGAGAAAATGGAAAAAGAGTTTTGTGATTTCCTTGGTTGTAAATATGCTATCGGCGTATCATCCGGGACCGATGCACTGTTACTGGCTTTAATGTCGATTGATGTAAAACCAGGAGATGAAATAATAGTACCGACATATTCATTTTTTGCCACCGCAGGTGTGGTATCGAGACTAAATGCAGTTCCTGTTTTTGTGGACTCGGATCCGGTAACGTTCAATATTGATCCTGCCGGAATTGAGGAAAAAATTACTGAAAAAACGCGTGCCATAATTCCGGTGCATTTATACGGTCAGAGTGCCGACATGGATCCGATAATGGAAATAGCAGAAAGACACAATCTGTTAGTAATTGAAGACGGCGCTCAGGCGATAAGTGCGGTTTATAAAGATGGAAGCAAATGCGGAACAATAGGTGATATTGGTTGTTACTCATTTTTTCCTAGTAAGAATCTCGGTTGTTTCGGTGACGGCGGACTTTTAGTAACCAACGATGAAAGACTTGCGGAAATAATAAAGATTAAAAGAGTTCATGGTGGACAACCTAAGTACTATCATAAAGTGATAGGCGGTAATTTCCGTCTGGATGCCATTCAGGCAGCAGTTATAAGTGTTAAACTTCCTCACCTGGGAAAATGGTCGGAAGGGAGAAGAAAGAATGCGGAATTATATAGTAGGTTATTCATTGAAGCCGGACTTTCTGAAAAAGTGGGTGTTACTGAATTTGACCGGAGTAACAGAGTATTGCTACCCAAAGCGGTTTACAAACCCGCTCAGGTAACCGGGCAGATGACAGATTATCATATCTTTAATCAGTACATAATAAGAGTAGAAAAACGTGAAGAATTAAGGGATTACCTTCATAATAATTCTATAGGATGTGAAATTTACTACCCGATTCCGTTTCATTTACAGGAATGTTTTGCTGATCTGGGATACAAAAAGGGGGATTTTCCGGTTTCGGAGAAACAAGCCGATACATCCCTGGCTCTGCCCATTTATCCTGAATTAAGTGATGAACAGATAGAATATGTTGTTCAAAAAATATCTGAATTTATTTTTTCGAATTAGTTTTAGTAATAGTAAAAAAGATTCTAAAATTTTCGAAAATAAGGGAAAATCGGTTATCCTTGATTACAGAGCCATCAATGAGTATATTTATTGAAACATTTTAATACTTATTATCGTTTATTTAGTAAACTAAGGAATATTTATGGACGGCAATTTTTCAGAAAGAGTACAAGAAGTAATCCGACTTAGCAGAGAGGAAGCTTTACGACTTGGTCACGATTATATTGGAACGGAGCATCTGCTTTTGGGAATTATAAGGGAAGGTCAGGGAGTTGCTGTAAGAATTCTTCGTAATCTTGACGTTGATTTGCTCAAACTAAAAAAAGCAATCGAAGACACTGTTAGAACCACGGGCGGAACTCTTACGATTGGTAATATCCCTCTGACAAAACAAGCTGAAAAAGTTTTAAAAATAACACAAATTGAATCCAAAATTTATAAATCGGATGTTATTGGTACGGAACATATCCTTCTTTCACTCCTGAGAGATGAAGATAATATTGCTACACAGATACTGCATCAGTTCCATGTCACTTATGAAACCGCGAGGGCAGAATTAAATAATATACTAAGCAGTAAGAATCCGGATAAACCCAGTTTCCCTCCGCCTTCCGTTAAAAAACCTGATAAAACAAAAACACCTGTACTTGATAATTTCGGGAGGGATTTAACAAAACTTGGGCAAGATGGTAAACTTGATCCGGTTATAGGCAGGGAAAAAGAGATAGAAAGAGTTGCGCAGATTTTAAGCCGCAGGAAGAAAAATAATCCAGTTCTTATAGGTGAACCCGGAGTTGGAAAAACCGCTATAGCGGAAGGATTGGCTCTGAGAATCATAAACAGAAAAGTGCCCCGGATTCTCCAGGATAAAAGAGTCGTAACGCTTGATCTTGCTGGTCTGGTAGCCGGCACAAAGTACAGGGGTCAGTTCGAAGAAAGAATGAAAGCTTTAATGAACGAACTTGAAAAAGCTGACGATATAATACTTTTTATTGACGAACTACATACTATTGTTGGCGCAGGTGGCGCATCGGGTTCATTGGATGCTTCGAATATGTTCAAACCGGCTCTTGCCAGAGGAGATATACAGTGCATCGGTGCCACTACCCTGGATGAATACAGAAAATTCGTTGAAACTGACGGAGCTCTTGACAGAAGATTTCAGAAAGTTATGGTGGAACCTCCGACAGTTGAAGAGACGATTGAGATTTTACAAAATATAAAATTCAAGTATGAAGAACACCATAACGTAAAATATACTGAGGCTGCAATCGATAATTCAGTCCGTCTGAGCGACAGGTATATAACAGACAGGTTTTTACCGGATAAAGCTATAGATGTTTTGGATGAAGCCGGCTCGAGAGTTCATATGGGTAATTTTACAGTCTCTGATGAAATACTGGACCTCGAAGAGCAAATAGAACAGGTTAAGAAGAAAAAAGTAAGTGTGGTCAAACAACAGGATTATGAAGAGGCTGCCAGATTGCGTGACCAGGAAAGGAAACTGCAATCCGATCTTGAAATTGCGAAACGTGAATGGGAAACACAGAATAAGGATGTAGTCTTCGAAGTAAGCGAAGACGATATTGCAACAGTTGTTTCTATGATGACCGGAATACCCGTTACGCGTGTAGTTCAGGCAGAAAGCGAAAAATTGATGAAGATGGAAGACGCACTTAAAGGTAAGATTATTGGTCAGGATGAGGCGGTTCAGAAACTAACCAAAGCAATACGAAGAACTAGAGCCGGGCTTAAGAATCCGAATAAACCGATTGGTAGTTTCATATTCCTTGGACCTACAGGAGTTGGTAAAACAGAACTTGCCAAGGTTATGGCAAAATATCTGTTTGATTCAGAGACTGCTTTGATCAGAATCGACATGAGCGAATATATGGAGAAGTATTCGGTTTCAAGACTAGTTGGCGCACCGCCCGGATATGTCGGTTATGAAGAGGGTGGTCAATTGACGGAACGAGTAAGGAGAAAACCATATTCTGTCGTTCTGTTCGACGAGATAGAAAAAGCACACCCGGATGTTTTTAATATTCTGCTTCAGGTTCTCGATGATGGTCAGCTTACGGATAGTCTGGGAAGACGTGTAGACTTTAAAAATACAGTTATAATCATGACTTCAAACGTAGGGACAAAGGATATAAAAGAAACCGGAGGTTTCGGTTTCGGTGGCGATGATTCGAAAGATAAATACAGTAATCTTAAGAATACCGTTGAAGATGCCATGAAGCATCTTTTCAATCCCGAATTTATAAACAGGGTTGATGAAACCATTGTGTTCAGAAATCTTGAGAAAGAAGATATTAAGAAAATCATAAAGATAGAATTAAAGGAACTGGTTGAGAACATCGAACATAATAAGATGGAAATAGAACTCGATCCTGCAGCAGAAGATTTTATAGCTGACAAAGGATTCGATCCCAAGTTCGGCGCCAGACCATTAAAACGTGCGATACAGAAATTTCTTGAAGATCCACTTGCCGAAGAAATGCTGATGGGGCATATAAAAGAGAAAGAAAGGATCATCGTCAAGCATAAGGAAGGGACTGATGAATTATACTTCATCACCGAAAAGCCGAACCATGAGGAACCTCAGGAAAGCGAGGAATCAAACAGTAATTCGCAGCCTGAAAGGATAGACTAATAATTATGGACCTGCTAAGTATTGAAGAGATTAACGAGTGGCTGGAAAAAACTGACGGGTGGTCTTCAGATAATAAAAGTATAGTCAAAGAATTTCAGAAAAAGGATTTTACCGAGGCGCTTTCATTCCTACTTAAAATTGGTATTGAAGCTGAGAAAAAAGATCATCATCCTGATCTGCTTTTATATTCCTGGAACAAAATCAGAGTAACTTTGAGCACGCATAGTGCCGGCGGATTGACGGAACATGATTTTAGATTGGCGGAAATAATTGATAAACTTCAGTAAAGCCTCATCACGAGGCTTTTATTTTATTGGCATCTCACCTTAAACATATTTTTTCATTAAATTAAGCCATTATAATTTTATAAAGGTCGTGTGATGAAATCAATCATTTTATTTTTAATCTCATTGTCAGTCATTTCCGCTCAAAGTAAATTTGACGAATACTTTTATGACAAAACAATGCGTGTGGATTATTTCCATATAGGGACCGATAATAATGAAGAATATATCCTTGACGAAATTATAGAGGAGCCAATTTATCCCGGAACGAAAACAGCACTGATTGATACTTTCTTTTATGGAAACCACTTTTTTAATGTATACGATTATTCGAGCAATACATTGCTTTATTCAAAAGGTTTCTCAAGTCTGTTCCAGGAATGGCAGACTACGGACGAGGCAAAAATTCTGAAAAGATCTTTTGAAGAAACAATCGTATTCCCATATCCCAGGAATAAAATAAGACTGGAGATATTAAGCAGGAATAAGAAAAAAATATTTGAAAAGAAATTTGAACTGGAAATTGATCCTGATGATTATTTTATCAGAACTGAACAAAAATTAAAATTCGAAACTAAAAAAATCCATTATTCGGGCGATCCCTCTGAAAACCTTGACATTGTATTTATCCCGGAAGGTTATACAAAAGATCAGCTTAATAACTTCATCGATAAATGTAAAAGTATGGTCGAATATTTATTCACTTACGATCCTTTCATTAATTACAAGAATTCGATTAACGTCTGGGCTGTGATGGCTCCATCTCTGGAACAGGGAGCCGATATTCCGGGTGATGACAAGTGGGTCAATACTCTTGTGAACTCATCGTACTACACTTTTAACAGTGAAAGATATTTGATGAAAACCTCTGTTAAGAATGTAAGGGATGTTGCCTCAAATGCACCATATGAGCAAATTGTAATTCTTGTAAATTCAGAGAAATACGGCGGTGGTGGAATCTATAATTATTACTCCATAACATGCGCAAATGATGAAAGAGCAAACAGAGTATTCGTGCATGAATTCGGGCATGGATTCGCCGGTCTTGCAGATGAATACGGTGCAGATGATACGTATAATGAATTTTATCCGCTGGATACTGAACCATGGGAACCGAATATAACAACTCTTGTCGACTTTGATAAGAAATGGAAAAATATGATCCAAGAATCCACACCGGTACCGACACCAGATGAAAAAGACTATTACGATGTAGTAGGATTATTTGAAGGTGCAGGTTATGTTAATAAGGGTGTTTACCGTCCGACTCATAGCAGTATAATGAGGGTGCTTTCAGCAGAAAGTTTCAACGAACCGTCAGTACAGGCGATAGAAAGACTAATTAAATTTTATTCCGGGAAATAGGCTGCTGTATGCGTCAGAAAACACTTATACGAAATCTTGAAAAATTTGCGTCTAAAAAATTTTCATCAACCAGGGAAATGCTAAATGAAATTCTCATAAAAATTGTTGAGGATGAAGAAGTTAATGTTACCGGCGGAAGAATATGGAAGCTTGATGTCGCACAGAAAGCGTACAAATTATTGCTGCAGGAAGGTAAAACTGCAAAGCTGGATGAAAAATTTTCAATCAAGATCGACGAATACCCATTGTTTGAAAAAGTTAGCAGAGAGAGAACTATTCTTGCCCAGGAAACTAATGAAATGTTACGCGACAAAGGCATTTACTTTTTTTCTATTTCAGGTGTAGGTTCAAAAATAAAAATTGGTAAGAAGCAGTATTATCAATATCTCCTTGCGCTCAACAGTGATGTAATAGACGACGAATTAAGATACGTGTTAAACATAGTTGCAACAATTCTAACGTCAAAAATAAGAGAAAGAAAGATTTCTCAATCCAGGCAATACCTTATTCAGGATCTTGATAAAGCACGTGAATTGCAAAAAAGTATTTTGCCCGAACATGAGAATAGATTTTACGGCTACCAAATGTTTGGTGTTACAATACCTTCGGAAATAATAGGAGGTGATTATTTCGATTATCTTCCTATAGGATATGATGAAGACAGAATCGGCATTACAGTTGGAGACGCTGCATCTCACGGATTAAGTGCGGCTGCCGAGGCGATGTACATTTCAGGCGCAATCAGGATGGCAAGCACATTCCAATTGAAAATATCGCCGATGATGTTCCGGCTGAACAATCTTATAAATAAGATATTCAGTGATGACAGATTTACCTCACTGTTTTACGGTGAACTTTCAACTGATAAGAAAGGGCTTTTTTTGTATGCAAACGCAGGTCATAATTCACCAATGCTGTATAAAAAGAGAACCGGAAAAATATTATACCTTGAGCCTACCGGTCCGTTGCTTGGTCCCGCTCCAAATTCACGATATGAGACGGACAGTATAAATATAGAATCGGGAGATATACTTGTAATTTATACGGACGGTATAGTGGAGACAGCAAATAATCTATTCGAATTTTACGGTGAGAACAGACTGGAAGAAATTATACTTAAAAATGCATCGCTAACGCCTAAGGAAATAACTTACAAAATATTGGACGATCTTAACAGATTTACTACTCAGGACAGCAAGTACCAGGACGATAAAACAGTAGTGGTTATCAAGCGGGATGATAATAATGAATTTTAGCGAAAAAATTTTTAATGCCGGGGTAGTAGGGGCTGGCGGAGCTGGTTTCCCTACTCATGTTAAAGCAAAATCGAACGTGGAATTTGTACTTGCAAACGGAGCTGAATGCGAGCCGTTAATTCATAAGGATTATGAGATCATGCTCAATAAATCGAAAGAAATTATTGAAGGTATGAAACATATGATTAAATCCACTAATGCAAGGAAAGGGTATTTTGGTATAAAAGAGAAGAATGCTCTCGCTATTGAAGCTATAGAAAGCCAGCTTAACGGTAGCAATATTGAGATGAGTTTTCTCGGTGATTTTTATCCCTCTGGAGATGAATATGAGCTGGTTTACCATGCTACAAAAAGACTCATACCACCTCATGGACTCCCTTTAGATGTAGGTTGCGTCGTTAATAATGTTGAAACATTTTATAATATATTTAACGCTGTAAACGATATACCGGTTACCGACAAGTTCGTTTGCGTTACCGGAATGGTAAAAAATCCTTCATCCTTTTTTACACCAATCGGGACATCATTTAAAGAACTTATCGAGTTTTGCGGAGGTGCTGCTACCGATAATTATGCTATTTTTGTAAGTGGAATACTGATGGGAAAACTAACATTCGATACCACCGATGTTGTTACTAAGACTACTGCAGGCATAATTGTGTTACCAGCAGATCATTACCTTGTGATGAGACAGCAGAGGTCGAAAGCAGATATGAACAGAATCGGCAAGTCCGCCTGCGACCAGTGCAGCTATTGCACCGAGTTTTGTCCTAGATATTTGCTCGGTTACGATGTTCAACCCCACAAAGTAATGCGTACTTTGGTTTTCACCAAGTCCGGGAAAGAATTATGGAATCAGTATGCAGATTTATGCTGCTCATGCGGTTTATGTTCACTATATGCTTGTCCGGAAGACCTTTATCCAAGAGAAGCATGTGACCAAAGCAAATATGAAATGAGGGCATCCGGCATAAGATACGAACAGCAAAAACCGGTAAAAGTGCATCCTATTAAAGAGGGAAGACGAGTACCATTGAAACAGTTAATGAAAAAATTAAATATTGCTCAGTATGATTCAAAAACTCCATTCACTAATAAATCACCTGATCCTGAAAGAGTAAAAGTTTATTTAAAGCAGCATGTTGGTCAGACAGCAAAACCTGTCGTCTCAATAAATCAGAAGGTGAATAAAGGTGACAAAATAGGTGAAGTTGATATAAAAGATCTGGGAGCAAATATACATTCTCCCGTATCAGGTATTGTAACTCACGTCACAGATGATTATGTTCGCATCAATGCATTTTAATTTATCATAGGAAAGAAAGTTTGGAAATGAATTCCATAGGACTCATTGAAATGACAAGTATCGCAGCAGGAATGCAGGCAGCAGATATTATGTTAAAAACTTCGGAAGTTGAACTGATCATTTCCAGGACGATCTGTTCGGGTAAGTATATGGTACTGATCGGTGGCGACGTTGCAGAGGTACAAACCGCTGTAGATGCAGCATCAACACAGATAGACTTTGCAGTAATCGATACATTCGTGATACCTCATGTACATCCCGATATATTCCCTGCACTTTCCGGGCACAGCAAGGTTGCTGAACTGCAGGCACTTGGAATAATAGAATCTTTTTCTGTAGCTTCGCTTATTGAAGGAGCCGATGCAGCGGTAAAAGCGGCAAACGTAGAACTGATTGAAATAAGGTTAGCTATGGCGTTAGGCGGTAAAGCATTCTGCACCTTAACAGGTGAGGTTGCCGCAGTAACAAGTGCTGTAGATGCCGGTGCTCATATAATCTCTGAAAAAGGATTACTTGTTAATAAGGTAGTAATTCCGAAACCACGCAGGGAATTACTCACCGAAATGATTTAATTCTTCTCTTACTATTCCTGAGAGAACCCTAATTGTTTATTGTATTATTAAAGATATAATATTTATGAAAGTATTAAAATATGGCGGTTCTAGTGTTGGAAACGCCGAAAGAATAAGCAATGTAATAAACATACTTGATAAGTATTACTTATCAAAGAACGAAAAGATTGCTGTTGTATTTTCTGCATTCCAAGGCGTAACCGATAAATTAATTGAAATCGGTAAACTCTCATTAAGAAGAGATGAAAATTACAAGAGAAAATTAAATGAGCTGATTGAACTGCATACAGATATCATCGATAAATTAAATACGACAAGTGCTGCAACAACTATTAAGAACAAGGCAGTCCCTTTCTTCAATTCAATGGCAGAGATTTCGGACGGTATCTTTCTTGTAAGGGAACTCTCGCTGCGTACACTCGATTATCTGATGAGCTTCGGCGAAAGACTGTCATGCTTAATTATTGCTGAAACTATGAGAATGAAAAAATATCCAACCGAATACCTCGACAGCAGCAGACTTATAAAAACCGACGATGGATTCGGAAATGCGAAGGTAAACTTTGATGAAACTTATAAAAATATAAAACAGTATTTTAAGAAATCCACCAAGACACAGATTATAACCGGTTTTATAGCTTCCTCAGCTGATAATGAAATAACTACTTTGGGTAGAGGGGGTTCGGATTATACCGCATCGATTTTCGGTGCCGCATTAAATGTTTCGGAAATCCAGATATGGACGGACGTAGACGGTATACTTACTGCCGATCCGCGCAAAGTTAAAGATTCTTTTTCACTAAAAGCTGTTACCTACGAAGAAGCAATGGAGCTTTCACATTTCGGTGCAAAGGTAATTCATCCCCCTACAATGCACCCTGCACTAAAGAGTAAAATTAAAATAAGAATTAAAAATACATTTAAACCTGAATTTCCGGGTACAGTTATACTTGAAAGAGAATCATCTGTAAAATTTAATATGAAAGGGATATCATCAATAGATGACATTTCACTTGTACGCTTGCAGGGAAGTGGAATGGTTGGCGTTACAGGTATTGCATCACGGCTTTTCGGAGCACTTGCAAGGAACAATATAAATATCATACTTATAACACAGGGTTCATCCGAACATAGCATCTGTTTCGCAGTTACACCTGATAACGGCGGGAAAGCCCAAAAAGCTATCTATGATGAATTCAAGTATGAAATTATTGAAGGAAAAATTGCTGAAGCAATAGTGGAGAATGGATTGTCGATAATTGCAGTAGTTGGCGAAGATATGAAACAAACTCCCGGTGTTTCAGGAAGAGTATTTCAGGCACTAGGCAGAAACGGTATTAATATCCATGCAATTGCCCAAGGTTCTTCAGAATTAAATATATCGCTGGTCATATCGAAATTGTATTTGCACAAGGCATTAAATATACTGCACGACGATCTTTTCATCGCAACACGTCAGACACTCAATATTTTTATGACGGGTCCGGGACTTGTTGGCTCCGAATTGCTGACTTTAATAAATAAAAAACTTGAGTCAATAAAAAGCAGACTGAACACAAATATTCGGGTAGTAGGGTTGGCAAACAGCAGGAAAATGACCTTTAATGAGGAAGGAATTAATATAAGTGAATGGCAAAAGATTCTGCATGAATCCCCGGAAAAATCTGATCCTAAAAAATTTATCGATAAGATGAAGGAAATGAATCTGGGGAATTCCATTTTTGTCGATTGTACAGCGAAGAATATTTATGTTCCGTGCTATAAATCTATTCTTTCAACACCAATTTCAATTGTTACGCCCAATAAAATTGCCAATTCGGGTAGTCAGGAAGAATTTAATCTGCTGAGGGAAACCGCAATTAAAAATAATATCCAGTTTAGATATGGTACAAATGTAGGTGCAGCCCTGCCAATTATAAATACTCTACGAGATCTTGTAAATAACGGCGATGAAATTGTAAAAATTGAAGGCGTACTCTCAGGTACTCTAAGCTATATTTTCAATTCTTTGAATACCGGCACTAAATTCAGTGATGTCGTTCTGGATGCCAGAAAAAAAGGATATACCGAGCCCGATCCGCGTGATGATTTAAGCGGACTTGATGTAGCGAGAAAATTAATAATTCTTATAAGGGAGTCACGTATAAAATATGAAATGAAAAATATAAAAGTTGAAAACCTTGTCCCTGTTAAAGCACGTAAGGTAAAATCCGTTGATGAATTCATGAGAATATTGAAACAGAAAGACCCAAAGTTTGCGGAGAGACTAAATTCAGCCGATAAGAAAAATAAAAAACTCTGTTATATCGCAAGATATGAGAACGGGATTGCAAAAGTCGGTATTGAAGAAATTGACAATAATCATCCGTTTTATAATTTAAGCGGAACAGATAACATTGTATCATTTACAACTAAAAATTATAATGATAAACCGCTTGTTATAAAGGGACCCGGCGCAGGAGCAAGTTTTACAGCTTTCGGTGTCCTTGTAGATATAATGCGAACATCAAATTATCTCGGATAATATTATGAATAAAATTAAAGTTGCTGTATTGGGTGCAACCGGCAGTGTAGGTCAAAAGTTTATTGAATTATTGTCCGATCATCCATGGTTCGAACTTCATGAAGTTGCTGCATCCGGAAGATCTGCCGGCAAATTGTACAAGGATGCGACCAACTGGATAATGCAAAGCAGGTTGAATGATAAATACGGTAATATGTTGGTTAAAAATTGCGACACAAAACTTGAGTCAAAAATAGTGTTTAGCGGTCTTGATGCCGGTGTAGCGGGACAAATAGAATCAGGATTTGCTGAAGCTGGTTATATTGTTATCTCAAATGCCCGTAATCATCGCTTTGATCCGGACGTTCCGTTAATAATACCGGAAGTTAATCCCGATCATCTTAAATTAGTGGAGACACAGAAAACCAAAGGTTGTATAGTTACAAATCCAAATTGCTCTACAATAGGTTTGGTGCTTGCACTAAAACCCATTCAGGATCTATTCGGAATCGAGTCAATTAATGTTGTAACACTTCAGGCGATCTCGGGCGGAGGTTACCCCGGAGTACCAAGTATGGATATTCTGGACAATGCAATTCCGTTTATTAGCGGAGAGGAAGAAAAAATGGAATCAGAACCTCTGAAAATCCTTGGCTCATTGAATGGCAAGACAGTTTCGAATGCGGAAATAAAAATAAGCGCACAGTGTAATCGGATTGCTGTAAATGATGGTCATATGGAATGTGTACAGTTAAAAATGAAAAAGAACGCCGATGCTTATGAATTAAAAAAAATACTCAGAGAATTCAAATCTCTTCCACAAGAGTTAAAGCTTCCATCTGCTCCTGAATATCCTATAATGTATTTTGATGAAGATAATTACCCGCAACCCAAAATTCATAGAAATGAAGGGAAAGGTATGTCGGTATCGGTTGGTAGACTAAGAGAAGACAGCTTGTTTGATATAAAATTTGTAGTGCTTTCACATAACACAATAAGAGGTGCTGCAGGAGGAACACTTCTTATTGCCGAATTAATGAAAGAACAAGGCTACTTTGAAAAGGTATTGGCATAATGAAGAATATAAAGATTTTTGCTCCTGCATCCATTTCCAATGTTGGTCCTGGTTTTGATATAATGGGATTCGCCTTATATAAGCCGGGTGATGAAATTATGGTAAAACTAGACAATCACAAGAAAATTGTAATATCAAAAATTACCGGTGACGGGAAGAAACTTCCCTTAAATCCTGAAAAAAATACTGCAACTGTAGCAATTAAATCCTTGCTCGATGCATACAATATTAAAATCGGGCTCTCTGTTTCCATTAAAAAGAGGATGGGTATTGGAAGCGGATTAGGTTCAAGTGCAGCAAGTGCTGTCGGAGGTGTGTATGCTGTGAATAAGCTGCTCGGACTAAATCTGCGAAGAGAGGAATTGTTATACCACGCTATGGCGGGCGAATATATTGCAAGTCAGGCTTATCACGCAGATAATGTGGCACCGGCGTTATATGGTGGTTTTGTGCTTATAAGGAGTTATGACCCATTGGACATAATAAAAATTAAAACGCGTAATAAATTGTTCTGTTCAGTTTTATATCCGGACATTGAAATACGAACATCTGAAGCAAGAAAGATTATTAAAAATAAAATCCCGATAAAAAAAGCTGTAGCACAAGCCGGTAACTCAGCTGGTGTTATAACCGGGTTGGTTACCGGAGACAATAAACTGCTTGGACGTTCCATGATAGACCATTTTGCCGAACCATACAGAAAATTTCTTATTCCCGGTTACGATATTATCAGAGAATCGGCATTAGCAGAAGGAGCAATAAACTGTAATATTACCGGTTCGGGACCTTCTATGTTTTCTTTTTGTGAATCTGAAGACAAAGCTTATAGTATAGCTGAGGCAATGAAGAAGGCTTCCGCAAAATTTACAAGCAGAAATAAAACATATATTTCCCGAATCAATGAAAAAGGACCAATAGTTCTTTAAGCGGATGAAATTTTTCAGCACACATAATAAAAATATTTATACCGGATTTGAAGAAGCAGTAATCAACGGACTTGCACCAGATGGCGGTTTATATATGCCCGAGGAAATTCCAGTGCTCGATTCTTCATTTTTCGATAAGATTAATGAATACAACATTAATGAAATTGCTTTCCGCATCATTTCACGTTTTACAGGTGATCAAATAAAAGAACCTGATCTTCAGGAAATAATAAATTCATCCTTCACTTTCAAGGCTCCATTATATCAGCTGGAAAAAGGTAAGTGTATTCTTGAACTCTTTCACGGACCTACTCTTGCATTTAAGGATTTCGGAGCGAGATTCATGGCAAGATGCATGGAACACTTTGTGAAGAAAAGAAATATTGTATTAAACATCCTTGTTGCCACATCCGGAGACACAGGAAGTGCAGTTGCTAACGGATTTTATAATGTTGAGGGTATAAATGTTTATATTTTATATCCAAGCGGTAAGGTCAGTTTTATTCAGGAACAACAGTTAACAACACTCGATAAAAACATCACGGCACTTGAGATTAATGGTACTTTCGATGATTGCCAGCGGTTGGTTAAGCAGGCATTTGTTGATCCCGGGATAAAAAATCGAATGAATCTGTCTTCAGCGAATTCGATTAATATTTCCAGGCTGCTGCCCCAGTCCGTTTATTATTTCGAATCGTATAAACAACTTGAGAACAAAGACAAAGGTACTGTATTCTCAGTCCCTTCCGGAAATCTGGGCAATCTTACAGCAGGAATTATTGCGCATAAAATGGGTTTACCAGTTAAAAAGTTTATAGGTGCGACGAATTCGAACGATACATTCACAAAATATATAAAAACTGGCAGATTCGAAGCTGTATCGTCTCACAGAACATACTCAAATGCGATGGATGTTGGCAACCCAAGCAATCTTGATAGAATCAAAACACTGTATGATGCAGATATTTTTAATATACGTGATAATATTTTTTCCGTTTCCCACACTGATCATGATACGTTAGAAGGTATAAAAGAAGTATACGAAAAATATAATTACATAATTGATCCGCATGGTGCAGTAGGGTATCTGGCAGCAATGGATTATAAAGATATGTTAACTGAGTCATGCAATTATGTTATTCTCGAAACGGCTCATCCTGCAAAGTTCAGGGATATTGTTGAGGAAACTCTTGGAATTGAAATTGAGTTGCCCGAAAGATTAAAGACAAGTTTAGAGAAGAAAAAACATTCAATAAAATTATCAGGTAATTTTGATGAATTTAAAGAATTCCTTTTAGAGCAATAGTCTAGAACAGATTTGAAATAATCTCATAGGCTCCTACATAAGTCCCTACAGCACTACCCAGACCGCACAAAATAAATACAAGAATTATTCGAAGTAATCTGTTGCTCCACCACTTTTTTAATCTGCCAACATCTTCACTGACAGTCTGAAATTCTTTTACCACCGGAGGTACAAGAAGTGTCTGAACAAATGCTGCAACATATCCAGCCCCGATAAGAGGGGAGAGACTGGTTATTGGAGCGGCTAAAAAAGAAGATAAAATGGTTAAAGGATGCCCCATAGCAATAACAGTACCGATTGCGCTCGGGATTCCATTTGCCAGAATCCAGAAAACTGCATTATACCTGGCTTCAGTAATACCTTTATCAAAACCTATGTAAATGATTGATGCAATAATAATAAACGGTATTGCCCAGCCTATAACTTTAATTGCAGTACTGGATTTAGGTATAATTTCTATAGATTTTAAATCACTTTCCGTCTGCCTTTCTATATGGTCGATTATGCCCCGTACATGTCCCGCACCTACAACTGCAACAATTTTTTCACCTTCTGCATGCATTAATTTCTGAGCCAGGTAAAGATCGCGTTCATCTATTAACACTCGTTTGAGAATTGGCATTACTTTACCAAGTTCATTCATCATTTCTGTAAGAACGTCTTTATCTTTTATTTCAGCAAGTTTCTCTTCACTTATTTCCTCTTTTTCGAAAATACTTGCCAGCCCAACGGACATGAATTTAAATTTCTGCCAGAACGACATTGAGTTCCAGGCTCTCCTGAGTGTAATTCTTACTTCACGGTCTGAAAGGGTGATAGGAATATTGTTTTCCTGAGCTACCTTAGCTGCCTCCAGAAGCTCAATACCGGGTTCAACCCCCAGCTTTTCGCCCAATTTTTTTTGATATGAAGCCAGTAAAATGTTTATAAGAAGCGTACTTAACTGCTTGTTTTTAATAACCTCTTTAATATCAAGAGACTCCCACTTCTTTTTCTCTGATAAAGCCTTGTATCTCTGTTCATCAAGTTCGATACATACGTTATCCGGTTTTTCATTTTCAATTACTTTGCGGACTAAATCGGCTGATTTTCTTGAAATATGTGCCGTACCGACTATGAAATATTGCTTATTATTCTGAGTGAGAATTTGAACATCTGCCGGGTAATTATTCTCTGTCTGCATTCTTACCTGCAATTAATGCTGAAAATAGTCATGCAAACTACAAAATTATTTCTTCTTAAACCTCCAGTTTTCGTAATATTCCCAGCTTACAGTAGCTTTAAGACTTTTTAGTTCCTTGGTTTTATTGTTCAAATCGGCTTTAATTACATCCCCCATAGAAAGAAGCCCTATTAGAGAACCATCTTTTTCGATGAGGATATGTCTGAATCTTTTGCCCAAAAATATATCGAGAAGTTGATAGAGAGTTGCATCATGTGGTGCAGTTTTAATTGTTGATGTCATGTAATCGCCTATTTTGGCTGAGTTTAAGTCACATTTTTCATCTATAACGTTACGCATCAAATCCCTTTCTGTCCATATGCCTATAATATTATCAGAATCTTTCACCAGCATTGAACCGATTTTTTTATCAACCATGGTCTTCAGAGCATCCTTAATCAGTGTGGTTGACGGGACAGAAATCATACCTAATTCTTTTTCATTTAATATATCTTCAGCTGTAACCATGTGACCTCCTTGTTGTGCGAAATGTAGAAATACAATTAATATACTAAATTGGATTAAAAATGGTTATATAAATATTTTATAATTTTAATCGTATACGGTGAATTTTTCAATCCCTCTAATAATCTTTTTGAAAAGAAATATTGGCTAAAACATAAAACGATAAGCCCACCAATAATGAAAATAAGCTCACAGAATAAAATGCCATTTTAAGATACTTATACTGATAATAGGCGCTATTTAATACTATATAAAAATGTTCCTGTACCGGATTATATAAAATTCCGACAATTACCGCCAGATAAATGACGCTGAATAAAAATGTTAAGGATGCTCCTTTCGACGATGCAATTCTGATAGCATTTTTCTCCCTGTATCGGACAAATATTATTCCCATACAGAAATTCATTATAATTAAGCCGGATGAGATACACGCAAGCGAAATAACAGCATGTGGTATAAGATGAGGTGCAAGTTTAAGATGTGATGCGAAAGCAAGTACTGCTGAAATCAGAATTATAAGAAAAGCGGCAGGTAATAATTTTGTGTTAAGTAGTGGATTATTTTTGATCGGTGCGGTTTTAATCTTCCAGAATGCCATTCCTTCCAGACTAATAATCGGGAATATAAACCTAAGTGAAAGCGTGGATACCAATAGAACATTAAAAGCAAAAATTGATAAGTATATGGTGCCTGCCAAACGAATATCTTCGAAATGCAGATATGATATGCCCGATGAACTTATCATAAAGATAATCAACAAAATCAACAGAACAACTGCATGCAGAACCTGTGTAGAGTCTCTTAAAAATAGCATAATATCTTTGATGATTACAGAAGTAGTCCTGCTTGAATTATTAAATAGATGGTTAGACGACAATTTGCTTTTTTTGCTCAGTCTGAAAGTAAGTCTGCTTTGATTAAGCCATGTTTCATAATACCACAATTTCCCGAGATATGTAGCTAAGGATAATAGTATTATACTGACCGATATCTGTTTCAAACTGTTTACAGCAGATAATTTAAAGTTACCGCTGACAATCCAGTAAAGTGTATCAGAAAACCATTGATTAGGCATATAGGAAGAAATACCTGGCAGCAAATAGCCAAAATACTGATCCACGTTCGGATAATATGCCAGTACATTATAAACAAGATGAAGGGGTGATAATGATTTGAAAAATATTATAACACTGCCGAAGTATAATAATGCTAATGTCAGAATTAAATTTCTCGCACCTATTTTTGAAGCCAGCTTAATAATCAGCAGTAAAATAATTATACCAAGCGACGCAGCAGTCAGTATAAATGGCAGAAGATTGAAAACAACTATATATATTAACTGAAGAACGGAAAGATTAAAATACACCGCATAACCGAGAAACACTGAAATTAACACAAGAAAAAGTGTAGAAGAACTGTAGAAAATATTGTCAAGGAATTTTACAAGAAATACTTTATATGAGTGTACAGGTCTCGAAAAGAAAAATATTACCTCCTCGGATTTATAGAGAGTCGACCAGGATACAATTATATTGCCAACATTGATTGAAATGAAAAAGATGAAAAAAACGACTGAAAGAAACTGATGTAATAAAAAGAATCCGATCCTAAAATTTTCGAGAAGAATGTGAAGAGCCGTCTTTGAGAAAATGAAAGCGCCTACTGCAAAACCGGCATAAACCAAAAAGCTTCCGAATTCTTTAACAAAACTTGCAACTGAAAGTTTAAGATCTATCCGGGAATTAATTTTAACTTTATATTTAAGAATGTGGAATAATTGTTTCATATATCTTAAAGAGGCTCTTCATGTGTTAATTGAATAAATAGCTCTTCAATATTTCTGTCGTGTTCCTGTTTTAATGCATGGAGCTTTCCGATAGCGTCATCAAAAATAATCTGCCCTTTTTTTATTATACCAACACGATTGCAGATTTCTTCTACAACGTTTAATGAGTGAGTAGACATAAACACTGCATTGCCTTCATTGGTATAATCTCTGAATACATTCTTGATTACATGCGCACTTTGCGGATCAAGACCTACCATCGGTTCGTCGACTATTATTAGTTTCGGCTTGTGCAAAAGGGCGGAGGCTATAGTAATTCTTTGTCTCATACCCTGTGAATATTCTTCAGTTCTTTTATTAAGCCAGTCTTCAATTTTCAGTAAATCAACAAGTTCGTTAACTCGTCTCTTAAGCTGATCTTTGCTTATACCGTATAGACCACCGCAGAAAAGAAGGAACTCATAGCCAGTAAGTTTATCATATAAAAATGGCTGATCCGGTATGTAACCGATATCCATTTTTACTTCTGTGCCATTTGTTCTGGAATTCATACCGTTGATAATAATTTCTCCGCTGCTGGGCGCGTAAAGTCCGACAATCATCTTTATCGTTGTTGTTTTTCCTGCTCCGTTCGGACCTAAGAAACCATATAGATCACCTGGATTTATAGACAGTGTTATATTGTCAACAGCAGTAAATGATTCAAATTTTTTTGATAATGATTTTATCTGAAGCATAATAATGAATTTAGTTTGATGACAACTGATTGATATCGATGTTATGCACATCGTCGAAATTAATGGTCATTAAATCCTCATCACTGTAATCATACATAGATGAGATACGTTCTTCCTGATTACTGATTGCGCTGTAAAGTATATTCCGTGCAATTCTCGCATTACCGAAATTTCTGTCCCGTTCTTCATACAGTTTAGAAAACAGTTCAAGTAGCAATTGCAAAGCGCCTTCATCTAATTTATAGCCGTTTTCTTCAGCGATATCTGCAGCAATGTAAAGTAATTGACGGGGAGTGTAATCTTCGAATGTAAAAAAGTTGGTGAAGCGTGATTTTAAACCGGGATTTGATTCCAGGAATTTGTTCATCTCATTTGTATAACCCGCAACTATTACTATAAGATTATCCCTGTGATCCTCCATCTGCTTCAGTAGTGTATCAATAGCTTCCTGACCGAAATCATTCGGACCGCGGGATAATGTATATGCTTCATCTATAAACAGTGTCCCTCCAATGGCATCCTTAATGATTTTATCGGTTTTAATCGCAGTTTGACCCTGATATCCTGCTACAAGATTTGATCGGTCAACTTCAACAAGATGCCCCTTCTCAATAAGTCCCATCTCCTTATAAATTTTACTCAATAGTCTTGCAATTGTTGTTTTTCCGGTTCCGGGATTACCTATGAATACGGAGTGAAGGCTTTTATCGATCACCTTTAGTCCGCGTTCTTTTCTCATCTTATTTACTTTCTGGCTGCTTATCAGCTTCTCTACATTTTCCTTCACACTGTTTAATCCTATCAGTCCTTTCAATTCCTTTAAAAGTAATTCAAGCTTCTCCGGATCACCATGAATGTCGTATGTTTTTACCTGTTGTCCTTTACCGATAGCCTGTTCTATATCTTCACGAATCAAGTTTTCACTCTCGGTTTTTTTGCGTTCTTCAGAAGGATGTTCCGCAAGCCTGAGTAGTCTTCTCTGTAAAGCTTTGTCGAGTATATTTCTCACAACTCTCGCGTTGCCGAAATGTTTATCCCTTGAACGGTAGATATCATTTAAATGCTTGTCCAGCAGTTCTTTTGCATCATCATCCAATGCAATTGACTGCTTTTTCATTATACCGAGAGCGATTTCAATTAATTCTTCTGGTATATAATCTTCAAATGTAAATGTTTTGGTGAAACGTGATTGTATACCCGGATTACTTTCGATGAAGGTTTTCATTTCATTCGTGTATCCTGCAGCAATAACTATAAATTTACCCCTGTCGTCCTCCATACGTTTCAGCAGAGTATCGATCGCTTCTTTGCCGAAATCCTGAGCTCCCGAATCTTTCGGCGCAAGTGTATAGGCTTCATCAATGAAAAGCGTACCGCCTATTGATTTATCGATTACAACTTTTGTTTTTTCAGCAGTACCGCCTATATGATTAGCAACCAGTCCCTGTCTGTCAGTTTCAATAAGATGACCTCTGGGTAAAATGCCAAGAGCTGAATATATTCTTCCGAGAATCCTTGCAACTGTTGTTTTTCCGGTACCGGGATTGCCAAGAAACAGTATGTGATTGGAAAACTTGTCCTTTACATCATCTCCTTTCTCCATGAAATAGCGAACCAGTTTTATAAGATCATTAACATCGTTTTTAACGCTGCCAAGTCCTATCAGTAAGTCTAACTCTCTAAGCGCTTCTTCAAGTTCTTCTTCATTGATCGGGAGTGATACAGTTTTCTCATCGCTGCCTTTAAGTACCTCATCAATATCCTCAAGGGTTATCACAGTCAAAAACTCATCCGAAACTTCTTGCAGTTCAATTTTTGAAAAGCGGAGACTAAGTTGAAGCTTTATTCTATCGAGAATTTGTCTTACAAGACGTGCGTTACCAAATGATTTATCTCTCGATCTATATTGTTTGATAAGGTGTTTACTAAGAAATTCCTTTGCATCCTCGTTAATAGAATATTCATCCTTTGAAAGATACATGTCGAATATCTTCATCAATTCATCGGGCGTATAATCCTCGAAATTGAAAGTATGATTGAATCTCGATTTTAATCCCGGATTTGACTCAAGAAAATTGTTCATTTCTTCAGGATATCCTGCGACAAATACAGCAAATTCACCTTTTCTGTCTTCCATTCTTTTTAAAATCGTATCAACAGCTTCCTGACCAAAATCCTGTGAGCCGCCTTTCTTAACGAGTGTATATGCCTCATCGATGAAAAGAACTCCTCCCATAGCCTCTTCCAGCACCTTCTCGGTTTTCTGGGCTGTTTCACCAATATATTGACCTACTAAACCTGCTCTGTCAACCTCAACAACATGCCCCTTTTTAAGTATTCCGAGTGATCTTAATATCTCACCCATTAATCTTGCAACAGTTGTCTTACCTGTACCCGGATTACCGGTATAAACCGTATGAAGCGATAAACTACTCTCTGATTTCAAACCCTTTTTTTGCCTTTCATTCTGAAATGTGAGGAATGAGATGAAAGTTCTTACAGACTGCTTGACACTTTCCAGTCCTATGTAGCTATCCAGTTCCTCTAGCAACTCCTCGATAGGTCTTGTTTCTGTTTTAAGCTGTTCTGTTTTCTCATCCGTTTTCTGATCTTCACCTACTTCGGCTGTGGGCAAAGTCTTGTCAGCAACATATTCATAATCCAGAAGGAACCACTTTTCACAGACTTTAAACCCTTCAATATATATTTCAATCTTAGCCTGACCTGTTGCCAGGTTAATTTCTTCGGTATCGCCGCACTGCTGGTTGAAAATAACCGAATCCCAGTCTTTGTCTACCTGAAGCGAAAACTTATTTGCATGGATTTCAAAATCGTTCAGATACCACCTGGCTTCACAATTATAAGTGTTCGTTTTCTGCCTGAAGAAGGGATTATTAAAAACCACCTCAATACCGATCTCTTTTGTTTTTGAAATATCAAACTGATCATAATAATGCATCACCTTATCAGACTGAAGAACAGTCATATCAAACATTTTAACAGAGAAGACCTGTGCATGATCGCTGACAAAATAACAGGCATCAGTTTTCTTTGCATTAAGTACGTGTTTTTCTGTTAATGATGTATCCGGTTTTTCTTCTATTAACGTTTTCCTGATCGGCGGCAGTATTTGGAGCTCATCTTCCCGGGAATCTTCATCCTGCATTTTCTGCAGGGCAGAATAAATCTGCTTGAACTTTTTATTGCCTTTGAATTTACTCTTCAGACTTTCCGCTTTTTTTAGTGCAGGTCTGAATCTGAAAAGGTGCAGCATTGCATCGAGATCTAAAAGGAGGGCTTCATCATGATATTTGCTCAGCATTTCGTTGGTTTGAATAAATTCAGATACACATAAAGCGAACCAGTTTTCTTTATCTTTTAGCGCGGAATCTGCAAGAGCAAGGAGCCTTTTCACGTCCTTTTCTTTTATTTCACCCTTACTTTTCAGGCTTTCAGCAATATCATAATAATTTGTAATTTCTTTCCAGTTTGAGCCTTTCCGGTTATCAATTAACTGACAAAGTTTGAGTGAAAGCTTTGCATCTTTAATATTCCCCATGCCGGCAAGTGCACGTGCTTTATTAAGATATGACCATGAAAGAAGAGCCTTTTGGTCATCAATAGTCTGATCAAGATCAGCGATCGATCCTTCAAAAATACTTAATCGCATCAGCACATATCCGCGGCAGAGGTGTGTGCGTATTGAATCGCCCTGCAGCTCCACAGCCAGATTTGCATAATCCATCGCTTTGGTCGGACTTCCGTTTTCGAGCAGCGCCCATGCCAGGCAGATAGCTGCTTCACTGTCATTTGGTCTTTCACGGAATAAGGTTTTTGCAGACTTTAATGCCAGTCTGAACCTGCCGTTCCAAAGGTGATCATATGCTTCAGACTGAAGCTTATTTAATTCAATCTGATTCAAATTAAATCCGGAATTAATACAAACTTTTCTGGTTTAAGTAAGTCTAAATATAATAATTATAATGAAATATAATTAACTTCTGTAAAAATGTATTATCGAAAAAATAACCTTTCAGATAAGGGGAGTTCACAATGAAGAATAAACTGATCGCAATACTTTCTGCATTTGCAATCATAATTACGGGTTGCTATCACTGGGACGGCATAAGGGGAAGCGGTGATATGGCAGATGAATACAGAGACATTGAGAGTTTTGATGAAATCGAGATTTCAGGAGCTTTCTACCTTAATGTACTTGTTGGTGAATCGCCCAGTCTAAAAATTACAGGTGACGATAATTTGTTAAAATTTGTACGAACAAGGGTGAGGGGAAATCGTCTGATAATTGACACTCGTAAAAATATCAATACAAGGAAGGAAATGAAAATATTTGTTACAACCGATTATCTTGAAAGAATTGATGCATCCGGTGCTAACAATATTAAAGTGAGGGGTATTGATTCAGAAAGCTTTGTAATTAATCTTAGCGGAGCATGCAAAGCAGAACTGGACGGTGTAACAGACAGGTTATCGGCAGAACTTTCAGGTGCTACAAAACTGTTTGCATATGATTTGAGAGGTGAAAAAGTTAAAATCGGGTGCAGCGGGGCATCGAAAGCAGAAATTTTCGCCAGAGAATATCTTGATGCTGAAGCTTCAGGAGTGGCAAAAATCAGATTCTACGGTGATCCCGAGGATATCCGAACCGATGTTTCGGGAATCGCAAGTATCAGCAGCAGATAAATTAACGGGAGATACCGCGCCTAAATTCATAAAATAAATTTTTCATAGATTTGATTGCCTCAGATTATTAAGATATTTTTACTTACCTTAAAATCAATAATTATGAAAGGATGAATAAATGTCAACTAAGGCATTAATTGGAATAATAATGGGCAGTGATTCTGATCTGCCGATAATGAAGAAGGCAGTTGATGTATGCCGGGAATTTGACGTACCGTTTGAGTTGAAAATATTATCTGCACATAGAACACCCGATCAGCATGCAGATTGGGCACGAAATGCAGCATCAAGAGGTTTAAAAGTAATAATCGCTGCCGCCGGTATGGCAGCTCATCTCCCGGGTGTAACCGCCGCACAGACAATTCTGCCTGTGATAGGTGTACCTATGAAAGGGAAATCACTCGAGGGGAACGATGCACTTTACTCAATAGTACAGATGCCTCCGGGTATTCCAGTTGCTACGGTAGCTATAGATGGAGCAAAAAATGCAGCACTGCTTGCAATTCAAATTCTGGCTACTGCCGATCAGAATCTTCAGTCGAAGTTGATAGATTACAAGAAAAAAATTGCAGTTGAATCGATGAATAAAAACAGTAATCTCGAATATTAATTTTTATGTCTGTCGGTAAACTATGAGATGTGAGTTTTTAAGTTTATCGGTTCGCCTATTAGTTTGTTGACAGACCATTCAATTTTCTGATCAAAGTCTTCTTTTCTCATAGTACAATCGCTGTATTCGCAGTTTCTGCAAAGCTGGTAAGTACAGTAGTCGAAATGAATTCTGATCTCAGATTTCTCGTTCCATTTTTGAAGCTCGCTCGAAATAAATTCCTCTTCAATATGAGATTCTTTAATAGTGAAGTAGAAGGGGAGCGTGAGGTGGCAGTCTATAAATATTCTGTCGGCTGATTTCCAGAACCTCAGATTGTGCATATCAATCCAGTATTCCTTTTTTAGTTTTTGAAACAATCGGGATATTTCGTTTAATAAATCCATGTCAGTTTCATTCATCAATTCACCGATCGATTCTCTAATTAATTTGTATCCTGTAAAAAGAATATTTACAGCTACTATCACCGCGATTATCGGATCGATTATTTTCAGTCCGGTTAACAGAATCAGAATTAATCCAAATAAAACTCCCAGACTTGTAAATGAATCGGTTAGAATATGCTTTCCATCGGCAATAAGAGCTGTTGAATTGGTTATTTTTCCTCGTTTCACAATGAAGTAGCCTAGATAGAGATTGATGAAACCTGCCGCTCCGATGATAAACGTACCAATATCCAGATTTTTCAGTTCGGTGCCGTATATCAAATCCATAATGGCTTCATATATGATTGTAAATGCAGCAATTATTATGAGTAATCCTTCAATCCCTGCAGAAAAATACTCAACATTCCCATGACCATAGAGGTGTGATCTATCCGGCGGTTTATTTGAAAGATAGATGCTGTAAACAACAACTAAAGTCGCAATTATGTGAACGACAGACTCCGCCGCATCGGAATATATAGCTGCCGAAGAGGTAAGAAGAAATGCCGTAATTTTACCCGAGAAAATTGCAAGCCCCACAATCAATGAAAGCCATGCAGTTTTAATTTTAAGGTTCTCTGTTGCCATATACTGCCTATTGTTCTAATCAAACATAGAAAAAACATCGGACTGATGACAACTAAAAACTGATATTTTGGGCATATCACATATTGGAAAAATCGATTTACGGGTTTCTTAGCAGTAGGAAAATGATTTACACGGTAAAATATAATGCTTGAAAATGTTAAATAAATGACGTTTTCAATTAAATATTTATTGGCATACAATTTGGAATTTTATTGCTAATCAAATTTTGGATTAATTATGGATAAGAGTATAGTTAACAATTACACTGCAAATGATCGCAGTTCAATCATACCTTTATTGCAGGATATCCAGGATAAATTCGGCTACTTGCCTGAGCAGGAATTGCAGGAAGCATCAATTCATTTGGGTATGCCCTTAAGCAGCATTTACGGGATTGCTACTTTCTATAATCAGTTTAGGCTTACTCCTCTGGGGAAGTATGTTATACGAGTCTGCAGGGGAACTGCTTGTCACGTAAAAGGTTCGGCAGGTATACTTCAGGCACTGGAGACTGAACTCGGTATAAAAGCGGGTTGTACCACAAGGGATAAACTGTTTACCATTGAAACCGTAGCATGTATTGGTGCATGCAGCATTGCCCCTGTAATAAGCGTTAATGATGAATATTTCGGAAGACTTACGGTTAAGGAAATTCCAAAAATCATTAAAAATTTCAGGAATAAGAGTGTAAAAGAAAATATTGAAATAATGGAGACTATCGGAGAATAGATGGAAAGTTTTCTGGAAATATTAAAACTGGATTTTCCGCCCTGTGAGTTCATTGAACGCTGTATAAATCCTGAAATTACTCCTTCGGTTCAAAATGAACTTGAAGAATATATATCATTGCTGAAATATAAAAAACATGATCGACCGGTGATATTTATAGGTATGGATACCAGCGGACTTGCATCAGGTGCTGCAAAAGTGCGTCACGAAATTGAAAAGGAATTGAATAGCTTAGGTGTCGACGCGGAAATTGTGAATACAGGCGGTATTGGTTATGGAGCTATTGAACCGGTAGTTGATATTAAACTCCCTGGTTCCGATCGTATCATTTACGGTGAAATAACAGTCAATGATGTAAAAGAATTAATAAAGACCACAACTGTAGATAAACAAATCTTCACGAAAAAAGTCTTTGCAACGTATGGTGCTACAAATAAGTTCGTAAGAAATATTGACGAAACCGAATTCTTCAGGCATCAGTTAAGAGTTGTTCTCAGAAACTGCGGTAGAATTGTCCCGGACTCAATCGATCAGTACATTGCTTCAGGTGGCTTTCTTGGTCTTTCAAAAGTTTTGAATGAGATGTCACCGGAGAATGTTATCAAAGAAGTTTTGGATAGCGGTTTGCGGGGACGGGGTGGAGGCGGTTTCCCAACCGGCAAGAAGTGGGAATTAACTGCTAAAAATCCGGCTGATAAGCGTTATGTTATTTGCAATGCAGATGAAGGCGATCCGGGTGCATTTATGGACCGTTCGATTCTAGAAGGTGATCCATTCCAGGTAATTGAAGGTATGGTAATAGCCGCATATGCTATTGGTGCATCAGAAGGATATATATACTGCAGAGCAGAATATCCGCTTGCAATAAAAAAACTTGAGAATGCAATTTTACATTCTAAAGAATATGGTTTGCTTGGTAAGAATATACTAAACAGCGGATTCGGTTTTGAGTTAAAAATAAAAAAAGGAGCAGGTGCATTCGTTTGTGGAGAGGAGACCGCTCTGATAGCATCAATCGAAGGCAGACGAGGAATGCCTGAGCCGAGACCTCCGTATCCTAGTGAATCGGGTTTATTCGGAAAACCAACAGTAATTAATAATGTTGAGACTTTTGCTAATGTTCCCATGATTATACAAAAAGGATCCGGCTGGTACTCATCTATCGGTACGGAAAAGAGTAAAGGCACTAAGGTATTTGCATTAAGCGGAAATGTTAAGAATACGGGTCTTGTAGAAGTTGCTATGGGAGTAACATTACGTGATGTTGTTTTTAAAATCGGTGGTGGTATTCCCAACGGGAAAAAATTTAAGGCGGTTCAAATAGGCGGACCTTCCGGCGGTTGTCTGCCAGAGATTGTTATGGATACGCCTGTCGATTATGAATCACTGAAGGATGTGGGAGCTATGATGGGTTCCGGAGGATTTGTTGTTATGGATGAAGGGACTTGTATGGTAGATGTCGCAAAATTCTTTCTTACTTTTATACAGAATGAATCCTGTGGGAAATGTGTCCCTTGCCGAGAAGGGACAAAGAGAATGCTCGAAATTGTTGAGAGAATAACACAAAATTATGAGAACAACGGCAATGGTCATGATGCATTTCAGCGATTTAAAGGTATAATACACCTTAAGAGGCTGGCAGAGGTGATAAAAGACACCTCATTATGCGGACTGGGTCAAAGTGCACCTAATCCGGTTCTTTCCGGTCTTAAATATTTCCGGGAAGAATATGAAGCACATATCTATGACAGAAAATGCGAAGCTCATGTCTGTAAAGAACTTTTAACATATAATATAGATAATGAAATTTGTACTGGTTGCGGTTTATGCACAAGGAAATGTGCGGTGGGCGCAATTGTGGGTGAAAAGAAGCAGGCTCATTACATCGTTCAGAGCAAATGTATTAAGTGCGGTTTGTGTGTCGAGACTTGCCGGTTTAATGCTATAACTACGAATTAATTCCCCGGGGATATTTATGAAAACCGTAGATATTACAATAAACAATATACATCTGAAAGCAGAAGAAGGATTAACAATTCTGGAAGCTGCAAAGACAATAGGGATAAAAATTCCAACTCTTTGTCACATGAAAGATTTGTTCCCTAGCGGAGCCTGCAGAATTTGCGTCGTTGAAGTGGAAGGAATGAAAGGTCTTATTCCTTCATGTGCTTACCCGGTGTCCAACGGTATGAATGTCCAGACTAATTCACCAAGGGTGAGGAGAGCACGTAAAACAATCGTTGAATTGTTGATTGAAAACCACCCCCAGGATTGTCTTATATGTGTGCGAAATAAAAATTGCGAATTGCAGGATTTATCAGAAATATACGGTATCAGAGAACACAGATACAGCGGTGAATCAAAATCTCACGCAGTTGATATTTCAAGTTCATCGTTGGAAAGAGATCCTGCAAAATGTATTCTCTGCGGAAGATGTGTACGAGTATGCAACGAGATCCAGAAGATCGGGGCAATTGATTTTACCAACCGGGGTTTTAACAGCAGTGTAGGTACATTTTACAACAAAGGATTGAATGTAAGTAATTGTATACTCTGCGGACAGTGTATACTTGTTTGTCCTACAGCTGCATTAAGAGAAAAAAGTCATCTTAAAGAAGTGACAAACGCTCTGAATAACAGCAAAAAACTTTGCATTGTTCAGGTAGCACCTGCCGTCAGAGCTTCAATAGGTGAGGAATTTAATATGCCGATAGGACTAAATGTTACCGGGAAGCTCGTTACCGCATTAAGAAGACTGGGATTTCATAAAGTCTTCGATACCAATTTCGGAGCAGATTTAACCATTATGGAAGAGGGCTCCGAGCTTATTGACAGGTTATCAAATAACGGTGTGCTTCCAATGTTCACAAGTTGCTGCCCTGGCTGGATTAAATATATTGAGCAAAACAGACCTAACCTGCTGAACCATGTTTCTTCATGCAAATCACCGCATGAAATGGAGGGTGCATTATTAAAAACGTACTATGCCGAAAAGACGGGAATAAATTCTGAAGACATGTTTGTTGTTTCAATCATGCCGTGTACCGTTAAAAAATATGAATCAACCAGACCGGAACTGACTGAGGAAAAACTGCCTGATGTAGATGCTGTTCTTACCGTAAGAGAACTTGTCAGGTTATTTAAAATGGCGGGTATTGATTTTAATGATTTACCCGATGATAATTTCGATAATCCACTTGGCGAATCAACAGGGGCTGCAGTTATTTTCGGAACGACCGGAGGTGTAATGGAGGCTGCACTAAGAACCGCGTACTTTAAGATTACAGGGAAGTATATGCAGGACCTCGAATTGCATGATCTCAGAGGTATGGGTGGAATAAAAGAAGCGTCTGTTATTATGAACGGTAAGGAAATTAAAGTGGCAGTTGTTAACGGCATCGGGAATGTTGGCGAGATACTGGATAGGATAGAAAAAGGTGAGTGTGATTATAAATTTATCGAGGTTATGGCTTGTCCCGGAGGTTGTATAAACGGTGGCGGGCAACCTCTTCATCAGCAGAAAGATAAAATTCTGAAAAGGGTTCAGGCACTTTACGAGATCGATACAAAGTCGAAGCATAGAATGTCGCATGAGAATGAATCGGTTATTAAGATATATGAAGATTACCTGGAATATCCAAACAGTCATCGTGCGCATGATATTTTGCATACGCATTATTATAACAGACAGTTTATAAAATAAAATCATACGAATTTTATGTACACGGGTATTGTAAGCACAATCGGTCAGAAATGTAAAAGGTGTTACTCCTGCATAAGAGAATGCCCGGCTAATGCTATCAGGGTTATTGATGGTCAGGCAGTTGTGATCGAAGAAAGATGCATAAGCTGTGGTCACTGTCTGAAAGTATGTTCCCAGCATGCGAAATCTGTAGAAAGTGATAACATAAAAGTTTTTGATGAACTCATTCCACAGTTCGATACATTTGCAATAGTGGCTCCGTCTTTTGCAGCTTCATTCCCGGAAAATTACGATAAAATACCCGCTGCACTGAAAAAACTGGGCTTTAAAAGAGTTTCTGAAACTGCATTCGGTGCTGATCTTATTAATGTGAAATATAAAGATATCATTGCGAATAATAAAAAAACTATGATCAGCACGCCATGCCCGGCTGTATATAATTATATTGAAAAGTATTTCGTTGAACTGGTGCCTAATCTTGTTCAAATCGTTTCACCTATGATTGCTATGGGCAGATATTTGAAAGCAAATTACAGTAATCCTAAAATTGTTTTCATTGGTCCCTGTATTGCAAAGAAAAGTGAGTACCGGGATCTCGAAGTAAATGATGCAATAGACGCTGTTCTTACATTCTCTGAAATCAAGGAAATATTTAACTCAAATAATATTGAACTGGATAACCTTGATACAATCGAGTTCGATCCGCCGCATGCTGCGATGGGAAAGTCATATGCAATTTCAGGAGGCTTGCTTAAAACAGCCGGTATAGAAAGCAACATACTTGAGAAGGATCTTATTATTGTTGAAGGCAAATCGAAAGTGAAAGAGATAATCGATGACATAGCAGATGGTAAAATAAAATCAAAATTTATTGACATACTTTTTTGCGAAGGGTGTATAAACGGACCTGCAATAGATAGTGACTTAAACCATTATGCTCGTCGCGAAAAGGTTATAGAATTTATTGAGAAGAATCAGAGTCATACTGACCGGAATGTATGGAACAGCGAAATTTATAACAGCAGGGAGTTGGACCTTAACAGGATTTTCACACCTGAAAACAGACGCAGACCAATGCCGTCAGAGGAGCAGATCGCAGAAATACTCAGAAGAACTAATAAGTATAGTGAAATAGATGAATTGAATTGCGGAGCCTGCGGATACGACACCTGCCGCGAATATGCAATCGCTTTCGGGAAAGGATTGGCTGAAGATGAGATGTGTCTGCCGCATCTTATAGATAAACTGGAATCCGCTTACACCGAATTAAAGAATACACAGGAACAGCTCACAAATGCCGAGAAGCTCGCCTCCATTGGTCAGCTTGCTGCAGGTGTTGCGCATGAACTTAATAATCCTTTAGGAACAATAATATTATACTCTTCTTTAATCAGAAATGAACTTCAGAAAATTGAGAAAGACTGCGGCGATGTGGATATGATTCTCGATGAAGCAAAAAGATGCAGAGGAATAGTATCTAATCTGCTGAACTTCGCAAGAGAGCGGAAATTAAATCCAGCGGAAGTTTCAATTAAAAATGTACTGTCCGAAGTTATAAAGATAGTTACCGATACAAATGGGAATGATCTGCTAATTGAATTGGAAGATAATGCGGAGGATATTATTATAAAGGCTGATAAAGACCAGCTCAAGCAGGTATTCATTAATATTATCAATAACGCAATCGAAGCTATGGAATCACGCGATGAGAAAAAATTGAGAATTATTCTGAACAACGATGATTCAAAAATATTTATAAAAATTATCGATTGCGGGTGCGGTATTGAAGAAGAAAATATAAATAAACTTTTTACACCGTTTTTTACTACAAAGAAAATCGGTAGAGGGACAGGACTTGGTCTGGCAATTTCTTATGGGATCATTAAAATGCACAAGGGAGATATCACTATAGAGAGTGAATTAAATAAAGGCACAACGGTTAATATCGTTTTACCTGTAAGCAATAAATATGATTTAAAATTAAAATGACAAGAGAAAATAATGACTAATAATTACCACACGATACTTCTTATAGATGATGATATCGATTTACTTGAACAGAATAAAATACTTCTCGAAAAAAAAGGTTATAAAATATACACAGCTGAGTCTAGTGAATATGGGCTGAAATTGTTTAATGACATAAAACCCGATGCTGTTATTGTTGATTTAATTATGGAGGAGAGAGATTCCGGGTTTGTTTTATGTTATCGTATTAAAAAGACGGATCACGGGAAAAATATACCGGTTTTTATTCTAACTTCAGCTACTTATGATACAGGTTTTAAGTTTAGTGCAACGACAGAAGAAGAAAAGGAATGGATAAAATGCGATGGAGTTCTGAACAAACCGGTTTCCGTAGATGAATTGCAGGCAAAATTAGATAATTATAAAAATTAAAATATAACAGAAAATCATTGAATACTGAAAATCCGACCATATTAATAATTGACGACGAGAAAGGACTGCGTGAGGGTTCCAAACGGCTTCTCATGAACGAGGGTTATATAGTTGATACCGCTGAAAACGGTGCAACCGGCATTTTATTAGTCAAAGATAACGAATACGATCTTGTAATTATTGATTTAAAAATGCCCGATATTGATGGTCTCGATGTGCTTACCGAAATAAAACGACTGCGTCCGAACAGTGTTTGTTTTATAGCCACTGCATATGCAAGTTATGAAACAGCCGTTGAATCAACCAGACTTGGGGCATACAGCTATATACCGAAACCTTTTACCCCTGAAGAACTGATTTTCAATCTGGAAAAAGGACTAAAACACAGGCAGCTTCTCCTTGAAGCTGAAAGACTCAAAAGAGAACGCGAGGAATCTCTTCTGGAAGTGGCACATGAAAAGTCACGTCTAAAAACAATAATTGAATCGATAAGCAGTGGTGTTCTGCTCGTTAATACCGGTGGAGAAGTTGTTTATTATAATCATGCCACATTAAATAAACTTGCGATTGATGATCTTCAGATAGGTCAGTACTCTCTTGATAAATTACCTGACGGGCTGACTGATATTGTTACAAGGATGTTGTCTGAGAAAAAAACAGTGAACAAATCATTTACGACTCAGTATGAAATTAATAACGGGGACATGTATATAGATGCTACCTGCTCCCCAGTTCCGCAGCACGACGGGACTGTAGCGGGAGTTGTAATAGTTTTGAAAAATATCACTGGTTTTAAAAAGATTGAAAAAATTAAAAATCAGTTTGTGTCTATGGTTGCACATGAATTAAAGACACCTCTTGCAGCAGTGCTGGGTTATATCAGAATAATGCAGGATGAAAGTATACACATTTCCGAATCACAGCAGGATGAATTTTTAACACGTTCACGTTCAAGATTAAACAGTTTGCTTGATCTCGTTAATGATTTACTGGACATATCAAGAATGGAAGAGAAAAAGGTCGGTAGAGAAATAGAGGAATTAGATATAAAAGAAATTATAAGAAACACGATTAAATTTTTGGAATTCGAGATTGCAAAGTCGAAATTACTGGTTAATATTAATTTTCCAGATCAACTCCCTGTAATAAAAGCTGACCGTAATGAAATTATAAGAGTCTTCACAAATATTATCAGTAATGCAATTAAGTACAATAAAGAAAAAGGATTTATAGATATTGATTGTTCTGAGAACGGGAATTACCTGACTATTAAGGTGAGTGATTCAGGAATAGGTATGCAGCCCGAAGAAAAAGAAAAACTTTTCCAGGAATTTTTCAGGGCAAAAAATAAATATACACGTGAGATAACAGGAACAGGTTTAGGATTAAGTATAGTAAAGAAAATAATCGAATCTTATCATGGTAAGGTCGAAGTGGAGAGCGTATTTGAAAAAGGTTCGACATTTATTGTTCATTTACCAATAAATAAATAAAAGAAAAAAAACGGGAGTAAAAATGGCACTAATAGCGATTATCGACGATGATCCTGATATCATCGAAGCCAGTTCGTTAGTACTGAAATCAAAGGGACACGATATTTTATCTGCAGGTAATCCTGATGATGGTTTTAAAATTGTTGAGGAGAATAATCCTGACCTTATAATACTTGATGTAATGATGGACGAACCTGACGACGGATTTTTCCTCGCTCAGAAATTCAGAAGGGAAGGATTTGAAACACCGATACTAATGTATACATCTGTCTCAAAAACCATTGGTTTCGAGTATGGCGCCGGCGAAATGGTTCCGGTTGACGACTTTGTCGAAAAACCTATTTCACCGGATCAGTTAGTTGAAAAAGTGAATAATTTATTAAAAGAAAAATAAAGGGGAGCCATCGTTAATGTTGTTAGTAGAAAAAAACGCAATGACTGAGGAGATTGAAGCATTAGTTGAGCAGTTCGGTAAACAACGTTCATCTCTGCTTAAAATCCTGCATGAAATTCAGAAGAAACACAGACATATTCCAGATTTTGCTCAACAGGAAATTGCCCGATTACTGGATATTCATCCTGTTGAAGTCTACAGTGTTATTTCGTTCTATGCATTCCTAAATACCGAACCAAAGGGACGAAATATTGTACGAGTTTGCCAGAGTATTACCTGCGACCTTCAGGGCAAACAGGCTGTTTGCAACGCAATTGAAAGAGAAATCGGTTGTAAATTTGGGGAAACAAGCAAGGATAAAAAATTCCATCTGGAGTTTGCCAACTGCCTTGGATTGTGTGATATAAGCCCTGCAATGGCGGTAAACGAGAAGGTATATACAAACCTAACGCCTGAAAAAGCAGTACAAATTTTAAATCAGGTAAAATGAGGCGGATATGGAAAACAAAAAATCTGAAAGAAGCGGTAAAGTATTATTTACAAAATACACGAGGGGTGAATCGATAAATAAAGCTGTTTCGATGAAACGTGATGATATACTTCTCGAAATCAAGGAATCGAAATTAAGGGGGAGAGGCGGAGCAGGATTTCCCACATCAACAAAATGGATGCTTACAGCAGCCGCAAGAAGTGAGGATAAATATGTTGTATGTAATGCGGATGAAGGGGAACCGGGTACATTTAAAGACAGGGTTCTTTTGCTGGAGTACCCGGAACTGGTATTCGACGGAATGGTTATAGCAGGTTACGTAATTGGAGCAAAAGAAGGCATTGTTTATCTTAGAGGTGAATATGAATATATGCTCTTTCCGCTGCTTGATTATATTCAGGGAATGAGAGATGATAATCTTCTTGGTAAAAATATCTGCGGAAAGGAAGGATTTGATTTTGAAATAAGTATTAGACTAGGCAACGGTGCTTACGTATGCGGAGAAGAAACAGCACTTATTGAATCACTTGAAGGACACAGAGGAGAAGCACGAAACCGTCCTCCGTTTCCTGTTACAACCGGATTTATGGGAAAACCTACTGTAGTCAACAACGTTGAAACTCTAGCCTGTGTTGCCAAGATTGTTGAAAAAGGCGGAGAATGGTTTAAACAACACGGCACTGATAAGTCAACAGGATCAAAATTATTTTCAATATCCGGTGACTGTAAAAAACCGGGTGTATATGAACTTCCTTGGGGCACAACAATAAACGAATTGCTGAAGATAGTTGAGGCTGAAAACACTAAAGCTGTTCAGGTCGGAGGTGCCTCCGGAGTTTGTTTGAATAAAACCCAATTCGACAGGCAACTGGCTTACGAAGACGCTGCTACGGGCGGTTCAATTATTATATTCAACGAAAACAGAAACATGCTCCATGTCCTTAAAAACTTTATGGAATTTTTTGTCGAGGAATCCTGCGGACAATGTACCCCATGCAGAATCGGGAACACAAAACTTCTTGAAGGAGTAAGGATGATTGAATCGGGCAACTTTACATTTGCTTATATCAATCAGCTGAAGGAGCTTGGTAAAACTATGCAAGTAGCTTCGAAATGCGGATTAGGTCAGTCAAGTCCTAATCCTTTCATTTCAATACTGGATAACTTTAAAGATGAGATTCTGAACAAAGGTAACGGAGGTACTAATGGAAGATAAAAATCAAAGGGCACCCGTAAGTCAGAAAGCACACAAAGTAACAATACCCGATCATCCTGAACATATAGGCGGCTCCGTTACTATAGAAATAAACGAGAAGAGAATTACTGTACCTATGGGAACAACCATACTCGAAGCATGCCGGGAAGCCGGCATTCATATTCCGACACTTTGCCATCACGATGATTTGTGCGTTGCAGGCGTATGCAGGATATGCGTTGTTGAAGTTGAAGGCATGAGAACTCTTCAGGCAGCATGTGCATTTCCAATAACAGCTCCAATAAAAGTAAAAACTTCGTCACAGACAGTAAGGAAAGCCCGACGTCATATACTCGACTTAATGCTCAGTGAGCATTACGGTGAGTGTTATTCATGCGTGCGAAACAAGAACTGTGAACTGCAGAATCTTGCGCAGGAATACGGAGTTGATGGATTCACTTTCGGTCACGTAACCAAATCCAAATATCCTGTAGACGAATCTTCATTTTCTGTCCATCGTGATAACGACAAATGTATTCTGTGCAAACGCTGTGTGAGAACCTGTATTGATCTTCAGGAAGTCGGAGTCCTGGAATCCATCGGAAGGGGTGACAATACTCATATATCAACATTCATGGATAAAGATCTGGCTGATGTTATATGCATAAACTGCGGGCAGTGTATTAACCGTTGTCCTACGGGAGCTTTATATACTAATGATCCTTCTGATGAGATATGGGCAGCTATTGAAGATCCGGATAAACATGTAGTAATTCAGACGGCACCTTCACCCCGTGCTGCTATAGGTGAGGAATTCGGTCTTGAAGCAGGTCATTCGATGACGGGTGAACTAAATACTGCACTCAGAAGGATAGGATTTAATAAGGTATTTGATACAAATTTTTCAGCTGATCTGACTATTATAGAAGAAGGAACCGAGCTTATTTTAAGGCTTTATCAGGCACTTGTTGAAAAGAAGGAAGTTGCACTTCCTCAGTTTACATCGTGCTCGCCAGGATGGGTAAAATATCTCGAACATTTCTATCCCGAATATATTTCAAACCTCAGCTCCGCAAAGTCACCTCAGCAAATGTTCGGTGCATTAATTAAAACCCATTATGCCGAAAAAGCCGGTATAGATCCGAAGGATATTGTCAGCGTTGCTGTGATGCCATGCTCTGCAAAGAAATTTGAATGCAACAGACCGGAGATGGTAGACAGCGGATACAAGGACGTTGATTATGGTTTAACAACCCGCGAACTTGCAAAAATGATAAGAGAAGCTGGTATACATTTACCTGAAATGCCGAAATCTCATTTCGACAATCCTTTCGGCGATGCGTCCGGTGCAGGTTTAATATTCGGTGCCACCGGCGGTGTTATGGAGGCTGCTATACGGACTGTTGTAGAATTCGTGACTGGAAATAAAACGGAAGATATTTTTGAAAATGCAAACGTTCTGCCTGTAAGAGGTTTCGAAGGGATAAAATATGTTGAATTCCCAATCGGGGATAAAGTCGGACCTGTTCCCGAACTTATTAAACACCTTGTCCCGGATTGGAACTGGCTGAAAGGTGCAACCCTGAAAGTTGCGGTTGCTCACGGAACTGCAAATGCAAAGAAAATTATGGAAGATATAAAAGCAGGCGGTAAATTCAGCGAATGTCATTTTATCGAGTTCATGGCTTGTCCTGGCGGATGTCTTGGTGGTGGCGGGCAGCCTATTCCCACAAATGAAGAAATAAGAATGAAACGTGCACAGGCAATTTATGCGGAAGATGAATCGCTGGAGATCAGAAAATCGCACGACAATCCATACATTATTAAACTATATAATGAATTTTTAACAGACGGACCGTGCAGCCATTTATCGCATAAATTACTGCATACACATTATACAAAACGTGGCAAGTATATAGCATAGTCATATTTTGAAGAACCGGGTTAAACCGGTTCTTCAAATTGTTATTCTGAGTAATGTTCGATATATTGGATTTAGATTCGTGTTACTTATCTAGTAGAGTCTGCTTATGATTAAGTTAGTCCCGGGGTGGGCGTATGATTATCCGGAATTCTGGAGTACAATCCGCCGCCGTAATCTATGGCTTATTAAAATTCGTTACCTCGCTTCTTTGTCTGTACTGGCATTTCTTTTACTCGGAGAGTATCTGCTTGATTTTCAGTTAAACCAGACACAGATTATTGCTTTTATTATCATCGCAATAAGCATATTTCTTTACAATGTTATTATTCACCTTATAAGACCAAAGGTTGGAACCGATCCAATCCGGTTTAATGCTCTTCATCTTTCACTCGTGCAAATGATTCTGGATCTTTCGACTTTGATGCTGGTTATATATTTCACCGGAATAATCGAATCTCCGCTGCATGTCTTTTTTATATTCCATATGGTTATTGGAAGTCTTATACTTCCCGGTATCTTAATTAAAGCTATATGCGTTATCTATATATCAATTTACGCGCTGCTTGTATTTCTTCAGAGAGTTGATATAGTAGATACTTTTCTGATAAAGGGTATTTCAGAAAATGTTGTTCGACCCTGGAATTATGACATTTTGTTTATAGTAGTTTTCGCTTCAATGATGATTATTACAGTACTTATAACCAATCAGATAGCGAAAAACCTTTTAAGGAGAGAGGAACAACTCCGTCAGACACTTTTAAAACTAAATGAGGTTGAAAAGTCTAAGCAGAAATATCTAATCGGTGTAGTTCACGAAATTAAGACACCAATAACAGCAATAAAGTCGATAGTAGATATAATATTACAGAAATTTCTGGGTCCTGTATCAGAACCGGTGGAAGATAAACTTATAAGGATAAGGGAAAGGTCAAACGAAGGGCTGTATCTTATTAACAGTATCCTCAAAATTTCTAAGTTAAAACTTCTTGAGAAAAGAGATAACAGGAAGATTTTTATCGGGGAAATAATTGCAGATTATGTGGAAAATCATTCGGACGATTTGAAGAGCAAAAGAATTACTATCAGTATTAATGACAAGAGAAAATTCAGACGTCCTGTGTCAGGGGATGAGGAATTACTGCAGCTAGCCATATCAAATATTATGTCGAATTCGGCAAAATATGTTGGAGAAGGGGGACTTATAAATATAACAATAGAATACGAGGAACAATTTCTACGAATTGAGTTCGCTGATAATGGTATTGGTATCCCTGAAAAAGATCTGCCAAGAATTTTCGACCAGTTTTATCGGGCAAGTAATACAAGACGTCACAAATCGGAAGGCAGCGGTTTGGGTTTGTCGCTGGTGAAAGAAATTATAAATCATCACAGCGGTACAATTGAAGTTGAAAGTCCATCGGGAATCGGTGATGACAAACATCCCGGATCTTCATTCATTATTAAGCTTCCCTATATCATTGAAGAAGATGATAGAATTACATCGCTCGAGCCCTTGTCGGGAGGCTTATAAATATAAAATAATTATCGGGAAACATTTTAGCAGCACTCTCCGCATCATTCACATTTTCAAAAATTCCAAAAACTGTTGAACCTGTCCCGGTCATTATTGAAAACCCTGCACCGTTTTTGTATAGCATTTTTTTTATTTCTTCTATTTCGGGAAATTTTTCAAAGATAAAATCTTCAAAATCATTTGTGAATAATCTGCCAAGATTAATTATTTCCGAGAAATTCTTTGGTGAATTCAATTCTATTTTGAATTGTGTTTTGTAAGTTTTAATATTTTCAAAAGCATTTTTTGTTGATACATGTATACCGGGATTTACAATCAATATGGGAAAATTAATCTGAAAATCCACAACACGCAGAATCTCACCTCTTGATTCGCCGATAGACGGTTTTGGATTCAGGAAAAATGGCACATCTGATCCAAGTTCAAGTGCGAAATCTGCAAGCTGTTCATATTCCAGATCTAATTCAAATAACCTGTTGATCGCTAACAGTGTAGATGCAGCGTTTGAACTGCCTCCGCCCATACCTGCACCGATCGGAATGTTCTTCGTCAACTCAATCTCAACCGGAAGTTTATTACCGCAATGAGTTTCGATAATTTTTTTAGCTTTAATTATCAGATTATCTTCGCCGAGTTCTTTAATTGTTTTATTATACTTAAATGAATCAGAGTTGGCTTTCCTGAATGAAATCACATCATAAAGATCAAGTAATGGAAATAACAGTGTCCACAAGTTATGAAAACCGTCACTTCTCTTTGAAAGAATATTTAAACAAAAATTAATTTTTGCCGGTGAATTAACCTGAATATTCTGCAAGTATAGTTTCCTTAATTTTTTTCGTATGTTCGGGACCTGATCCGCAGCACGATCCCACAAACAATAAATTTTCAAGAACTGTGTTATTCAATAATTCACTGTATAATACCGGAGTCAATTCTGGCATTACGTTATTCGGAAAACAGTTCAAATAAAAACCCCACAAGTGCCTGGATACAAGTTCTAACGGTAATTTGTCAAAAATATTTTTAGCTATACAGTTGAAGGAAATGCACACAGGATTATAATTCCACACCAGACTTAAAACCTCGTAAAGATTTTGTCCGCTCAGAATTGTAAGATCTTCTGCAAAATATAGGCTGATTACATAGGGTATATTATTTGTTGAGCAATATTTTGAAATTAACTCAATCTCATCCCAGTGGCTCTGGGTTTCATTTAAAATAAAATCCACGCCGTTGTCGGCTAGCGCTTCAATATGTTTATAATGATTTTCTTCAAGCAGATTAAATGGAATTGTTCTTTTCTGCTGATAGCAGTCTTCTGCAGGAGCATTTGATCCTGCAACAATAAATTCACCCGGGAGCGATTTTATGAGTCGGCATGCATTTTTAACCAATTTAAATGAATCAGTCTTTATACCGGACAATTCCAAAGAATGCGGATTCGTGCGAAAAGTGTTTGTTGTAAGTATATCTGCTCCGGCGTCGATATAACGCTTGTATAGTCCGGTAAGTTTATCCGGATCATCTATGAGTGCACGGGTAGACCATAACGAATCTTTTTGTGTAAGTCCGATTGATTCCAGGTAGCTTCCAATTGCACCGTCCAAAACAAGCGGTCTTTTATAAACATGATAGCGCTCTAGTAATTTCATTTTGAAGCTAATGATATTGGATTGTGATCTCTTAAATATATAATTATTCCTGCAACAAAAAGAAAAAGGTTTTCAGCAATTTTTAATAAGCCGACTTTTTGTCCGTCGCTTGTTCCGAAACACCCGCACTCAATGTCAAGACCTCTAACTACAGCCGAGAAAACAAGTAAAATAAATATTGCAAGCAAGGCGCTGACTATGGATGCATTTTCCTTAACAGCGATACCAAAGATTAATAATATACCTGTCAGAAGTTCAAGCCATGGTATATAAATTGCAATTATGTTGATTGTAAAGTCAGGAAAAACCCTGTAGTTTTCTATTGAAACGGCAAAATGCTCGGGTGATGATATTTTTTCAATTCCGGCAAATATAAATACAAATCCTACTACTATTCTGATGCAAAGAAGAAAGTATCTGTCTGATAAGATCTTATTCATTTGTTTCCTCCGATTCAACAGGATATCCGTTGTCCTGCCATTCATTATATCCGCCGAAATAGACATAGACTTCTTTGAAACCCATTCTCTGCAGCTGCATCGTCAACCGTTTACTGACATCACAATCATCCCCGTCACAATAAACAATGTATGTTGCGTCCTTATTCAGAGAAATAACTTCCGGACTTTTGTAATCGAAACTGAATTCCGGAATATTTATAGCTCCGGCAATATGTCCTTCGGCATAATCCCATTGATCCCTTGCATCAATAAAAACTGCATGTTCGTTATTGAATATTCTTACGGCTTCTTCTAAAGCAATAGCTTTGATAACATTTGAATTATTATCCGAACCTTTTGAAATATTTTCTTCAAATTCAATTTTAATTTCAGGACGGGACAAGGGTAGTCCGCCGGATGAAAGAGAATTGTATAGAAAGGAAAGTGCGGCTGAGCTAACGATTATAATAAGCAGCTTCTTAAAACTCATTTTACCTCATCTGCAAGTCTTGTATTTTTAGGAATTTCCGGTTTTACAAGAAGAACATTTTCTTTCATAAGTAAAACCTGACCGGGATTCATATTTTTATTTTTCCTGACGAATTTTTTAAGAGTATATGAGACTGGAGAAAGTCCGGCAGTTTTCGCCTTACTGTAGAACGCAGCCAGCGAAGCTGCTTTAATAAGCACATTCTTCGGAACTCCTTCTTTGGTATTATCTACTCTTAACACAACGTGTGATCCCGGAAGTCCACGCGCATGGAACCAGTAATCATTCTGTTTCGCAAATCTGGTAGTTAGCAAATCATTACTCTTACTGTCTTTCCCGACGAAGACGTGAAATTTATCATCAACAATGTATTCGTAGTAACTGATACTTAATTCCATCTTATTTTTCATGGAATCGGTTTTAATATTTAACCTTTTTTTAATATTCAGAAGTTGATCAAGATCCGAGATGCAGTCAATCTCTTCAGAAAGTCTTGATAAAAAATCAAATTTATCTCTCGATAAATTATACAATTCCTGCGAATGAGCATAATTTTTCTTCTCATCCTTTGCTTTTTCAAAATACTTATTAGCATTTTCAGCAGGATTTAGTTTTTGATCCAATTGAATCTCGATATTCTTTCCGGTCGAATAATCATTCAGAATTATGCTACCCATTCCTGATTTCAGGTCGTGTAAATTATTTATTATCAGATTACCATATTTATAGTACAAATCCTCTTTACTTCCATTATCTAATCTTTCTTTCAATTTATTCAATTTTGATGACAGACCCTCAATTTCTTTTGTCACTTTTATGCGGAGTATTTTTTTTAAGGCTTGCAGTTTATCAGATTTAAAAATATTGCTGATTAAAAATCCCAGAGCGCTATTGTAATTCTGAAAGATTTCATAATCCTTCTCAGAAATGTTGAAGGTGACAGGCACAAAATCCCATTGGTCGCTATCTTCATTATAAAAAACAGCAATATCCGATTCCAGAATATCGCGGATACATTCTGAAATTATATTCTCTGCGTAAACGTTTTTCGTGAATCTTGCCTGGATTTCATTGTAAAGTTTTCTGCTGAGGTATGGGATATTTTTTCGCGCTTCTCTAAACTCAGGTTGCGTTGAAATAATATTTACTGGAATTTCTAGTTCCTCGGCAGAGGTGATATAGTTATTCGCAATAATTTCCTTATAAATAGATCCGATATTTTCAGACTTCAGAAATGAATCGAGTTCATAGCTATTGGTGAATATAAGATTTGTTTTTGAACCCCGGATAGTAATAAAAAAGTCCCCGCTCGAAGTTGATATATTAACAATTCTGTCGGAATCCGAAATTCTTATGTCGTTTATCTTCGCCGGTAAATATTTCTTAAAAAAATTAACTGCATTTTTCTTAGCTTTTCTGAAATTCTTTCTGATATACAGATAGGGAAGTTGAGGATTGCAAGATATTAAAAGATGTTTATTCTCGTTTTGACTATCCGGTACATGAAAACATATAATATCCCTCTCCTGAGAAAAGGCTTCAATAATAAGTTGCCCTCTAAGTTCAATGTTGAGTTCGAGGACACAGCGTAATAAATAATGATAGTCTTTAAACATTTTCCCCGGGATTATTAACTTAAAAGTTAGTAAAGGAATGGAACTCTTACACATTCCCCCTTAATACCTCAGTCGAGCAGGGAGGAGGGATCAAGATTGGGTTTTTCAATATCCTTGAAATATTCTACAGTACCAACTTTAAGTTCATAAGTTGCATCATAATCGCATACTATTATCCCTTTCGGATGCATTTGCAGAGCACTCACCGTCCACATATGGTTTAATCCCTCTTCAACAACTTTTGACAAAGCTCTGGCTTTTTTATGACCGCTTATAATTATTAAAACTTCATCAGCGTCCATAACGGTTTTAACACCGACTGTAAGCGCGGTTTTAGGGACTTTGTTAATGTCATTGTCAAAAAATCTTGAGTTAGCTATTATCGTGTCCATAGTTAAAGTTTTGACTCTTGTTCTGGATCCCAACGATGATCCCGGTTCATTAAAAGCAATATGTCCATCCGGACCGATTCCGCCGATAAACAGGTTAATTCCGCCATAACTTTCAATTTTCCTCTCATAATCTTCGCATTCCTTCTCAAGATCCGCCGCATTTCCGTTCAGAATATTGATATTATCTTTGTTTATATCAACATGATTAAATAAGTTATTCATCATAAATGAGTGGTAGCTTTCAGAATGGTCTTCAGGAATTCCAACATATTCATCCATATTAAACGTAACGACATTTTTAAAACTGACCTTACCGATTTTGTTCAGTTCAATTAACTCCTTATATAAACCCATCGGCGAAGAGCCCGTCGGCAATCCGATTACAAAAGGTTTTTCATGTGTCGGATGAAAACTATTAATCCTTTTTGCTATATAATTTGCCGACCACTTTGAAACCAGATTATAATCCGGTTGAATAATCAATCTCATATTACACCCATATCTGAATTTTAGTGATTAATTAGGCATACCTCTTTTTTTCCTTTCCTCTTTTGTAAGATCAAAGACTTTTCTGAATATTCTCTCATCCGCAGAACTGAAATGGACTTTTCTTCTTGTCATGACGCGTTTGGCTACTTCAATACTCTTTTCCAGATCATAAGTAGTCATATTTTCCGATCCGCCCCAGGAGAAAGATGGGACATACTTTTGAGGAAATCCTGATCCGAATATATTTGAAGAAATGCCAACAACGGTTCCTGTATTAAACATGGTATTAATTGAACTTTTTGAATGATCACCCATAGTTAATCCCACGAACATTGATCCGCTGTCGATTTGCTCATCATTGACGATAACTTTGATACTGCCATAGTTATTCTTAAGATTGGAATTATTAGTATCTGCACCCAGATTAACCCAGCTGCCGAGGTATGAATGACCCAGAAATCCGTCGTGTTGTTTGTTCGAATATGAATGTATAATCGAATTCTCAACTTCACCCCCGACTTTACATACTTCACCGATGCTAGTCCCGTTATAAATTTTGGCTCCGATTTTAACCTGGGAATTTTTACCGATGTAGCAGGGTCCTTCTATTACAGCATTAGGATAAACTACTGTTCCTTCCGCGATGTAAATTGATCCTTTCTCGGCATCGAGGACAGCGCCGGGTTTAATTTTTGCATTCTCACCTATAAAGATTTCGTCCGGATTTATAAGATGTGCTCCGTCATAAACAATGCCATTGATCAGTTTTTCATTTCGGTTCACCAGTCTGCTGAAATCTTTTTGAATCTGTTCGTAATTATTTGCTATCAGGTCCCATGGGTAATTAATATATTTAACATCAACTTGTTGTTTAAATAGACCAATAAAATCCGATATAGTAAAAACATCATTCATAGACCGTTTAAGATTTTCAAGATTGTATCCGCTGACTCTCGCTGCAATAATAGTATCACCGTCTACAAAAAGGGTATCTTCTCCGTCAGGTGTAATTTTTTTCGAAAATTCTTCATCGGCCAGAACCCTGCCATTAATAAAAAGACAACTCTTAATATTTGTATCAAGTTCATTCACTTTTAGTCCGGGATTTTTCTCACGAAGAGAATCAGAAAGGTAGGAGCGGGTATGAAGCGCAATCGGGATGCCGGGATACGACAACTGGATTTTTTCTTTCAATGAGAGTATCCCGCACCGCAAATTATAGATTGGTCTGAAATACACCAGGGGCAATAATCTGGAATAGTAAATTCCTTCGATAATGCAGATGGTATCAACCATACTATTCTCCAGCTATATTTTCATTTTGAAAGAAGCAAGTAGTTTAAAAGGGATCATTAAAGTAGATCCCTTTTAATGAAATTCTATTCGGTTGCTCTTTTTAGTTTTTTTAAAGCTAACAGTACCATAAGTGCTGCTAAAGATGCACAAACAATAAGAATCAGGAAGAACTGCCATAATTCCCATTCCTGATAAAACCTTCCTACGAATCCAGCCAGATAATTGCCAATCGCTGTGGCTCCGAACCAGCCGCCCATCAATAGACCTTTCATCCTGGGTGGCGCAACTTTGGATACAAATGAAAGTCCCATCGGACTTAAATGAAGTTCTGCAATTGTTAAAGTGAAGTATGTACTAACAAGGAAAAAAGGAGAAACTGTAATGGGGGATGTGCCCCCGTTCAGTGAATGTACCGGAGCTAAACCTACAGATGCAACAACCATAATTACGTATGCCAGGGCTGTTATAAGCATACCGATTCCTATTTTTGCCGGTGAAGACGGTTCTTTACCTCTTTTGTTCAGCCATGCAAACATACCAACTATAACGGGTGTCATCAAAACTATAAACATCGGATTGAAAGCCTGAAAGTTTTCGGGGGATATCTCACCTGTAGAAGGGAGGGAATATATCTTATATATTAAAAGAGCTAAACCGGCAATCGCGAATGAACTGCCGATGGTTTTCATTCTGGTGCTGCCGGATTTTTTAAGGGCAGCTGCGCCACCCAGCAGTATCGCAAGTATTGCATGTAATCCTACTATGTCGAAAAGTATAAATGTAAATTTACTGACAATTTGATGCGTATAATCACGGGCAAACAGAGATAAAGCAGCGCCGTTCTGATGGAAAGCCATCCAGAAAAAAATAACGATTGCGAAGATTATTAATAATGCTATTATTCTTTCTTTTTCCTGATGAGGTGTAAGTACCAGATCTTTTTCGGATTTTGTTTCCTTTTTAGACTGGTAGTCCGCATCCTTGTACTTATTTCTGAATAAAAAGAAAATGATCAACGAAATAACCATTCCCACCGATGCCACGCCAAAAGCGGCATTATAACCCTGAGCTAGGGTGGTACCGAAATTATCCATAAAGAATTCTCTTATACCCGAAGCGGCATAGGGTGCATAAAATGCACCGATATTAATTCCCATATAAAATATATTGAATCCGGCATCTTTAAGGGATGGTTGAGAATGACTGTATAAGTTACCGACGAGAACCGAAATATTAGCCTTAAAAAGACCATTCCCAATAGCAACAACTATAAGCGCAGTGTAGACAAAAACAGGAGAATCAGTAGGCATAGCCATTAATCCGTAACCTACTCCCATCGTTATTGCCCCAAGCATGATAGTCTTTCCGTATCCAAGCAGATTATCAGCAATCCATCCACCTAATATCGGCGTAAAATATACACCAGCTAAGAAAATCCCGTAAATATTTGTGACAGTAGCCTGATCCCATCCGAAGTTTGCTTGCAGATAATAAACAAAAACGGCTAACATAGTGTAGAACCCGAACCGCTCCCACATTTCGGTGAAGAAAAGAACTGACAGTCCCTTAGGATGATTTTTGAACATATATACTCCTTCTATTTTTAAAAAAGGGCGAGCTGAACTGGAGGTTATATTTCTTATAATAAATTTTGAATTTCAGCATGAACCGATTCAAATATTGGCTATTAAAATAGGCATTACCTCAGAAAATAAAAACAAATAATGAACTATTTTTTTCAGCAAACACGTTATGCATTTTTAATACCTTTAAAATAAGAAATAATAAAACCGATAAATTCAAATATTTGGTAAACATAAGACCATTTAGTATTTTTGCTTCAATGAAAAATACTATAAAAAAGCTTTTTTTCTCCGGTCTTGTCGGCATTATAATAATTGGCGGAACTTTACTACTGTTCGACAACTTTTATATGCCGTGGTATGTATCAGCGGAAGAAATTGAAATACCCGACGTTTTAAACTGGCATAAAGACGATGCCATTAAAAAACTGACTGATCTGGGATTAAATCCTGTTCTTCAGGAACCAAGGTATGATGCCAGATATGAAGCCGATCATGTTATGTTTCAGAATCCTTCAGCAGGAAAAACCGTCAAAAAAAACAGACGAATATACCTGCTTGTCAGCGGTGGCGAACCAATGGTAAAAATGCCGAATCTAAGGCAGAAAACATCCCGTGATGCAATGATAACACTTCAAAGGCTCGGTTTGTTTATAAGAGATCTAGAGGAAGTTAAATCTGATCTGCCTGCTGATATAATTGTCGAACAGGAATTTGAAGAAGGCACACTGCTTGCCAGAGGGGATTCGGTTGATCTGAAAATCAGTATTGGTCCCCGGATCGGAATGATAGCTGTTCCGAATATTATCGCAAGGTCGGTTTCTGAAGCAGATAAAATGCTGAGAAGAAATAATTTAAAATTAGGGATTCAGACATATGTCGAATCGACACTTTTAACGAATACCATAATCGATCAGAGTCCCCCGGAAGGTACTCTGCTGAATATCGGCGATAGTGTAAATGTTTGGGTGGCAAAAAGTAATTAAACGGATAGAATCATGAAATTATTAGCACCATCAATTTTGTCTGCAGATTTTTCCCAGTTATCTCAGCAAATAAGACTAATCGAGATGGGAGGAGCAGATATAATACACTGCGATATAATGGACGGCAGATTTGTACCAAATATATCGTTCGGTACGCCTGTTGTAAAAGCTGTGCGTAAATCAACAAAGTTGCCGATTGATGTTCACCTCATGATAAAAGATCCTGATAATTATATTGAAGCATTCAGGAATGCAGGCGCAGACTATATTTCGGTGCATCAGGAGGAAGTTGTACATCTGAACCGAACAATTAATTATATAAGAGACCTGGGAGCTAAAGCAGGTGTAGTTATCAATCCGTCAACCCCAGTCGAATCTCTTACTGAAATTCTCGAATATATCGATTATGTTCTTATCATGTCTGTAAATCCTGGTTACGGCGGACAAATATTCATAGAATCAACTTTTCGAAGGGTTGCAAAACTTGCGAAGATGAGGGATGATTACGACCTGGAATTTCTAATCGAGGTTGACGGGGGAATCGACAAATCGAATATACAAAAACTGTCGAAAGCCGGATGTGATATGTTTGTTATTGGTTCTTCAATAGTAAAATCCGATAATATAACCGCATCCACAGTTGAACTGAAAAATCTAATCAAAATATAGCAAGCACAATATGAATATTGCTTTAGTAGGTGGTACCGTTGTTACTCCTTTCAGAAAAATTGAGAACGGAGCCATCATTACATTTGATGAAACAATCTATGAAGTTGGAAGTATTCAATCAACAAAAATCCCAGATAATTCGGAAGTTATTGATATAAGCGGGAGAATAATTTGTCCTGGATTTGTGGATTTGCTTGTACATGGCGGCGGAGGATACGGATTTGCAGACGGTACCTTCGAGAGTTACGAAAAAATCGGGAAATACTTCCTGGAACACGGTTCAACGCATATATTGGGCAGTCTGCATGCAAAACCTGAAGATCAGCTTTTGCATGATATGGAGTTATTGTCTGATTATATTACTAGGAATCCACAGTCTAATATAAAAGGGATTCACATGGAAGGACCATTTTTGAATCCCGCGTTAAAAGGCGCAATGAATGAATCATATCTCTGGAAACCATCAGTTGAATCTTTTCTTAAATTATGGGATGCGTCAAAAGGATTAATGAAAATGATGACTATTGCACCGGAACTTGACGGAGCACTTGAAGTTATTCGTGAGGCATCTTTTCACGGTGTTGTCTGTTCCATCGGTCATTCCACGGGAAGCTATGAAGATATTGATAAGGCAATCGATTACGGCGCGGCACATGTAACGCATATGTTTAATGCAATGAAACCATTCCATCACCGCTTCCCAAGTGTAGTTACCGCTGCATTATTGAGAGATGAATTAAAAATAGAACTTATTGCCGATACTTTTCATGTTCATCCTGCAATAATGGAATTACTGCTAAAAGTAAAATCGCCAAAGGGTATTGTACTCATAACCGATTCAATACGGGCTGGTGGAATGCACGAAGGTGAGTATCATTTTTCCGATCAAAAAGTTCTGATGAAGGACAAGAAGGCATTCCTCGAAGATGGCACTCTTGCAGGGAGCACGCTTACCTTGAATCTCGCAATTAAAAATATTGTAGAAACAACAGATACAAGATTAACCGATGCGGTAAGAATGGCGTCATTGAACGGTGCTAAAGTAATCAATGCCGGCGCTGGTATTATCGCCGCAGGGAAAACTGCCGATATGGTTGTAATGGATAAGAATTACAATGTTGAAATGACGATTTTAAATGGTAAAATTGCTTATCAGCATAAATTGTGATATATAGATCTTCTGTTAAACAAGATCCCCCGGAGAAATAAGTGTTAGTAAAACTAATGAGCATTTCATCGTTTAACGATTTCATGTTGCTGAGTAAAAAGTATAATATTTTCAGGGATCTTTATGATGCAGGTTCATACGGACTTGAAATAAAAAATATAAACTCAGATAACGCTGATAAGATTTACCAGCTATTATTGAAAAACGGTGAGCTCTGTTACATGGTTAAAAAAGAAAATTCACACTCAGATATTCTTACTATCGGTCCGATAAGCAAGTTGAAAGAAAACTCAAATCAAGTGAAGTCAGTTGTGAGCGAAGAAATTGGACATGCAATAGCCGATAGAATACGGAACTACGAATCATATGATTCTAAAATTCTGTCTTTGGGATCAAAACAAATTGAGCCTGATGAAATAGCCGTAATGGGAATTCTTAATGTAACCCCGGATTCGTTTTCAGACGGCGGTAAGTATATTACTACCGATGCAGCAGTCGATCATGCATTAAGTATGATTGATTATGGTGCAGATATTATTGATGTAGGCGGAGAATCCACTAGACCGGGCGCAAAACCAGTTTCATTAAATGAAGAACTGGATAGAGTAATTCCTGTAATTAAGGAAATAATTAACCGAAGACCTGATGCAGTTATTTCTATCGATACCACAAAACCCGAAGTGGCTGATGAAGCCGCCCGAAACGGTGCTGCAATAATTAATGACATAAGTGCCCTTACATTCGACAACAATATGATTGATATTGCCGTTAAATATAAACTGTCTGTTATTCTAATGCACATGAAGGGAAATCCTCAAACGATGCAGGAAAATCCTGATTATGAGGATGTTGTTAATGAAGTATACGAATTTTTATACGATAGGGTGATCTTCGCAAGGAAAAACAAAATACAGAACATTATAATAGATCCGGGATTTGGTTTTGGCAAGAGACTACAGGATAATTACAAGCTGCTTTCCAAGTTAAGCCAATTCAAGACAATAGGTTATCCCATTTTAGCGGGTGTATCCAGAAAATCAATGCTGGGAAAAGCGTTAAATTTAGATGTTGATCAAAGGGATGCCGCCACAGTTATTGCAGAAACAATCGCAGTTACTAATGGTGCAAGAATTATAAGGACTCACAATGTAAAAAATGCTGTTAAATTAAAAAAAATTGTTAAGTTTGTTAGTAATTCTGAAAAAGTGAACAATGTTTGATCTCTTCAAAATAGGCTTTCTTACGGTATCTTTTTTTGATATCCTGGATATTTTTCTGGTTACTTTTTTAATTTATAAACTCTATACGGTTATCAGAGGTACCATTGCAGCTCAGATTTTCATAGGATTAATAATTGTTTTGCTGCTCTCATTTCTAGCCCAGGCTGCAGACTTAAAAGCCTTAGGGTGGTTGTTAAAACTAATAACGGATATATGGGTCATTGCTTTTATAATTCTTTTCCAGCCTGAGATAAGAAGAGTACTGGTGATGCTCGGTACCAGCCCATTAGGCAGGCTTTTTCTGAGGGGTGGAGGTTACAATCTGGCTGATTTACTTACTGAAACCGCATTCGAACTCGCTCAAAACCAGCACGGTGCTCTTATAGTTATTGTCAGATCGGCTGGAATTAAGGGTGTGGTTGAGACCGGAGAAATTATAAATTCCAGAGTTAATAAAAATTTATTAAGGTCCATATTCTTTCCACGCTCACCACTTCATGACGGTGCTGTTATTATTAAAGGAAATGTCATTGAAGCTGCCAGATGCACGCTGCCGTTGTCTCAGATTACCAGTTTCGAGGGTACCCCGTTGGGTATGAGACACAGAGCAGGACTTGGAATTTCTGAAACAGCAGATGTAATCAGTCTTATAGTATCGGAGGAAACAGGCGGTATTTCAATTGCCGATAAAGGAAAAATTATCAGGGGATTATCAAAAGAGACTTTAAGGAATTATCTTCTCAAAAATACTAAGATTACTAGAGAAAAGGGGCTGAGAGGAATATTTGAACAATTTTTCAGGCAAAAATAAAGAGTCTATTTATCGCATTAAAATTTAATATAATACACGCCGGTTTTTAGAATTTGCCAGCAAAAACAATTTCCTGTTAAAATAAAACAATTAAGTTATTAAGTAGAAATTACAACATGATACCCAAAAAATGGAAAATAAACGGACTTAAAAAGCAAACAACATTAAAAAAGGCTGCAGGAATAATTATAAGGACCAAATTAGTCGGTATTTTTAATCTTATCGATAAATTTTTTAAAAATGATTCAGATAAATCCCTTCATAACTTAAGGATAGCTGTAAGAAAACTTCGCTATACAATGGAAGTATTCGGAATAACATATACTAACAACAGTTATGTATCACTTTATAATAAATTAAAATTCCTGCAGGATCTTATAGGTGAAGGAAGGGATATGGATGTAATGAGAATAAAGGTGGAAGAAATCGGGAACGATTTAGGTATTTCAGTACCCAAGAATTTTTTCGACAGCATTGACAATAACAGGATGAATATGAGAAGAAAAATTAAAGAAGAATTAATTAAATTTAAGGAAAGCAAAACGATTACTAAATTCACAAAGAAAAGGGAGGCGAAATGAAGTTAAGATATTTTTCACATTCCTCTTTTCAGATTACTACGGACAGCGGCAGGATAATCCTAATTGATCCTTTCCTTGATGGGAATCCAACTTCACCTGTTAAATCAGATGATGTAACCGCAGACTATATAATTTTAACACACGGACATGGCGACCACATAGGGGATGCATTCAAAATAGCAAAACGTTCGGACCCATTGTTTATTTGTGTAAACGAACTGGCTGATTACTGTGCGAAAAACGGTTTTAAAGCTCATAATATGCACATCGGTGGTGCGTATAATTTTGAATTCGGTCGTGTGAAATTTACTATTGCTCATCACGGTTCACTTACGCCTGATAATCAATACACCGGTGAACCCTCGGGAGTTTTAATTACAGCAGATGGAAAGACATTATATCACACCGGTGATACGGGACTTTTTTACGATATGAAATTAATTGGTGAAATGAATCCTGTGGATTATATGCTCCTGCCAATCGGTGATAATTTTACAATGGGAATAACTGATGCTGTAAAAGCTGTCGAATTGACCAACCCCGGCGTTGCTATTCCAATGCACTATAATACCTTCCCGGTTATTACTGTTGATCCTGAAGAATTTAAAAATAAAGTTGCTGAAATCGGGAAAGTGTGCATGGTTATGCAGTACGGAGAGGAAATAAGTCTATAGTTATGTACTCAATCTAATGGAAACTTAATGTCGAAAATAATTTCTATTGCAAATCAAAAGGGAGGCGTGGGTAAAACTACAACTTCAATAAATCTATCGGCATCTGTAGCGGCTGCTGAATTTAAGACACTTCTTATCGATATAGATCCTCAGGCTAACTCCACATCCGGATTAGGTATCAATAAGAATGAAGATTCCATTTATGAGGTAATCGAGGGCATAAAAGATGTAGACCAGGTTATACTGAATACATATATGCCGTTTCTTGATATTATTCCTTCAAATATTAATTTAGTTGGAGCAGAAGTTGAACTGGTATCAATGGAAAACAGAGAGAAGAAGCTGCTCGAAAATATTTCGGTGATCAAAGATAATTATGATTTTATTTTTATCGATTGCCCACCAAGCCTTGGTCTTTTAACTCTGAATGCTTTAACAGCCGCTGATACTGTGCTGATACCTGTTCAATGTGAATATTTTGCACTCGAAGGATTAGGACAACTATTAAATACTATTAATATTGTCAAAAAACATTTAAATACCGACCTTAGTATCGAAGGTGTTCTTTTAACTATGTTTGATACACGATTAAGGTTATCGCATCAGGTGCGTGAAGAAGTGAAAAAATATTTTGGTGAAAAAGTTTTTAAAACAGTTATAAACAGGAACGTAAGGGTTTCTGAAGCTCCTAGTCACGCAAAACCGGTAATATTGTACGATTCCATCTCAGTCGGTGCTCAAAATTATATGAACCTGGCAGCTGAATTAATTGAAAGAAATAATTTAACAAAAACGTTAGAAAACAAATGACAAAGTTAAAACCAGGCGGATTAGGAAGGGGATTGGATGCATTAATTAATCCGAATTTTAAGGAAGATATTAATGAACCCGTTAGCATCTCTCAAACCGAATTAAAAGATGATGACGGTAAGTCAGTCGATATTTTAGCAAAGATTGATATCGATAAAATTGTACCAAATCCTTTTCAGCCCCGGGTAGAATTCGATGCTGAAGCATTGAATGAACTCAAAAACTCAATACTTACAAACGGATTAATTCAGCCTGTTACTGTGAGAAGAAAGAACGGCATTTATGAATTGATTTCTGGAGAAAGAAGATTTAGGGCATGTAGAGAAATAGGGTATAAGAATATTCCCGCATATGTAATTCAGGTTGATACCGATGAAGCAATGCTTGCCTTATCACTCATCGAAAATATTCAGCGTGAGAAACTGAATCCGATTGAAATTGCGGAAGCATATAAGAGATTGATTGAAGAATGTAAGCTTTCCCAGGAGGAAGTTGCTATAAAAGTAGGGAAGGACAGAACAACAATTACGAATACGCTGAGACTCTTAAAGCTGCCTGAAAAGATTAAAAAGTATCTTATAGAAGGTACGGTAACTCAGGGTCATGCCAGAGCACTGATTAATCTGGAGAATGAAAATCTTCAGATCGAAATTGCAGATAAGATAATCAAAGAATTACTATCAGTCAGGAAAGTCGAACAGATCGTTAAGGATATAATTACGGGGAAAAAACAAAAGCGCAAATCAAATACAGATAAAAACAGTAACACTACGGTTAATCTGCCTTTAACTAATATTGAAAACAGACTCAGAGGAGTTATGGGAACGAAGGTATCGTTGAAACAGAAGAAAGACGGTACCGGCGATATTAAAATTGAATTTTATTCAAGGGATGAACTTGAAAGACTTATTGAACTGTTTGATATAATTGAAAAGTATGGCGATTAAAACAGCGATTATCATAATTATTTTAACTTCTGTAATCTATCCTCAAACGGAACAAGATACCACTCAATCCGTCCAAACATCTGATACAGTATTTGAGATGACTAAATCACCATGGGGCGCAGTTCTAAGAAGTGCGGTTATTCCCGGTTGGGGTCAGTTCTATAATGAATCTTACTGGAAAATTCCTGTCATATGGGGGCTTTTGGGTTATTATATATCGGTGTGGATTGACCAGAATCAACTGTACGATAAATATAAAGAGTTATATTCTAACAGTATCGAATCGGGAATCACAATTTCATTATATAAACGAAACAGGGACTTTTATAAGGATCAGAGAGACAGGTTTGCAGTTTATATAGGACTTGCATACTTTTTAACAATGGTGGATGCTTATGTTGATGCTCATTTGTTTGATTTTGATGTATCAGTAGATCTATTAATTGGTCAACCACAATTAAAAATTAAATTTCCAATCAGATAGGATCTCTGTGAAGAATTTTATTGAATGTACGAACTGTAAGACGGATAATGATTTTTACAAGATGAACTGTACTAAGTGCGGAGCTATTCTTAGATCAAGGGTTGTAAATATTGATCTTTGGAGTACTATCTGGCAGTTGGTTGAATTTCCCAGAAAAGCATTTGAAAATATTGTGCACGCAGAACATAAAAATTTTATTGTGTTTCTTGTTCTTCTTGCCGGTGTCAAAGTATTTATAATTTCTAATTTTATTTCCAATCTGATCTTGCCGAGTAACAATACTGATAGCAATACTTTATTGAATATTCTTATTTCATTGGGCTATGTACCGGCTCTATTATTTATAATAGCTGTAATACTTAAGTTTATCCTAAGATTACTGAATGTAAATACCAGAATAAAAGATAATTTCTCAATACTAATCTACGCAAATGTACCATTAATTCTTGCTTTGCTTATTTTATTCCCGATAGAGTATGGAATATTCGGCGGTTACTGGATATCTTTTAATCCTTCACCGTTTTTGATTAAATTTAACTCTGCTCTGATAATAAGCGGGTTGGAGTTGCTGTTCCTCATCTGGCAAGTTATATTGGTTACAACAGCTTTATATGTTCAAACCAGGAGCATCCTTTTTTCAATTTTTGCTGCAATTATCGTTGATGTTTTTCTAATAGCGGGAGTTGGATTTTTCATATTTTAGTTGCAATAAATTCGGTTATTGCACCGTATCTCAGCCCTTTCCCACTGACAATTATTTTATCATGATTCAGAAAATCAATTATATTCAGCAGGATCAATGATCCGGCAAGAAGAACATCTTCGCGTCCTTCCACTACTTTCCCGAACATTTTATAAATCTCATCCGGCTTCATGCCGCTAAGCAATTTAATTATGTCTGCAAGTTCTTCGCGATACAATTCTGAACCTTCGATTAATTTTTCATCATAATCATTTAATCCGGATTTAATGCATGCAAGACTTGTTGGTGTGCCTGCTACTGCAATCAAAGGCGATTTAATACCATTGAATTTTTTAACTGGAGAAAATACTGATCTGATATCATGGATAATGTTATCGATGTCATTTTCATCAACAGGAAAAGTATTAAAATGTATTTCAGTGAGGTTCACAGCACCTCTCGGGAAGCTGTTCCTGTAAATAATTTCTTTTTCGTTTCCGTGAATAAATTCAGTACTACCTCCTCCAATATCCAGTACAAATTGTTCATCCTTGATTGGTAGTGTTGATATCGCACCAAGATATGAAAGATAAGCTTCATGCTCACCTGTAACAACATCGATAGTCAGCCCGGTTTCTTTATATATTTGAGAAATTATTTCGCCGGCATTTTTAGCAACGCGAAAGGCATTAGTAGCAGTTAAAATAATGTGTTCGCAATTAAAATAATTGGCATTTTTTTTGTATTCCAGAATAATATCTCTTAATAAAAAATATTTATCCTGTCGAATTTTATGGTTAAGTTCCAATCCCTGACTCAATCTAGGTATGCGGTAAATATTTTTCAACGGGACGAAAGTTCTTGTTTTAGTATCGACTTTTGCAATCAGCAGCAGAACAGTGTTGCTTCCAATATCAATTGATGCTACATTCATAAAAAATAAGTATTTTTAGTATATTGAAAATTAAAAACTTCCTATTGAAACATGAAAATTAAGGAAAAAGAATTTGAGATAGTGCTTGAAGATTTAAAATCTCTTGCGCTGCAGATGGGAGCAAAAGTACGTTTTGAGAGAGGCGATTTCAAAGGCGGATATTGTATTGTAAAGGAAAGTAAAGTAATAGTCATTAATAAATTGGCAAATTTACAGAGAAAAGTAGTTACCTTAGCTGCTGCCTTAAAAGAATTGGGTATTGAGGAGATATACTTGCCGCCAAAAATCCGGGAAGTAATAGAGGAGATGTCGGAAGTAAAATGAAAATAATTGTAATAAACGGCCCAAATCTTAATATGCTGGGAGCACGCGACCATCATCAGTATGGAACAGAATCCCTTGAAAATTTAGAATCTGAATTGAAAAGAAATTTTGAGGATGTAGATTTTGTATTCGTTCAATCAAATTTGGAAGGAGAAATAATAAATTTCATACAAGGAGCATCTGATAATTATGATGCACTGATAATTAATCCAGCGGGTTACTCTCATACATCTGTTGCAATTAGAGACTCATTAGAAATTTGCAAAATCCCTAAAATTGAAGTCCACCTTTCAAATATTTCTGATCGGGAAGATTTTAGGTCCAAAAGCATAACAGCATCAAAAACAAATGGTTATATATCAGGTTTTAAAAAGTATTCTTATTTCGCAGCTGTATATCTTGCTAAAATACTGATTGCAAATAAATAACTGAATATATACTTCAGCATAATAATAGCCACACTGCTTAAAGTAACTTATCAACTAATAAAATAAATATTGATTTATTTCACCGCATTATTTATTTTCCTTGAAAAATAATTGAGATATACTAATGAAAGACTTTGGCTTGAAAAAGTTATATTATTCTATTAGTGAAGTAAGTAAACTAACAGGATTGGAGCAATATATACTCAGGTATTGGGAAACTGAATTTGATCAATTGAAACCATCTAAAAACAGAGCAGGCAACAGAATTTATACCAATAAAGATATTACAACAATATTAAAAATTAAAAAACTTCTACGTGAAGAAAAATATACCATTGAGGGAGCAAAAAAAATTTTAACCGATCCATCTATTGAGGATTCTGCAAATCAGTTTCAACAATTAAATAATAAAAACGATCATATTAAAACTATTTCAACTCCTACAAATAACCACACCGGAACATCAACACTTATAAAAGACCTTGAGGAAATAAAAAATTTTTTATTAGATTTATATTCTAAATTATAATTGATCGGAACGTGGCGCAGTCCGGTAGCGTACTTGAATGGGGTTCAAGTGGTCGCGGGTTCAAATCCCGCCGTTCCGACCAGTTTTTCATTCCTTCAATTTTAAAAACTGGTAAATATTATTGGATAGTTTACTTGATAAACCTCAGTGTAATTGTGGTATTTTCGGAATTTTCAGCAAAACCGATGATACCGCTATAAATACATATTATGGTCTTCATTCACTTCAGCATAGGGGTCAGGAAGCTGCCGGAATTATCTCTCTTTATTTACAAAATGACAAGCCAATATTCTCTGTTCATAAAGGAATGGGATTAGTCTCCGAAGTATTCGCAGGTAAAAAATTATTTGAGGAAAAGCTTAAAGGTTTTGCTTCCATAGGACACAACAGATATTCAACTTTTGGTGCGTCTGATTCTGCAAAAAATATTCAGCCCTTTTTTGTTACTTATAGAATGGGAAATTTAGCTGTTGCCCATAACGGAAATCTTACCAATGCCCGTAAACTAAGGAATGAACTGGTTAATGACGGTGCTATTTTTCAGACCACAAGTGATACTGAAGTAATACTTCATCTTATTGCAAGATGTAAATTAAATGATCAGATTGAGCAAATTAAAGAGGCACTCAAAAAAATTGAGGGAGCATACAGTCTTGTAATTCTTACAAACGACAAATTAATAGCAGCTCGTGATCCGAATGGATTCAGACCGTTATGCATCGGGAAAATGAACGGATCATATATCGTGACTTCTGAAACTTGTGCTCTTGATATAAATGCCGCTCAATATATCCGTGACGTTGAACCAGGTGAAATAATCGTTATCGATAAGAATACACTTGAGAAAGATGATATTAAGTCATACTATAACAATAATTTAGATTCTAATACTAAAACAAAACATTGTATATTTGAATATATATATTTTTCGCGACCAGACAGTAGAATTTTTGGCTCTAATGTGGATAAAATACGACGTAAGCTTGGAAAAGTACTGGCTCAGAAACATCCTGTAGCAGATAAGGACGGCGACAAAGTTATTGTGATCAGTGTACCTGACAGTTCAAATACAGCAGCAATAGGTTATGAAAATCAACTTGAAAAACTAGGAATTCCTGCAAAATTAGAAATTGGATTAATAAGAAGCCATTATATTGGAAGAACTTTTATTCTGCCAGGTCAAAAGAGAAGAGAAATTGGTGTTAGAATAAAATTTAACACTGTTAAAGGCGTTTTGGAAGGAAGAACAGTAGTTCTTGTTGATGATTCAATTGTGAGAGGAACTACTTCAAAACAACTTGTTAATCTGATAAAAGAAGCAAATCCGAAAGCAATTCACATAAGAATATCGTCGCCACAAATACTTTTCCCTTGCTACTACGGTATGGATTTTCCTTCGCGTGAAGAATTGATAGCTTATAAAATGAATAGTGATATTAATAAAATTAAAGAATATTTGGGTGTAGATAGTATCGAGTATATGTCAATTGATGAACTGCTTGAAGCTATGGTGGATCATGATCGGGAGCATTTTTGTACTGCATGTTTTTCAGGTGATTATCCAACTTCGGTTGATACCACTTACTCCAAAGAAGAATATGATGATATTCCATAAATAATCTCATATAAATAATCATCTAATATATAATATTATAATTAGTTATCTGTATTCTTTTAATTCAATAGTTTAATAGTAATTTAAGTTAACATTGACTGTAACTTTACCAAATACAATATCAATATTGAGAGTTCTCCTATTACTACCAATTTATTATGTATTAGGTATTGAAAGTACAACTAAAAACGGGAGCATGCTAAGTGTTATTGTCTTATTTTCTTTTTTACTAGACATTATAAACACTTTTCTTTTACGCCAATTCAACAAAAAATCCGATTTTTTAAAGATTTTTGATCCATTATCAGATAATATTTTTATCGGTGTATTGCTGTTCCTTTTGTTAATTTTTAGAGGTTTTCCTGAAAATTTGTTTTGGATATTCATTGGAAGAGAGATAATTTTAGTTCTGATTTCACTTTATATTAAACTTAAGAGTAATCTTTTAATGCCACCAAATCGTTTGGGAAGGTTAACAATGGTTATGATATCATCGTATATATTCATGTTTATATTGGAAGTACCAAATGAAAGCTTAATTTTGCAATTATTGTATTACTTTAGCCTGGTTACTATTATATTATCTGCCGTCGGCTATGTAATAAGAGCATCTGATATATTAAAATGGTACAAGATAAATGGGATTTCTGAATAATATTAACTTCAAGAGATTAAAAGAAGGTTTAACAAAAACCAGAAAAAAAATATTTGATAATATTTCCGAAGCAGTTAGTGGAAAAGCTGTTCTTGATGAAACCGTTCTCGACGAAATTGAGGAAATCCTGATATCAGGTGATATTGGTCTGGAAACCTCTACAAAAATAATCGAAACAACAAGAAATCAATTAAAAAATATTAATGACAGGACCTACGAAAATATCATATCGAATCTGAAACTCGTTATGAAGAATATTTTATTATCTAGCTCAAATCCGGATATATCTAATATTTCAAAAGATAAAATAGCAAAATATGCTCCATATGTAATCTTGGTTGTTGGTGTAAATGGAGCGGGGAAGACAACAACTATTGGTAAGCTTGCGAATAAATTCAAACTAGATGGATATAGCGTTCTTATAGGTTCTGCAGATACTTTTAGAGCAGCTGCAAATGAGCAATTGGATATTTGGGCTAAAAGAGCAAATGTTCAAGTTATTAAAAGAAATCCGGGAGCAGATCCATCTTCTGTAGCATACGAAACCCTTTCATACGCCAAAACGAATAAAATAGATATTGTAATTATTGATACTGCCGGCAGGCTACACACAAAACAGAATTTAATGCAGGAATTAGAAAAGATTAAAAAAGTAATTAAAAAAGTTGTTATCCATGCTCCAAATGAAACATTACTTGTAGTTGACGGGAATACTGGTCAAAATGCTATTATTCAAGCAAGAGAATTTACCAAATTTATAGAAATTACAGGATTGGTTGTTACCAAACTCGATGGATCAGCAAAAGGAGGTGTTATTTTTCAAATTTGTTCTGAATTAAATATACCTGTGAATTTTATTTGTGTCGGAGAAACGATGGAGGATCTTCAATCCTTTATTCCAGAACTTTATGTTAACGCATTATTTAATTAACCCATTTAATTCCATTATATTATAAGATCTTAATGGCTTATTTATAATGAATAACTTGAATAAATACTTATTTCTTATAAATCCAGTTGCCGGGAACGGAAGTGGACTGAAATTTTTTAGAAATTTCCGTGATGTAATATTAAGTAATTCCGGCGCAAAAATAATTTTAACTGAATATCCGGATCATGCTACAGAAATAATTGATAGGGAAGAAAGCAATTTTACTCATATTTTTGTATGTGGCGGTGACGGCACTTTTAATGAGGCTATAAATGGATTAAAGAATTTCAAGACGAATATCGGTTTAATACCTGTCGGATCAGGAAATGATTTTATCAAGAATTTTCCACATATTTCAAATTTATCAGTTTTTTTGAATGATATATTTTCTGATAATCTGCGTATCAGTAAATGCGATATTGCGTGTGTTACTTTGAAAGATGCAGGAAACAATGTAAAAAGCAGAAAATTTGCCAATAGTTGTGGTATCGGATTCGATGCATATGTTGCTTATTTGAATCAAAATAATAAAAAACTGAAGGGAAAGTTTTCATACATTTATTCTATTTTTAAAGCTCTCATAAAATTAAAAATATTCGAGATTGAGGCACTTAATGCGGGTAAATCGTTTCGTCATAACGTAATTTTTATGGCTATCGGCAACGGGAAAACTGCTGGTGGCGGACTTTATCTAACTCCTGATGCTCAAATAAATGATTGTTTCCTTAATTATACAATTATTCAGGGAATTTCCAGGCTTAATTTGATTCGTCATCTTCCCAAAGCATTTAATAATAAATTAAAAAATTATAAAGATGCTATCTTTGGCAAATTTAATGAAATCAGCATAAAATTAAACCATCCCTATTATGTTCATGCCGATGGAGAGTGTGTCTCTGATAATTGTATCGAATTAAAAATTCAAGTATTGTGCAATAAACTTAATTTTATAAGTAATTAATATGTTTCTAAAAAAACCTTCACACCGTATATTTGATTATACGCCAAGATATTATAAACCTGAGGAAGATGAAAAGGAACGTAGAAAACGAAAACTGAAATTCAGGTATCACAGAAATTATAAACGTAAGACACGATCGCCAATAATTTGGCTTGTACTTATACTTATCGTAATATATATCTATCTGAGATTTCAAGGGGTGGTAGATTAGGTGCATCCGTCATTTAATATATTTATAATTATCAATATACTAGTTTACATAATATACATTATGCGCCTGCTCGATTAGTATTTAAAGAATCCTTCTCCTGATTTTCTTCCGAGTTTACCGGCTGCAACCATCTTTTTAAGTAATGGACATGCTCGGTATTTGGAATCATTAAAACCTTCATATAAAACATTCATTATAGATAAGCATACATCTAGCCCAATAAAATCTGCCAAAGTCAGCGGTCCCATTGGATGATTCATCCCCAGTTTCATAACTGTGTCGATATCCTCGGCACTTGCCACACCCTCATACAATGAGAATATTGCTTCATTTATCATTGGCATTATTATTCTGTTTGAAATAAAGCCCGGATAATCATGAACCTCAACGGGAGTTTTATCTAACTCAATCACTAGGTTTTTTATTTTCTCGAAAGTCTCGTCGCTTGTCGAATATCCTCGTATAATTTCAACTAATTTCATTACAGGTACGGGATTCATAAAATGCATTCCAATAAATTTTTCCTGATTTAAGCCACGCGAAAGTTCTGTTATCGAAATCGATGACGTATTAGTTGCAAGAATTGTATCATCAGAGACTATCTTATTTACTAAGTCAAAAATATTTCTTTTAATATTTTTATCTTCATTTGCCGCTTCAATAATAAGATCCATATCATCTGGAATATTTTCAACTTGAACTATTTTTTTTATATTGTTAAGAGCATTTCTTTTATCGTCATCACTAATCAAACCTTTTGTAATTTGTCTGTCCATATTTTTTGAAATAACAGACAATGCCTTGTCTATCCTTTGTTCATCTACATCAATGAGAAATGTGTTTTTATTTATCAGTGAAAGCACGTGTGCGATTCCATTTCCCATAGTACCAGCTCCAATTACGGCAATATTATTAATTTTCATTTGCTCCTCTTTACATATTTTTAATAATTTTTTACAATTACAGCTGATGCTTCACCGCCTCCAATACAGAGCGATGCCAATCCGAATTCATAATTCTCTCTTTTCATTTCGTGAATTAAAGTAACCAATATCCGTGCTCCGCTTGCTCCTATAGGATGACCCAGAGCAATAGCGCCGCCATTAACATTTACTTTAGATTGGTCAAGATTCAATAATCTGGCAACTGCAATCGAAACTACTGCGAAGGCTTCGTTTATTTCAAACAAATTTATATCATTTATTGTCATAGTTGCCTTTTTTAAAACCTTTTGTATCGCATCTGCTGGTGCAGTTGTAAAATTAACCGGTTCCTTTGCAGACGAAGACTGAGAAATGATCTCAACAAGAATAGGTAATTCTAATTGTTTAGCTTTATCTTCCGAACAGACAAGCAGTGCTGCTGCTCCATCATTAATCTTTGATGCATTAGCGGCTGTTATTATACCGTCTTGTTCGAATGCTGGTTTAAGATTTGGTATTTTTTCAAATTTTACTTTTTTCGGTTCCTCATCTTCTTTAATTACTGTTTCATTTTTTTTATCCTGTTTTATCAGCTCAGTAATTTCTTCATTAAATTTCCCCGATTCCTGTGCCTTCAAAGCTCTTTTATATGATTCAACTGCAAAAGCATCTACCTCTTCCCTGCTCATTTTAAATTCTTTTGCACAGCTTTCAGCACACGATCCCATATGAATATTATTGTATACATCCCATAGACCATCTGTTATCATCGAATCCCATACTTTACCGTGTCCCAGCCTGTAGCCTGTTCGTGCCTCCTGAAGAATATATGGTGCATTTGTCATACTTTCCATCCCACCTGCAATTATAACATCAGCATCACCGCATTTAATCGCCTGATCTGCCAGCATTACTGCTTTCATACCACTTCCGCACATCTTATTAACAGTGAGGCATTCCGTTTTGTCCGGCATGCCTGCAAATAACGCTGCCTGCCTCGCTGGTGCTTGTCCAGTACCCGCGCTTAGAACATTACCCATTATTACCTCATCCACATCATGAACATTTATACCAGAGCGAGATATTACAGATTTAATTACTTCAGTGCCGAGTTCTGTAGCTTTAAAGCCTGAGAGTTCACCCTGGAATGAACCAATCGCAGTACGGCATGCAGCTGCAATTACAACTTTTTTCATTAATCCCTCTTTATCATATATGTAATACTGATATTAATTTAAGGAAAAGGAGGATGACACGAAAGTAGTATCAGATAATATTATTCTTTTGAATTTCCTTCGTCGTCAAGTTCGAATGACAGACAGCATTTAAGTTTTCCGCATGGTCCGCTTAATTTTGAAAGGTTGTTTGATAAATTTTGATCAGAAGCTATTTGAGTGGTGATTCTTTTAAAATTATACAAAAAGGACGAGCAGCAGTATTCTCTTCCGCAGGCACCAAGACCTCCAATTCTTTTTGCTTCATCCCTAACACCGATTTGTCTGAGTTCAATTCGTGTTTTAAAGATTCCTGCTAATTCTTTAGCGAGCTCCCTGAAATCAACTCTTCCTTCGGAAGTATAAAAAAAGAACAGCCTTTTTTTGTCGAACTGATAATGAATGTCAACAAGTTTCATGCTGAGATTAAATTTTTCGACTTTCTCTCTGAAAATAGGTTTTGCTTTTACTTCCTCGTCAATATTTTTGTTGTAATTACTCAAATCTTCGTCGGTAGCCTTGCGCAGTAAAACAGGAACATTCTCACCAAGCAAACCGAGTCTTTGTCTCCGGAATTTCACAATATCGCCGACTTCGTCGATAACAGCTATCTCAACACAATCGTCCAACTGAAGAATAACAATATCGTTTTTCTGTAATTCAAAAGTGTTATTAGTAGGAACTTCACAGAAATTATGACCGATTAGCCCATGACAATTAACCTCAATCATATTTCTAGGATCAGGTTCAACCAAAATATTTTCATGTATATCGCAATCCTGGCAATCAGATTCGGAATAAAAATTCGGGCATATCTTATTGATAAGATTAGTTTTGTAAAGCGAATTGTAACGGAGTTCGTGATCGATATAGTTCCCCTCGAGTTCTTTACTCGAAAGAAATGATAAATCTATATTATACATCTGTATTAACCAATACCTATATATCCGATTTCTAATATAACATTAGAGATACATACATTCAAGTTAATATTTTGGTTTTTTAAATTTTTGAGATAATCGATTTTTAAAATGATTTTGTTAATATCGTATTGTTTGTAACGATCGTTGAATTTTTTAATGGTATCATTGTATTTGTCGAAATATTCATTTTCAATCATTAGCCGCTCTTTTAAAGTGTCGATAAACCATTTCTGCAAAATATCTAAAACAGAGTGGAAGCCTTCATCACCCATCTGCTCTGTAATTTCTTCAAAATATTTCAGCGCAGTATTGTAGCGGCGAGCAAGAGAATACCTGAGAATATTTATGCATTTATCGAGGAATTCTTCTATCCCCTGTTCTATCAACTTAACTGCTTTTGTAACCATTCCATCAGCAAAAAAGGAAGCCAATTCAATTTCGTTATCATTGTAATTGAAATATTGCTTAAGAATTCTTATCAGACTTTCACGATCCAGTGCCTGGAATTGAACCTCGTGACATCGCGATATTATTGTAGGCAGAAGCATATTCGGATTGGAAGAATGAAGTATAAAAATCACATTTTCGGGAGGCTCTTCGAGACTTTTTAGAAGTGCATTCTGCGAATCTATACTCATATTCTGGGCTTCATGAATTAAAACAAATCTTTTTGGTATTTCATCATAATCCATCGCCAGGTTTTTTTTTACATCACGTATACTGCTGATTTTAATGTTCTGTGCTTTATCAATATTTATCTCGTAATACGGATTTCTTTTCTTAATCGAAAGCTCATTGTTAATAATTTCAATGACCGATGAATCAAGTTTAGCAAGAGGTGCATCATCTCCGCTTTCATTTTTAGAACGCGGTAATGCAGTAATAAATTTTATAAACGGTTCCTCTAAATTTGATATACGTTGCTCATTGAAATTTATATAACCACTATTTACGTATATCTCATTTATAAATTGTATTGCAGTAAAATATTTACCTGTTCCTCTCGGTCCGGTAAAGAGAAAGGCATGAGGAATACGGTTGGAACTGATATTTTTTTTTAGATGAGTAATTGCCTTTGATTGACCAGTTACTCTATCGAGAAAATTAGACATTATATGGTTGGTTAATTATAATCATCATCATCATTATAAAAGAATTCTTCATCACTGGGGTAATCGGGCCATATATCTTCAATACTTTCAAATACTTCCTCGCTATCTTCAATTTCTTTAAGATTTTCAAGGACCTCAATAGGTGCCCCTATTCTATCAGCATAATCGAGCAATTCGTCTCTAGTTGCCGGCCATGGAGCATCATCCAGGTAAGAGGCGAGTTCAACGGTCCAGATCATTCAGTATACTCCTAACTTTTATTTAGATGCAAGTTGTTTTTTGAATTCAAAAATTTTTACGTCGTCAAAAATAAAATTTCTGGGGTCTAACGCAATACCGTTGTGCGTTACTTCGTAGTGAAGATGGGGACCAGTGGCAAGAGAACCTGAGCTTCCTGACAGAGCAATTAAATCACCTCTTTTAACCGATTGTCCCTTTTTAACTTTGAACTTGGACAGGTGAGCATATAAGGTTTTGTAACCGAATCCGTGATTGATAATTACAGTATTACCGTGCCCCCCTTTTCTACCTACAAATTCAACGACACCCGCCCCAGGGGCATAGACTTCAGTACCACGATTTGCAAGTATATCTATTCCATAATGCATTCTACGGATCTTAAGAATAGGATGATAGCGCATTCCGAATTTATCGCCGTACCTGCCGATTGTAGGTTTGAGTGCAGGTATTGCATCATAAAGCTTGCTGTTATTTTCTAAAGTGGTTTTTATTTCTGAATAATTATTTTTCTCAAAATTTAGTGAAAGAATTATCTTGTCTACATAGCCGTTGAGATCGTTTAAGAGAGAATCCACACCTTCGGACGTTGAAAGATTTATATTTTCGAGAATGCTGCCTCCTGTTCCGAATGTACGATCTTCATCCTCAAGTGGATCGAGATTTGCGACCAGGCGTAATTCATCATTTGTCTCCGAAAGCTCGGCAAGTTGATTTTCAAAATCTTCAAATTTATCAGCAAAAAATGTCAGTTTCTGCTTTAATTCCCTATTTTCAGCCTGCAGAGTTTTAACCTCGGCATCAGGATTGACAAACTCATTAATAATAAAGTATGCCCCGAAGAGAAAAAACGAGATTAGAAAAGAGAAAAATAACAGAAGAAATAGAAACTTTTTATAAAAGTTTCTTATTTCGACAAATTTCAGCTTATTTTTGGAAAAGTAATAAAAGTTTTTCATAATAAATTCGGATGCGAAATTAACGATTAGTATAATTTAAAGCAATAGCAAAAAAACATAATGTATTATTCAAAATCGTGCTCAAAATAATCAATTGCTCTGTCAATATCCTTTGATTTTTCTAATATTCTCTGATTCAATTTATCCTGAAAAACTTTTGCCGCATCATAATTGTAATGTTGCAAAAGATAATTCAATGCAATTACTTCCGATATTACTGTAATATTTTTCCCAGGCACAATAGGTACCTTTACACAGGGAATTTCAACATCGAGTATATTTCTTGTGCTTCCGTCCAGACCAGTCCTGGTATAATTCGAATTGTCATTCCAGATTTCAAGATCAAGTACTACTTCCAGCCTTTTCTGGAATCTGATCGCCCTGACACCAAACATACTTTTTATATCAATAATTCCGATGCCTCTTATTTCCATAAAGTGTTTCACCAGATCGGTTCCGGAACCCATTAAGATTCCTTCCCCCTTTTTAGTTAAAATCACTAAATCATCGGCAACCAGCCTATGACCTCTTTCCACAAGATCGAGTGCAACTTCGCTTTTTCCAATACCGGATTTCCCCGTGAACAGCATTCCAACCCCATACACATCCACAAACGAACCGTGTAATGATATTCTCGGAGCGAATTGGTCATCAAGAAAATCGCTTAGAAAGTAAACGGCTTTTGTAGTCGAATATTCTGTACCGAATACAGAAACCTGATATTCATTTGCCAGATCCAACAATTCCTCAACCGGCTTATTTCCGTCGGTTATAACAATGCATGGAATTTCGAATTCAAAAAGTCGTTTAAGAGAAGTTATTCTATCCTTGACTTTCAGGTTGTTAAGATATCTTATTTCCGTATTGCCGAAAATCTGCACTCTGCTGAACGAAAACAATTCAACAAACCCGGCTAGAGCAAGCCCGGGTCTGTGAAGATTCTGATCTGCAATAATTCTATCGAATCCGTGAGGTTTCGTGAGCAGTTTCACTTTAAATCTGTCACGGGTATGCGTGTAAAAGTATTCTACTGTAATACTGTCACGCTTTAAGATGTTATCCTTTATCTTCATGCTTTGAGACGGGATTTTCTCTTAGATTTAACTGCTTTAAGCTGACGAGCAAGTTTATTGACTGCTAATGATACTGATTTTGCAAATTCCTCCGTTGATTCTTTTACCATCAATGTTCTACCCGGTATCTGTAGTTTTACTTCAGCTGTTTTAATACTATCTTTTAAATGTGTAAAATGTAGAATTACATCTGCATCGAGAATATCGTCATTAAATTTGTTAAGATATTCCAGTTCATTTTTAATATGTGATTTTAATGAATCTTTAGCTTTGAATTTTCTCGAAGTGATGTTGATATTCATATAGCACTCCTTTATGATTTTGGGTGAGCTTTTTTGTATGTTTTTTTTAATCGTTCTACGCTAACATGAGTATAGATTTGAGTTGTTGATAAGTTTTCATGTCCCAGCAGTTCTTTAACACTCATCAGATCGGCACCTCTGTCAAGCATATGCGTTGCAGCACTATGTCTTAAAACGTGCGGACTTTTTTTACTTATATCACTGAATTTACCGATAAGTTCTTTCACAAACTTTTGAACAAATCTTGAGTAGATTCTGTTTCCAGTTGAAGTTGTAAAAAATTTATCGGTACCCTTTTTATTAATGATTGAAAGGTAACTTGAAAGTATTACTTTTGACTTATCCCCCAAAGGTATTATTCTTTGTTTTGAGCCCTTGCCAGTTACTTTGATGAGAGATTTTTCCAAATCTATATCATAATAACTGAGAGAGCACACTTCCGAGACTCTTAATGCGCACCCGTATAATAGTTCAAAAACAGCAGCTTTCAGTAAACTCTCTTCTGTATTTTGGTCTACTAGGAATTTAATAATTTTAAGGAAAGAGTCAAGACTTAACGTTTCGGGTATTTGTCTTCTTACCTTAGGGTTTTTAATTTGTTTAAGCGGACTTGTCTCAATAATGCTGTTTCGCACCAAATATTCGAAAAATCCCCTTAAACTTGCCAATTTCCTTGCAATAGAGTTTCTTGATAACCCTTTTTCACTTAGACTAATAATAAAATTTCTAGTATGTCTTATAGAAATGGAGTTTAATCGGCTAATCTTCAATTCATTGATAAAAGTTTCAAATTGAGCCAAATCACGAGAATATGCAAGGCAGGTATTCCTTGATAATCCTTTTATACCGTAAATTTCTTTCAGAAAATCACTAATATTTTTATTTATTTCGGTTTCGATTGCGTATTCTCGGCAAAAAAATTTTAAAATTTTTAATTAACTCTTCTTGATCAGTTTATTGTATCTGAAGAGTAAAGTAAAATTCTGCTGCCGGGTAGTATTTTAGAATTGAAATCTACAAGTGAAATAAGAATAATCCAATTAATATCTTCTCTGGTTATAGTATTTTCCGGGAATAACATTAATTGTTCTAATATTATTTCCATATCAACGGAATCGATTAATCCGATATTCAATAAATGCAATATATAATTATAGTTATCTATTCCCATAAAATCCTTTTCTTCCGTTGTCAGAAGTCTTATTTTCTTCGGACCTGAGTCGATTTTATCTTTTAGAATTTTACCCGATAAAACTTTATCATAAACAAGGCTAAATGCAGCGCTGAGTGTTTGTTTATCAAATTCTTTTGTCCTTGAAAGTTGATTATTCAACTCCTCAAGGGGAATATTCTTATTAATTCCGTCAAGGATACGGGCTAATACTTCAACAATCTTCGCAGTCATATTCAATTATAATATTTTTATACTCAATTTCAAAGAGACTTACCAGCGCATTTTCCTTTCTTTTCATTATTTGCCTATCCTGCGGACTCTTGTCATCTAATCCGATCATATGTAAGAGACCATGTATAATCAATCTTAAAATTTCCTGGTCTAAATTTACTTTATACCTGAGGGCATTTTCAAGTGCAACAGAAATGCATATAAATATTTCCCCATCCAGATTTTCCGTATTTCCGGAATAATTAAATGTTAATATATCAGTAGAATAATTATGTCCCAAATATTCGCCGTTTATTTTAATCATCGTAGAAGAATGGACAAAATTAATTTGAAGCGATTCTATTCTGAATTTTTCAATTGATTTTAATTCACGAATTAGTGAATGGATAAGGATTTTATCAACTTTAATTTTCTTTTCCTGTTCGATTCGTAAGTTTCTCATAAAACTATATAATTAAACCTTCGTAAGCTGCTAATACACTGACTTCTGAATTTAACTTTGCCAATTCCACTTGCGTTTCATGCAATAAATTATCCACTTTGTAATCGTCATAATCAGGATCATAATGAAATATGACAAGATTCTTAACTTTTGCAAGATGACTGAAATATGAAAGTGTCAGATGATTTGAATGACCCCAGTTCTGCTTATAATCGTCATAGAGATACATACAATCGTGAATCAAATAATCAACACCCTCACAGAATTCAATTAAATCCCCGTTTCTTTCCAGGACACTTTGCAACGAAACAACTCCGTTATCGGAGGAAAATTCAATCTCATTATCGGTCATGTAAACGATTGTTTTATCATTCTCCCTAATTTTATATGCTAGCGTACCTTTCGAGTGTTTAACCGCTTTAGGAGTTATGACCGCTTTATTAAAATATAAAGGGATATTCTCTACGATACTCTTATATGTTATTTTTGCCTGCAGGGAATCGGAAGTGATCGGGAAAAAGGTACTATTTATCTGCCCTTCTATAATATCATTCAGTTCGCCTTCTTCTTTTTCACTAAGCATTAAATTTATATTATAATCGCTGTAAAACAAAGGTGCAAAAAAGGGTAATCCCTGGATATGATCCCAGTGTGTATGTGAAATAAATATAGATAAATCTTTTAATTCTACATTATGCAGCAATTCATTCCCAAATTCACGAATACCAGAACCGGCATCAAATAATATTATTTCGCCGGTATCAAGAGTAACCTGAACGCACGGTGTATTACCGCCGTATTTGAGTGTATTTTTTCCCGGTACCGGTATGGAACCTCTGGTTCCCCAGAATTTCAGCAACATCTATTACTCAATAGAATTTAATGACTCAAATGTAACAAGGGAATAATCCCTGTAACGTTTAGCAGAGTTTGTTAAATCCAGTATCTCTTCCTCACTTAAATCCCGTATGATTTTTGCAGGCACTCCTGCGACGAGTTTACCTGAAGGAACCATAAAATTTGGTTTGACTACGGAACCGGCTGCGACAATGGAATTAGACTCAACAACAGCACCATCTAAAACAATCGCCCCTATACCTATCATTGATTTATCCTGAACAGTGCATCCATGAAGATTTACACTATGACCTATCGTAACATAATTCCCAATGTTAAGGGGATATTTACTGTTTGTAACATGAAACATACAAAGGTCCTGAACGTTTGTCATTTTACCTATTTTAACGTAATGTACATCTCCTCTAATAACTGAATTATACCATATACTGGAATCTTCACCGATACTTACATCACCTATTATCTTAACTCCTTCCGCAATAAAAACCGAATCGTGAATCTTCGGAGATAATCCCATGTAAGGGAAAAGCTTACCTTTGATACTTTTATTCATTAATCCTCTTAAAACCAGTGTAATCTATTGTTAATTCTAAACTTATAAAATGTCTGTGGTCACAATTTTATTCATTGGATATTAAATATTTCACTTTTACTTATTATATCAATAGCTTCCAGAAAAACATCATCCTGCTGGAGCAACACATAAAACCAGCCGTTATTTTTCCAGTATTCTCTTGCTGCATAAGCCTTCAATCTGGCAAGAATATATTCCCTGTCCTTTTCATAATCTTCCCATTTAATATCATCAATCTCTTCAGCAATATAATCCTTAAATTTATTTTCGTCTTCAACTCTAAATCTGAATTGTTTATCAAATTGTTTGTAATCCGAATACGTGTTCAGAATGTCTTTATTGTTAATATCAAGGTAATGTCGTATAAATTTATAGTATAAATTATTTCGTCTGAGCAGTCCGGATAATTCTGTGAGCACCCCGGATTTTTTCTCTATATCCGGTTTAATTCCGCCCCCGTCATATAATACCCTTCCTGAATTTGTAACAAATGAATTGATGGTAGAATCCTGGTCAACATTTAATGAATCATCCTCTCTTAATTGAGCATCCATATAATATTCGGTTTTCCCGTTTTCATATGATCTTTGGATTGCTCTTCCAAGAGGAGTATAATATTTTGACACAGTAATGCGGACTGCAGATTTATCACTCAGAATAAATGGTCTCTGTACAAGACCCTTACCGAATGTTCTTTCACCCACAATCACTCCACGGTCCCAATCCTGGATGGCACCTGCAACTATCTCGCTTGCCGATGCACTACCCCGGTTAACCAATAATACAAGAGGCATATTTTCATATTCATAGGCGGCTCCTGCATAAAATTTCTCGTTGAAATCAGCAACCCTGCCTTCCGTATATACTATCAACTTATCATTGCTGATAAAAAGATCTGCGATTTCAATTGCTTGTTCCATAAGACCGCCGGGGTTGTTTCTGAGATCAAGTATTATTCTTTTCATCCCGGACTTCTTAAGCTTGTCGAGTGCCTGAATAATTTCGGCATAAGTCGTGTGAGCGAATCTGCTTACGCTTAAATATGCTATCGAATCATTTGTCATAAAATATGTATCAACAGAATAAAGCGGGATTTTATCTCTAATAATTTCATACTGAAGAATTTCCCCGGTAGATGGTCTGTAAATAGTTATTTTTACTTTACTTCCCTTATCTCCTCTTAGTGAATTTATTACCTTAGTATTGTCATATCCTATACAGTCCTCACCGTCTATTTCAATTATCCTATCACCGGCAAATATACCAAGTGCTTCGCTGGGTCCTCCAGTAATTGGTGATACAACTGTGATTGTATCATTAATAATCTGAAACTCAACGCCTATTCCCTCAAAATTCCCTCTGAACTGCTCGTCCGAAAATTCCTGTTCTTTTACCGGAATATAAGAAGTATGAGGATCCAGCGATTCAAACATTCCGTTTATCGCTGCTTCCGTAAGTCCCTCTGTATCAATATTCTCTAGGTAGTATTTATCGGTCAGGGTAAGTACGTCTGCGTATTTATCAATACTTTTCGTCAGATCATCTGAAGGAAATAGTTTCCGAAGCTGCGTACCGATAATTATACCCGTCAATAGAATAATTATTATTGCAGGTATTTTTATTGAGCTTGAGTTCATCTAATATTCCATATTATATTTTTATATTTATGGTGAAAGTAGAGAATAGTTCTTCACTATCCGCACCGTATGCCGGTGAATCACTTATATACTTCAAATCAAATCTCAGAAAATAATTCTTTATAAATTCTGAATTGACAAACAGATTATATACCCTTGAATATTCCCTTTGCCCATCCAGAAACTGAACTTTATCCTGATCGCCTACCCTGTGACCTATATTTATATCTCCGCCAACATTAGTTTTTATACTCCCGTCGGAATACAAAATATTACTACCATGAACAGTATAAATAAAATTTAATCCGAAATTAATTCTGTGGTGGATATCGGATGTTATACCTAAACGATAGTTTTCACTGTTAGGTTCAAAGTTATCGGAAATAATAAAACCGTTATTTGTGAAATTATTTTCATTAATCCGGTGTGTATATAGGTAAGGATCAATTCTTAAATATTGCATTTCGATTTCTACCGGAATTATCCTGTAGCCCGGAATAATCTTCCCTCCGACATCGAGCATCATCTGATTTCCGTAAAAATTTGTCCCTATTTTTTCGAAATTTATATCGTCAAGCAGAATAGTCGCATATAGTTTTAATCCTTTAAACGAATTGTTTCTGAAATCGAAAAAGAGCATCGAATTATCTCTGTCCTGATTTGCATGTTCAACACTTTTATAAAAGTTAAAAGGATTCAGATATGAAAAATCGATTGATCTTTTGGAATAGATAATAATTTCGCCTGCTCCAAGTTTTAAATGTCTTCCGAAATTCAATTCCATCCGATGGTAACCGAAATATTTATCCGTGATTGTTTTTATCTGACCCTGCACAGGATGAAAATATTCGGTCTGCCTTCCGAGTAATTTCCCATGGAAAAAGGAAAAATTAAACATTCCGTAATTCATTTCTAACTGAACAAAATCAAAATTAGGCGCGTTATTTCCTATTATACTTTTAATCTCACCGTAACCAATATTCAGCCTGTCTCGCCCGATTTTAAATCTAAAATGTTCCCAATCGCCGTAAAAGTATCCTTCGGTTTCATCAAAATAATCTACCCCCCCTGATTCAATCTGATCATATCTGAACTTAAAGTTGTACTTCAGACTGCCAGTCAATTCTGCAAGATTTCTATTCCCGAAAAATGTTCCGTTAGTAGCTTTGATTCTATAGCCCAGATTATTGTAGAGGGTGCCTCCAACAATCCCGCCATATTTAATAATATTTACTGTTCGGTTTTTATGATTCGTAGGATTGCTGTTAAATATGTATTGATTATTGATTATGAGATTTGAATAAAAACTAAATCCACCCGAATCGTATGAAAAGAAAAGATATTTTGGAGAAGAAGTGTAAAAATGATTATAATCCATTTCAGTTAATAAACTGGAGTAAAAACTTACCGAATCTCTCATTACATATTCGTAGTCAGTCAAAAGTTCATCTAGTATTTTTTTATCTACCGGATTAAGAAGATTTTTTTTATTTGCTAAAGTTATAAGTTGCGAAGCTATTTCTCTGGCTGACTTCGGCTGAACAAATTCACTGTAGTTTTCCAGCAGGTTTAAAGTATTCATCCTGCTTAGGAACGAATAAACCCGTTCATTAACATCGACGTAGCCAATTTGTGCAAAGGTTATGGCGAAAGGAATAAAAAACAATATTATTATCTTTTTAAGGTTCATTTAACGTACTTCTTCCCATTCTTTCGATAAAGACTTATTCTTAAATATTACAAAAATGCTGTTCGCAAGCCAGGTAAAAAATATTTTTAAGTGACCATACTTCCTGTAACGCCTTGGTGATTCGTAAACACATAGTTTGTGTGAATAATAAATTTTTCCTTTCCTTCTGAGACGTTTGAAAAGATCAAAATCTTCACCGGCTGCTAGATTACTATTAAACCCATTAAGTTCTTTAAACGAATTTTTTGACAAAATGAGACATTCACCTCTGCCCATTCCGACTCCAACAATATTCAGAAAATGAAAATAGTAATCATAAAAGGTAAGAAATATTTTATCGCTCATCGTTTTTTCTTTGTCCTCTACATCTACTTTCAAAGTGATACCAGCATATTTATTGTCTGATGATAATTCTGTTAATAGTCTGAAAAAAAGATCAACATCAGATATTATAACATCACCATTTAAAAATATCAACCATTCACCTTCAGCAACTTCAGCACCCTTATTCCTTCCCTCTGATATATTCTGTTTACATTTTTCTTTATGCACAACTACTTTATCACAATATTTAAGCGCATATTCAACTGTATAATCATTACTCCCCCCGTCAGAGACAATTATTTCGTAATCGTATTTAGCTTTCAGTTTATCTGACACAATCTGGCCAAGAAGATTCGGAAGTAAATTCTCTTCATTTAGAGTGGGTATTATAATACTGAATTTCAAATTCTACCTTAAAATACTACTGCAAAAAAAGCTGTCTTCGGTGTGATACGAATACCAGGCATCGGGAAATGAATATAGTTAAGAGTATTTTTTACGAATTGCCAGAATCCTCCATACAACGGAATCTGTTCAGTGTCCAAATCCAATGAAACATAGAATTCTCTTATACCATTCCCTTTCCCATCCAGATCTGAGACACCCATTCCAACAGAAATCATTAAATATGAAGGCCAATACTTTGCCATTTGATAAGGTAAAATATTCTTCACCCGAATACCCATCCAGTAAATCTGCCCCTCATAATCATCAATTATAATACCTGATTTATGCCTTCCCTCTCTGAACTCCTCAGAAGGATAGTAACTTATTTTCGGCTGAATATTTTTTAAAAAAGGATAGTAATACTGTGAAACGTAAAAGCCTGAACCCAGAACATCGAACAAAGCATCGCCGGGGCTGAAACCCCAATCCGGTCCGAAACCATCCTCTATTTCAATGAACAACTCAAACGCAAGCGCCGAAACAGCTGAAAGAACAGCTGATTCTTCAGCCTGAATCTGAGCCGCATCATATGCACCGGAAAAGGCATGAGCCAGCAAATGAGTTCCGAAGAAATGACCTACTTTATCAATCCACAATGCGTAATTCCAATCATTTACTATCCTGAATTTACTACTTTGTTCCTGCCACCATGCATTTGACTGATAAATATGTACAACTGTCCCAACTCCTAATGCAACTCCACCGAAAAGCAATAATCTGTTGTAATTTATTTTTGATTCAAGTGGATTATATGTAGTAAGTCCCTTCGCAGTCATTGATGAAATATTACTCATCAGATATTGAGTTTCATAAAGTGAGAGGGGTTTGATATTAATATTATTAAAATCTGATGAATCAGTAAAATGCTGAGCACGTGTGAAGCATGCTGACATTAAAAAAATTATCGCTATTAAATTTAATCTGAGCATTAAACGACCGGTGACATAAACAACTATCCTTTGTCAGGTCGCATATGAGGGAATAGTATAACATCCCTGATTGACGGTTGATTTGTTAAGAGCATTACCAGTCTATCAATGCCTACACCCAATCCTGCAGTGGGAGGCATTCCGTACTCCATTGCCTTTATATAATCTTCATCAATCAAATGAGCCTCCTCGTCACCTTCTTCACCCATACGGGCTTGACTTTCAAATCTTTGACGCTGATCTATCGGATCATTCAGTTCACTGAATGCATTGCATATCTCCCTGCCGAGGATAAAACCTTCGAATCTCTCCACAAGACCTTCCTTGCTCCGGTGCTTTTTAGCTAGCGGAGATAATTCAACAGGATAGTCCATAACAAAAGTCGGCTGAATTAAACCGGGTTGTATAGTAGCCTCAAATAGTTGGTCGATCATCTTCCCTTTACTCTCACCACCATTAAGTTCAATACCTCTTTCTTTCAATTCCTTTTGCAGTGCTTCTTTTGAGCTACTGATAACATTTATACCGGTATGTTTCTGGATTTCATTCACCATAGATACTCTTTTCCATGGTCCGGTGAAATCTATTTTTTTACCCTCTACTTCAAATTCCATTTTTCCGAAAACCTCTTTACAGACATTCCCTACCATCTGTTCAACAAATTCCATCATCCAGTTATAATCTTTATAAGCCACATATAATTCAAGCATTGTAAATTCCGGATTATGTGTTTTATCGATACCCTCGTTTCTGAAATCCTTGGATATTTCATAAACGCGATCGAATCCGCCTACGATTAATCTCTTCAAGTATAACTCATCAGCAATTCTCAAATAGAGTCTCATATCCAACGTATTGTGATGCGTAATAAAAGGTCGCGCTGCTGCCCCGCCGTATAACGGCTGTAAAACAGGAGTTTCAACTTCTATAAATTCGTTCTCATCCAGAAACTTTCTGATATGTGATACTATAGCCGAGCGCTTTTTAAATACTTCCTTAATATCAGGATTTACTATTAGGTCGACATATCTCTGCCTGTAACGCAATTCCCTGTCTGCGAACTGATCGTATACGGTTCTATTGCCGTTCTCATCAACCACCTCTTTAGCGATTGGGATAGGTCGTATTGATTTTGCCAGGAGTTTTAGTTCCCTGGCATGTACTGATATTTCACCTGTTTTTGTTTTGAACACGTAACCTGTAATTCCTATTATATCGCCTATATCCAGCAATTTGAATGCGTTGTAAGAATCGCCGATGTCATCTCTCTTTAAATAAATTTGTATCCTCCCATGTTTGTCCTGAATATGTGCAAATGAAGCTTTCCCCATTCTTCTTATTGCCATTATTCTGCCTGCAATCTTTACATCCTGCCCTTCAAGTTCTGCATAATTGCTTTTTATGATCGACGAAAATGAATCAACATCATATTCATATGCGTATGTTTCAAAATTCTGTTCAGATAATTTCTCAAGTTCTTCAAGTCTGCGCTTAATTAAATCGTTGACATCAACGTTTACATTATTCTGATCCAAAGAATCCTCCGATTAATTTGAATATGCTTTCATAAATTCTGTTATTTCTTTTTTATCGATAATACGTGATTGCCCCGTTTTCATATTATCCGCATTGAAGGTACCATACGAAACCCGTTTGAGTTCCTGAACACTGTATCCCAAAGCTTTGAACATTCTTTTTACGAAATGATTTCTGCCTTCAACAGTAGTTACCTTTACCCATCTGTAATTGTTCTGAACTGGGAAAGTAATATCACTGAAATAACTCCTTCGTCCATCAAGTACAATACCTTTTTCAAATCTTATTTTATGCTCACGTAATAAAGGGGCACTAAGTTTCGTTAAATACTCCCTTCTGATCTTGTTGGAAGGATGCATAATAAAATTAGCAAATTCACCGTCATTAGTTAAAATAAGAACTCCGGTTGTATTGTAATCAAGTCGTCCGCAAGGAAATATTTTTGTATTTGTCCTTACCAAATCCAGAACGGTTTTTCTTCCTTTCTCATCACTGGTAGTTGTTACATAGCCTTTAGGTTTATTGAGAAGATAGTATATTTTTTTTTCAGGCTTTATTTTTTCTCCATCGACTCTTATATCATCTTTCTCAGGATCGACCTGTAAACCCAATATCGTAATAATATTGTTATTTACTGTTACTCTCCTCTGCCCGATAAGTTCATCGGCTTTCCTTCTTGATGCAACTCCCGATTCAGAAAGATATTTATTAAGCCTCATCTTTTCCGCTCGTATTTTCAGATCCGCGGTTATCAGCTTCACCAGTTTCATTTTCAATAATTTCTTCAATTTCATTCATCATAATTTTTCTTTTCTGTTCAATAAAATCTTCATCCTGCATTATCTCATCTATTTCACGTGGTTTCGGTAAATCCTCTATTTTGTTTAACCCGAAGTACTTTAAGAATTCATCAGTTGTTACATAGAGTAAGGGTCTGCCCACAGTATCGGCTCTTCCTTTAATTGTAACGAGATTTTTTTCAAGCAGAGTGTTCAGCATATAGTCTGAATTAACTCCTCTTATTTGTTCAATTTCTGGCTTAGTAATCGGTTGTTTGTAAGCAATAATAGCCAACGTTTCAAGAGCAGCGTGACTTAATCTTCTTTTACTTTTTACAGATGAGAGATAACCCACATATTTTGCATATTCCGGACGTGTTGCATGTGTAAATCCGTTGGCAAGCCGCAGTATCTGGAATGATCTTTCTCCGGCAGTATATTTTTCATTCAGTTCATCAACCGTTTTTTCGATGTCTTCTTTTGTTATGCTTATATCTTCGCCGTCGATTTCCTGTATAGCCCTTATAACCTCTGATGGAGATATGGGTTCATCAGAAGAAAAAATAAGCGATTCAATAACCGATATATATATATTATCCATTTTCTTCCAGACCGTAAATAATAAAATCATTGAAACTGCCCGATTCTTTCAACCCGATTCTTCCCATTTTTACCAATTCGAGCAGGGCAACAAATGTGACAATGATTCTGATCTTTTCGCGCATCTCGATAACTAATTGTATAAAACTAATTTCGTTGCTCTTATCAAGCGAGTTAATGATAAATTCAATCTGCTCTTCTATAGTGACATTAAGTCTCTGAATCTGGTGAACAGCTTCCCTGGGTCTTTCAGCAAGTGCTGCTTTAAAAGCCTTCATCAGGTCATATAGTGTAACGTTCTTCAACAGCAGGTTCAAGTCCTCAGGGGCTTCTTTATTATCCGCTGAATAATAACCGCGGAAGCTAAGCTTTCTTTGATTGGATTCGCTGATTGAAAGCTCCTCAGCCATTTCTTTATATCGTTTATATTCCAGCAAAGCAGCAATCAAATCAGCTCTAGGATCGATCTCTTCTCCTTTTTCATCCCTCTCCTTGGGTAAAAGCATCTTAGCCTTAATCTGCATTAATGTAGCAGCCATTAGAATAAAATCACCCGCAACTTCCAGATCAAGTTTCTCCATCAGCTCAATATACTTCATGAACTCTTCGGTAATATAGGAGATCGGGATATCATATATATCCAGTTCATCCCTCTTAATAAAAAAAAGAAGCAGATCAAGCGGACCCTCGAAATTTTGCAGCTTAATTTTATACAATTCTCTAACCCATTTTCATTGCTTTATGTACATCATCCATAGTAGATACTGCAACATCCTTTGCTCTTTTTTCACCATCGACAAGTATGTCCTTAACCTTGCTTAAATCATTTTCCAATTTCATTCTCCTATCAATTATCGGCTCAAGGAATTCGTTAATCATTTTAGTACATTTTGTTTTACATTCTACACATCCCAGTTCCCCGGATCTGCATCCGGCTTCTATTTCTTTTACTTCCCCGGGATTAAATCTATTATGATAGGTGAAAACCAAACATACTTCCGGTCTGCCCGGATCATTTTTACGCACTTTCAGAGGATCAGTTACGGCTTTCCGGAGTTTCTGCTGCACAATGTCAGGTTTATCTGATAGCAGTATTGTATTATTAAGCGATTTACTCATTTTGGCATCGCCGTCCAAACCCGGGAGACGCGCAAATTTGGTGAGAAGCGGCTCGGGTTCCGGGAATACTTCACCGTACTGATTATTGAATTTACGTGCTATTTCGCGTGTAATTTCAACATGAGGAACCTGATCTTCTCCAACAGGCACTGCATTCCCTTTATAAAGCAGAATATCTGCAGATTGCAGGACCGGATAGCCTAAATGTCCGAAAATAATATTGTCTATATTTAAATCTCTTATCTGTTCCTTAAGAGTCGGATTTCGTTCAAGCCTGGCTTTGGTAATCAGCATAGAAAACAATAAATTCAGTTCGGCATGCTCTTTAATTTGAGACTGCCTGAAAAAAGGGCTTTTATCCGGATCAAGTCCCGATGCCAGCCAGTCAATAACCATTTCAATAGAATTATGGTAAATTTCATCTGTATTTAAATCTGTGGTTAATACATGATAATCTGCAATCAGGTGAAAGCTGTTGTATTCATTCTGCAGTTTAATCCAGTTTTCCAAAGCACCGACATAATGTCCCAAATGAAGCTTTCCGGTGGGTCTCATACCACTTAAAATTCTTTTTTTTGCCATAATACCAATTGTTTTTTCAGAAATTTTTTTTAAATAAGATTAAAGATAATGAAATTTCTAATCAGAAAAACAGGTTTTGATTATGATTGATAGAGGAAAGGCTTCCAGTTTTCATCAATCCGTGTAACTGAATTAATGATAAACATGATATAATTTGGTTTATACGGTTTGATACGCAGTTTTATTCCGGCTTCATCAGGTGTCCGGTCACCTTTTTTGTTGTTGCAGGGCAGACAGGCTGATACAAGGTTCTCCCAGCTATCGTTTCCTCCCCTTGCTTTAGGGCGTACATGATCAATTGTAAGTGGCAAATCACTTCTGCCGCAGTATGCACATTTGTGTTTATCTCTTCTGAGAATATTTTTTCTGGTAAGTATTATATCTTTATAAGGCAACTTGATATAATTATTCAACCTTATAACTGACGGCCATTGGAAATTTTGAGTTGCAGAGTGCAGAACTTTATTGCTGTTGTCTTTAACTAATTCTGCTTTGTCCAGTAATAAAAGTATAATAGCTTTTTTTACGTTGCAGATTGATATTGGTTCGTAACTTTGATTTAATAGTAAAACTCTGGCATTTAAAGCGCCGTTTTGTTTATGATTAGATTCGAAGACATTCCCCTCTAATAAAGTATTTTTTTAAATATCGATCTAATATTATAAATTTTTATATTCTATAACAAGGCTGTGTCCAACGATTGTTTAATTTGACTTTGTAATTATACCTCCTGCAAGAAGATACCCATTATCATCATAGACAACCACAGATTGACCCGGAGTAACGGCGCTTTTGGGATATAAAAATTTCAACTTAAAACAATGCGAATCTGCTTCGATAACCTGTGCGGGCGTTCCTTTGTCGTTATATCGTATTTTTGCTATTACCAAAGAAGCAGGCTCTAACTTATCTATACTTATGTAGTTAGCATCCGTTGCATAAACCATGTTATCAAGAATATCATCTTTTTCCCCAACTTCAATTATATTATTATCATAGTCTATTTCCTTAACATAAACAGGTTTTCCCAGAGCGATACCTAAACCTTTCCGTTGTCCTACAGTATAGAATGGTATACCTTTGTGCTCCCCGACTTTTTTACCTTTAAAGATTATATCGCCACTGTCAATTTTATTAATCAAATCCGGAACACGTTCGCGCAGAAATCGTTCATAATTATTATCAGCAACAAAGCATATCTCCTGACTGTCGGGTTTGTTTGCTGTTTTAAGACCATATTTCTCAGCTAATTCTCTAATTTTCGGCTTTGTATATTCACCGAGAGGAAGCAGTGTCCGGCTTAGACTTTCCTGAGTTATTCCCCATAGTGCATATGTCTGGTCTTTCCTGTCATCCTCAGATCGGCGCAGACAATACCTTTGATTCTGTTCATTATATTCGATTTTCGAATAATGACCTGTTGCCACATATTTAGCATCAAGCGAGTCAGCTTTAGAAAGTAACTCTTCCCATTTTATCTTTCTGTTGCATACTACACAAGGATTGGGAGTCCTTCCATGTATGTACTCATCTATAAAATTTTCTATTACTGCATCTTCAAATGCTTTTGTAAAATCAACTGTGTAATGCGGTATACCGAATTTACTTGCAACATTTTTCGCATCAAAAATGGCATCGAGCGAACAGCACCCGGATTCATGTTTGGGTGCCCCGCCTACTTCCATAAATCCCCATGTTTTCATGGTAATTCCGATAACTTCATAGCCTTCATTATGCAGTAAGGCTGCAGCAACAGAGGAATCAACACCGCCGCTCATTGCAACAATTACTCTTTTTTCGTTCAAAATATTCCTTTCTATTGAGATAATGTGTCGTTTTTACAAACATAAATATACTCAGAAAGTTCACAAAAATGTTAAATAATAAATGCGCTTTCATATTGTCTGATAATCACTTATTTTTTATTCAATTTAATTTTAAGTATGATTACTTGAATGGATATAATTCTGCTTGAAATAATTCGTGCCGCGTTCTTTGGTTTGATATTCGTGTTTATGGTTTATAAAGGCAGGAAAGTTAATATCTTAAAGCAGAGAGGCTGGATATTTATTGTTCTGGGATTCGGACTGCTTTTTTTCGGAAGCCTTATTGATATTACTGATGAATTTTCTGAATTAGCCGCTTATGTAATTATTGGACCAACACCATTACAGGCAATACTCGAAAAAATTATCGGTTATACATTCGGCAGTTTCAGTCTCTTCACAGGTTTTATATTATGGATTCCTATTATACTGGAATCTTTCGAACTGACACAAAAATTAAAAAAAGCTTACCATGATCTTGACCAAAAAATAAACGAAATAAGAACAAAAAATCAGTTTTTTGCTATTCTTGCACACGATCTGAGAAATCCATTCGCTGCCATTATAGGCACAACCAGTATGATTAAAGAGGACAGCGATTCTTTCAGTAAAGATGAAATTCTTGCGCTTATAGATGATGTTTATAATTCCGGGGAAAACACATATTTCCTTCTGGAAAATCTCCTTGCCTGGTCAAAAACACAGATGGATGATATTAAACTGGATAAAAAGATTTTAAAATTAAAAGACCTTACTAATGGTATATTAAAACACTCGAAATTATCCGCTCAGCTTAAGGGTATAACATTTATAAACGATGTAAGTAATGATGATACCGTGTATGCCGATGAAGAAATGATACTAACTGTCTTGCGAAATTTAGTAACAAATGCAGTCAAGTTTACAAATGAAGGAGGAACAGTAAAAATCTATTCCGATCATAATGGTGACCATAGCAGAATTGTTGTTGAAGATAACGGCATTGGTATTAACAAAGATACTCTCGGCAGGCTGTTTAACATTGACAGTAAATTTTCATCGAACGGAACTGCGGGAGAGCGCGGAACGGGATTGGGACTGATACTGTGCAAAGAGTTTTTAAGTAAAAATAACGGTGATATTTCAGTGGAATCAACATCAGGAAAGGGGTCGAGATTCATTGTAACCCTTCCTTCGAAAGCAATAGATTAGTTACCTTCTTTCAGTTCGAGCAGAGCAAAACAAGTAACATAATTTTCTGAATGGCTCATAGAGATATGTATTATCTTATCGCTTCCCAAAAGGTTGTTGAGTTTATTAAACAACTTTACCTTTGGCATACCGTTTTTCTCATTGTAAATTTCAATATCTTTCCAGTTAAATCCTTCTTCCCCTGAATAAGATAAAGCTTTAGCTATTGCTTCCTTTGCGGCGAACCTTGCAGCCAGATGCTGATATTTATTAACTTTCTGCGAACTGTATTCAAGTTCATTATTGGTATAAATTTTATTAAGAAATTTCTCGCCGTAATTATCAATACTTTTCCTAATCCTTTCTATTTCAATAATGTCTATACCGACTCCAAGTATCATTCTAATAACCTGCCGCTTTACCATCACCCCTGGAATCACAAGCTCCATAAATGATGTTGTTTTTGTAATCGACCTGAATTCCTGTGGCTTTACCAAGAGTTCTTTCTCTTCCCAGAATAAATCCCATATCAACTAAATTCTTTTTAACATCATTTGAGAGTGTGAATTTTTCATAGTCAATCTGGTCAGGCATCCATTGATGATGAAAACGGGGTGCATCAATTGCCTCCTGTATATTCATTCCGAACTCGATTACATTTATGATGGATTGAAGAACCGTTGTAATAATCGTACTGCCTCCCCGTGCGCCAATCAATAATACAGGCTTATCATCTTTAAGGATTATTGATGGTGTCATGGAACTGAGCATTCTTTTACCCGGCTGAATTGAATTAGCCTGGCTGCCCAAAAGACCATCGCTGTTCGGGACACCCGGATTAGCACTGAAATCATCCATCTCATTATTCAGGAAAAAACCTGCACCATCTACAATAACTTTATTACCGAATAACCCGTTTATAGTGGTTGTGAGAGAAACGGCGTCACCAAACTCATCAAGTACACAAAAATGCGTTGTCTCTGCCCCTTCGTTAATGTTAATATCCACCGCAGAAATCTCTTCTGAAGGAACAGGTCTATATTTAATTCTTGATGCAACTTCTTTCCCGTAATTTTCCGAAACAAGGAACTCTTGTGGTACCGGATAAAAATCGATGTCACCAAGATGTTCAGACCTGTTTGCATAGACGTATTTCAGAATCTCGCTGAGAGTCGAAATGTAATAGCTTCCGCCCCACATATCATCTGTTATACTGATATTTTCAAGAGCATTCAAAGCCTGTATCAGTGAAATACCGCCAGAGGAAGCGGGACCCATCGACACTATCTTGTAATCTTTATAATATCCTGTAACAACTTTTCTCTCAACCGGGTGGTATTTTTCAAAGTCTTCTTTTGAAAAGTAGCCATTATTGGATTCAGACTGCTTTACAATCATATCTACTATTTTACCGCTGTAAAATCCGGATCGTCCATTATCCCGAATCAGTTTTAATGTATTTGCCAGATCCTTTTGCACTAATAAATCCCCTTCTTTCCACAAAGTATCTTTCACAAATATTTCTGCAGTGGATTCAAATTTTACAAAATATTTTTTGTAAATATTCAGCAACCCGGATAATGAATAATCCAGTCTGAATCCATTTTCAGCGTAATTTATGGCAGGGTCTATCAACTCTTTTAAAGGTTTTGTACCATATTTTTGATGAGCGTATAGTAACCCGGCTACACTTCCTGGGACTCCTGCTGCAGACCATCCCAGAAGACTTAATGACTGTTCAAATACACCTTTATCATTCATATACATATCCCTGAATGCATTTGCAGGCGCCTTCTCGCGGAAATCTATTGTCGTATTCCTGCCATCTGCGAGATGTATTACCATAAAACCGCCTCCGCCAATGTTGCCGGCTTCGGGATATGTTACAGATAAAGTGAAAGCAACTGCAACAGCAGCATCAATGGCGTTTCCACCAGATTTTAGTATCTGCAAACCAACATCAGTAGCATAACTGCTTTCACTTACAACCATTGCTTTACTGCCGTGTGAAGGATACTTTGATGCGTATGTAACTCCGTTGATAAATAATGCAATTACAAATCCGGTTAAGTATTTAGAATATGTTCGCATCAACATTTATCCCTTCGTTCTTAATTTGATCAAGCAGTATTTTTAAAAGTTCATTGGTATCCTTTAGCGTTTTTTCAAGATTATCAAGCAACTTATCATCGTATAATGCTTTGCCTAAATTGTTGCGTTTGTCTCTTGTTTCGGCAATCAGTTCACTTACAGCATCAACAAATCCGGAAGTTACTTTAAGTGTATGATTCAGATTTTCAATTGCCTTTGCAATACTATCGCGGCTGCTCGACATTAAATTATTGGTAGAGGATAATAAGGTATCTGTTTTAACCAATACGCTGCTAATTGCATCTGAGTTATTAGTTATAAGATCATTTATATTGCTCAGAAGTCTATCAGTATTGCTAAGTGTATTACTTATTCTATCATGAAAATCACCCGACAGATAACGGGAGTTCATTTTTTCGACAGCGTCCTTAACTTCCCTGATCAAAATAATAACATCACCTTCTACACTGCTGAGGGCAGCCATAGCAGACGATATATCTCCGAGAAACCTGCCGTTATGCGATTCTGATAAATCGATCTGCAACCCTGAAGCACCGGGATTGATTTCAACCTTCTTACCCCCCATCAGATCGAGCATCATTACGCTGAACTTAGCATCACTGTAGAGAACAACATCATTCTCGATTTTTAAAGTAGTAATAGCATCATTGTCAATCAGTTCGATCTTTTCAACATAACCTTTTTTTACTCCGTTTATCGTTACCTGATCGCCTTCACTGAGTCCTGCCACTGAATTAAACCCGACCCTGATTTCATAGTGCTTCTCAGAAAATGTAAAATTCTTGGCCCATCCGAGTATCCATATAAACAATATAACAGCTGCAAGGACGGTTATTCCGACTTTAATTTCTGTTTTCCTTTCTTCCTTCATATTTCCTGATTGTATTTTTTAATAATTCATTTTCTTTTATTTTTTCGTTTGATAAGGATACTAGTGTTTCCACATCGCCGAATAATAATTTCATTTGAAGTTTAACGTCATCAACTTTCGAGTCTTTTATATCTTTTATCCTGTTCATAATCGAATTATAAAGTTGGGTATCTAAACTGTGAGCTGATATTCTTTCCATCTGATCTTCTATTTCGTTGAGTACAGACGAAACGAATTTCTCCTTTGAGGATTCATAAAACCCTCGTCCGTATTCTCTTACAATATATACTACTGATCCGCCAACTATTACAAAAATAAATATTGATTTAAGAATACACCCTTTTTTCATTTAATTAATTTTTTCGACTCTTACAATATTTATTCGGTTATTCTCAACTTCCTCAACAGTAAATTTGTATTTGTGAAATTCAAACGAATAACCTTTTTGAGGAATTGATCCGGCGTGGTTGAAAATGAAACCGCCTACTGTATCATAGTCATCATTCTCTGAACCGAAATCCTGCTCGAACAACTCATTCATTTCATCAATTGGAACTTTTCCCAAAAGAAGATATGTACTATCATTGACTCTTGTTATTTCATTTTCCTCGACATCGTATTCATCCCTTATTTCGCCAACTATCTCTTCAAGAATATCTTCGAGTGAAATAAGACCTGAAGTGCCGCCGTATTCATCAACAACAATTCCCATGTGAGTATTACTTTCCCTGAATTCCTGCAGCAATTCATTTATGTGTTTGGTTTCAGGTATAAATACCGATTTCCTTGCGATTTTTCTGAGGAATAAATTCTTTTTCAATTGTTCATTGCCGATATACGGCAGAAGATCCTTTGCATAAATCACGCCTATAATATCGTCGAGACTATCCTGGTACAATGGTAATCTCGAATGCCCTGAGTTAATAATTATATCAATTACTTCCTCGTAAGTAGCAGTAACAGGAATTGCCACAATATCAACGCGGGGAGTCATTATTTCACGGGCTAATATGGTTTTGAATGTAACCAGTCCGTGTATAATTTCGTGTTCACCATCTTCCAGTGTGCCTTTTTCCATTCCTAAATCAGCCAGGTCGGAAATTTCGGATGATAGAATTACAGTCGATGATTTATCGAATCTTATCTTCGACGTTGAAACTTTTATTATATCGGTAAGTATCTTGCTGATCGGAAAAAGTATTACACTGATCCAATAAAGTGGTATACTCACAATCTTTGCAAAAAGGAGGGGATTTTTTGCAGCAATTATTTTAGGTGTTACTTCCCCAATTAATAGTATTATTATTGTAAGCACAACGATCTGTACTATTAAAATTACATCAACCGATATATGATATAATTCAGCAAATTTCAGCGCAAGGGATACACTCAGTATTGAAGCTGCGACATTAAATAATGTATTACCCAGTAATATAGTAACCAGTAATCTTCTCGGAGCATCTATGAGTTGATAGATATAATTAACTAGGGTGTTCCCGTCTTTAAGTTCAAATATTTTTTTCTTGTCTAATGAAAATAAAGAAACCTCCGACCCTGAAAAGAAAGCTGAAAAAAGGATAGTAATAATCAGAAAGACAAACTGGTAAAACGCATCAATATCCAAAAACTCTTTTAATCCTCATATTGTTGCACAAAATTGTTGGAACTAGAACGGAAGATCATCATCAGGATTAGTCTCAATATTATCCTTATTAGATACAAAATCTCCGTTTTGAGATCCGTTATCAATTCCGTCCCTCTGATCCAACGGAATAATACCGTTAAACCGCTCTGCAATAACTTCCGTTACATATCTTTTAATACCGTCTTTATCGGTATAGTCCCGTTTACTAATTCTTCCCTCAACATACACCTTACGTCCTTTTTTCAAGGCATCTTTATAGAAATCCGATAAACCATACGCAACGACATTATGCCAGGTTGTTTCATTAACCCAGTTGCCGTCTTTCCCCTTGTAACTGTTAGTAGTTGCTATTGAGAAGGAAGTTACCGATACATTGTTAGTGGTAAATCTGTGCTCGGCGTCCTGTCCCAGGTTACCTATTAGCATTACTTTATTCAATGAAAATGCCACTTATACCTCTTCCATTTTTTTAATTAAACTTAGATAACAAATTTAGTATTCAATTACAATTTATTAAAGTATTATATCAAGTAAAATAAGATAAGGCATGCTGCCGGGATGAGAAGATTATCTGCATTTTTCGGACTTAATGCTTCTATTATTGTTGTTAAAACAGCGCATATGGTAATAAGAACCATATTCAGTTCACCGAATAAAATTACACTGTACACAAATGCACCAACAATTCCAAATATGAGAAAAGCAAGACTCCCTTCCCAGGTTTTCTCACAAACGAAATTATACGTATGCCTGCCGAACTTTTTCCCAAATAATGGAGCAAGACCATCACCCCAGCCCAATATACCCATTGTAATAGCAGAGATCTGAGAATTATAATAAACAGTTCCCATAATCATCATAATTATTGTAAAATAGAGCGGACCTTTCAACAGTTCTTTTCTGTCTCCCGTTCTGGTCATTGTTTTAACCGCTTCATCATTTTCATCAGCTGAAAAACCTTTGATTATTAATAAAACGAACCAGATGGCAGCCGGTGCAATGTTGAAATAAAAACTCCAGTGAGTTGAATCGTATAACACCCAGAAAATAAGCCATGAGGATGCGGCTATATGTACTATTTTGCGGGATATATCCTGTGGAAATCCTTTACGAACTAACAAATCCATTAAGGCAACTACTGCAAATACATAGACTACACTTGCAACTGCAACAAGGGCATTATATAATAAAGGTGACATACTATTCAATTGGTACTATGAATGCATCTTTGAACTGTGCTGTTTGCCATAAACGATTTCTCGCAGCTTCCGCTTCTTCACGGGTTCTGAACGGTGGTAACTGAACAACATGAAGTTTTACCTTATCACTAAAGTGATAGTTCAGTTCACTATCAACCAGTTTCTGATTCTCTTCAATAAATTTTTTAGCTCTTTCTTCGCTGGTAAACGCCCCAACCTGGACTATGTAAAATTCTACTTTTTCAGGCTGCTGAGATATAGTAGGTTCGGTTTCTTTAGTGTCTTCAGCTTCATTTTCTTCAACCATCTCATTTTTTTCCGGTACAATATCTGTCTCTTCTTTAACATCCAGTTGTACATCGTCGAAAACGTATACATTTGTACTGTCATTTAAAGTTTCCTGAGATCTTGCAGTTTCCTGAGATTGTGAACAACCGTATATGAAAATCAAAAGAAAAAGGATAAGTATAAATACTAGATTTTTCATTTTACTCTCATTAAAAAGGATTTCGGGAAATCCTTATAAATTAATTTACTTTGTTATTTAATTTTTTTGTGCCATCATTAAATTTGTTTACTATTTATTCAGGTCGTGCTAAAGGTGCAATGGATATCGATTCAAAGTTTGATTCGTATTTCATATTTGTAAACAGTCAGTATAACCTTGCTAAACTCATTTGCATACGTTTAAAGGAACCAGTATCCAAGAAAGCCTGGAAAAACCTTTTTTTGTTCTACCCTAAAAACAAATTTGTTTTGATGAATATAATTAAATGATTTACAAAAGAAAATATTCAACGGTTATTCAATTACCATAAGTATCTCATTCTTCTCAATTGATTCGCCTGTTTTCTTCATGATTTTAGTTACTGTACCGCTCACATGCGATTTAATCCTGTTTTCCATTTTCATCGCTTCAAGAATGTAGAGATAATCTCCCTTTTCTACAATCTCACCAATTTTTTTCTCGATTTTTAATATCATACCCGGCATTGGCGATTTGATCTCTTTTATACCACTCTGCTCATAAACATTTGCAAGAATATTCTCGCTTAATTCCTCAAGTTTTGATCTTATTTTAACAAAATAATACTCACCTTCAATTAAAAATACAAATTCATTGTTTATTGATTTCACATGAGTTACTTCAGTAACACCTTCAGAATTATTTAAAATATAATTATTGTCAGTTGATTTTGTAACGTTAGTATTATGCACTATTTCATCAATTTTGTACGAATTTCCCGACTGCATTTCTAATTTAAATGATTTTTCATTAACCATGATATTATAATTCATCAGAATTTGTCCATTTGTTTTGGTCGTTATTTCCAATCTTCGACGGAGCTAATTTACTCCTCTGATATTTGATATATGCGCCTAGTATAGCTGACGCAGCTACATTTTTACCCTCAGATACTTCACTGAAAGACGTTAAATGGTCGTATGCACCTTCCAGAAAATTTATACTATGTCTCGACAAAATGAACTCATCGGAATTAAGCACACGAAGATGCAGCGGTATATTGCAGATTATTCCTGATAAAGATAAATTTTTAAGAGCGTACTGCATCTTTTTTATACTATCACTTCTGCTTTTATCCCAGCTTATAACCTTCATCATCAAAGAATCATAAACTGAAGTAATAGTATAACCGTTTCTGATTCCATTGTCGATTCTTATCCCCGGGATATTGGGGAGCGTTAAGTCTGAAATGGTTCCTGTAGACGGGAGAAAATTCTCGTGGGGATCCTCTGCATTGATCCTGCATTCGACAGCACATCCGCTCATTTTTAATTCGGATTGCCTGAAGGATATCGGATTGCCGGCTGCTATACTGATTTGTTCTTTTACAATGTCTACTCCGGTAATTAATTCAGTAACCGGATGTTCAACTTGTAATCGTGTATTCATTTCTAAAAAATAGAAGTTGTTATTTTCATCAAGGAGCATTTCAATTGTGCCCGCATTGAGGTAATTGCATGCCTTAGTAATACTGATTGCAGCAGTTGTTATTCTCTCCCTCAATTTTTCATTGATGCTCGAAGATGGAGCTTCTTCAATAATTTTTTGATGCCTCCTCTGTATTGAACATTCCCTCTCGAACAGATGAAGATGGTTCCCTTGTTTGTCGCTTAAAACCTGTACCTCAATATGTTTCGGGTTCACAATGTACTTTTCGATATATATTCTGTCATCACCGAATGCTTTGAGCGATTCGCTTCCGGCTCTCTCAAATGATTCTTCAAGTTCTTCTGCATTCCTTACAATCCTCATCCCCTTGCCGCCACCTCCCGCTGCAGCTTTAAGAATAATCGGGAATCCGATTTCAGAAGCAATTTCCTTCAGTTGTTTATTATTCTTTATTGATTGGGTTGTACCGGGGACTATAGGCACGCCTGCCTCCTGCACAAACCTTCTTGCCGCAGTTTTTTCACCCATCAATTCTACAACAGCTGCAGGTGGTCCTATAAAAGTAACTCCTTCGCTCTCAATACGTTTTATAAAGCGGGCATTTTCGGCAAGGAATCCATAGCCCGGATGTACAGCTTCTATTTTATTCTTTTTAACGGTGTCAATAATTTTATCAATATTAAGGTATGATTCTCTGGCGGGCGCCGGACCTATATAATAAGCTTCATCCGATTTCAAAACATGCAGACTGTCTTTATCAGCTTCAGAATATATCACGCAGGCTTTAATACCCAATTCCTTGCATGCGTTAATAATCCTTACAGCTATTTCGCCTCTGTTGGCAATCAGAATTTTTTTAAACATCTTCAACTAATTTAATTCAACAATAGTTATACCATCACCCCCGTATTCAATATTTGCATAGTGAAATTCTTTAACTGCTTCATGTTTCTCAAGCAGTAATTTCACAGTATTTTTTAACGAGCCGCTTCCTTTACCATGAAGGATTTCCACACTTCTTATATCATTACTATATGCTTCGTCAATGTATTTTATTACTTCGAATTCGGCTTCATCCGGTTTCTTTCCCCTTATGTCTAATCTAAGTGAATTAATATTTGAAGACAAATGATATTTCGACTGAACCGGTAAATTGACATCTTTTTCATCCGTGTATTCAAGCTTCTCTAATTTTGATTTTACCTTAATGCTGCCAGATAAGATAACTCCTTTCGTCCCGTCTATTTCAATTAATTTGCCTGTTGTCTCAGTTCCTTTAATTTTTACAAAATCACCGACAGCTAATTCTCTTTCCTTTTTAAAACCTGTTTTTGAGTTATTTTCTGTAAATATTTTATTCGTCTTCTTTTTCAATTCTTCAATAGTCTGCTTTTCAGCTTTAATAACTTCCTTCTCTGCATTTGATTCCTTTATTTTTTTTATTGCAGCTTCCACCTGCCTGTTAACGTTCTTCAGGTACAATTCTGCATCTTCTTTTGCTTTTTTTAATATTACATTTTTTTCTTTTTCAAGTTTATCTATCTTTTCAGAATAAAGATTTGTAAGCCCCTTCAGTCTTGAATTTTCTCTTTCATATTGAGCAAGTTTATCCTTTAGATCATTTGACTTCTTCTCAAGGTCAATTAAAAATTCTTCTACCTTTGTCTTGCTGCTGTCCATATACTGTTTGGCAGTTTCAAGCAGATCGTCATCTAACCCTATTCTCTTGGCCACTTCAAATGCATAACTCGAACCCGGCATCCCCTGCGAAAAAATATAAGTCGGTTTCAACTCCTTGGAATCAAACAGCATCGAAGCGTTTTGGAATCCTTCCATTTCACTTGCAATAATTTTCAGTGTGCCGTGATGTGTCGTTGCAAAAACCGTTGTGCCCAGATCTCTCAGTTTAACCAATATTGACGTTGCAAGTGCAGCACCTTCCGCCGGATCGGTACCAGTCCCTAATTCATCGAGAAGAATTAAGGTTCTGTGATCAGCGTTATTAATCAGGTAGTTTATGTTGCTTAAATGGGAACTGAATGTACTTAAATCGTCTTCAATCGACTGTTGATCGCCGATATCAAGAAGCACCTGATTGAATATCCAAAAGTTTGAATCCGGATCTGCCGGAATGTGTAAGCCTGCTTGCACCATAAGTGTCAAAAGACCAACTGTTTTTAACACCACAGTTTTGCCACCAGCGTTTGGTCCGGTAATTAGTATAACCTTCTGGTTTTCTATCTTTAACTCGAGAGGAATGGTCTCACTTCTTTTTATTTTTTTGAGAAGAATCGGATGTCTTCCTTGAATAATATTAAACGGTTTCTTATCATCTATTGTTGGAAAGCTTCCGATAATCTCAGTAGAATATCTTGCCTTTGCAAAAATCGAATCAATTTTTCCTATCGTAGATAAAGATCCTGTAAGTTCAGCCGATACTTGACCAATTTTCATAGTAATACTTTTAAGTATTCTATCAATCTCTCTTTTTTCAGCAAAACTAAGCGACAATATTTCGTTATTCAGATCAAGTGTTTCTTCTGGTTCAATATAAACGGTTTGACCTGTTGCAGATTCCGAATGGATAAATCCTCTTACATGTCTCTTATGTTCCGATTTAATCGGGACAACAATTCTTCCGTCACGTAATGTAACATATTCTTCCTGGACCAGATATGATTCAGAAAGTTTTTTTAATATTCTGCCAACAGATTTTCTAAGTTGTTCGCTTTTTTCAATAATCTGTCTGCGAATATCTCGGAGAGTTTGCGTAGCATTATCTTTTATTTCACCGCTGTCTGTAAATATTTCCGTCAACTGATGTTCGAATACCTTATCAACGAATAATGACTGTGAATAGTCGCGGTAAAATATTCCCTCTGGGTCTCCTGATTTCAGGTATTGATAAATTCTTCTTGAAATCTCTGCGAGCTTTTTGATATCCATTATCTGCTTAATCGTTAAGGCGGAACCTTCTACGTTACTTCTGGATAAGGACTCTCTTAAATCCGGCAAGAATTCGATCGGAGGAATATCAAGCTGAATTAATAGTTTCTTTGCTTCTGTTACATATTCACTTTCCTTTAGAATAATATTCCGGTCATTAAGAGGATGTATATTTTCTATCTCAATTATTCCAAGTGATGTGAGTGCATACTTTTTTATTTCTTCAATGACTTTTTGAAATTCAAGAAGTTCAAGACTTTTTTTGTTCATCTTCATATTAATTCACCGGTTGAGGAGTAGATTCTTTCTCCTCGATATAGTCTTTAATAATATTTTGAGCTTTAGAGTCCTTTCCCATAAACAGGTCAATGGTAGAAGGAATTACACTATAAGTGATATCATATAATAATGATTCGGATCTGTCGGATTTATCCGGGTAACTGAACACATTCATAAGAAGTAAAAAACCGCTTATGAAAAATATTATCTGGACTGCGCCGGCTATACCCCCTAAAAGTTGATTCATAAACCTGTTTACTTTATCGAATGGATGAATAATCCGTTTTAAAATAGCAAAAAGGATCATTGTAATGAAAAAAATCAGAAAACCTGAAAACAACTCGGCTAAATAAATTTCGTCGTTAAGAAACGGTGCCAGATAAACAGCAATATCATCGGAGTATTCGAATGCCAGAGCTACGCCTATTATTAATCCAAGCACGCCTATAATTTTACGAACTAGACCGTCTTTAAAACCGAGTATAAAACCCAGAATTATAACTGCAATAATTAGATAGTCAAGATAATTCAATGTTATTCCAAAACTTTCTCTACTATTTCTTTAACTAATTTTCCGTCTGCTTTACCCTTAAATTTCTGAATAGCCTTAGGCATCAGAATCTTGAAATCTGATTTATTACTTACCCCTAATTCCTCAGCCAGTTTTTTTACTTCAGAGTAAAGTTCGTCGGGATCCATCTGGGCAGGCAGATAAGCAGTTAGTATTTCCAGTTCAGCTTTTTCCTGATCTGCAAGATCAATCCTGCCGGCTTTTTCGTACTGTTCAATAGAGTCCTTGCGTTTTTTTGCTGCGGATGTCAAGAGATTGATTTCATCATCCGGATTCATTTCAGAATCAGAGCCGCTTTTTTCAAATTCAAGAATCAAAGCACGAATTGAGCGCACTGTAGCCAGTCTTGTTTTGTCCCCCGACTTCATCGCTTCTTTAAGATCGTTACTGATTTTTTCCTTTAAAGTCATAAAAACCTCAAAAAAAAAGGCAGGTTATAAGATATACAACCTGCCCAAAATTAACAAAATATTGTTTAACTATTGTTTCAACATTGCTGAATAATTCACTCTTCTCGCATCAGCTTTTCTAAGTTCCTGCTGAATATCCATTACAATACCCATTTCGGAATTTTTATCAATTCTCAGTGAAACTATAACATTCGGCAGGTCAACTCGTTTATTATACATAATTTCTCTTACTTCTTCCAATTTTACCAGATTATCATTAAGCTGTATACGACCATCATTTCCAATCCATATATAAGAGATGAGCCTTTTGTTCTCTATCTTTTGAATAGCTTCGGCTTCGGGTAATTTAAACTGAACCATAACATCAACTTCGCGTAATGTTGTAGTAACCATAAAAAACAACAGCAACATAAAAACAATATCCGGCATCGAAGCAGTTGGGATTTCCTGTTTAGTGGATGCTCTCTTCTTTGCGAATTTCATAATAAACTATTCCTTATTTAATTTTTTCGGGTTCAGCGAATGAAATTACTTCAGGCACTTTATTCTTTATTTCTTCCTGCTGTTCTTCTGCCAAATCATCGAATTCAACACCGAACATATTCATTGAAAGATTATTTTTTACATCCCTGTATGCTATTTTCACCTGATCGAAAGCCTGCATGAACAAATTATAATTTGTCTTCCTGTCAGTTTTAATAGAAACGACCAGCTTTTTATTGCTGGGCAGATCAATCTTACTTTCAATTTTAGATATTAATTTATCTTTAATCTGAGGGATTGAAATAATTTCCTTATTCAGAAGCACATCGCCGTTCTCGTTTATTAAAAGCGCAGCCATCCTGTCTTGCGAGATTGGTACAACATTATCCGGCGTTTCCTGATATTCAGGCAGCGTTATACCGATTCCCGTATCAACATCAATAACCGTTGCAACAAGGAAAAACAGCAGCAGCAAGAATGCTATATCCGCCATCGAACTGGTAGGAATCTCAGCAGTTTTAGTTCCGCCTTTTTTTATTTTAACCATTTTAATCTTCTTGTTATTTTATTTTGAAAATTATTTCTTCATTTCGTAGAGTGCATCGATCAATTCGATTGAACTCTCTTCCATATCTGCAACAAGTTTGTCAATTCTCGCAACAAAGTAATTATAGAATATCTGAAGAATCATAGCCGTGATAAGACCGAATAACGTTGTAAGCAGCGCTACAGAGATACCGCTGGCAACTATACCGGGTGAAATCTGTGCGGCTTCAGCGATAGCATCAAAAGCTTCGATCATACCTTGTACTGTACCTGTAAACCCAAGCATAGGTGCAATAGTAATAAAAGTTGAAATCCAGATCAGACCTCTTTCAAGGAAGCCCATTTCGATGGCTCCATAGGCCATAATGGCTTTTTCAGCTGCTTCAACACCTTCATCAGCTCTTAAAAGACCAGCATGGAAAACGGAAGCGATAGAACCGCGTGTGTTTTCACAGACTTTCATTGCTTCTTCAACACCGCCTTTTGTCAAAGCGTCTTTTACTTTAATTATGAATTTTTTTGTATTCATACTTGCACGAGAGAGAGTCCAGATCCTTTCTAAACAGAAACCTAAGCCGATAACCAAAGATGCCAAAATAGGCCACATAAAACCGCCGCCAGCATTAAATTTCTCTTGAAGGTAACTTAAAACACCTGCATCTTCGGCTTGTGCAATAAGATAAGAAAAGAACCCTATGATTTCTGAAATTTGCATGAGAGATAACCTCCAAAGTTGATTATTTATTAATTCTAAATGTTGTTAAATATTCAAAATGAGCCTGTTAATAGTATATATTTAGGGTGTAAAAGTCAATAAATAATTTAGCCCACATTTGTCTGAATTTACTCCACAAACACCATAATCATCTACTACGAATGTCCCCAGTCAGTTCAATTATATTGCCATTAATTATATTATAATTGTCAAAAATATCACCCAACAAATCTCCAATATCTGAAGGCTTAACCATTTTACCGGGATCGTCAACCCATTGTCTGTTTTCCGGTGTATCGAGAATGTATGGTGCAACAACATTTGCCGTTGCTTTGTATTTTACAGCTTCCAATGCAATGGTTTTAACCAGATAATTGAGTGCGGATTTCGATGCCCCATAGGCACTTTTTTTCTCCTCTGCTTTCAGACTCGTCATTGCTGAAGTAAAACAGATTGATCCGCCTGCACATTCCCTGACCTTGTATAAAAATCCTCGGGCTATAAGAAACGATGTGTTTAAATTAAGATCGAAACTGTTTTTCCAGTCGCTGTATTCTGTTTCTATAAAATCATTAGCGTAAAAACCCCCTACAGTTGAAAACGCAAACAATAATGTTTCGGAATCAACTACAACCTTGTCATAGGCACTAACCATATCATCTTCCGATGTAAAATCCGGTATTCTTACAGCCTCAATTTTATTCGGGTCATTATCGACAGTAATATCTTTTCTGTTAAACTGATATATCCTGTCAAAATTCTTTTTCAACATTCTTTCAAGAACACCACTCCCAAGATCACCTGTTGAACCAAAAAGCAAGAAAATTCTTTTCATACTAATCCTTTATTATTTTTAATTTAATACCAACCGGGAAATGATCACTATAGCCACCAAGATATGATTTCCCTCCGAATGTCGGTATACTAGCTCCCTTATATCTGCCCGATTGAGTGATAATTTCTGCCGGTTTAATTATTTCAAAAGAATCACAAACGTATCGTAAATTTCTAAAACTGACGAGTTTATTGGAAATTATTATTTGATCCAACATATTCCAGTCGCCCCTGTAAAGATACGTTCCGTTACCGTTAATAAATTCATCGGCTGATAGATTGAATAAGGTAATATCTGTGGTGTAGCTTGAATCGCACTTAAAGTAAGCCGCACCAAGTATATCTTTGATAGAACTGTTATCAGGTTCATCATTGAAATCGCCCATAATAATTATAGCCGGGTAATCGTCACTACTATTCAATGAATCCACAAGTTTACGGAGCGTGCCTGCTGCAGCCAGTCTATTTGGTTCAGATTTTTCCAGACCGCCTCTTCTGGATGGCCAGTGATTTACGAAAGTATGTAGAATTAGATCTTCAGATTTTAACAGAAGTTTTACGTGAAGTATATCGCGAGTCGGATATTTGTCATGAAGAATTACTGGTATATTCTCGGTACATATGTAATCAAAAAGAAGAGTGTTATAAACCATTCCACAGTCGATGCCGCGGTTGTCGGGTGATTCAGCATATGCAACTGCATATTTATCCTTTTCAAAATACCTTGCGAACAAGGTATCCAGTAAATGTTTGTGCTCAACTTCCTGAAAACCGATTATATCAGGTCCTTTCAAGTTATTCATACCTTTAATAACACGAGCAAGATTCATCATTTTACTGTCAATTCTTTGATTTGTCCATGCTCTCTCACTTTCAGAAAGCCATTCTTCGTCGTTCTTCCCGGGATCATCAAAATTGTCAAAAAGATTCTCAACGTTCCATGATGCTATGTAAATAGTATCCTGTGAGACCTCCTGAGAATATAAAATAAGCGTAGATAATAATAAGCTGAGGATAAAAAGAGTTTTCTTCATAATGATAATCTTTTAATTTATTTTAGAAATCAGATTCCTGTTTGAGAAATTAACAACAATTGTAAGAATAATAAATTAATTTATTATAATCATTTTTTACTATTTGATTGGTATTATGGCAAAACCAAAAGAAACTTTCGTTATAATAGACGCAATGGCTCTTGCGTATAAAGGCTATTTCGCTTTTATCAGTCGTCCGCTTTCCAGTTCCAAAGGAGAGCCCACATCGGCGGTATTCGGATTTCTGAATCAGCTGTTCAAAATAATTGAAGATACGAATCCTGATTATCTTGTTGTTGCCACTGATTCAAAAGAAAAAACTTTTCGTCATGAAATATTTGACAAATACAAATCATCTCGCGCCGAGATGCCGGAGGATATGATACCGCAAATCGGACGTATCAGGGACATAGTCTCAGCTTTCAACATTCCATTGTTAATTAAACCCGGATTTGAAGCCGACGATCTGATCGGAACAGCTGTCCTTATGGCTGAGAAGAAAGGTCTTCATTCATATGCTGTTACTCCCGATAAAGATTATGTACAATTAATAACTAAAAATACCCACGTTATCAAACCTGGCAAATCAACAGATGAGATTATAATTATCGATGAATCAAAGGTAAACGAATTATACGATTTTAATCCGTCTCAAATGGTGGATTACCTGGCATTAGTTGGAGATTCCTCTGATGATATCCCCGGCGTGGCAGGTATAGGACCGAAAACCGCTACTCCGCTAATAAAAGAATTCGGTACCATTGAGAATATTTATAAAAACATAGATCATATTGAAAAGAAAGGTGTAAAAAACAAATTGTTAGAAAATAAAGTGAATGCATTTCTATCAAAGAAACTAGCCACAATAAAAACTGATGTACCTATTACAATCCACTTTGAAGAAGCAAAATTCACGGAACCAAACTACGAATTACTAATGGAAATATTCAGAGAGCTGGAGTTTACAACATTCGGAAGCAAACTTCAGAAAATTTTCAGTAAGAAAAAGTCCGTTTTTGAGGACATCGATCAGAATATATCGGATCCGGGATCATTTGATCAATCGAGAACCGATTATAAATTAATCCTGACAGAGATTGATGCTGTTAAACTATGTGAAAGACTATCGAATGCAGAAAAATTTGTATTTGATGTAGAAACAAATTCTCTAGATGTATTAACAGCACAACTTGCAGGTATCGCTTTTTCAACAACTGCTAATGAGGCTTACTTCGTAGCATTGCAGCCGGAATCGGATGATCAGAAACTATTTCATTCTGATTTAAGCGGCAGACTATCAATCAGAAAATTTATTAATATTTTCAAGGATTTGTTTGAAAACGAAAAGATTAAAAAAATATGCCAGAACGGTAAATTTGATATCGCAGTTTTAAGGACTCACGGAATAAATGTAAATGGATTTTACTTCGATACAATGCTGGCAAGTTATATTCTGGATGCTGACCAGAAACACAGCATGGACGAGCTGGCACGCAAATATCTTGATTACAAACCAATCTCTATTACAACACTCATCGGTGATAAAAAAGATCCTGAAAAGATTTTCGAAGCAGATCTGGAAGAGTTATCCAATTATTCCTGCGAAGATGCGGATATTACCTTCCGGCTGTTTGAGAAGTTCTCCGAGAAACTCAAGTATGAAAAACTTGAACGTATTTCCTATGAAGTTGAATTTCCTCTTGTAGCAGTTCTTGAAGACATGGAGAGAACAGGTGTTAAAATAGATACGGAAGCTTTGTTTAATCAAAGTAAAGAACTTGAGGAGAACATGATTTCCTGCACTGCAAAAATTTATACATTTGCCGGTGGGGAATTTAATATCAATTCAACCAAGCAATTGCAATCTATACTATTCGATAAATTAGGACTGCAACCTACAAAGAAAACTAAAAGTGGCTACTCTACCGATGCCCGTTCGCTCGAAGCGCTTAAAGGTCAGAGTGAAATAATTGACCTGCTGCTTGAATACAGACAGGTTGCAAAATTAAAATCGACCTACACAGATGCACTCCCGAAATTGATCCACAAAAAAACAGGAAGGTTGCATACATCGTTTAATCAGACCGTTACCTCAACAGGCAGACTATCTAGTATAAATCCCAACTTACAGAATATACCTATACGAACTGAACTCGGCAGAGAGATTAGAAAAGCTTTTATCCCGACCAATAAAAATTATAAAATTTTCAGCGCTGATTACAGTCAGATTGAATTGCGAATAATGGCTAGCATTTGTGAAGATCCCGGCTTGATGAAAGCATTTTCCGAAGGAGAGGATATTCATAAGAGCACTGCAGCACTGGTTTTCCAGGTAAAGCCTGATGAAGTAACATCCGATATGAGAAGAAAAGCAAAAGAGGTTAACTTCGGTATTCTTTATGGTATTGGAGCATTCGGATTGAAGACTAGACTAGGAATTACTCAATCGCATGCAAAGGAAATTATTGATAATTACTTCAATACTTTTAAGAATGTTAAAAAGTTCATGGATGAATCAATTGTTTTTGCCAGAGAGAACGGATATTCCGAAACGCTGTTAGGCAGACGAAGATACCTGAAAAATATCAATAGTAATAACAGGGTTGTAAGACAATTCGAGGAAAGAGTTGCGATTAATATGCCTATCCAAGGTACCGCTGCTGATATGATAAAAATTGCTATGATAAGAATCCATGATGAACTGAATAAAAGAAAGTGTAAAACAAAAATGATTCTGCAGGTACACGATGAACTTATATTTGATGCGCATAAAGACGAACTGCAGGAACTCAAAAAAGTAATTGTCAGTGTTATGGAAAATGCTTTGCCGCTCAAAGTTCCTGTAGTAGTTGACAGCGGAATTGGAGATAACTGGCTTGAAGCCCACTGATAGAATTAAAAGATTCCGGCTGAGTTTTTTCACCCAGCCGGATATTTATTTACTTCATGAATATCATTTTCTTGAAATCCGAAAATTCTTTGCCTGATTCAGATTTTACATTAATTCTGTAGATATATGTACCGCTAGATATGCTTACAGGGTTCCAGTTTAACTCATAAAAACCAGCTGACTGAAAACCATTGAACAAATCACTTACTTCCCTGCCTAACATATCAACAATCTTTATTGATACTTCAGAAGCTTCGGGTAATGCATATCGTATTTTAGTATTCGGATTGAACGGATTCGGATAATTCTGGAACAAGGTGTAAGATTCTGGAATTCCGCTCATAAATGTAGTAACACCAGTAGGAGGTTCAGTAGTAAAAGATCTTACGACACTCCAATCCGAAGTTTCACCTTCCCTGGCAGCATTCACACGCCAGTAATAAGTTGTGGAACCGGTAAGTGTTCCTGCCAATATTGCATATTGAGATTCACCTAAACTTGTTGCGTCAATTACTTTATTGTTAAAATCAGAATCGCTTGCTACTTGTAGTCCGTAGCTTGTTGCGGTTGCAACGTTACTCCAATCGAGAGTAGGAGTTAAAATTAAATTCGAAACACCGTCAGCAGGAGCAATTAATGCTGGCGCCTGCAGAGGCTGAATTAAAGTAGTGAATTTAAAAGAGCCAGACCAGCCACTTTCTTTGCCGTTTCCTACCGCTTTCACCCTCCAGAAATAATCTTGTTCATAATTGAGTACTCCCGATGCAATACTATAAGATGAACCTGAAATTGATGCTTGAGAAATAATATTATTAGTAAAACCTGCATCTGTAGAAACATTTAATGTATAACTAACTGCATCAGTAACATCATTCCAATCAAGTGTAACTGCTTCCGGATCAATATCTAATGTATTGTTTACCGGAGAAACAAGGGTCGGGGTATCCAGTGGAACCAGCATGGTGGTAAAAGACCAGGCATCGCTCCAGCTGCTTGAATTTTCATTCGCCGATGCTTTAACTCTCCAATAATAAGTTGTGTTTTCCTGAAGAACTCCAGATAAAACAGTGTATGTCGAAACTGAAAGATCAGATTGGTCTATAGATAATTCTGAAAAGTCTGGAGGAAGCGATATCTGAATTCTATAAGATGTTGCTGATGCTACATCGTTCCAGTCTAAAGACGGTGTCAGTGAAACATCTTCAGTTTCATCAGCTGGTGATACATGTGTTGGAGTTGTCAATATTGTGGTGAAATTCCATATCTCACTATATGCACTTGTACCGGGAGCTCCGTTTGCACTTACGCGCCAAAAATATTTTGTCGAATGACTCAGCAACGATCCTGTAACTTCATATTCAATGGTGGTTACCTGGGATTCATTAATAATCAAATCTGAGAATTCACTTGATACAGATAATTGAATATTGTAACTCGTTGCTCCATTTACACTATTCCATATTAGTGTGGGATTGATACTTATACCGACAGCATCGTTTGTAGGTGAAGCGAGAATAGGTGCTGATAATGGTTCAAGCAATGTTCTAAAACTCCAGACTTCACTCCAGTTACTCGATCCCATTGTATTTGTTGCTTTTACTCGCCAAAAATATTTGGTATTATAATTTAACAAATCTGAAGAAACAGCAAGAGTAATTGCTGTAATTCCTTCTTGGTCAATTATAGTGCTAACAAAATTACTGTCTGCAGAAAGTTGAACTGAGTAGCTCACAGCATTTGCTGTTATTGCCCAGCCCAGTGTGGGAGTTAAACTTACTCCAACAGAATCATCAGCTGGTAAATTAAGTGTTGGAACTAAAGGCAGCGGTTCTCCTTCAGTTATTACGCCAGAGGTTAAGGTTGTATTTAATATCTGGTTAGAACTATTCGTAATTTCAGTACCACTTAAAAAGTTAACCGGAACATTACTTTCTGTATAATCAAAAACGAGATCTAATAATTTGCCATTCCCCAAATTCAGAGGCGATAAACTAAACCAGCCTATACTAAGATTATTCCCCGAAAAAAGAGCTTGAAAACCGGTAGCAGCAGCGTTTTCTATTCCTACAAAAGTAACTTTGCTTGTATCAAAACCTATTTTCAATGTAATAGAACCGATGTCATTAAAATCTGTAACATTTATTGGGACAGTAACTCGTGTATTTGGGGATGCAGTGATATTTCCAATCGTAATTGAAATACCGGTTGGAATCGTTCCGCTTTCAGTTGTAAAACTAAAAACAGAACTCCAGTCTCCAGTTTGAGAATCATCCATTGCCCTTACGCGCCAATAATACTCCATAGAGTTTTCAAGAACTGAAGACCCGATTGTATATCCGGATGAAGTGATTCCAGTTAAGTCAATGATGGTATCAAAAAACACATCGCTGGTTGATAATTGTAATTCGTATTCATCAGCACCTGTAACATCAGACCAATCAAGTGTCGGAGTCAGGGAAATATCTGCTGAACCATTAGAAGGAGATTGAAGCAATGGTGTCCCAATACCTCCGCCTTGTCCTTCTGATATCGAACCATTATTGTAAGTTACATTTAATGTTGCACCGATACCATCAGCTATTTGACAGGCAGCATCAAATACAATATCGGATGTGCCGCCATTATAGTGAAATATAATATCCATTAATTTTCCTGTACCTGCATTCAATGGTGATAAACTAAACCATCCTATAGAAACAGAACTCGAATTGTGACTCAGAGCAATAGGTTGGAATTGACTGTTCTGAAGCTCCACATAGCTGATTACACCTGGAGTGAATGTAATCTTCAAAGATATGGAACCAATATTATTAAAATTTTCAACATTTAATGGCACGCTAATATTTGCACCAGAGGTACTTGTCACATCCCCGAGTGTCATTGAAATCTGAGAATATGAATTCCCCACAAATGATAGAAGTATTAAAAACGAAAGAAATCTTTTCATTTTGTTCTCCAAATGTTTTTTATAATTAATTTTAATTAAACTCTTCTTAACGTCAATTTCAATTTATATTAAATTAAATTATTGTTAACAAAACTTCTTTGAGGCAGGACACATTTACCGTCTTACTGGCTATCAAATAGAAATTTATACGCCAAATATCCGAAATTTATTTGCAATAAGCCAAAAGCTACTCCGCTGTACATATCATACTTATCAACTTTTTCCAATAAATTCCGGTTATTAGTCTTATAATACTTATCAAAATTTTTATCCGCTTCAAGTTTGTAATAGGCAGCAGCGGCACCCAGCGCACAGGCAGTCCCCAAAAGTACAGGGAACCATCCGGAACTTATAAATGAATCATCTTTATTTTTTATTTTTTCAAGCGGAGTTAAATCAATATCAACAATATTTCCTGTATTTTCTAAATTTTTTGACTGATATCTGTAATTCTCTTTTTTAATATCTATCAATTTAATCCCCCGTGGTACTAGGCACGGCGTATATGCAAAAAACTTATTGTTAAAATAAACTGAGGCATCAAACGGATTTGTAGTAAGTCTGACTTTGTTTTTGAAATGGTATTCTTTAACAACATTGTGCCCTGCATCGCTAATTTTAATTGTATCAATAATCGTCTGAGCATTCCATATCAGATGATTCTCTATTACCGTGATCAGATAAGTCCCTTCTAAAACCGATATTATGCAACTGCCTGATCCGCATAATTCATTATCGATATAAATTGACGATTCAGCTCTATTAGTAGTTACCACTAGGTTATAGAGGTTCTGAGCGACAATATTCTCGACAATTAAAATAAATAAAAGCAGTATGTATCTGCAGTGTCTCACAATGGATTTACCTTATATGAATATATCAGCCCGTCATCTCCTCCGATAAATAAAACCCCATCTATAAAAGCAGGTTTCATTTTTATCCTTCCGGGAAACGAAATGATCTTTACTGAATTCCCGTTCAGATCAATCAGATGTACCTTTTTGTTTTGATCAGTCTGAATTATTAAGTTATTAAAAACTAGCGGAGCAGTATTTAAGATGCCTGAAGAATTATACTGCCATACTATCCTGCCGTCGTCCCCGCTAAGTTTAGTGAGTTTTCCAGACAAATCAGCAATGAATATTTCCCTGCTGTTATTTCCAACCGGTTCAGCTAAAATTTTTGAACCAATATGACTTTCCCAATGCAACTGTTCGCCGTTATAATCATATTTAAAAACATTTCCATATGTATCGCATGCAACAATATAACTTTTACAGACATATGGAGCAGATTCAAACGATTCAGACAATTTAAGCGATTTGATGAGATTACCCTTTCCGCCGCTTATTATTTTAAGAAAACCATCAGAAGTAAGAATAAACAGTTTTCCATCGTTAATTATCGGATCGGAATATACCTCAGCATCTAATTCCAGCTGCCATTCCTTTTTTCCTGAAGAACCATATTTGATCAGGAGTCCATTTTGTGTAAGAACAAAAAAAGAATCGTCCAAAACTGCAAATTCATTCTGCAGATTATCGTATAACTTAATTTCTTTTAAATATTTTCCCGTTCCAATGCTGTAAAAATATATTGTCGAATATTTTTGATTGAATTCATTAACGGCAAAGATTAATTGTCCTTTAATTATAACAGGTGATATTTCAATCGAACCTTTATGCTTCAGTACACCTCTCCTGCTGTCTGAAGAATCACTGAAATAATAAATATTGCCGGATAAATCCCCGGAAAATAACGCTTTGTCATATTTAATAATAGAAGAATTTGAAAAACTCCCGCTTGTTTCGTAGACAATCCAGTCCTCAAAATCCGGCGATATTGATTTATCTATAAAAAATCTTTTTCCGTCTAAAAAACTGCTATAGGTAACTACTTCCTCTTTCCTTTCACCATTAAATTTTATTATGATCGGTTTCCCGCATGAAAGGAACAAAATAAATAATAAAAGATGCAGCAGATAATTCTTCATTAAAAATCCCAACCAAAAAAGAACTGAGAAAACATTCCTTCTTGTATATCACTGAAATTATTTTTTATTTTTTTCCCGATATCATAACGAAGAGTCAATGCGTTCAGGAAATTTATTCTAAAACCCACACCCACACTGCCGATTGTATCGTTGTATTCTTCATCCCACGCAGATCCTGCATCAACAAATGCAGCGCCTCTGATATTAGCAAATCCGAGAGAGAGGAAAGGAAGCTTCATATAAAACTGGTCGATTAATGGAAAACGGTACTCAATTGAAGAAAGCCACATTTTTTCGCCTCGTATCGAAAATCTCCTCCATCCTCTCAGGTCCCAGCTGCCGCCTGCAAAATATCTCCGGGCTTCCTTGCCATGATTATAAAACAGCGATACCCGAAATGCAAGTGCACTTCTATAACTTAATCTGAAGTAATTTCTGTAATCAGCGATGAAAGAGTAATAATTAACGTTGCTGTATTTAACATCACTTGTATAAGCAAGCAGTAATTTGAATCTTGAGCCGTCAAGAGGTCCCGTAGGTCCCCAGATCGAATTATCATGAACAAACGACATTGTATTCGTTATGAGCAGAGCTTTCCTGCGAAGGATATCGGAAAATAATTCTTTATCAGAATTTGTAACCACAACACTCGATTCAATTCTTTGGAATTGTGAAAAAGGATATACCACGCTCAGATAACCTCCGAAACTTCGTTCATAAAAGTATTGTTCGGATTCTCTGATATCGTATCTTCTCCCGTTAAAGTGGAATACTCCATACCCGTAATTTGTCCGGAATTTCGTATTGACCCTGCTAATTGCCACATTGAAGTTTTTTAAGATTTCATCCTTTATTTCAGCGGTGTTATATATAAGGAAGAGGTACCTGTCATCACCCAGAAGATCGCTGAGTGTAAGCAACGCACCGCCTCTGGTTCCAAAAACAGGATCGGTTGTAACCTGACTTACCGCATAATCAAGTGTATATTCCTTGCCGTATTCATACCGGTCTTTTTCGGAAGTAATAACAATTTTATCGGGTTCCCACGGTCTGCCTTTAATGTCGAATTCGAATGTTACATAAGTTTCAGCAGAATCTTCAATTTCATTTACTTCATTTAAATAAAACTGAAATGAAAATTCCTCTATGGCTGAGGTTATTATCTTATCCGAATCAACAAAAATGAAATCAAAAATTGTCGTCAGGTTACTGGTAATATTTAACATGCCAGCCGGTACTTCGTTTTTATCAAATACAAGTTTCCATATTTTCTCTATCCCGTCATAATCTGATGTAAAAAACAACTCATCAGTAAATTTATTCACTGACAGAGTTTTAATATCAGAATCCAGATATGTCTGATACTTGATCTGATAGGTCGTTAAATCAAATTCAAAAATATTGTTTGTTTGTTTGTAAATACCTTCAGTTCTGTCGGATATAAAATAAATTTTTGAATCATCATTATTGAACCTGGGTGAAGATTCAGAATAATAATCATTTGTTAGTCTTGACAACTCATTTGTATGCAAATTATAGCTGTATAAATCATTGTATCCTTTCCAGTCGATTCCAGTAAATATCAGCAGCGTACCGTCACTTGAAAAGTCAGGGTCCTGGATAGATATGATTTCCTCATTCGAAAACCTCTTGACTAATTCCTGTTGTTCAATGGAATAAAAATGAATTTTATCGTTCGCTCCAGATTTTGTAATAAATGCCAGAATACCTTTTGAGGAAACAGCAAGCGAAGGTTTCAACAAATGGAAGGATTCATATATTGCTTCCTTCTCCCCTCTTATTACAAGTTCTGGTTCATCAATAGGATTAAAAGTTGAATCAAGTGCCAATCTGTACAAAGAGGAGTAGCCATCATGGTTACCGATAAAATAAACGGACCTGCTTTTCCCATCATCATAAAATCCGGGAGAAAAATTGAATCCGAATTCCGTTAATTTAATGCTGTTAAGTTTGTGGGGAACGTGATCCAGATACAAAGGATAGTAATTCTTTTTAAGGAAATATTCGAACTTGCTATTAATGTTTTCGATATTATCTCCGAAAACAAATTCCATTAAATCATTAAATTTTTTGAACCGCCAATCATTATCCAGAAGGTGCAGAATTTTATTTTCCCCGTATTCTTCCGAAACAAACTCAAGAAACTTCTGTCCAGCCTTGTACATAATAAACGTTCCGTGTACTTTCTGCATATCGTACAAATTATTATAAATACCATTCAGAACAGCGTCTCTCATTACCATTTCTCCCTGCGAATCCCATTGAGTAGACCAATATTCAGCAAGTCCTTCAATAAACCAAAGTGGTGGATAGGTTTCCATAGCCACTCTATGAGATGAATAGCTGTTCATCAGTTTAGTGATTGTAAATACGTGTACAAGTTCATGCCTGATTACATGCTCAAAACTTTTAAGCGAACCGAGAAAAGGGATAACCACCCTACCTTTTAAAAATTCAAAAAATCCGCCTACTCCTTCCGGAATAAAACCGGGTCTGGTATTGGTCTGCTGAAAATGTAAATGAGTATTATAAAAGATCAGCGGGATACGGTAGGTTACTATATAGTTGAATTTTTGTTTATACTCTTCAAAAGCTTTTTCTGCATAAGATGCGCCGATTTCAGCCATCTCTTCAAAATCATTATAGTAATAGATATCGAAGTGTTCGGTTTTCAGAACTTTCCATTCAAAATCTTCGTATTGAATTTTATTCCTGCCAAAGAAATAAAATTGTGCATTAAGCACTGTAGGGAGCACGAAAATTAATAGTACATATTTTTTAAGAAAAGAATGCAAAAGAAGAACCATTAATTTTATTGTAAATAAGTCGGGACAAAATTAGTAACTGAGGTCTAATAAACAATGTAAAAAATCGACACTATTTTATTCCGATTTGAAAATTTCATCGATGTCTTCTTTAAGCCGCGTGTTATAAAAAGATTTTATCTTGGATTTAATCTCTTCCTCAGTCTCTAATTTCAGACATTCTTTAAGCAGTTCTCTGCATTCCTTGTACGAAAAACTCCTGATTATTTTTTTTATGTAAGGAATTGAAGAAGCATTTATGCTTATCGAATTGAAGCCAAGACCGACAATAATCGGAACGGCATAATGGTCAGATGCCATCTCACCGCAAATATTAACGTGGGTATTTGTAGCTTTCGCCTGATGCATAATATATTCCAGTGCTCTTATTACCGCCGGATGAAACTCATCATACGAATCACTGATTATATCGTTCCCTCTGTCGACAGCAAGCAGATATTGGATCAGATCGTTTGTTCCAATACTGAAAAACGACACTTCCCTTCCGAATTCTCTCAATAGCAGAGTTGCAGACGGTACTTCTACCATTATACCGAAGTCAACGAAAGCCGAGTATTTTTTATTTTCCTGAGCCAATTCCTGCTTGCATACTTCAATAAGCGCTTTTGTTTTCTTTACTTCTGTAAGCGATGATACCATCGGGATCATAAATCTGATGTTATTATTAACCGAAGCTCTGAGAATTGCTCTTATCTGAGTTTTGAATAAATTTACATGATCGAGAAGAAATCTTATACCCCTCCATCCGAGCATCGGATTCGGTTCTTTGACATCAAGCGGAAGCACTTTATCTCCACCTATATCAAACGCTCTTATCGTAATTTGCTTAGGATAAAACTTATTCGATAGCCCTTTATACGTTCTATACTGAGTTTCTTCGTCGGGAAAATTTTCCAACACGTTAAAAAGCTGTTCAGTTCTGATTAAGCCAATACCTTCAGCTCCATGAGAAAGAACAAACTCAATTTCGGCGTCAACATCAAGGTTTGCCAAAACGTTTATAGTAAAACCGTCTGTTGTAACTGCTTTTTCATCTTTTAATTTAAGCAGCTCGCTGTCAAGATCGTTAAGCTGTTTTATTTTATCGTTATAAAAATCAAGCTGCACTTCGGAAGGATTTACAATTACTTCACCATGATATCCGTCAAGAATTATCAGATCGTCCGAATCAATCTTAGCTGTTGCATCGTGTGCTCCTACTACTGCCGGTATGTTAAGCGATCTGGCAACAATAGCAGCGTGCGATGTGATACCGCCGAAATTAGTTACATATCCCTTTACATTAACTCTTGTAAATAAGACGGTGTCAGCGGGAGTTATCGTGTCTGTTATTACAATAACATCGTTGCTGATCTTGGATTTCCACTTTTTTTTCTTGAGGTTCCGAATGATTCTGTTTTTGATATCTTCAATATCCTGTGAACGTTCCTTCATGTAAAACTCGGTGGAAGCATTCATAATATTCTGATATTTTGTTATCTCATCGTGAACTATGAACTCAGGTGATTTTTTTTCTTTTTCAATCCTCTCAAAAAGATTTTTAATAAGTATCTGATCCTCAAGTATCATTATCTGTGCATCAAATATCGCCGCTCTTTTTTCTCCAAGTTTATCAACTGCCAGCTCGAAGATTTTTCTCAGTTCATGTTTGGATTTTTCAAGTGCTTCACTTAGATTTGATTTAGCCTCATGTATATCGCTTATATCCTCAACAGTGATGGATTCAGTTTCTTTGGAGTAAAGAAACGCTTTGGCAATGGTAATTCCGGGGGCAGCGGCGATTCCCCTTATAATATTATCCTCAGATTTTTTCATTCTTATAACTCGTCAAATCCTCTTTTAAAATAGTCCAGAATTTCTTTGCTCTGTTCTTCTTCATCCTCACCGTCAAATCTTAATGAAAGTGCAGAACCTTTGGCTGCAGCAAGTGTCATTACTCCTATTATACTTTTCCCGTTTATCTCCATGCCGTCCTTGTTGATAAAAAAATCCGATTTATACTTCGCAGCAATTTTTACGATAGTGGCAGCAGGTCTTGTATGCAGACCGGCATTATTTATAATTTTTACTTTTTCTTCAATCATTATTTACTGCGTTCCACAAGTGATTCTGCAAGCCATATCATCATGTGCCGAGCCTCATCATCCTCAATCTTTCGGGCAGCGCTTACCGCTTTCTGAGTATACCTGAAGACTTCCTGCTTTGTTAATTTTATAATATCGAGTTTATTGTATAATTCTTTATACTTTCCGACCTGATTTTTCCTGATACCATTCTTCTTGATTACCTCAAGCAGCATTGTTTTATTATTACCTGCAGCTATCTCAAGAGCTTTTAAAAAGAGATAAGTTTTCTTGCCCTCTATCAGATCGCCGCCAACAACTTTCCCGAACTCTGTTTCATCTCCTGTTATATCAAGCAGATCATCCTGCAGCTGGAACGCAATCCCGAGATTTCTACCAAAAGTTTTAAGCATTCTCAAATGCTTGTTTGTACCGCCACCGATCTGACCGCCGATTAAACAGCACATTTCAGCCAATGCAGCAGTCTTTTTCTTTATCATAATAAGATATTCTTGCAGTGTAACATTATTCCTGAGTTCGAACTCTTTATCAAGGCTCTGACCTTCGCAAACTTCAATAATACCTTTAGTAAAAGACTTAACAATATTTCCTGCATATGGTCCGGCATCTTTCAGAAGGTTCATGTATGCAACAGCAATTAGATTATCGCCCGCGAGAATTGCCGTACTTATATCATATTTTTTATGCAGAGTCGGCATGCCACGTCTTTTATCGGCATTATCCATTATATCATCATGAACAAGTGTAAAGTTATGAAGTATTTCAACTGCCACTGCCGCATTGTAACCTTTTGAATATTGAGCTCCCGCAGCCTTAACGCTGAGTAAAATCAGCAGTGCGCGAACTCTTTTACCACCGCTATGCAGTATATATCTGCAAGGTTCATATAACGAATCAGGTTTACTACCCTTCAGTAAACCGAAAAGTCTTTTTTCTATAATACTCTTTTGCTTTGAATAAATCTTATACGGATCAATATTGTTCAAAATAATTCCTCTTTGCGAATAAGAATTAATTTTTTCAGTTTTTTAAGAGATTCACAACCCGTTAAATACATTATTTTTTTTACATCTTCAAACATCGCTTTAACATATTCAATTAAGCCTTCAACTCCGCCTTCATTTAGAATGATTAAAACCTTTTTTGCTGATGCCGTTAAGTCGGCACCCAGTGCAACGGATTTTGCAATTTCATCGGCCGAATTTATTCCACCCGAACTGATCAATACGAAATTATATTTTTTTCTTAATTCATTTACCGTCCTGATGCAGTAAGAAGTCGGTAAACCCCAATTCCAGAAAATACTATCATTACTCCGCTTATTTCTTAATAATTCGACAGCAGACCAACTGGTTCCGCCGGCTCCTGCAACATCAATTCCTTTTACTCCTGCTTCAAGAAGATATTCGGCAGCTTTCGCACTTATTCCCGCACCAACTTCTTTGGCAATTACAGGAATACCAATTTTCTTTACTATTCTTTTAATATTTTTTATCAGTCCTGAAAAGTCCGGCTCACCATTTTTCTGGATGATTTCCTGAAGCGGGTTTAAATGTATGATTAATGCCGAAGCATTAATCTGATCGGTTATTTTTTTAATACTATCCAGTTTTTTTAATTTTGCCACCTGCGCGGCACCAATGTTGCTCAAAACCGGTATTGAATCTGAAAATTTCTTTAATACATCAAACGAGTCCTTGAATTTATCATCTTCAAGTGTTAGTCTCTGACTGCCAACACCTATCGGAATATTCAATTCTTTTGCAGCAAGAGCCAATCTGTAATTAATATCTTTTGCTTTTCCGGTACCTCCTGTCATTGAAGAGATCAGAAAAGGATAGTCTATTTTCCGTTTGAAAAAAGTTGTGCTAATATCTATTTCATTATAAACAACTTCCGTAGTTGCGAAATGCGGGAAATCGTACCTCTCAAAGCCGTTTGTTTTTCTGTAGTCAACATCCTCTGATAGACAGATTTCGAGATGGTCCTGCTTCCTTTTAGAAATTTCCTGTTTAGTTTGTGTCATTATTCACACGGAGTAAATATGTATTAAGAAAATATGAAAAAAAATAAATTGATGCTTTAATTCAAGCATTTACCTGCTAACAATTAGTTTATGAATCTAAATCATTGAAATACTTTATAATTTTATTTTCGATGTGTAATTCTGAAATTAAGATTATTTTACGGACAGAGTTGAAAAGAATTAGCTTATCAGCGTTGATCACCTCATTCAGTGTCAATTTTTTCTCAATCAGTTCATTTCCTGAATCGAGCCAATATTGTCTGTAACATCCGTTAAGTATTCCCGATCCGACTGGAGGTGTATAATACTTATCACCTTTTAATACTGCTATATTCGTAATTGAACCTTCTGCTACATCACCGTTCTCATTTAGAAAAATTGAATCATAAAACCCTGATTTTCGGGCTTTTTCGTATTCAGAATCGTATAGCTTTCGGTTTGTTGTCTTAAAATACTGGAATTTGTCACCGCTGTTTATTTTTTTATCCGATAATACTACTCGTTCTGAATATCCCTGTTTTAAAGGTTCTCTTTTTGAGTAGCATATACGTCCCCATTTACTCAATCCGATTTTTATGATGAATTTATTCTCTTTGGATTTATCGATTATCCGGTCGAGGGTATCAGTGAGTTTCTCTGAATCGAATTTAAAAAGGAAATAATCTGCCGCTTCCTTTAATCGGTTCAAATGATAATCTCTTAAAAAAATCTCTCCGTTTTCAATAAGTATGGTTTCAAAAATCTCAAAATAAGGGTCGGGGTTAGTAAGAAATAAAGATTTGGTTTTTATTTCCTCGTATTCAGCTGAAACATCACTATCCCAGACAATACCAGAACCAAGCCCTATTCTGCCATTCATGGTTTCCAAATTCACTTCGATTGTCCTTATCGGTACGTTGAATACTGCATAATCTTCTTTTACCAAACCGATTGTCCCTGTGTAATAACCCCTATCATTTTTTTCTATTTCATTGATAATTTCCATCGTACGAATTTTAGGCGCGCCGGTTATTGATCCGCAGGGGAAAATATTTCTTATTACTTCAACTATACTGTCGGTTTTAAGGTTTGCATTAATTGTTGATGTCAGCTGAAACACCGATTCATATTTTTCAACTGCATACTTTAATTCAGTATTCACTGTTTCAAATTCCGAAATCCTTCCCAGATCATTTCGAAGTAAATCCACTATCATTATATTTTCAGCTCTATCCTTTTCGCTCTCCTTCAGTTCTTCTTTGTTTGCTAAGTCCTCAGAAATATTTTTCCCTCTCCTGATTGTCCCCTTCATCGGTCTGGCTGTAATTTGAGTCCCTTGTTTCGCAAAAAATAATTCCGGCGATACAGATATTATAAGATTAGGGAAATCGTTTATCAAAGCTATGTATTTCCCGGATTGATTAAATATCAGGTTGAATAATAATGAATGAACATCGCCTTTTAAATCAAATGTGCCTCCTGTTGTATAATTCACCTGATATGTGTCACCTTCAGATATGTGTTTTTTAACTTTATTTACGCTCCCACTAAATTCTTCAAATGATGTACCCAGTTTAAAATTTTCAATTTTATGCTCTTTGTAGTCCATGTAATCGAATTCAATTTCATCTGAATCCAGTGTTACAAAATCTTTTACATTAAATTTACGCAGAACTCCCAGTATATCATGCTTTTCAGACAACATTCTATTCAGCTTCTCTTCGAGTAAAAAACCAAATTCATATTTGAGCATGACATATGCTGGACTGTTAATAGAATCGAGTTCTTCAAAAAAACTTTTCAGATCACTTTTATTGGAAACCGAAACTTCAGTTATGGGATTCAGGAAAAGGAATGATTTTGAATCATCGTACAGATTTGGTGTATAGAAGAAAGCATTTCCTTTACTTGCCAGTATCTTTTCCAGGATTTTATCGAATCTCATTTACAAGTTATGCATTGTGAATTAATACAAAGTAAAACTATTAAATTAAGGGAAGAATTTTGTATTATATTTTATAATAATTGACTTCTCTTTTATTATCTTTATAAAGAAATAAATTGATAACCAGGAAGATATATGACTAAACCCCGTTTAAGTTTCTGGCAGATCTGGAATATGAGTTTCGGTTTTTTAGGCATACAATTCGGATTCGCACTTCAAAATGCAAATGTAAGCAGAATATTTGAAACACTCGGTGCCGATATTAATGAGATTCCGATTCTCTGGATTGCAGCTCCGATCACAGGTCTTATCGTTCAGCCGATTATAGGTCATATGAGCGACAGAACCTGGAACCGGTTGGGACGAAGACGTCCTTACTTCCTTGTTGGTGCTATACTGGCTTCAGCAGCTTTGCTGATTATGCCCAATTCCCCTGTACTCTGGTTCGCGGCTGGTATGTTATGGATAATGGATGCTTCAATCAACATTTCGATGGAACCTTTCAGAGCGTTTGTAGGCGATATGCTCCCATCAGAACAACGTACCATCGGATTTTCGATGCAGAGTTTTTTTATAGGAACCGGAGCAATTGTTGCATCAGCTCTCCCTTACGTAATGACTAACTGGTTCGGAATAAGCAATGTTGCCCCGGAAGGAGAAATCCCCGACTCGGTTAAATTTTCATTCTACATTGGCGGATTTGTATTCTTGCTTGCTGTTTTATGGACAGTGACAAGTACAAAAGAATATTCACCTAAGCAATTAGCCGATTTTGCCCGAAGTAAACATCAAACCTCTAATATTGATTCAGATGCTAAATCACTTGTACCTTCAGCAAAATTATACAGAAATGGTATTATATGGACACTTGCAGGCATTTTATTATTCCTTTTGTTTTATTTTTTAATTTATATCGATTACGGACTCGGAGTATTATTTGGCGGAATTGCCCTATTTGGTGTTCTTCAGATTCTAGCTGGCTTTTTTACCGGTTTGAGTAAAAATGCGAGCGGAATGGTAATTATAATGAATGATCTCTACAATATGCCAAAAACAATGATTCAACTGTCATACGTTCAATTCTTTTCATGGTTTGCTTTATTTGCAATGTGGATATATACAACCCCTGCAGTAACCCGACATGTTTACGGCGCAACCAGCACTACTTCGGCACTCTATAATGAAGGTGCTGACTGGGTTGGCGTTTTGATGGCAGTTTATAATGGTTTTGCAGCAGTAATGGCTTTTCTTTTAGTCTGGATGTCAAAGAAGACGAGCAGAAAGGTCGTTCATGCAATAAGTCTGATCTGCGGCGGTATTGGTTTATTGTCATTTTACGTTATAAAGGATCCCAATCTGTTACTTTTAGCCGAACTTGGAATCGGTCTTGCTTGGGCTTCAATACTTGCTATGCCCTACGCTATACTAACCGGTTCGCTGCCCGCTGAAAAGATGGGTGTCTATATGGGTATATTTAATTTTTTCATTGTTATTCCCCAAATAACCGCTGCAGCAATACTGGGATTCTTTGTAACGAATCTTTTCGCAGATCAGGCTGTTTACGCGCTTGTTCTAGGCGGCATATCAATGTTTGCTGCTGCAGGTTTAGTATTTCTTGTTGATGATAGAAATTAGGAAAGCTGGAATCAATGAAGAAAAATTTCGGAATTCTCTTCATTGTTATGTTAATCTCTACAGACTTTAATTCTCTAAATGCACAGATAAATTCAACTGCTCATTTTAACGATACGCTGACCGAACTTGCTGAATATATTGCATCAGATTCTTTCAGCGATCTTAAGCAAAATAATACTCCATTTGACTTGGTTGATTCATTATATAATATATCACTTAAAATGACGGGTAATAACAAATCCGAAGCATTATTATTATTAACGTTTGCAACACTGCCATATTTTTCAATGCCGCTTGAGATCCCTGTTATAGGAATCGTACAAATTCCGCTTCCTTCAACTTCCCTGGAATTATTCAAACGAAAATTAGTTAACCTTCCTTCAAATATTTTCTATAATTCACAGAATACTGCAACCGATAAAGATAAACTGTCGCATTTTTTCGGAAATGCTTTTATTTCATACAATCTCAACTCGTTTAATTTATCTAAATTTATGAGTATTTTCGTGGAGTTGTTTGAGCATAGTTTTAAGGTCGAAGGTGCTGTGGATTTCAGGGATTTGCAGGTCAATATGCTTGGCGGGCTTTTTGGTGTTGTAATTAATGAAGATATACAAATACTGCCTTCGGATGTTTTAATAATTTATTATCTGCTTGATTATAAAATTATGATGTGAGCCAAATGAACAAAATTCTTATAATTGATGATGAACGCGAAATCTGCGAGAGTATTAAAATGATCCTTGAGTATGAAAACTACGAAGTCGAATACTCAACTGATTCCTCCGCGGCATTAAAAATTCTTGAGGAAAACAGTTTTGACACACTTCTTCTCGACATTCAAATGCCTGGAATGAACGGTTTTGAGCTTCTTAACAAGCTCAAAGGAAAAAATATGACTATTAATGTTATTATGATTTCAGCTTTCAGCAGCCTGGAAAATGCGGTAAAAGCAACCAAAATGGGTGCTTTTGATTTTATCGAAAAACCTATTGACCGGGAAAAACTGGTAATTAGTGTCCGCAACTCAGTTGAAAAATCGAATCTCTTGCAAGAAAACAGAATGCTCAAAGCCAATCTTGAGACTTCTGACAACATGTTAGGAGAAAGTAGTTTAATTAAAGAAATACATACAACAATTTCACGAGTCGCAAAAACAGAAGCCCGCGTTTTAATTACAGGTGAGAATGGCACCGGCAAAGAACTTGTTGCCAGAGCTATTCACAAGCAGAGTAACAGAGCGAATAATGCACTCGTAGAAGTAAACTGCGCTGCTATTCCCAACGAGCTTATAGAATCTGAACTTTTCGGACATGAAAAAGGTTCATTCACCGGAGCGTCAAACAAACGTATAGGTAAGTTTGAATTAGCTAATGGCGGCACGCTTTTTTTGGATGAGATTGGAGATATGAGTCTTCAGGCACAGGCAAAAGTTTTACGTGCAATTGAGGATGGCAAGATTGAGCGGGTAGGCGGAAACAATAAAATTGATGTCGATGTTCGTGTTATTGCAGCTACTAATAAAAACCTTCAGGATGAAATTGAAAATGAAAGATTCCGGGAGGATCTTTATCACAGGCTGAACGTTATTCCGATAAATGTTCCCCCACTCCGCGAGCGCAAGGAAGATATTCCAATACTTGTTGATTATTTTTTGGAGCAGATATGTAAAAAGAACGGATTCCCTCTCGTTAAAATTACTAAGCCGGCAGTACAACTTTTACAGAAACAAAACTGGACAGGCAATGTAAGGGAATTACGGAATCTTGTGGAACGTATTGTAATTATGGTACCCAAGTCTGAAATAAGTGATAAAGACATAACGAATTTAATACCAGCTTCAAAATACGAATTGGAAGGATTATTTGACACCTCCAACTCTTTCCAGGAGTTTAAGGAAAAAGCTGAAAGAGCTTTTATACTGAAACAACTTGAAGCAAATGACTGGAATATCAGTAAAACTTCTGAAATACTTGATATACAACGCAGCCATCTCTACAGCAAAATGAAGAAATATGATATAGAAAAAGGAAATTAAAATGGGAAAAACCATTTTTTCGAAAATTATTTCCAGGGAAATACCGGCAGATATCGTCTACGAGACAGAAAGTGTTCTCGCTTTCCGTGATATCAATCCTCAGGCACCTGTTCATATTTTAATAATACCCAAAATTGAAATCCCGACTATAAAAGAGATTAAAGGTGCGGAGCACGCAAAACTTCTGGGTGAATTGGTTGAAGCCGCCAATAAAATTGCAGAAGCTGAAAACATAAGCGAAAATGGATTCAGATTGGTCTTTAACTGCGGGAGCAATGGAGGGCAGGAAGTGTATCATTTGCATATGCATTTGTTAGGTGGCAGACAGATGAAATGGCCTCCCGGTTGATTGAATAACTACGGTGATATCTTCATATCTGCTTTATCGGAAATATCTTTACGATAATACATACCATTATAATATATTTTACCTAATTCATGATAAACCTTTTGTTTACAAGCTTTTATATTCCCTGATTTATTAATATTTGTAACGCCTATTACCCTGCCCCCATCAGTTAGAATCATGGTATCCTTTTGTTTTGTACCAGCATGGAAAACAATAGTATCGCTTTTATCAATTTCTTCAAGTCCGCTTATTATAAATCCTTTTTCATACTTATCCGGATATCCTTCAGAAGATGCAACAACGCAAACAGCGCATGCTCCTGTCATTTTAACTGCATTTTTATTTATTTTTCCGATTGATGCGCTGTATAACAATTCAAGCAAGTTGCCTTCAAGTACCGGCAGTACAACCTGTGTCTCAGGATCCCCAAATCTACAATTAAATTCCACTACTTTAGGTCCGTTTTTAGTAATCATAATTCCGGCATAAAGGCAGCCTATAAAAATACGACCCTCCGATTTAAGTGCATTCAACGTTTTCTTAATAATATTATCGTCTATAACTTTCATAAGTTCGTCTGTAATAAGTGGTGCCGGAGCGTACGCTCCCATTCCTCCAGTATTTTTGCCTTCATCATTATCTAATATTCTCTTATGATCTTGAGAAGGCGGAAGAATTAAGTATTCGTTACCATCACTTATGGCAAAAATAGAAGCTTCGAGACCTTCCATGAATTCTTCTATTACAATAGTATGACCTGATTCACCAAACAGGTTTTCCGCAAACATATTTTTAATTGCGGACACCGCTTCTGAAATATTATTGCAGATTAAGACACCTTTTCCTGCTGCAAGTCCTGATGCCTTTATCACAACCGGGTAATCAACTTGATTCAAATAATCAAACGCCTGCTGTTGCTGATTAATAGTAAATATCCTGAAATCAGCAGTCGGAATAGAATATTTCTTCATGAGCATTTTGCTGAATGATTTATTCCCTTCAATCTCGGCAGCAGTTTTTTCTGGTCCGAAAACATTAATCCCGCTTGATTTAAGATGATCAGCCATACCATTAACTAACGGTTGCTCTGGTCCTATAACTACAAGGTCAATGCTGTTCTTAATACAGAACGATTTAACTGCTCTGAAATTGGAATTATCTAATGTAACATTTTCACCCAGGATAGCTGTGCCGGGATTGCCAGGTGATATATAAAGCTTATCTAGGTCCTTCGATTCTCTGATCTTATAAGCGAGTGCATGTTCTCTACCGCCTGAACCGATGATTAAAACATTCATACTAATCTCTAATAAAAAATTGGAATTGTTTTGTCAGTTGCTGTGTAAGAATATCGCGGTTATGCTTTGAGATAAACTCCTCATCGTAAGGCGGGAAATTATTGCTGACAAAATCCTCATGAATACTTATAAGCCTTTCTTTTATGCCTTTTATATCCCTCGGTTCGGCAAAATATGCGCTGCCGTATTCCTTAGCAGCCATTCTGGTAGCTCCTTCCGGTGCACAAACTAATACCGGTTTCTTTGAACCGAAATATTCGAAAATTTTACCCAGCGAAACCATGCTCATATTATAACCTTCCCCGAGCATTACCCACAGTAAATCAGCTGAAAGCAGTTTCCTTACAACATCTTTATGATTCAGATAGCCGTGGTTGTGTATGAACCTGTGTAGCCTGAGTTTGTTTACAAGTTGTTCGTTTTCTCTTCTGAAATGTCCGGCAAAATGAAGTTCAATATTCTCAGCTATCTCAGGATTTTCTATTGTCAATAACTTAAATGCTTTTAGAAAATATTCCGGAGTAATATTTTCATAAAAAATTCCTGAGTATAATATTTTCATTTTCCTTTTCAGCGATTCATTTTTTTCCGGTTCGATGCCTTCAAAATCCTGAGGATCAAATCCATGCGGTATTATAGTTATGTCTTCAAAATTAAGGAACTTGTATGTTGAAATTAATTTTTCTTTTACCAGTCTGTTGACGGCTATTATATGGTCTGCTGATCTTAATGCCGAATCTTCTAATTTTTTATGTTGAATCCTGTGGTACGGAGTCGGATAATAAGCGAAATGGTTACCATACCATAAATCTCTGTAATCTACTATCAACGGTATATCAAATTCTGCTTTAAGTCTTTTAGCAGTTGTGAAACTCGAAAATGGAGGGATTGAGACGAAGATTACGTCGTACTTTTCCTTTTTAATCTGTTCAACAGCTAGTTGATATGCTCTGTGTGACCATGACACTTTATTATCCGGGATGAAAAAAGTTTTTGAAATCTTGCTTAAAAACTTTCTCAATTTTTCATTGGGCATTTTTACTGTACCATATTTTGCCAGCACGGAATTTACATCAAGTGCGCCAGTCCGAAGTACATTAATATTTGCATTGTTAACCTCTTCGAGGAGTGAAATATCATGAGCATAATAAGCCGTCTCGCCAGTTGTAATAACTGTCGGTTCCCAATTATACCTGCTCATGTATTTTGTAAATTTTAATGTCCGCTGTACACCGCTTAATCCCATCGGCGGATAATAATATGCAATTACAAGAGCTTTGAACATGATTCAACCAGTATTAATAATTTTGTGAATGATAATTCGGCGATTCTTTTGTTATGATAACATCATGCGGATGACTTTCTTTCAATGATGCTGAACTTATCTTTACAAATTTTGAATTGTTTTTAAGTTCTTCAATACTTTTCACTCCGCAGTATCCCATTGCTGCTCTCAAACCGCCGATAAATTGATAAACAGTATCCGATAAGGGTCCTTTGTAAGGTACTCTCCCCTCAACACCTTCAGGTACAAGTTTTTTAATATCATCCTCCATGTCCTGAAAGTACCTGTCTTTACTACCTTCCTTCATAGCTCCTATAGAACCCATACCTCTGTAAACTTTAAAACTTCTACCCTCGAATAACACCTTTTCACCGGGTGTTTCATCAACACCTGCAAACATTCCTCCTATCATAACCGTATCAGCTCCGGCAGCAATAGCCTTCGGTACATCGCCAGTTTGTTTAACACCTCCGTCAGCAATTACAGGTATCCCTTTACCTTTTAAAGCTTCGGAAACCTCAAGAATCGCGCTTATCTGCGGTACTCCTACGCCAGCAACAACTCTTGTAGTGCAAATCGAACCTGCTCCAATTCCAACTTTAACAGCATCAACTCCTCTCCTTACAAGTTCCAGCGCAGCTTCTTTTGTGACAATATTCCCGGCAATCAGCTGCAAATCCTTAAATTTCTTTCTAATCTGGCTTACAGTCTCAAGAACTCCTTTAGAATGTCCGTGAGCAGTATCAACAAATATTGCATCAACATGTGCATCTACAAGGGCTTCAACTCTTTCAATTGTATCCCTTGTAACACCAACTGCTGCACCGACGCGAAGTCTTCCTAGTTCATCCTTACATGCATCCGGGAATTTTTTCTTTTTAGAAATATCTTTAAATGTTATCAGACCTTTCAGGACACCGTTTTTATCAACAACGGGTAACTTTTCTATACGGTATTTCTGAAGCAGACTTTCCGCCTTTTCTAATGTCGTCCCGACAGGTGCTGTGCGAAGATTTTCCTTAGTCATTACGTCTTTAATTTTCAGTTTGACATTCAGCTCGAATCGTAAGTCCCTGTTCGTTAAAATACCAATGAGCTTGCCGTCTGAATCGACAATTGGTATTCCGGATATTCTGTACTTCGACATTAGTTCCAATGCGTCGGCAACTGTTTTATCGGGAGAAAGAGTAATAGGTTTATGAATCATACCGCTTTCAGATCTTTTTACCTTGTCAACTTCATCAGCCTGGCGCTGTACCGACATATTTTTGTGAATAACGCCCATACCACCCTGAGCAGCCATAGCAATTGCCATCTCAGCCTCAGTTACTGTATCCATGGCAGCCGATAAGAGAGGAATATTAAGTTTAATTTCAGGTGTAAGAAGAGTTGAAACGTCCGTTTCTCGCGGCAGTATTTCCGATTTTAAGGGTATAAGTAAAATATCATCAAATGTTAAACCTTCAAATTCAATTTTAGATTTAGCCATCACTTCTCCGGTTAATAAATTTATTCAAATGCAGAAATGCCAGTAAGATCTTCACCGATAATCAGAGTATGCATCTCGTGGGTGCCTTCATAGGTTTTTACCGATTCCAGATTATTCGCGTGGCGCATTACCGGATATTCACTTAAAATACCGTTTGCGCCGAGAATTTCACGGGAAGTACGTGCAATATTTAATGCGACTTCGCAGTTGTTTAGTTTTGCCATTGAAATTTGCGTGTGTTTCACACGATCGGTATCCTTTAATCTGGCGAGATGATAATTCATGAGCTGAGATTTTGTTATCTCTGTAGCCATATAAGCCAGTTTTTGCTGTGTTAATTGATAGGATGCAATAGGTTTACCGAATTGAATCCTCGATTTCGAATAATTCAATGCGGATTCATAACAAGCCATCATGGAACCAACAACGCCCCAGGCAATACTGTATCGTGCCTGATTCAGACACATTAAAGGAAATTTTAATCCTGATGCTTTCGGCAAAATATTTGATTCGGGTACAAAAACATCCTGAAATATCAGTTCCGAAGTTATCGAGGCTCTGAGGGAATGTTTACCCTTCATTTCAGGAGCTGAAAAACCTTCGAATTCCTTTTCAACAAGGAATCCCTTTATTTCTCCGTTAAGTTTAGCCCATACTATTGCAACATCAGCAATGGATCCGTTCGTAATCCACATCTTTGCGCCATTAAGAATATAACCACCGTCAGCTTTTTTTGCATTTGTTATCATTCCGCCGGGATTAGACCCGTAATCCGGTTCAGTTAATCCGAAGCAGCCTATCTTTTCAGCTGCAGCAAGTTTTGGGAGCCAGAAATCTTTCTGCTCCTCGCTTCCAAATGTATAGATTGGATACATCACTAATGAACTCTGAACTGAAACAAAACTTCGTAAGCCGCTGTCTCCTCTCTCCAATTCCTGCATCGCAAGACCGTAAGCAACATTATTCATCTCGGCACATCCATATTTTGAAGGAAGTGTTATTCCAAATAATCCAAGTTCAGCTAATTTTTTTATCAAATGCTCGGGGAAGGTTCCGTTCTGATAATGTCCTTCTATTACGGGTATTACTTCGTTGTCAACAAATTCGCGCACAGAGTTGCGGACCAGAATTTCTTCGTCTGTAAATTGTGATTCAATTTGATAGTAGTCTATGCCTGAAAACTTTGTCATAATCAGAAAATTTTGATTTCAAAAATAATCAAAGAATTCGAATGATAATAATTATATTTTATACCTGAGCTTATAATTCCAGTTCCTTGAATGCGCTGATTATTATATCGGTTGAATACCCTTTGTTCTGTAAATATAAAATGAGTCTCTGCTTTAATTTATCCCTGCTCAACTCTTTCCCGGATAAATATTTTATTTTATCCCTGCACAATCTCACTGCATTTTCTTTCAACTTATCTTCATCAACGTATTGGGAAATCAGATCTTTTACAATCTGCTTGTCGATTCCTTTAAGACTCAGTTGCTTTGAAATTTTGTAAAGTCCGTCTTTTTTAATTTTTATTTTACTTGAAATAAAATCGGATGCAAATTTTGTATCATTTAGAAAATCATAACTTCTCAACTCCGATATAACCTTGTCAACAATTTCCGGATTAAATTCTTTTTTGAGAAGCTTTTGCCTGAGTTCATATTCAGTATGCGCCCGTAATCCCAAAAATTTGAGAGCCGAATTTTTAGCTTTTACAAATTGTTTTTTTTCATTACCCGGCTCCTCATTGGAGGATACTGTTTTTACATCCGAGATTACCGGGGACGAAGACTCGTCGGGTTCATACTGTGACCAGCTGAATTTTCTTTTAGCTTTCCTTAATTTCACTTTTTCTTTTTGTTATCTTTAGTTTCTTCCGTTTTTTCTTCCGGATTTTTATCTTCAGGATCAAGCATACCTAGTTTTGTTTTCACTTCTGTCTCAAGCCTATTCCCTAGTTCAGTATCTTCTTTTAATTTTGTCCTGAACTGTTCACGACCCTGGAATCTGTCTTCTCCGAAAGTAAACCATGCACCGCTCTTTTTAACTATTCCCTGATCGACTGCAAGATCAATCAGATCGCCTGCTTTGCTGATACCTTCATTATACATTATATCGAATTCAACCTGCTTAAACGGTGGAGCGACTTTACTTTTGACAACTTTAACTTTTGTTCTGTTGCCAACAACTTCCTCGCCGTTTTTAATCGCTGCAATTCTTCTGATATCCATTCTGACAGATGAATAAAATTTAAGTGCATTACCTCCTGTTGTCGTCTCAGGATTACCGAACATGACCCCTATTTTACTGCGGAGCTGGTTAGTAAATATTACACACGTTCTGGATCGGTTTACTGCTCCGGTTATCTTACGAAGTGCCTGCGACATTAAACGAGCCTGCACGCCCATTTGCGCATCGCCCATTTCACCTTCAATTTCCGAACGCGGCACGAGCGCTGCAACAGAATCAATTACAATTACATCGAGTGCATTACTTCTGACCAGAGTGTCGACAATTTCCAAAGCCTGTTCACCGTAATCTGGCTGCGATAGCAACAAATTTTTAACATCAACTTCAAGTCTCTTTGCATAATTTATATCAAGTGCGTGCTCTGCGTCAATAAATGCTGCAAGTCCACCTTTTTTTTGCGCTTCCGCTATAATATGGAGGCACACTGTTGTTTTTCCCGATGATTCAGGACCATAAATCTCGACTATCCTACCCCTGGGCACGCCGCCAATACCTAGTGCGTAATCTAATGAAACGGATCCCGTTGAAATTGAATCGACTTTGTTTATAACACCGTCGCCTAATCTCATTATTGAGCCTTTTCCATATGTTTTTTCTATGGAATATATGGTTTCCTCAAGTATTTTTTGTTTAGCATCTTTATCACTACTCATACATCCTCCATTAATTCAAATTAAAACCTGAGATTTTTGTGTACTCCGAGCCTGCAGGCTTGAGAACACTTTTAATTAAACTTATTTCATCCGCTGAAAATATAATGTCGTCATATTTATAATTTTTAAATTTAATGAGATAATTATAATTTTCCCCACCTTTTACCCTTAATAGAGTTAAGTGAGATTTAAATTTTTTTGATTCCTTGCTGAACCCCATTTTACTCATTGAGTCATCGATTTTAAATTGCAGTTTCATCAGTTCGCCTTCAGGTCTTGTACCAGCCCATATTACCGAAGGTTTACCGTTTCGTTCAAACATACCAAACCTGTTGAAACAAACCCTGAATGCACCGGCATCATCGGATATTCTATAAATTTCTTCTATAATTTTCGGTATAAGAATATCCTGAACGTTTCCTAAAAATTTCAGAGTGATATGCAGTTTATCAGAAGATTCCCATCTGACCTTACCATCATTCGGATAGACAAAATCTCTTAGTTTAATTATCGCATCTTTTACAGTATCCGGAATCTCAAGAGCAATGAAGAGTCTATTCTTCATAAGGAATTCCCAACAGATTTCTCCGCAACATTTCCAACGCTGCCTGCGAAGTTCTGTCCTTATTCAATATTCTATCATCACCGAATTTAAATTCACGTGCAGTACATATTTTTTCGTCACAGATGCCGATAAAAACCAAACCTACAGGCTTATCCGGCGTAGCTCCTGTAGGACCCATTATACCCGTAGCCGACAAACCGATATCCGTACCGCTTACTGCTTTCACACCATCCGCCATTAATCTTGCTACTTCAAGACTAACTGCACCGTACTTTTGAATCAGATCCTCATCAATATTAAGATGCTCGACTTTAGCTCCGTTGCTGTATGTAATAAAAGCACGCTCAAAATAACTGCTGCTGCCACTGATATTCGTAAGTCTGGCACTTATTAAACCACCTGTACATGATTCGGCAACTGCAATACGAAGCCCTCTGTCGTTTAATAACTTACCAACAACACTCTCTAATGTGTCAGTATCCTTGCCATAAATAAATCTTCCTACGATTCCTCTGATTTTCTGCTCGATATGAAGCAGTTTATCGCTTGCTTCTTCCAGTGATTTAGATTTAATGGTAAGGCGCAGCTTTACGCCGAATTGATTTGGAAGAAAAGCGAGAGATGCCCCCTCGAGTAATTCATCAAGATTACCTAAACGCTCATATAAAATTGATTCGGGAATTCCGGTAGTCAGAAGATTAGTCGTAACAGTTGTTTTACTTTTGGTGCTTAATTTTTCTCTTAAGTTGGGCAGGACGGTACTTTCCATCATCTCTTTCATCTCGTAAGGAACACCGGGCATAACCACAAATATTTTTTTATTTTCCTCTATCCATATTCCGGGTGCAGTTCCCCTGCTGTTTCGGATAACAGTTGCATTCTTAGGCACGAATGCCTGGTCTTTATTTGTTGATGTTACTTCACGTCCTCGCCTGGAAAACATATCTTGAATATCGGCAAGTACATCGCTATTGAGAATTAGTTCTGTATTAAAAAATTTAACAACTGCCTTGCGGGTAACGTCATCGTGCGTGGGCCCGAGACCACCTGTCACAACAACCAGGTCACTTTTTTTTATGGCTTCGTCAAAACTTTTCAGCATTATATCTTCATTATCGCCTACAACAATATGCTTAACTACGATGATGCCATTTTCCGTAAGTTTTTCACTGATGAAAGAAGCATTTGTATTTACAGTCTGACCAATTAAAAGTTCGTCCCCCACGGATATCAGAATTGCTTTCATAGTTACATTCTCAAATTAAATTAGTAAATAAAGTAAAGCATAATCTGCATTAAAAGAAAAGTATAAATTCCTGCAATAACATCATCGAGCATCACGCCTGTGCCGCCTTTTATTTTTTCAGCGGCGTTTGCAGGAAAGGGTTTAATAATATCGAATACTCTCCAAATTAAGAAAGCCGGCACAATAAACCATATTTTTTTCGGAATGAAAAGCAGTGAGATCCACGTTCCGACGAATTCATCTATTGTACACTGTCTGGGGTCCGCTCCGTATATCTCAATAAATTTTCCTGCAATTAATGTACCTGCAACATAAAAAACGCTGATGCAAAATGTCATTAAAGCCGAATTTTCAAATCCGGGTATTAAGTAGATAATTACAGCAGCCAAACTGGCAAAAGTTCCCTGTGCGAAAGGGAGATACCCGGTATAAATTCCGGATCCGATTAATTTTTCGATATGATTAATTTTCGAATTCAAAAATCTTTTTTATCAAGTTTCTGTTTTTATTAAGGTATAGTAAACCTGTAATGAGAGTAAACAATGTTATCAGCAGCATTGAATAATAAATTAAATTTTCATCCAATAAGACATTATATATATTTTTATAATCATCTCTGATAGTTACGAACGTTCCGGCTACATAAACAAGAAGCAGGTAATAAATGTAAATCATTTGTATGAATGTTTTCCACTTTGCAAGCCTGCTTGTTAAAAAATAATGATTCTTATATTCTGCGTAAGCTCTCAATCCGGTTATGGTAAAATCTCTTAAAATAATTATTATTACCATCCATAACTCAAGCATACCGATTATTACAAAAGCCAGGAATGCCGAAGAAGTAAGTATTTTATCCGCTAAAGGATCAAGAAATTTACCCCATGTAGTAATATAATTAAACTTTCGTGCGAGCCAACCGTCGTACCAGTCTGTTATTGCAGCAATAACAAATACCAGTAAAGAAATCTGTTTCATCAGAGGATCTTCCTGTAAGAAAAGCCACAGGAATACGGGAGTTAATATAATTCTGAGAATTGTTAACTGGTTCGGTAAAACCATTTACTTGCCCTTATCACTGATTGATCTCAAATAACCGAATTCATAGATACCTGTATTGTGACCATCCATCCACTCAATTCCCAAGGCATACTTACCGACTTTTGAAATTTTTACAATTGTAAGCTGGTCGAGTGTATATAACGGTATATACTTATTGCCCCTCTCGCTCTTTTCAGAATTACAAATTGCACAAGGACATTCTCGCCTTAAATCCGAAAGCTTAATTGATGTCTCGGAATCGTCTTCCCAAAGAACAAAAAGATAATTTTTATCTTTTACCGATATTTTTTTCGGAAGCATTTATACTTTCTGTCCGGTTAATTGCAAAAGCGCTTCTTTGTACTTATCGCTTGTATTTTCAATAACATCCTGAGGCAGCGGCGGAGCCGGCGGCTGTTTGTTGAAATCTATTGATAATAGGTAATCCCTTACGTATTGTTTATCGTAGCTTTCCTGTGATTTACCAACCTGATACTTGTCTTTTATCCAGAATCTGGATGAATCCGGAGTCAATAGTTCGTCAATAATAATTATTTTGCCGTCGTAAAAACCAAACTCCATCTTGGTGTCTGCCAGAATAATTCCCTTCTCATAAGCATATTCGCTTGCTTTCAAATAGATTGCTAATGCAGCATTTTTAACGAATTCATATGTTTCCTTACCCACAATGTCTATAGCTCTCTCCTCGGTTATATTTTCATCATGATCGCCTATCTCAGCTTTAGTAGAAGGCGTAAAGATGGGTTCAGGTAATTTTTGTGACTCAACAAGTCCTTCCGGAAGTTTAATACCACAAACACTGCCTGTTTTCTGGTATTCTTTCAGTCCTGATCCGGTTATGTACCCTCTTACAATACACTCGAGTGGAACCAGCTCGGCTTTTTTTACGAGCATTGACCTGCCTTCCAGTTCGCTTTTATATTTTTGACATTCACGGGGATATTTATTTACATCAGAGGAGACTACATGATTATCAATAATATCTTTTGTGAAATCGAACCAGAACTCCGAGATCTTATTCAATACCTCGCCTTTATTCGGAATCCCTTCATTCATTATTACATCAAAGGCTGATATCCTGTCTGAAGAAATCAGCAGGTAATAATCTCCCAGATCATATATATCTCTAACTTTACCCCTTTTAAAAAGTTTTAAATCTTCAAAATTAGTTTCAAGAATAACTTTACTCATTTTGTCTCCCTATATATAAATCATTATTAAAATTGCTAAGGTTTGGGAATTAAATTATTTTCATACCCAAAAATTTTATAGCTTTAAAATGATTTGAATTCAAATATAAATAGGCATATTCGTTATTTCAAATTTACAAAAGATTCTTTACACAATTAGGAGATTTAATGGCTGGCACTAAAATTAGACTTAAAGATTTCCCGATATCCTTCTGGGCTGCAAATACTATGGAAATATTCGAAAGAATGGCATGGTACGGATTTTTTGCGGTGTCTTCTTTGTATATTACCGGCCCGGTTGAAGACGGGGGACTAGGATTTTCTCATGAAGACCGAGGTGTGCTCCAGGGTGTTGTTACCTTTTTCCTTTATCTTTTTCCCGTAGTTTCCGGAGCAGTAGCCGACAGATACGGATTCAGAAAAGTCCTTTTTATTGCATTTTCAATTTTAGTACCGGCATACTATCTTTTAGGTCAATTGACGAGTTTCCCTACTTTTTTTCTTGCCTTTATGCTTGTTGCGTTGGGAGCAGGCACATTTAAACCCGTGATCATCGGGACAATCTCAAAAACTACAAACGACACCACATCATCTCTTGGGTTTGGTATATTCTATATGATGGTAAACATCGGCGGATTTGTAGGTCCTATTGTAGCAGGTATTGTGAGAGCAATTTCATGGGAGTACGTTTTTATAGCATCCGCCGGATGGATTGCCATTAATTTCATATTTGTTTCATTTATGTACAAAGAACCGAAAGTGGAAGGTGAAGTAGCCAGCACTAAGAAATTCAGTCAGGTTATGGAAGGAATGGTCGAAGTACTAGGTAACGGAAGATTTTTTCTGTTTGTATTCGGACTTCTCGTTGTGCTTGTTCTCGGATCCAAATACACTTCCGATGGAACATTTTCATGGACTCAAATAATTCTGTTCTGCTTATTCTGGTCTGTCCTGAATTTCGGGTATGACTTTATACTTAAAAAAAATGCAAACAGCGGAAATAAAGTCTGGTATAAATTGCCCATGCGGATAGGCGACTGGCGGTTTGCATTGTTCCTGCTGCTCATGTCGGGATTTTGGACTTCATTCAATCAGATTTACTATACGCTTCCTGTCTACATCGAGGATTTTGTTGATACATCAGACCTTCTGTTTTCAATTACTAACCTAATGAGTGCGATCGGTCTTGAAGGCTCAGTGCATGGATTCAGAGATTCGATGGTGAATGCCGGACAGGTAAATCCGGAATATATTATTAATGTCAACGCCGGAGCAATTATATTTTTTCAGATACTTGTCTCCTATCTCGTTACAAGGTTAAAGCCATTTACAACTATGTTCTGGGGTACGGTAATAACAGTATTTAGCTTTATAATTCTGATTTGGGGAACAACTGGCTGGATTGTTGTTCTGGGAATATTCGTTTTCTCTTTCGGCGAAATGATGGCAAGTCCGAAATCTAAAGAATATACTGGTAAAATTGCACCTCCGGGAAAAACTGCTCTCTACATGGGATATTTTTACTGGTGTGTCGCACTCGGCAATTTATTCGGCGGAATTATTTCGGGTCAGTTTTATGCAATTTTTGCGCGTGATATGCAGCGTCCGGATTTGATGTGGATCGCAATTGCTGTAATTGCATTGGCAACAGCGTTTTTAATATACATGTACGATTACATGGTTATTAAAAAAAGAAACGCAAAATGATAAAATGTTTTTTGAATTCTTAAAATAATCCTATATTTGTACCTCAATTTTAGTTATACTAAAAATTGATTAATGAAGTTTTTCAGCTATTGGAGAGGTGGGTGCCCGTCAGAGACGGGTAAAAGTAGCTGATCCCGATTTATCGGGATACTAAACCGTCATACCTCCCTTTTGTTCTTTTAATTTTAGTATATATAATTTCGGCTATTGGAGAGGTGGGTGAGTGGCTGAAACCAACGGTTTGCTAAACCGTCATACTGGGAAACTGGTATCGCGGGTTCGAATCCCGCCCTCTCCGCTCTAAATATTAAAACCTCAATTACACTGTTTTTGACCCGTAATTGAGGTTTTTTCTTAAACTCCCGTGCTCCCGACACGCTCTAACCCGCACTTTTTTGCTTGTATTGTGCACTTTTAATCACAGCTTTCCAAGAATTTTCAGAGAAAATTCTACTAAATCTATAAGTATGTGCCAATAAAATTTCAATCTAAATTTTGATGAAAATTCGCCTCCTGAATAATATAAAAACAACAATATAATTAACCGATAAAAACGTAATCGCCCAAACCAACGAGCCGATCTCAGGTGTAATTAAGTTCATTAAATATTCCGAATAAATATATTCCTTCAGTGAAGTAACACTTCCGTCCGGATATGTAATGAGTATTTCGTATAAAATTTTTCCAACAATCTCAGATAAGAAATATACAGCAATTGCATTCATGCCAAACACCTTAAAAGCATATGCCCATTTGGTTTTCCCCGATATTTCAATCAGCCAAAAACATATTGCATAAAATAATAGAGCTATTCCACCGGTATAAAGTACGAAAGAACTGGACCACATGTTTTTATTTATTGGAAATGCAAAATCCCAGATGTACCCGGCAGTAATCATGATACTGCCTGCAACAAATATCATAAGATTTTTTTCAGTATTGCTTTTATCACTGCCCAGGAGTGCTCCCGTAAATATCCCTATGAATGTAGTCGTAATTGCCGGAAATGTGCTAAGTATACCTTCCGGATCCCAGGTCTCGGTATATTCCCACAGATGACTACCCAGTATCTGCCTGTCTATCCATGCGGCAAGGTTGGCGCCCGGTTCCAATAGTACACTTCCGGTTCCCGGGGTCGGTATCAAGGTCATAGCCAGCCAATAAGATACCAGAATTACGAATGATATGATCATTTGTGTTTTTACCTGGTACTTCAGAAAGATTATTGATGCTACCAAATAAACAACAGCTATCCTCTGCAGAACTCCAGGAATTCGTATTGACGATAATTCGTATGATGGAAATCCTGTAATTATTAAACCCAGCAGAAATAAGATTACACTTCTACGGAGAATGCTGCCCAGCAGTTTTCGCCGATCATCTCCCCTTTCCATTCTCTTCTTTAACGAAAATGTAATCGAAATACCGACTATAAACAGGAAAAACGGGAATATTAAATCGGTAGGTGTACATCCGTTCCATTCAGCATGTTCAAGAGGGTCATAAACGTACTCCCAGCTGCCGGGATTATTCACCAGAATCATTGCTGCAATCGTGATTCCCCTGAAAACATCAAGTGATAATAACCGATTATCTTTCAACCTAAGAATCCTGGATATGTCACCGAATCTCCAGTTTTACGTTATGCTCTGATTTAGTCATCATCATTTTAAGCTCTCAGTCACGGAAATCCCAATCCTGAGCCGGTTTGTTCTGAAGTATTTCCTCAATGCGTTCCATTACTTCATCCGTTAGTTTTTCAACTGCATCGAGCGCCTTCATGTTTTCTTTAACTTGCTCCGGTTTCGAAGCACCTGTTATAACTGTACTTACTTTAGGATTTTTAAGACACCATGCCAGACCCATTTCTGCCTGAGAAATTCCGATTTCATCCGCAAGGGGTTTTAATTTTCTAACCTTTTCAATTTTTGACTGCCCTTCCTCACTGAGCACTATATTCTTTAGCCACTCGTAATTAGGTAAATGTATTCTTGTTCCATCGGGAATACCATCATTGTATTTACCTGTTAAGATTCCGCTCGCCAGCGGGCTCCAAATTGTAGTACCAAGACCAAAAAGTTCGTAAAGCTTAATATAGTCTTTCTCAACTTTATCCCGTCTGAACATATTATATTCTGGCTGTTCCATCAGCGGAGGTACGAGATGTTCTCTTCTAGCAATATGATAGGCTTCGAGAATTTGTCCGGAATTCCACTCGCTGGTGCCCCAATAAAGCGCTTTTCCCTGCTGAATTAATTGATTCATTGCCCACACTGTTTCCTCGATTGGTGTATGAATATCCGGTCTGTGACAGAATATTAAATCAACATAATCCATCTGCAGTCTTTTTAACGATGCGCTTGTACCTTCATATATATGCTTTCTGGATAAACCGGTATCGTTCGGTCCTTTACCTCCCCAAAAGATCTTCGTGGAAATCACAAGATCGGATCTTTTCCATCCGGCTTTTTTAATCACATTCCCCATTATAATTTCGGCATTGCCTGAAGCATATACTTCGGCATTATCGAAAAAATTTACACCGGAATCGTAAGCCTCCTTCATGCAGTTGTATGCCAGGTCCTCGCCATACTGTTCATGAAAGGTTACCCATGCTCCGAATGATAAAGCTGAAATCCTTAAACCTGATTTACCTAAAAATCTGTATTCCATATCTTCTCCTTTTTTATGGTATTACTACTTTTTGATTCTCTGTTCTGAACTTTGCCGGTGAAACACCGTACTTTTTCTTAAAGAGGTGATAAAAGTGACTCAGATTTTCAAACCCGGCTTCCATAGAAATATACGGTATACCCTCGTCGCTGTTAGTCAGAAGGTTTGAAGCAAAATTTAACCTAAGGTCATTAATGAATTCAGTGGGAGTCAGGTTAAAATGCTTCTTGAATTCTCTGCATATGTGTTCTTTAGACCGGTTTGCCAGATTCTGCATCTGTTTAAATCCTGCTATAAAATTTTCTTTCTTCAACATTTCTTCTCTTAAAACATCAAGCCAGGAAGGAACAGAGTTATCTGAATTATTATTTATGTTTATGAAATATCTTGAGAATATTTCAACCAGAAGAATCCGCAATTGAGTCCTGATTTCTTTTTTAAATTCCCTGTTTACCAAATTAAGTTTTTCCATCTTGCTTACCAGTAGTTCCTTCTCGATTTCAGGCAGATGGATTGACGGGGGAAATTTTCCAAACAGTAATGGTTCAGTATCGAAGCCCTCACCCATAAAGTTCAGCAGATCATCAAGAGTAGATCTCGGGAAGGCTATATTAATTAATTCAGACTCTGAATTCTTATGCTTCGAATAAAAGTGAATATCACTTGGTCTCATAAAAACCAGTGAACCTGAATATAACACCTGCCTTATGCCGTTGACTTGATGAACAAGACTCCCTGAAGTGATAAGAAAAAGTTCGTAAAAATTGTGCGTATGCTCCGTGGTTATATCACGAAGCGACTTATGCCTGGCATAATGAAGTTCGCTCTCGCGATCGATGATTTCTTCTGAGTATATTTTTAAACTTTTCTTCATAATATCAATATAGTACAATGACAATATCAACATATAACAAGATATAGCAATATTTTATCGTATTTTACGATTGTCTAATATAATAAATAATCAATATATATCAATATCATGAAATACAATTTTTTTACCGAACTTAAATTTACTTCTGCTTATAAAGAATACATTAATGCACATCCTGCTATAAGAGAGGCAATGTGTTTAAAGGCTCAGTATCCGGACTATTTTGATGGTATTACCGAAGGAGACTTGCTTGCCGGAAGAATTCAACATGGTTTAATCGGCTTTAGTCCCGACGAATGGGGTCCAACAGCTTTCGGCTATTATTGTTTAACAACAGAAATAGAAAAGCATCTGAAAGAAAACGATTACTCAACTGAGCAACGTACTGAAATTGAAGAGATACTCGAATTCTGGTCGACTGAAAACACATCTTTCAAACTTCGCAGCAGATATACTGAGGAAATGAAAAAGTACCTGCCGAGTGATGACTGGATGAATCAGTCGGGAATCGCTTTCCCATTATACAGATTAACCGGCGGAACCCCGGATTTCAGTACACTGCTTAAACTCGGAATACCCGGACTCAGGGACAAGATAACGAAACTCCTGGAATCTGCAGATGCAGAAAGTAAAGATCCAGATTTCTACAGAGGCTTGCTGATTGCCCTCGATGTTTTTGTGAATGTAATTGATTTTTATATAGACAATGTTAAACAATTACTCGGCAAAGAAACCGGTCAGTCAAGAATAAGCGATCTTGAGAAACTATTAAACGTTCTCGAAGCTGTTAAAATCTCAAAACCCAGAACATTTCATGAAGCATTGCAATTGTTCTGGTTATACACTTTCCTTGGTGATGTAAGAAACTACGGCAGAATGGATATGTATATGGGTGATTTCCTTGCAAGTGATATCGATAATGGTATAATCACGGAGGAGGAAGCTCTCCGGTTAGTTCAGTCTCTTTGGAAATTAATGGTTGATCGTCACACAGTTGTTCACAACAGAGTAATTATAGGTGGCAGAGGTAGACGTAATGAAAAGAACGCCGACCGTTTTGCAATGCTCGCTCTGGAGGCTTCACGAACAGTTCTTGCAATCGAACCTCAGCTTTCGTTAAGAATCTATAAGGGAATGAATCCCGAAGTATATGAAAAGGCTTTGGATGTTATCGGCGAAGGAAGAACTTTCCCCATACTTTATAATGATGATGTTAACATAGGCTCGGTTGTAAAAGCATTTGAGTTTAACAAGCTGGATGCTGAACAATATGTCCCCTACGGATGCGGTGAGTACATCATCGAGCACGAGAGTTTCGGAACTCCAAGCGGAGTTATAAATCTTCTGAAAGCACTTGAGGTTACACTACATAACGGAATTGATCCAATGACAGGTAAAGAAGCGGGACTGGCACTTGGTGATTTTAATAGCTTTAAATCATTCGGGGATCTTTGGAATGCATACAATAAACAGGTTGAGCACTTTGTCCGCTTAATGGCTGAACAGGAAGTGCTCGAATATAAAGTAGCTGGTGAAACAGCTCCGTTTTTATTTATGAGTATGTTATATGGTGAATGTCTTGATTCTGGAAAAGGGATGTTCTCGGGAGGCATAAAGTATCTTGGCGGTACACTTGAAACCTACGGTAATACTAATACTTCCGACAGTCTTCTCGCCATTAAAAAACTAGTATATGAATCCAATTCAGTTCCGAAGGGAGAATTATTGCAGGCACTCGACTCGGATTTTGAGGGCTATGAATTACTGCGTAAAAAACTTCTCGATGTGCCTAAATACGGCAACGATAACAATGAAGCAGATAATATGGTGTCAAAGGTACATGAACATGTTTGTACATATGTAAGAGAACAAAAAGACAGAGTTGGGCTCCATTCCTATCTGGTAGTAAATATAAATAACAGCGCAAATACGCTGATGGGTCACTCAACATCAGCATCCGCAGACGGAAGAAAGTCGTGTATGTCCATGAACAACGGAAATAATCCGACCAGCGGTTACGATAAAAACGGTGTGACTGCCATGTTGAATTCCCTGGTAAAACCGAGAACCGACATTCATGCAGGTGCGGTACAGAACCTGAAGTTCAGTAAAAACATGTTCAGAGAAAAGAGAGATATACTCAAATCGCTGTTACAGACATATTTCGACAACGGAGGCGCTCAGGCGATGATTACGGTTGTAGACAAGGATGATCTGCGGTCAGCTATGAAAGAGCCTGAAAAGTACCAACATATTTTTGTAAGAGTCGGAGGTTTCAGCGCCAGGTTTGTTGAGCTTGCCAGGGATATACAGGAAGATATTCTGACGAGAACCTTATACTAGAATGCATCTGAATTGAACGGATTAGTATATGACATACACAGGTTTTCTCTGCATGACGGTCCGGGAATAAGGACAACAATATTCCTGAAAGGTTGTCCGCTGGATTGTCTATGGTGTCACAATCCCGAGGCAAAATCATTCGAACCACAGCTATCTTTTAATAGTAATCTTTGTACGCTCTGCGGAAACTGCGAAAAGTCTTGCCCAAATAATGTTCATCAGATTATCGATGGAAAACATATAATAAATTTCGATCTTTGCAGAACTTCCGAAGAATGTGTAGAGAATTGTCCTGCCGGAGCTCTTTCCATAATCGGATATTCCGAATCTGTTGAAGAAATAATGGAAACCGTAAATAAGGATCGAAAGTACTTCGAAAACAGCGGTGGCGGGCTCACTATTTCGGGAGGCGAACCGATGGCTCAATTTGATTTCACATTTGAAATTCTCAAAAGAGCCAAAGAATCCGGTATCCATACAGCTATCGAAACATGCGGTCAAAGCACTGAGCAACGATTCATGAAAGTCCTGCCATATGTGGATTTGTTTTTATTTGATTACAAAGAAACTGATCCCGAAAACCATAAAAACTATACGGGTGTTTCCAATAAACAAATCCTCAAAAACCTGGAACTTATTCTTGAGAATGGTGCTTCTGTAATATTACGATGCCCATTAATTCCTGGTTTTAACGATAATGAAAAACATTTCCGTGGAATAGCCGGGCTGCAAAAAAAATTCCCATCAATCAAATTAATAGAAATTATGGCTTATCATAATACAGGAAGAGATAAAGCCGAAAAAATTGGGCTTGTAAATCCTCTAAAAGATCTGAGTTCAGTATCAGAATCGGAAAAAAAAATGTGGATCAATTCACTCACACGATTAGGATGTACAAATGTAACATTTGGATGATACATTCAATCGAATTGCAGAACTCCACCTCCTACCAATTTTTCATGACTTATCTCATATCCATCCAAAACAAATCCATTGAAACTAATTTCACCTGATTTATTTTCAACTTTACGAATTAAGAGCTCTTTACCAGAGTAATAATCTGTATTAAGCTTGATCGTTACTTCCGCAAACCTGGGAGTGACCAATCTATATACAGATTTTGCCGGACAATCAGGATAGAGACCCAGCATAGAAAATGCAAGCCAGCCTGATATAGTGCCGCAATCATCGTTGCCCGGAAGACCGTTACTCCCCGTTCCGAAATCCTCATCAATAATTTTTTCCACTAGATCGGTTGATATGCTTTCTTTTCCATCAATATATGTAAATAGAAAAGGGTAAGCTATATCAGGCTCATTATTAATCGTGAAATGGTTCTCTTCAAAACAGCGTTCAAGTTTCGAGAAAAATTTACCCTCACCTCCGAACAATTTAATTAAGCCCTCGATGTCATGCGGAACAAACCAGGTATAATTCCAGGCGTTTCCTTCAACATATCCCGGACCTCCCGATCCAGCCCAGTAACCTGATCCTTCGGTAGCTGTTGAATCAAATGGTGTTAGCCAACTGCCGTTCTTCAGTCTGGGACGCATGAACAATGTGGTTGTATCAAAAATGTTTGCATAGTAAATTGATTTTTCATAGAATTTGTCAGCGATATCCTGTCGACCTAAGGTATCCGCCATTACTGCTATGCACCAATCGTTTAAATTATATTCAAGTGAAGTTGAAACAGGTCCCCAGACCCACCATTCATCTGATGTATCCTGTTCAAAGGGAATGTAACCATACTTTAGAAGTTGATTATACCCTGCCCTGATAGGCGGGGCATTCTGTCCTTCATCGAAAAGTACCGGTTTAAGCATTGCTTTCATCGCTTCATTTTCGTTGAAGTCCCTTATACCTTTTATGTATGAATCCGCAATAACTATTGAAGATGCGTCACCCACCATCATATAGGTTTCATTCCCTGCAAGTTCCCATTTCGGCAAGAAACCGGATTCTCTGTACATATCCAACATTGTTTGAATAATTGCAGATTGTACTTCAGGATAAACGAGCATCAGGAAAGGATGCAAAGTGCGATAAGTATCCCATAAAGAGAATACTGAATAGCGTTCCTTCCCGGTATATTTCCCGAGCTGATGGCGACCCATCATTGGATATTCTCCATTAGTATCGGAGATTATATTTGGATGAATAAGCATATGGTAAACTGATGTATAAAACATTACTTTATCGGTTTCGCTGCCGCCCGAAACAATTATTCTCCGGAGTTGCTCTTCCCATTTCATCCTTGCCTCACGTCTGACCTTTGCAAAATCCCAGTCCGGTATTTCCTTATGCATATTCATCTGAGCATTTTTTACACGGGTATACGATATACCGATCTTAATGAGCGCAGGTTTACTCTTATGAATTTTTATTCTTACCCATGCTCCTGCTGAGGTATCAACAGCTTCGGTGAAGTAACTTTCTAGAATTTCATCATCATGCCAAACACCTCTTTCAATGGGACTCTGACTAAGTTCAGAACTAAAATAAACCGTTTGTCGGTTAGATTCACCACAAAATCCGCCGCTGATATTATAACCCTCAATATGTCTTGGGGACTTAACGGATACAGATCCACCGCCCGTTATAGCCAGGCTTCTGCCGGCATCAATCAACAAAAACAGTTCCGTGTCCTCATCAGCCGATATTCTTATAAAACCGCTCCTGTTCGAAACGGTTGTTTCGAGCTTTACATTTAAATCAGGCAGCCGTGCAGAATAATAACCAGGCTCTGCGTATTCTTCCGAATAAACTGCCTTATATTCTTCAGGCTTTGTACTTAATGTTGAAGCGAAAGAAACAATGATGCCGCCAAGGTCAGCGCATCCCGTTCCGCTCAGATGTGTTGAACCTATGCCGTAGAAGTATTTTTCTCCGGCAATGTATCCGGAAGGTGATCCCGGCGAATTATGCGGACTCAACGAAATCATTCCCCACGGAACAACGGCTCCGGGGAAAGTGTTGCCTCCGTTAGCAGTGCCGATGAATGGATTTATGTATTTTGTAAGGCTGTCCGAGCCGACTGCTGACAACACATAACACATGTATATAAAGAAAGACAATAATATTCGAATGGACATTCGCGTAAAATTCCTGATAATATTTAATTTAAAGAATTATTCAATTTCTGTTGAATACAAACTTCCTCCTGCTGTTATATAAAGTATATCTTTGTATTTCCCTGTCCCGAGTGAAACATTACTCGGTACTTCAGGCAGATATATTCTCTCGACTTCGGTACCTTCAAAGTCATACTTTACTACTGCCGGACTGGATTCGTTTCTTAAAGCTACAAAGAGCATCCGGTCATCGCTTATCAGCATACCGTCGGGACCCGACTCACTTGAATATTCCACTACGATCCGGTCAAACACAGCTTTATTATTTAATAATTTATACCTGGCGATAAACCTGCCTTTCATAACTGGAGAATAAACGTTCGTGTCAACACTCTCGTCTAAACAGCCCACAAACAGATACTTACCGTCAAAGGTTAATGCTATTCCATTCGGCTGGCTGATATTTTCAATCAGCAGTTCAACGGAATTATCACTGTTTATCCTGTATACGCCATTTACAGGCTGCTCAATTTTCTCGCTGCCTATATATCTGGGATCGGTAAAATAGATTTCACCGCTTTTTGCAACCACAATATCATTAGGTGAGTTAAGATGTAAACCGGCAAATAAATCCGTTACGATCCGGCTTCTGCCGCTGGTCAAATCAGTTTTACTTATTCTGCGACCGCCTTTATCAGCTCCTTCTGCAGCATAGAGAGTATCATTCAAAATGAAAAGACCGTTTGCCATGCCGCTTGGCGAACGATATATGATTGTCGTATCATATTCAGGAGAATACCTATAAATAATGCCGGCTTCATTACCCGTTTCAACAGTAAAAGTAAGGTCAGTAAAATACACAAGACCTTTGGAATCCACAGACGGTCCTTCTGTAAAGAATCCGCCGGAAAATAGTCTTTTAATTCTGCGATTACTTTCCTGCTCAGAAATCAATTTTCCTTTTGACAAACACCCGCATTGAGCAAAAAGATTAATAGTAGTAAAATAAAAAGCTATCAGAAGGACATATTTTGTAACTGAGCGCATAATATGAAATATTTAATGAGAAGACGAGCTACTATTTATTCATGTATACTGCCGAAAGTTTAACGGCTTCATTAAGAGATTTTTCCGGACTTACATTACCCAGAAGCGTTTTTTCAATTGCTCCGGCAATTAACTGGTTTATTTCAATTTTGTGGTAATCAATACTTGCTCTGGCTTGAGCTATTTTTATTTGATCGATAAATGCAGCCAGGAAAGGATCTGTTTTCAAATAATCTTTATAGGATTGGATAGCAAGACTTGATTTGCGTACGGGGAGGTAACCGGATACGATTGAGAACTCCGCCTGCTGCTCAGCCTCGGTGAACCATTTAACGAAGCGCCATGCTTCATCGGGATTACGGGAACTCTTGAATATCGTGAGATGCTCACCCGCAAGATAAGTTGCTGACTTCGCTGGTCCCATTGGTAGTGAAGCAACTCCCCATCGGAAAGCGCTTATCTTTCTGTAGAGTGGAAGATTCCACGGTCCATCCATTACCATCGCAATTGAACCGGACGCGAATCCAACATCATGACTCAACGAGAATCGGGAGAAGTCCTGCCGGTCGAAGAGTTCCTTCCAGAGTTTAAGAGCTTTCACACCTGAAGTATCGTTATACATCAGTGCCGTTTGATTTTCATTTACCAGGCACCCGCCTGCCTGCCATAAAAACGGTTCCCACTGAAGCAACATCCATACGCTCAACGGACCCGAAGCCGGAAATACCGGCACATAAAAACCATACTGATCATACTTACCGTCGCCGTCTTTATCAATTGTAAGCTTATCAACGTAGTCTTTTAAATCATCCCAATTACCGGGTGGTCCCGTATTTATTCCCGCTGCCTCCAGAAGATCAATATTGTAAATAAGCGCGAGTGTAGTCGCTTCCATCGGCAGTGCATATAATGTATCACGCCATTTTGCATTCTCAATTAACTGAGGGAAAAAATCTTTTAACTCATCTATGGTAAATCCGTTTTTTCCATTAATGAAATGATCCATCTTAAATATAGCATCCGCAGAGACCAGTTTGTCGAGAAAATCAGAATGAACCCAGGCTATATCCGGTGATGTACTGCTCTGTATAGCTGTAATCAATTTCTGAACGAGAGGATCTCCTGACGGAACATATTGTGCGATAATATCTACATCAGGATTTTGAGCTTCATAATCTGCAACCAATTTTTCCAGAGCCGGCAGTGAGTTTGCTACAAAGCTGTGCCAGAATACCAATTTAACTTTTTCTTCATGATCATTATTTGAGCAGGAAATAAAAGCTGACATCAGAACTAGTGAAAGCAGTTTGAGGCTTGCTTCGACTAAATAAAACCGCTTTAAAACACCATTCATTTGAATACGGACATATATTCATTAAAAAATACTTCCGGGTTCACGTGAACCGCAACTTCGTGCATACCGTTTTCGGGTTTCCAGAGAGTCATCCCGCGATGTTGTTTATCCTCGAGTTCAATTGTCACATTCCCTCTTTCGAATGTGCAGATTTTGTCATTAAAAATTGTGGCTGCTGCAAGAGGATCGTGGAATGTAATAACATCCCACTCCTCGAACCATATCTGTGAAAAATCAAGAACAGGCTTAAGCAGATCGTGTTTACAGAAATCCCTGAACTGATGTGAATTCATTGTAACTCTAGACGTAACATCTATACCAATTGATCTGTGCTGCTTCACTTTTGCTCTGTAAACAATCTCGGTTGCATGATAGTCCCCCATAGCATTCCATTCAATATTACTATAAGCTTCAGCATTCAGATCGAATTTGCCCGCCATTATGACAATACTCTTTAGCAGAGAAGGTATTTCAGGATCGATTGTAAATAACACACCTATATTCGTTAATGGTGCAATGGTCAATAACGTTACTTCACCGGGATGTTCTCTTATTGTATTCCGTAAAAATTCAATTGCATTAGATCTGGGGAAAGAAACTTCATGAGACCATTTGTCCAGCGCTCTCGCCTGTTGAGCTTTTTTTTGTAGCTGTTCAATTATCAGCGGGTTTTCGATCCCGGGGAAAATCGGAATATCTTTCCCGGCGATTTTACAAAGTGAACTGGCTAGCATCGCACGTTTATCTGACTCACCGGTGACAGTTGTTATTCCCAGTAATTCGCAGTCAGGATGCATCAAAAGATAAGCTAAAGCTAAAGCGTCATCCACATCAGTGCCTATATCCGTATCAAGGAGAATTTTCTGTTTCATGATCCTGTTTAAGTTTGTTAACGCTGTAACTCGCTTTTGATTAATGATGGAATTATTATTTTACCCTATTACCATCCTTTATGAAAAGCTCATCCAATCCCTTGAGTGAGCCGTCGGGTTCATATATCACTTCAGGTGAATACTGCAGCGCCCAGGCACGTCGCAGGTTTTTAGTGTTATTAGGACCGGAGCGGTGAAAAACTGTACTTGAAAATACTGCAATAGATCCTGCTTCGGCAATGACCGGAATACCTTTTTCTTTACCAAAGTATCCTACTCGGTCTTTAGATCCTTCCATGATTTTATGTTCAATTTTTTCTTTTGTGCCCGCCAGTGTATATGGCAGCAGATAAATAGTACCGTTTTCCTCGCTCACATCATCCAGTGGTATCCAGCAGTTCACATAAGGTTTATGCACTCCATCAACATATCCGGAATCCTGATGCCATGTAAATTCTGCCCCTTTCGGATCGGTACTTTTAACTACAAACTGTTCCCAGAACAGGAAAGCAGTGTCGCCTATTGTTGCTTTACATAGTGATTCCATCAGACTGCTGAAAATAAATTCCCCGAGCTGAGGTCGTTCCTTATAGGCAAGAAAAACAAAATACCTGCTGTTTCTTCGGCTCAGATTTAACTCATCCACACCAAGCTTGTCCATTTCCTTATTCTGCTGGTCGATTAAATAATCGCACTCAGTTCTTAACGATTCCAGTACTTCCTCGGGGATGACTTTATTCAGGATGAAAAAGCCTTCCTCTTTGTACTTTTCGATTCGATCTTTCGTAAGTTCTATATTTTTAAGCCCTTCCATTTCAACCTCCTTTGATTACAAAATTAGAATCAAAGATAAAACATCCTATATTATCGCTTCTTCTGTTATTCCATCAAAAAGATGTACTTTATTGATATTTACAGCGAGATCAATTTCTTCCCTTTCCTGATATTCCCGATCAGCGGGAATTCTTGAAGTAATCTGCTCCCCACAAAGTTTAAAATAAATAAATATTTCATTGCCCATCGGCTCTACGACTTCCAGACTAACTCTCACATTATTCTCCGGCTCTGTATTATGTTTTATTGATATATCCTCTGGTCGGATTCCAAGTATTACCTTTTTACCACGGGATCCGTTTACAGCTTTTTCAAGTCTCGAGGGGAACGATAGTGTGAGTTTGTTATCTGATGCAACAAACCTCGGATTAACCTCATCCGTAATACTTCCTTTAATAAAATTCATTGAGGGCGAACCGATAAAGCCAGCAACAAACCTATTCCTTGGTTTATTATATAGATTAAGCGGAGTATCAATCTGAAGAATATCACCATCTTTCATGATCACAATCCGGTCACCCATCGTCATTGCTTCGGTTTGATCGTGTGTAACGTAAATCATTGTTACACCCAGTGTTGAATGCAGCTTAGATATTTCCGTTCTCATCTGAACCCGAAGTTTTGCGTCAAGATTACTGAGAGGTTCATCAAATAAGAACACTTTCGGTTTTCTTACAATCGCTCTGCCAACTGCAACCCGCTGCCTCTGCCCGCCCGAAAGTTCTTTCGGTCGCCTGTCCAGAAGATCGGTAATCCCAAGTATCTCAGCAGCATTTTTGACACGTTCATCAATGTCGGACTTTTTAAATTTTCTCAGCTTCAAACCGAAAGACATATTCTCATAAACCGTCATGTGAGGATACAGCGCATAATTCTGGAAAACCATTGCAATATTTCTATTTTTCGGCGGCACGTTATTCATTAATTCGTTATCGATATAAAGTTCCCCACTGCTTATTTCTTCTAGTCCTGCAATCATTCTTAGTGTAGTTGATTTGCCGCAGCCTGACGGACCGACAAGAACTACAAATTCCTTGTCTTTTATTTCAATATTTGCGCTGTTAACGGCTTTTACACCATTGTCATAAATCTTTGTTACATTCTTTAATATCACTTCTGCCATTAATGATTCCTAATATTATTTCTCAATATTTGATTTCTGTAAATTGCATTATTGAAAGTATTTTCCCGTCCAATGAGATAACCGTTCCCCGAGTTTTTTACAAGCGTCTATCTCACTTTGATGTCTTGGTTCACCGGCTGTTACTGCACCGTAATGAAGAGTGAACTTATCAGCGACATAATCGGGGACACCGAAGACAAGAAAGCCGTAATTTATGAGAATAGTTAAAAGCGACATACATGTTATCTCTGATCCTCCTCCCCATCCTCCGGAGGAAGAAAAAGCGCAACCTATCCTGCCGTCAATCTTTCCCCATATCTCGTCCCCTATTTCATCCCAGAACTTCTTCATCTGCCATGATGTAATACCCATATTTGTTGGCGAACCAATAGCAATGCCGTCACACCACCTTATATCCTCTGCATTTGCATCTTCAACCGGAAGCAGCTTAACTTTATTTATACCAGGCTTTGATGCTCCCTCAAAAACATACTCTGCCATTCTTTTTGTGTTTCCGGTATTCGAATGATAGAGCACAAGAATATTTGCCATATGTTTTCTCACACTTTATAATATTTATCATATTCATTTTTACGATAAGTTTTAAAGTACCAGTGGGGATAATAATCGTTCGGATTGCTGATGTCATCAATCAATCTGATCTCTTCATCGTTGAGAATAAATTCAGAAGCTTCTATATTCTCGAGCAGCTGTTTTTCAGAGGTTGCACCTATTACAATACTGGATATGCCTTTTTTCCGCAACAGGTAATTTAATGAAACTTGTGCCATTGTTACATTTCGGTTTTTAGCAATCCGGTCTAATAAATCTAGTACTTTGTTTTCCATATTGATATCGTGCGGACGACTGAAATCGTCTGAGAGAATTCTCGTCCCTTTAGGCCACCGTTTAACTTTATGGTATTTGCCTGTAAGGATTCCTCCATGCAGCGGACCCCAGATCATAATTCCGATTCCCTGATCCAGACAAGCCGGCATTAATTCAGTTTCCAAATCCCGTCCCAGTATGGTATAATATGCCTGCAAAGATACTATTTTATTCCATCCGTTTTGAGTACAAATCATCTGAGATTTTACAAGACGCCAGGCTGTATAGTTGGAGACACCGATATATCTCACCTTGCCAATACTCACCAAATCATTCAGCGCTCCGAAGGTTTCTTCGACAGGTGTGGCAAAATCGTCTGAATGAACCTGATAAAGATCAATATAATCGGTTTTCAGTCTCATCAGACTCTCATCGCAGGCTCTCATAATGCGTGTTCTTGACAAACCATTGCCGTTTGGAGCGTCGCTCATTTTAAACCCGAATTTCGTAGCTATTACGATGTCCTTTCTTTTATTGCCGAGAGCTTTGCCCAGCATCGCTTCCGATACGCCGGCAGAATAAATATCAGCTGTGTCGAAAAAATTAACCCCCTTATCGATAGCTTTATTCGTTAATATGTCAGCTTCTTTTTGTTGAATCTTTCCAACGTGCGTCCATCCTTTATCTCCGGTGAATGTCATTACACCGAAGCATATTTCCGATACTTCCAGTCCGGAATTTCCGAGTTTACGGTATCTCATCTTAATCCCCGATAATTTATAGTTGAATGATCCCATAAATGTCCGGTACGTTTTTTACCGATCAGAGTTGACTCGAAATAAACTCCCTTAATTTCTTCATATACATCTACGATATCGTGTTTCTCACCTGCTCTCGTTGCTACACAGGTACCCGAAGCTATCTCATAAATCGTTCCTTCGGTCGCGATTTTTCCGCTGCCTGCATAGATCACCCAGTACTCGTCACAGTCGTGATAGTGGTTGTCAAAATTTGTCTTTCGCTCTTGCTCATAATCCGTCATGTCACCGATGTTTTGGGGAAAGTCGCTGTTCCTGATAGAAAAGATACCTCTTGTACCGCAGTCATCTCCCCAGCAACCGCTTATCCTTACAACTATAGTATTTTCAAGCAGAGTTTTAATCGAATACTCCCCGGTATTTTCAATAACATCTGTTATATCTGACTGTTGCAGCTTGAATTTATTTCCCTGAAATAACAAATCAACATTCCCTTCACAAATAAATAAAATCTCCTTTTTCCCTTTGCGTTCGATATTTAAAACAGAATCCGGTTGAATATTAAAGATATCAATTGCGGTTAATTCAGACCATTTAGGCAATTTTAAATTATTTAATTTTAGTACCGGCATAAACTTATCCTTTATACTTAGGCAGCATAGGTGCATTTTTGTTAATATCTTTGCCGAAAAATTTAAATAGGATCAGATCCCTTTCACCCGTGTTTTTAACAGTAATTTCTCTGACTGCTCTGTCATTACAGATGAGTAGCTCATCTTTATCAAAATTCAGCCCCTCAATTTCTGCACCGCCGTATGTACCTTTACCTCTCCAGACTAGGATATTATAAACTCCGTTATCCTTTCCGGTAAACTCACCGCCGGGATGAACAACAACCTTTTTACCACTGAACTTATGTGTGTTATAGAATATCCAATATTCCTCACCACCCTTTCGTTTTGTTTCCTCTATGATTATTGGAGGGGTGTGACGGTTTTCATAAAAATACGGGTCGCCGCTTATCTCCCAGTTTATCATCTCAAGAATAATTTTTTCAGCCTTTGATTTTCTATCCTCACTGGTAACATCTTTAAACAGCAATTCTTTGTCTATTATTTTTCCACCCGTTTTAGCCTGCAGCATAGCGAATACATCACTATCTTCTTGAAGTTCAATTGTTAATGCCGATCCCGGGGCATGAAGCGTTCCGGAGGGAACATGGTATCCATCTCCCGGTATCTGCTTGAATGCGCGGGAATGCTGAAGAATCGAATCATCATTCCACTCCTTCAAATGCGGAAGAAGCAAATCGTATTTCTTCTGTTCTGCTATGTAAGGATGTACTCCGAAGTATGTCTCCGCTTCGTTACCCATATCCACTTCCTCTGGGAAATAGTAAGCTTCCTCCTTGGAATTGCATCCTACGAGTCTTGCGTGATGTTCCATCTGATGTAGATGATACGGAAGCCGGTATTTGTAATCAAATATTTTCGGGAGTCTTCCGAGACTGTTATGAGTCCGGGAGTATTCGTCACCCATGATTAAAGAAGGCAGAAGTTCAACGGCTTCCTTAAGTGTTATTACTATATCCATTTCATTTTGTATTGTGCTCAGACCTTCGTTCGGCACGGATATGTTGTTGTCCGCCTTGGTAGTTGAACCGACCCATCTTTCGCATATACCACCACGATCGCCTAAGTCGTACATTTCGTCCGGAAGACCTAGCCTTCTTCCGGGAGGAAGGAAATCCCTTGCAACCCATGCAGGATTAAGACGTAGTATGCCGTCATTATTTTCTATCAGATCAGATACGTGCTTCATAATTTCGTTCATTTCATCTCCTTGAATCGAAATTTATTTTATACTTAGGATTGAATTCATCTGAGTTAATGTACCCGATAATATTTCCGTACAAAGTACGTGTATAAGGATCATCCATGTTTGAAAAATCGAAAGTGGTTATCAATATCCTACCGTTTCCATAATTGAACTCAAGCAGATTAGCACAGTTAAGATGCAGCCATCCGACGAACATGCCCGAATATACGGAAGAGAAATACTCCGGATTAAGATCTGAAATAACGAATTTCGGGAATGCTTCATAGGCTTCGAACCCGAGTGATTTCCGGAATGATATATCCCTGAATACAAAATGTTCCGGATCAATCCAATTCAGTGCCGAAGCCCAATTACCATCTATCCATTCACTATCCCGCGGCAGAATTTTAAAAAGACTACTGTCATTAAAGGCATCTCTCCCGTTGACTAATAGCAACAAGTTTTTACCTTTGTGAACCGATTCGAGCAGATCATCCGAGATACTGTCGGTTATTAGTATATTTTGAAAATCCTGTGTTTCGCTAACTGCCGGATATATAAATAACTCAATAAAGTTGGAAGCTATTTGCAGCCCATCACTCCACAAACTAAAGTTCATTTTCTTTTTTTCAGGTTTCTCTGTTTTACCGGCTACTAATTTTAATTCAGCGATCTTACTAACATCAGCTAACACCGTTTTTTCAGTAACACTGAAAGTTTCTTGCATTCCTGCGGCGGTTTCCCATTTAACCACCGGATTTTTTATTTCTGTATTACTAAAATGCGAGAAGTATAAGTCAATTTTTATTTCTTCGCCGGTCCAGTAGTTATACTTATCCGGTCTTGCTATTATCAAATCGTCTTTCTGCACGGTTTTAAGTACCGTACTGTTAGCCTTATAATTTCTCCACATATCCAGTATACCATTGCTTTCCCAGTTTATATCGGTGAACTCAGTTATCACATATCCCTGAAGTTCACTGTGTAACCTTATTTCTTCAATCTCGTATTTCAAGGCATGAGCCTGAGCATACTGGCTTTCCAATGCCAGATCATCGTACGAATTAAATATTCTGTCCATTTTATAATCATTAAACCTGTCGTAAATTCCCATCGGCAGGGAGACTTCAACATCATAAAACTGCCTGTTAAACCAGAACGGAAGAGTATCGGGCAAAACCGGCAGTCCCCAGTTTCCAAATTCAGATAGAATTAGAACTTCATCACCTTTCTGCCCGGAATCACCATGCGGACTGAACAGCCAATCGGGTCGTTTCGAAAATTCACTAACTGTTTCTGAAAATTTTTTATGCTTTTCCGGAACAGCCCAGTACGTATGATAATCATTAATATCGGTTTTCAGATGGTAGTTGCCCCAGCAGGCACTGTTGTCGACAATTAACCGACCGGAAGCATATTTTTTGGCAAATTCATATTCCCCGAGCAGCCATTTACGCTGAAGAGAATCATTCAGGTCAATACCCCAGCTTTCATTTATAAGACTAATAATTACGAGTGACGGATGGTTCCAGTCGCGCTCCAGCATTTTTAGAAATGTATCCCTGGCTCTTTCTTTAACCGATTCATTCAATCCATCCCAATTCGGTATTTCATACCATACAAGTAGCCCAAGTTCATCAGCAACTTCCAGATACCTCTCATCAGGGATCTTGATATGGCACCTCAGCATATTCAAACCCAGCTCAATTGCCTTGCTCATCTCATCTTTAAGATATTCTTTTGAGGGCGTCTCATAAATAGTTTCGGGATAAAAGTCCTGATCAAGAGCAGCACGCATGTAGAACGACTTACCATTCAGGTAAAGTTTGCCGTCAACAGATTCGAAAGTTCTGAAACCCGTTTTACCGATGTACTCATCTTCTCCATACTTCAGAATAAATTTGTAAAGATTCGGGCTTTTGAAGTCCCATAATTCCACCTCATTCAGGACTCCTTCAATTTTTAATTCACCCTCCCCATTATATTCGTAGTTATCTTCAAGCACTATCTCACCGCGAGGCGAATATAATTCAAAATCTATTGTCCCTGATGAGGCCGCATTATTACCATTGTCAACTTTTGTATTTATTAAGAACTTTCCTTTCATGTCGGTAGTTATCTTTACCTGACTAATAAAACTCTGCGGTTTGATAATCAAGTCAACATCCTGCCATATACCGCTGTTTTGAACATACCAGTCTTGTTTCCCATGAGGGATATGATAATAACTTATTCCATCGGTACCTTTATCGTTTGCGGCAGGATCGTTAACACGTACATAGATTTGATTAATGCCTTCAGTTATATTATTCGTAATATCAAAGTAAAAGGGTGTGTAGCCTCCCTCGTGAGATCCGACTTGGGATCCGTTTACAAACACCTTCGCTGCATAATCAACAGCTTTAAATCGAAGCAAAATTCTGTTCTGCAACGATAATGTTTCCAGTCCGATTGATTTTCTAAACCAGACAATCCCCTGGTAATCCAGAAGTGTACTATCAGTTCTGTGCCAGGATGACGGGATTATAATTGATTTCCATTCCTTACTTTTCTTAATATCGCTGAGGGAAGGTACCTCATTCTTGTCAATAAGATATTCCCATTCACCGTTCAGAGAAATAATCTGACAATAAAAGGTTGTCACAGTGACAAACAGCATTAATCCAAGCATACCATTAAATTTTAACATAAATCTATCCTAAAGTGAACTTAACAATCTGGATTTAATCTCGTGGTACTTTCGCAGGAATGATATTTCATCTTTTCTGCTGGAATAACCAACCGAATGCCCTGAACATTCATTTAAGTACCATTCTATAGTTTCGGGCATCCAGTCCTCAAATGGTGTAGATACAAAATTTATATCCTTTTTTATTTTATCAAGACTAAAAACAGTCGTTCTGAAAGTATTGAAGGGGAAAGCATGCCCTTCATTGCTAACCGAAAAAGGTTTTTTTAAGAATGTTTCTATATCCACATGAATCCGTTCCGGTTCTTTCCCAAGCAACATGCATAATTTATCGAGGTAATCGTTCAGCGAATTTATTTCTTCGGATGCCACATTGTATGCATGCCCGGTTGTAAAATCATGCTGTAATAATTCTACGTATGATCTTGCAAGATCCCTCACGAAAACGTTCTGCGATGCGTAGTCACCAGACCCGGGTACGAGCAGCGGACCGCCATCCAGTATCCTTTCAATCCAGAAAAAATCGCGCCTGGCGGGATCGTGCGGACCGCATACATAAGGCGGTCTTACCATTGTTACCGGAAATTCGTACTTGCGGAAGGCTTCCCATAATACATCCTCGCAGCTTCTCTTGTCGATGCCATACTGCATTCCGAACGGATTCATCTGCCAGAATTCCATTAACTCGCCTTTATCCTGATCTTCTGTGATCGGGCATTGAATAATATTCGAAACCATATAAACTGATACTGTGGAAGTGTGAATAAAACGATCGGTTTTACCGTTAAATGCCTCAACAGCCCGTTGAGAATCCTTTTTTGTAAACGCAGTCATATCAATGACCGCATCAAAATGTAAACCGGCAAGATCATTCATCAGGTTCCTGTCGTTTCTATCACCAGAAATTTGTCTTACCGCAGAATTATCCCGAAGTATGTTTTTACTTTTGCCGCGTGAGAGAACCGTAACCTCATGCTTTTCTTTAAGCAGTTCTTCTGCAATATATGAACCGATAAATCCTGTGCCGCCCAGTAATAAAATATTCATCTGAAAACTCTATTTAATAAGTAACATTTTATTGGTTCTCACAACTCCGCCATATTCAATTTCATACAGATATACACCGCTCGATAAGTTCGAAGCGTTAAATGTAATTGTATGCTCTCCTGTATGGAATATCTTATCGGTAAGTGTCTGAATTTTCTGTCCAACTATATCGTATATGGCGATACTAACATTCCCGCTCTTAGGTATTGAAAAACTTATTTTTGTAGATGGATTAAACGGGTTCGGATAATTCTGATAAATTATAAAATCCGCGGGCACCGTTCTCAGTTCAGCGTATTCTTCATCCAGGGATGTGACAGTTTCAACCGAGTCGGCGAATAAGTAGACTTTATATTCATATCCGCCCAGACTGAGTTTTATTGTTTCCAATTCCTCAACCGTACCTTGTATTATCTCTCCTGAAAGTAGTTCGGTCAAATAATAAATTTTTGAAGTATCGCTGACCATTTGATCGAGTGGAAGTTTCATTGTGACATCGACATCATTCTGGATTAGATTAAGCATACAGACAATGTCCTGATTCTGATTCCACCTTCTGTATCCGTAAACAAATGTATTATAATTAAGATTTACTTCTGCAAAACTGTCGGATGTAAATGCTTCATATTTATTCCTGAGTGCGATCAGTTTTTTATAGTAATCGAACAATCCGTCTTTATCATAACTTTTTATCGATAAACTTCTCAAATAAATTCCCCCGGTTGAATAAGGATGAATCTTAAATCCGATTTCCTGCCCGTTGTACATCATCGGAATGCCGTGCAATGTCATAAGCAGCGCTGCTACCATCCTTGTCTGTTCCATATTGTGATGCTGCAGGAACCTGAAAATATCGTTGTTTTCCATAAACCTTAGTACTTTAGCATTCGGCGGTAAACCACCTCCGTAATTTGTTAAAGCATTACGCAGATATCCTACACGCCTGCTGGAATTCGAATTGTTAAAAACCGTTCGGTTATAATCCGGATCATATTCTGTCTGCCAGTTCCAATGTGAAACCCACCAGTATTCAGGTGCCCAGTCGTAAGCCGCATCAAATCTTTGGTCGAATGCCTGATCCTGAGTGGCTTTATCCTCACCCAACATAAGTAACTCAGGTTTAATTCGCTTCAAGGCTAATCGTAAATCTTTTACAAACGAGGGCGTTCTGCCGGTGGTTGCCCAGACCGCATCAAATCTGTAACCGTCTATACCGAATTCCTTTACCCAGTACTTTGCTGCTTCGATAATATAATTTTTACAATCTTCATTATTATGATTCAAATTAGGCAAATGAGTCCAGTCGAAATAATGAACGAAGTTATTATAATAATGTTCATCATCGTTATATGGCGATGCGCTTGTTTCTCTCTGATAAAAATCCCAGTAGTATGAACTATCGCCGTACTGAAGAGTATGCTGTGCAAACGGATGATGATAAGAAGAGTGATTTACTACAAAGTCAAACAGAACTCTCATACCCAGAGATTTTGCAGTGGTTATCAATTGTCTTAATGTTTGCTCATTACCATAATCGCTTCTGATCCCGAAGTAATCGGTCACATCGTAACCCTGTCCGCGATGATGACTCGAATAGATAGGCTGAAGGTAAATCGTGTTTACACCTAGTTCACCAATCTCAGAAAGTTTAGCGGTGATATCTTGGAATTTACCATTAGACACGAAGTTGTATGGTGTTATCTGATAAATAACCGCATCATCAATCCATACAGCATGATCTTCCTTAATATCAAAAGGAATAATCTGATCACCCTTTTTAGTAACGTATGTTCTGTAACTTGCTGTGTCACCTCCGGATGCAATAATATGAAAATTAAAGTAGTACTCACCGTCGGGAGCAGTTGCCTCAAATATAAAAGAAAGATTTTCAGTCTCAGGTCTCTCAATAATTCCCGAAAGTGGATTGTTATCATCCTCTTCCCACATATATGTTAACTCAACTTGTTCCGGATTTGAAATTATATTACCTGAAAGATTAACCATTAGTCCGTTAACAGTCGCTTTGGGTTCTGCATCGGGAAGCAGTTTGTAGCCTAAAGATAAATTAAGCGTATCCGAATAGTACAAATAACCGCTGCTGTCGACCTCTATGTAAATCTGGTTTGAATAATTATTGAGTCGTACTGAAGCTGAGAATCTTGAATCTTCGATGTTTAGTTCTTTCGGTACGCCATTTAGATACAACAATACGCTACTGAAATTCTGAAGCGCTATACTTCCGGTAATTGTTTGTTCATAAGCCCATACAGTTGAATCGTAGACTTTATCAAATTTTACTTTATTACCGAGAAGTATATTAGATACTATTAAAGTAAATCCCGCAAAACTTATCCAATAGTGTTTCATATTCACTTTTTATCCATCACATTTTATTCATTTTTATAAGACAATTTTTAACACCGCCGCTCTACCCTCACTTATTTAGTAATTACTGATTCTTCGGAAGTCTGCCCCACGATTCCAAAAGTTCTTTTAGCCTGTGAAAAGACCTTTTGGTTGATGCGTCCTCCCTGACGAGTCCGCCATGACGTATAAAAGGTCTGAAATCAGAGAAATCATACCAGTTGATTCCTTTTATCTGATCTCTTGAATAATACATTGTATAGACCTGTTCCAGCCAGTCTGCCTGAAGTTCCTCATCCCATCTTCTATGCCAATCGTAGGGTTTATCCTCGATATCAATCTCATCAAGTTTGATTCCCTGTTCGTAATAACCAGCTGATGCGCCCATCTCGGTAATATAAATGGGTTTTCCGAATTTTTCGAATTCCTCTACTTTTCGCATTATATCGCTCAGATCGCGCATAGGAAAATAAATTTGAATGCCGAGAATATCGTACTCAACTCCGGCTTCAGTAAGATCTTTAATAAATTTCCTCGGTGATCGTAACTTTCTGTCAGATTGTACCTTTGAACGGGCTGTTCTGCCTCTGGCAGCATATTCAGCCCAGGGACAGCAGTTGTTCAGGAGACGTTTAACCTTTGGATTCGTATCTTTTGTAGTATCACAGGCTAGTCTGACAATTTCTGTTATTTCATCTTCGCTGTGTTTGTGTATGTTCGCCCAGTCGTGATACTCATTAACAACCTCCCACGAGTGTACTTTATCCTTATAATGAGAAACCAAATTTCTCGTATGTTTTTCAACATAAGTTTTTAACTGACCGAAATTTTTATTCTTCAACCAATCAGGTGTGACCACCGGATGAAACCAGAAGAGCGGTCTGCCTTCAATTTCAATATTGTTTTCAACCAGCCAATTAGTAATGTTGTCTTTTACTCCCCAATTATATACACCTTCACGTGGTTCAAAGAGTTCGTACCAGGTATCCCATACATAATGGGTTATTGTCGCAAAGTTAAAAAGTTCAACGAATCTTTTAGTCAGTTCTTCAGATTTTGCCCAAATGTATTGTCTCGTCTCACAGCCAAAATGCACATGGTCGTTTCTTTTATTTTTAAGAATTTGCGAACGGGCATGTTCAAGTTCGATCTTCTCACCTGCCCAAAGACTGTAGTAGAGCGATTTATCTGCGAACTTTGCGCTTTCATCAGAAGAACCCAGCTTCTTAATAGAATCACCGAACATTTCTTCAGCAATATTTACGAGATTGTTCACCTCATTTGAGAACCTGGTACCGGTTTTCTCATAACGACTTTTTACTGATCTGTTCCTGTGTATCCTTGACCTGGCAAATTCATGATTTAAATTTGATCCGGAATTAAAATTATCTGATTTAAAAAAATCTCCGCCGTTATCCGCCTGGAGAACAACATTCCCGAATCCTTCTACGTACCAAAGCGCATTAACTGTAAAACCTTCTGTAACCTTATCCCTGGCGATCTCAAAACCTGAATCCGTGAATTTAACATCAGCAACAAAAGGATCCTGATTTGAATCGGTCAGATATATCCAGCTGGGTCTTCCCATCCATTCGTGTGGAAATGCTTTCATCGAAAAAGACTTCGCTGGTACGATGATATTCTTACTGTTATTAAAACTGAAGCCGGGAAAAGTTAGAGCGGCAGCTCCCACCAACCCTTTTTTTATGAAACCTCGTCTGGAATTTTTCATTGTTATCCCTTCCGCTAAGTATTATTTAATTGTTTTTGAAGTTTGATAAGTCTGCTGACAGCCGTTTTTTTATCACCCTTAGGGGATTTGATTATTCCACCGTTTTTTAAGAATCCGTATGGATCAACAAAATCGTACCAATTCGCAGCCTCGATAAATTTCTTCGAATAACCATATGTAAAAATGTACTCCAGCCAATCTGCCTGCAGTTCTTCGTCCCAATGCCGGTGCCATTCGTAAGGAAGACCGGTATAATCTTTTTCCTGTTCTGTGAATTCCAATGTAACTCCTTTTGACGTCGCTCCAACCTCTGCAAGCTGGACTTTCTTGTTGAATACCTGGTATCTCTCTATAGATTGGATCGCTTCAATCAAAGTCCTGTGAACAAAATAAACCTGAACGCCGATAATATCGAAATCTACCTCTGCATCAATCAACTGTTGTATAAACTGATGAGGAGTTCTTTGGGGATACTTTGCTTCTTTTTCATGCCATTTACCTTCCTGAACATAATCAGCGAACGGGCAGCAATTGTTGACCAATAATTTTACTCTCGGATTTTCGGCTCTTGCAACTTCACATGCAAGCTTTGTAAGTTCTATCGTCTGTTCATGGTTAAGCTGATTCTCATTTGCCCAATCGTGCAGTTCATTTACAACTTCCCAGACTGAAATCCTGTCTCCGTAATGCTTTACAACCTCACGAACATGACTCTCGACATATTTCAGCAACTGGTCGTAAGTTTTATTTTTCAGCCAGTCTGGTGTTACCCAGGTATGCACCCAGTAAAGCGGTCTGCCTTCCACTTTAATCCCCCGCTTCAACAATTCATCCAGCAGCCTGTCTCTTTCGGAAAACTTTTTTTCACCTTCGACCTCCTCAAAATTAATCGCATCCCCCTTCAGATAATGGGTAATAGTCCCGTAATTGAATAATTCCGAGAAGAGATCGAAGAAAAGCTTCTGATCTATCTGAAAATAAGCACGGGTATCGCAGCCGAAAAGAAAATCAGAACGGCTTCCGTTTCTCGAAATATCGTACCTTGATTTTTCAATTTCGATCATTTCACCAGCCATCAGCGAGTACTTTAGCCCATTTTGTGCAATATGAGCACAACGATCAGGATCGTTTACGGCTTTGGAAGCATCATCAAGATACTGCTCTCCAAGGCTCTTAAACGCAGCACACTCCCTGGACGGCTCCCATCCATCAATTCTGAATTGCTCGCAACGGCTGTTATTTCTGAAGACCCTTGTCCGTAAAAGTTCATAACTGATATTATATTTTTTACCCGAATCTTCCTTGACCGAATACATTCTGCCACCGTTATCGGCAGGCATATACAGAAAACCGTACCCTTCGACATTCCATCGGAAAGATATTGCGAATTTGTCTGTCATACCGGTACTGTTTACTTGTATCCCTGCCTTACTAATTGTTGCGTCCGATTTAAAGGGATCACCATTCTCATCCAGCGTCAATACTTTATCTCCCAGGTTCGGACCAGGTCCTTTTTGAACAAACTCAGGTTTAAATACAAATCTGCTCTCCTGCATACCGTTTTGGCTCTCCTTTCTTAATTATCTTATTAGAGTTTCTTCCATTTTTTCTGCAAATCAATAATCCTTTTATAGACCTGTTTTACTTCCCCCTTAGGCGATTCAAGCAAACCGCCGCCCTTGATCCATGAATGCGGATCGACAAAGTCGTACCAGTTTACCGCTTCAATCCACGTTTTGCTGTATGCCAGAGTATACAGGGATTCCACCCATTCAGCCTGAAGATTCTGATCCCAATGCCGATGCCAGATATAGGGTTCATCGGGAATATCCCATTGCCCCGAGCTTATAAGTTCTTTCGTCGGTCCGGAAGAAACACCCACTTCGGTAATCTGAAGCGGTTTACCGAACTGTTCCCACCTCTCCAGATTAATAATTATATCTTGTAAATCCCTGTATGGAAAGTACATCTGCTGTCCCGAAATTGTGAAATCAACGCCGGCGTCCACCAGGTCACGCATAAATTTTATAGGTGTTCTCTGCGGATACTTTGCATCTATTTCACCCCACTTCTTCAATTGGACATATTCAGCGAAAGGACAACAATTATTGATTAGTCTATGCACTTTCGGGTTTGTTTCCCTGGCGACATCGCAAGCCAGCTTTGTTACTTCTACAATTTGTTCAGGAGTGAGTTGTAATTCATTCGCCCAATCGTGAGCTTCATTAATAATTTCCCATGCATACATTCCCTCACCGTAATGACCCACAACTTCTTTCGTATGATTCTCAACATACTTCAGTAACTGAGAGTAAGATTTGTTTCTCAACCAGTCAGGAGTTACGGTCTTATAAAAATAAAACAGTGGTCTCCCTTCGACGGTAATATTTCTTTTGATTAATTCTGCATGAAGAGCTGTACGTAAACTGAATTGTTTTTCACCTTCCCGTGGTTCAAAATCATGGTAAGTACTATGGGTCAGATAGTGTGTAATGGTAGCATAATTAAATGCTTCGGTAAACTTCTCCAAGAAAGTATCTGGATCCATCTGAAAGTAGGCTCTGGTATCGCAACCTACAAAGAATTCCGGGCGGTATGGGTTTGCGTGTATTATATAATCAGCTTTTTCCAGCTCAAGTTTTTCACCGGCGACCATGGCATAATAAAGCGATGTTTGAGCGTAGCCGGCAGATTTTTGTTTATCATTCACTTTAGCTGATGCTTCAAGCAGCTCTTCCGACAATCCGATCAATCTGTTTACTTCTAATGATGGTTTAAAATTTTTCTTCCTTTTCCGGTTTCTGTTAACTCTGCTCTTTGCCAGCTCATAATTAAGATTTAAATTTATAGTTTGTCCTTTTTCCGGAAGCTCATAGTATTCCCCGGCGTTATCTGCTGTAATAAATATGTAACCGAATCCCTCTACATTCCATCGAACATCTATTCCGAACTTTTCTACTTCCACAGTATTACTGATAACAACACCGCTGCGATTTACATGAATGTTTGAGTGAAATGCATCCCAATTTTTATCCGTTGCATACGCCCAATCAAAAAGATGGGGTCCAGTGCCTTTCTGAACATATACCGGTTCAAAAATAAGCCGACCCTTTTCAGTATTTACCGGAGTCCGTTTTGATGTGAGAACCGAAGCCGCTCCTAATAGCGAGTCGGTGCCAAGAGTTAATCCAAGTCCGCCTAACATTGTACTTTTAAGAAAATTTCTTCTTCTCATTTTTATTTTAGCCTTTTAACCACTTTTTCAAGTCTGTGATACGAAGACTTTTTATCTCCCTTCACCGATTTAAGTATCCCGCCGTTATCCATATATGAATAAGGGTCTACAAAGTCGAACCAGTTACCGGCTTTAATATATTCTTTACTATAAATCAATGTATAAATTGATTCGATCCAATCCGCCTGCGTATCTTCATCCCAGTAGTGATGCCATAAATATGGTTCTTTTATAAACTCAGATCCATTTCTGTTTTTTCTCTCTTCAGGAACCGGTCCGCCCGGACAACCGATCTCGGAGATATGCATTGGTTTATTGAACTGTTCATACCTTTCAATCATAAGTATTGTATCCTGCAGGTCCCTGTATGGATAGTACATCTGCTGTTCAACTATATCAATATCTATTCCGGCATCCAGTATATCTTTTGTGAACTCGACCGGGGTTCGCTGCCTGTGCAACGCTTTGCCGCCGCCTGAGTATTGGTTTATCTGAACGTATTCGGCAAAAGGACAGCAGTTGTTGATGGTCGTTTTCACATCAGGAGCAGCATCTTTTGCTACTTTAGTAATCAGACGGGTAAGTTCGATAGTCTGTTCGTGCGAGAGATTGAATTCATTTGCCCAGTCATGAAGTTCGTTTACCATTTCCCATGCATACATCCTGTCACCGAAGTGAGATACGACCTTCCTTGTGTTTTTTTCTGCGTACTTGAGAAGCTGATCGTATGTAAATCCTCTCATCCAGTCAGGAATACAACAATCATGAAACCAGTAAAGCAGCCTGCCCTGGCATTTTATTCCGTACTCATTAAGTGTATCTACCATATAATCCCGTAAGGTGAAATTATGCTTTCCCATCTGAGGTTCGAAATCTCTTGCAATAGCTGCTGTACTTTTCGGGACAAACGTAATGTTTGCATAAGTGAACAGAGGTGTAAACAATTCGAGGAAAGTATCCTGATCCATATGAGTAAACGACCTTGCGTCGCACCCGATTTCAAAATCTGCTCTCTTTCCGGTTTTTGCGAACACATACTCAGCATAATCAAGTTCAATTTTTTCGCTCGCCCATAAAGCATGATACAGAGCCTGTTGCGAAAGCCTGGCGCAGTCCTCACTCATTCTTATTTTATTACTGGCTTTGATCACAAGATCAGCCGAGAGACCGTGCTGACCGTTTGCTTCAGGACCCGGAATGTATCCGCTTTTGCTCAGGTATTTTATCCGTCGCTCATTTCTCGCCACTCGACTTGCAGCAAATTCATAGTTCAGATTAAACTCGTTCCGATTTCCTTTGGAAGGTAGTTCATAATAATCACCTTCATTATCAGCGGTAATGTTTGTATATCCGAATCCTTCCACATTCCATCTTGCATTGATTCCGAACTTTTTATTATCACCGGACTCAGAAATTCTGATACCGGCTTTTTCAAGCCTGATATCTGAATAAAAAGTATCCCAATTCGGGTCTGTAGCCCATACCAGATCGTATATATGCGGACCTGCTCCTTTCTGTACTAAATACGGTTTAAAAAATAACTCCCCTCTCTCGGGCGAAAGTCTGCTGCTCTTGCTTGTTATAATGGATTGTGATGCAAACATCGAGCTATAACCAATTGATGCCGCACCCGTTGCTAACAAGCTATTTCTCAGGAAATTTCGTCTGTTCATACTGTCCTTATTTTTTTGCTGAAGTTTTCCATTTTGACTTCAAATTTTTCATTTTTTCATAAGCGAACTTCTTTATACCCTGAGGATCTGAGAGGAGTCCGCCGTTCTCTATGAATGAGAAATGGTCAACAAAATCGTACCAGTTTATTGCTTCGATCCATGGTTTTGAATAATGAATTGTATAAATCTGTTCGAGCCAATCTGCCTGAAGATTCTCATCCCATCTTCCGTGCCATGAATAGGGATGATTCTCAAACATCAGCGACCCGCTGTCAATTGTTCTTTTATTTGGTCCGGAAGTAGTACCGATTTCCGTAATCTGTACCGGACGCCCGTACTTCTGAAGCCTTTCAACCATCCTGATAGTATCTGCCAGGTCTCTATTCGTGTACTGATAATAAAGTTGTTGCCCTGTTATGGTAAACTCTACCCCGGCTTCATGACACATTTTGATAAACTGATGTGGTGTAATAACTTTATATTCTCGCGGGTACTCATCCCAATTTACTATCTGGACATAATCAGCCTGGAGGCAACAATTATTGATCAATCTATGTACACCGGGATTTGTATCTTTAGCAACTTCCGCTATAAGTTTAGCAATCTCAACCATCTGCTCGGGAGAAAGTTTCAGGACATTGCCGTGATCATGGGCTTCGTTTATAATTTCCCATGCATACATCTCGGAACCGTAATGGCTTACCATATCCCTGGTAAATTTTTCTACATACTTCAGAATTTCCGGATAGCTCTTGGAGGTAAGCCAGGGAGGACAACAGCAATCATCAGCCCAGAACAGCGGTCTCCCTTCGACCGCAACACCTCTTTTTCGAAGTTCTCTGAATTTAGGATCTTTTATATCGAAATTATACTGACCTTCGTCCGGCTGGAAGCCGTATAAATAATATGTGATAGTAGCGTAGTCAAATACATCCGTGAATAAGTCCATAAAAAGATCTTTATCCATATCGCGCCAGTCTTCAGAATCACATCCCATATAAAAACCGTTACGGAAAGGCATTCTGCCTATATCGAACCAAGCCTTATCCAATTCGAGTTTTTCACCTCCCCACATCGAATAATAAAGCGACTTCTGAGACAGCCCCGCCCGTTTAAATTCATCGGATGATATTTTATGGGCATCATTCAAATATTCTTCACTCAGGTCAAGAAATGATTTTACATCGCGGGACGGAAGATAACCATCCTTAATGAATTCGTTGTATCTGTTTCTGTTTGCCGCTGCTCTTGATTTTGCCAATTCATAGTTCAGATTCAGTCTTTTAATATTAGCCTTTGAAGGAAGCTCATAGTAATTACCCTCATTATCCGCAGTCATATAAATATAACCGAAGCCTTCCACATTCCATCTGACGTTTATTCCGAATTTATTCCGTCCTTCGGTGTCGGATATTTTTACGCCATCGTTATCAACAAAAATGTTCGAGTAAAAAGCATCCCATTGATCATCGCTGGCAAATGCCCAGCTGGGGAAATTCCAATCATCTTCACCCAAACCTTTGAATGATTTTATCATTCCAAGATGAGGTCCTTTCCCCTGCTGAACAATATAAGGTTTGAATAAAAGTTCACCTTTTTCTGTAACCGGTTTTGTCCTCCTGGGAGTTAGAATTGAAGGTGAAGCATATACATATCCTGCTGCGGTTATTCCTGCCGCTGTTAAAAGAGCTGTATCTTTTATAAATTCTCTTCTCTTCATAATAACCGCTAATTTGTTAAGAAATTATGATATCTGATTCGGTATTCGTTAAGATAATTTTTAACCCGATTTGTATAACTGTAATTCTCAATGCTCTCATTTGTATTTCGTTTCCATTTTAAGCGGATTAATCCGGCAGAAGGAGAAGTAATTATTTGCTTATTATTACCGGTGTACTTAATTCCATCGATTACTACTTCTTCAAGTGTGATGAACCACGGAACATGAATTATAATATTATCCGGATTTCGGGTGAACATGTTTTCTATTTTAATCACAGCCGAATCCTCTCGTATATGCATTCTGTAATCGATTTGTCCGAAGTTTGTCGGTGCATTTTTTACTATAATGGAATCTCCCGGTTTCAGCCATTCCGGACTCAGGGCTGAGAATAGATGCAAATCATTCCCCTCCTCTCTCAGCATCATGTTTCTTAACAGAGTTCTGAATTCTGCGCCGAACCATCCGTGCGGTGTTAAATTCATTCCGAAATCTCTGATACTCCATGGCAGGACCGAGAACTCAAATCCTGTATGAGTCGACCCTGTATGAAGCAATATCGAATAGAATTCTTCGATTACTCTCTGCTGAAGACCGAGTATCAGTTCTGTCTGTGTATTCTTCATTGTAAGGTAATGGTGGAGGTACCTTCCGTCTCCGTAGGTCATTATACCTTCCTGGTATTTCTCGCTGGTCGCTTCAATTGTCGCACGGACTCTCGGGTCATTTTTCTCAAGACTAAAATTCGGGTAAAGCGACATCATATTGCCCCAATCCTGTCCCTCAAGCCGCTCTATACCTGGTGTAATGTAACCGGACGTACTTCCCGTCATATGATCAAGCAATTCCATAAATACCAGGGAATAATCATCATACTCTTCCTGGTAAAGTTTTGCGTCTTCAATCTTACCTAAAGTTTCTGCTATGTAAACAAGATTTTTTAATCCACCCAGTGCCCAGAAATTATGACCGGTTACATGACCAGTAATATTCTCGTTATCTCCCGGTGTAGTTTTTGGCATTATTTTTAAATGATCAGATTCACGCGCTGATTTCAGCCAATAAAATGCACGCTTTAATGCAGGGTAAATGCCATGGATGTAACTTGTATCCCCGGTCATTTTAAGGTGCTGACCAAAAGCCCACATAACCTGACCCCAACCGTCGTACTGACCGCCCTGAGAGACAAAATTTCCGTCACTCCGCTGCCATGAAGGAAAGAAATTCAGTACTTGCTCGGCATATTTATGATAACCGGAAACATCGTACATACGTACAATAAATGAGGCATCACGCAGCCAGAAAGCATCATATTGAAAGTGATTTACCTTCTGTACATAATTATTGCCGTGTTTTTCCCTGGCTATTAAATCGTAAATCAGACTGGCTTTAAATGTATTGTTAACCTTGCATTCCGGGACTTCTATACTGATTCCTGAATTTATAATATCATTCCATGATTTAATAGCGGCAGTAAGATATGAATCGTAATCTGCATTCCTTATTCGTTCAAGTATGTTATCCGGGAGATCAAGAGAAAGATACGGAAATTTGAAAATCAGCGAATCACTTTCTCCGGACTCGAGCATGAGTTTGTACTGCACTATGCCCACAGGTGTTGTCGGAAGCACATAAAGAGTAGTCGCTCCTTCATACGGAAGCTCGTTGTAGCCGGTTTTTTCAGTGTATATCCTTTGTGAAAGATTATCCAGTGGATACAGGTACAACAGCTTGTTATCTTTATAGAAAGCATCCTCCCTGAATTCGAAAACAGCTGAGGTGCTGAAAGTGTCTCCCAATTGCTCGAAAGCTCCCAGTCTCTCGGGAATAATGGGTCTGCCGAACCTGTTATCGCCGACTCCCCAGTCTGTGTTTGCTTCATTCTGATAACGATGAGCAATACTGAAGTATACTGCTCTTCTTACAGAATCCCGGTTTGTGATGGTTGTTTTCACAAAATTAATAAGAGGATCTTCAGAGTTGCTATCCAGCGTTGTTGCGAATGCCTGGAACTCGTATTCAATATCCTGTTCAACGAAACCATATTCAATAACCGGCAGATAACCTTTGTGAAGTTCTTTAACGCGTTTGTTGATCGGTTTTATGGGATAACCAGTAAAGAACATTACCTCGCCGAAACCGGTATAGAAATATCCTTCAGGTGTAACCAATGTTGCCTCTCGTCCGTCCTTAATACCGATAACATCTGTCGGTTTGCTGAAATAACAAAATGGTTCATCCGGATTATCTATTTCGGGATCGAGCATCTGAGAAAATGCACGCCCGGCATGAAACAAGAATAACACTAACAATATAAAGTCGGTTTTCCTTTTCATTGCGGCAGTGTCCATTCATAAACATCAACCCTGAATCTTATTTGCCCAACCGGAATGCGGTTTACCGAAGCATTCCACTGCAGTACTGTTCTGCTTCCAACTGCTTCGGCTGGGCTCGATAAATAAGCTGCGAACGGGTACTTTTCATACGGAGCAAGTTTATATATTGCCGAGCCCGACCATTCATCCCAATCTTCCGGTTTTTCAAGTGATACCGCAACATTAACACTATCGGCACTATTATTTACAATTTGCAACGGGATATACAGAATTTCTCCGGCAGCGATTGAAACCTCAGGCTCAACTAAATCAGCAATATGTTCGATATCGTGTTTTCGCCAGAAGTTCCTGTAAAACTCAAATATGCCCCCAAGTTCAAAATGAATTCCATTATTCATTTCAAAACCTTTAAACTTTTGCCCGATATATTGAACACTTCCAGGCGTAATCCCTTGAAATACATCCCCTGATGGATCGCAGTGAGCCAGAGATTTTCCGTAGATTAAACGAAACTTGGTCAGCCAACCTATAATTACGCTGTAATCTCCTGTTTTTTCAGCATCCAGTGCAGTCAGTGATACTTCGGCTTGGACCAGGTGCGATTTCATCAGAGAGAGAGCAATTTTATAATAAGGGATGCCTTTTGAGGGCGATACGCTTGTGATATCAAATGAAGGTCCGGAACCCTCAATTCCATCTTCTCTATCAGAGAAAAAATATATTTTTTTCGGTTGCCATGGTGATAATCCTTCGTAATAATTCTGAATATCCTGTCTTTCGCGCGGACTGGTTATTTGTGCCGGGAATATTGTTGGATCTCCCGCTAAATCAAAAGCTTCGGTGGCTATTACACCGGATGCCTGATGGTCACCGTGGTTCTCTCCGGATGAATACTGAGGCAGCCATGTAATGATAACTTCAGGTCTGGTAAGTCTGACTATCCTTATCAGTTTTTCGAGCGCAGCACCGTGTGGCAGATTCTGAAGCGAATGCAGAACATCCTGTCCGGGTGTATCCATGCCATCGAGGAACCATATTTTATTAATACCCAAACTTAAAGCCGCTTGCCTTGCTTCGATTTCCCGGATCAAGCCCATTGCATGATATTGTTCGTTACCGATGGAATTACCTCCGCCCTGCCCCCGGTTTGTATAAACTATTGATACATTTTTCCCATCGTCATATATGCTTTTTGCGAGGAAGCTGCCGATTGCTGTTTCATCATCGGGATGCGCAACAACGAGCAGTATATCGGTTTTAAATCTAACATCAGGTGCCGGATTCGCCGGTACATAACCATTCTGAGCATACAGTTCAATGCAAAAGTTCATGGCAAGAAGTAATATATTTATTTTAACCATATTCTTACTCCATACTATTTAATAATCAGCTTCCTGGGCTCATGCAGCTTCAGAACTATCCATATAACTGATAAAATTGCAAAGACTGATGTAATTAAAAATACTGCGTTATAACCAGCCACATTTGCAAGCCAGCCGGCGGGAATACCCAGCAGCACGAATGGTACTGTTATTGCGTTACTCAATGATATATAAACAGGTCGGTCTTCCTCGGAAGCTATTTCAGAAATAAGCGGTAGCCGTGAAACCTGTAGTATTGCTGTCGTAACGGCTGAAGCCGCAAAAGAGAAAAGATATAACTCAATGGTTGTAGTTATTAATGCGGAAATTGATGTAAGCAGTGCAAATTCTGCAGCCAGAATAAAATTAAGCCTGTGTCCCAGATGATCAGCCATCACACCGAAAATCAGACTTCCGAACATCATGCTCACCATCATTATAATCGTGAAAATCCCTATATAGCTTTCAGGTAGGTTGAATTTTTCCACCGCATTAACTGCGAGAAAAGCGTTTGAGATAATTGCAGATATTATTAGTGCATCTGCAATTAAAAAGTTGCGATAATTATGCTTGGTTTTTAAGATAACAGGAAGATTAACAAAAAACTCCTTGTATTTGATATTCCTTTTCGGGTAATTTGGTTCTTCTTCAACAAGCTGCAGTAACAATAAATATGAGATCATTGTGATCAGAAAAGCAGTCAGGAAAAGGATTGTATATCCATACTGTGTCCCCATATTGTCAAGTAAATATTTAGTAAACCAGCCTGCAGCAACACCGAGCATCGCACCAAGAGTCATCCTGTAAGCAAATTGTTTACCTCTTATCATTACGGGCGTAATTTTGGCAAATAAATCGAACCATGCCGGAAGATTTATTCCTCCGCCAATAGCCGCCAGTGCGTACACCAGGAAGAACAAAAGCAGACCAGTTTCTCTCACCATTCCGGATGCAATTATAAAACTTATGATAGCCAGCAAGAGCCATGGAAGTCTTTGTGCTAAAGCAGTTTTTATCATAATCATCTTTTTAAAGGGCTGATTAGATGTATAATTCGCAATAAAAATTTGAGGGAGATTAAACCCCAGAGTCCATATGACCTGAATCATTCCAACCTCAATATTGCTTCCCCCAATCTGCTTAACATACACTGGCAAAACAGTGGTCATAGAAACAAAGCCCATTGCGAACGAGAATACTGCCCCGTCGAAAAGATTGAGCATAAAATTCTTTTTTGTTACCGGGCTAAGTTTTTCGGGCAATCGTAACAGTTTAAGCAAGATAAACCTTTACTTCGTTCGGGTATAAATCCACGATGAACTCACTGGTTTTATCGATGTGAGCAACTTTCAACAGCTCACCTTTAAATTGGCAAACAAATTCACTTTTAAGTTGACCATTGATCGAAACCTTTGCTTTAACATGCTCATTCTCTTTATTCTGAATTATCAGAAGTTGTCTATCTGCATCATTAAGAATGTCTATTCTGACCCGTTTCCCGGATTCAATATATGGTCTTTTTAATTCGGAGTATTCCGCTATCAGTAGATCAAAAACCTGTGCATTATCTATTATTCCGGTCTTCTGATAGCCAAGTCCCACATATGATCCAAGCAGAACTGCTTTCCCTCTACCATAATCGGATGCTACAGCAGCAGGCTTTCCGTCGGAATATCTGCCAATAACCTCAGCGCCTTCCGGCATTAATTCTTCTCTTATAACAGAGCATTTCACGCTTATTCCGGAGCCTTCGATTTGCAAACAGGTGTTTTCCTCGGGATTAACCGGATGTACTGCACCCTGTCTGGCTTTGAATACCTTATGAAGTCCGTAACCTGGTATAATTTTCGAATGATAACCGTGCTCCAGATTCCAGCCAGCTGTGTATGCTTCACTAATCAGAAGTCCGCCCTCTGCGACAAATGTTTCCAGCTCAACTGCAATTTTTTCATTTATCAGGTAAGGGAAAGGAATTATAAATACTTTATATTTATTTAAAGTATTTCCCCTGAATTCAGTAGGATGCAGAAAATCAATATTGTAGCTCAGTTCATACAACGCTTTATGAATTCCTAAAATTGAATCGGTTGCTGTATTTTCTTTTCCGGTTGAAGCCCATGAGAATATCTGATTTTCCGGGCTGTACAGCATGGCAATTTCTGCACTGGCAGGTTTAGCGTTAAGATAGAATTCCGCATTTTTCTGCAGAACTGCACCAATCTCTGCAAAAGATTTTAACCAATCGGTGGATGATCCGTCAATTGCAGTTAAACCCCATGTCGGAGCCTCCCTGCCGAGTATCTCCGGTCGGTACTGCCAGAAAATAAATCCCTTCTGATTACCTGCTATTCCGCTGAAAATAAACCTCTTAATATCATCCGATCCAATATTTTTCGGCATATCAAGCGTATAGCCCGGCAGCATTAGCATTTCAGCCGAAATAACGGGCTTATCCTTTGCACATGATCGTAAGATATCGATCATATTAGGATCGTCCATTTGTGTAAACCCGTGCAGATCGCCGAAGCGTCCTACATTCCAGGGATCGCTGGCAGTAGAAGTTACTGGGAATCCCTGTATGAACACATGATGACACATCAGCGGTTTACCTGCTTTGTTTGCTGACGCTGCCACTTTAAATCTTTTGCTTACATTATTTCCCAGTGTGCGAACAAAGAACATCCGCCAGTCGATTATATCGTTAATATTATTTCTTGTAAGAGGCAATTCCACATCGTCGAAAGAAACATAATTCCTGTTCCAACGTTCATTAAGTGCTTCGATTTTTATATACTTTTCCCGGAGAAAATCTTTGAACTTTGTTTTACAGTTATCGCAGAAACATAGCATGTCGCCCATTTTATTAATATCATTTGCATAATCTCTCATCTCAGCCATACTGCTTGTTAATTCCGGTTCACTGCCTACATTCCATATCTCAAGAGCAGGATGCGAATTGTATCTTTCAACTGTCGTTTTCAGGAAGTCAAAAAAATACTCCATTACACCATCGTGATTAAAACAATAGCCCAGACCTCCGATTTGCCTGTGCGGCTGAGTCTGCGGTCCGATTTTTCTGCCCGACAGCGTTATCATTGAAGCATCAGGAAATTTTTTATAAATCCACGCAGGCGCAACATCGAAAATAGTATTTAGCATAACCTTTAATCCGTGTTTATGGGCCAGGTTCATCAGTTCGTCGATGTCATCAAAATAATACTCTCCTTCAGTTGGATTATTCCACCGCCATTGGACCCAGTACTTCACCATGTTGAATCCAAGGTCAGCCATATTTTTTAAATCCTTATCCCAATCCTCATGGTGAGGCGATGGTGCCCTATAGTATTGAGAACCAAACGGGAAGTAAGTACTGCTCAGAAGGTGCTTCATCATTAGACCTTATTTAATTGTGAATTGTGATAGATGTTTTAAACCCAGCTTTAATCCGTTTTTTACCTTTTCTTCGGTTCCTTCCCAAACAGGATCCTCATGCTCAATCGAGATAACTTTATCGTAGCCGCATTCCTGGAGGGTTGAAATAAACTTCTGCCAGTCGATCTCACCCCAACCCGGCATCCTGTAACGCCACCAGCCTGATTTCCAGGGAGTAGGATCGATCTGCTTTCCGAAAATCCCGAAATTATAAACACCTTCTTCAAGTATCTCTGTATCTTTTGCATGTGCATGAAATATCTTTGGGGCATAGTCTTTTACGGCTTGAATATGATCGATCCCCAGCCAATATAAATGTGACGGATCGAAGTTAAGACCGAAGGAATCGGATTTTATCTCATTAAACAAAGCTTCCCACAGCTCCGGACTATACGCATAGTTGCCCGGAAGCCCGAACTTTACCCAGCTCTCCATCGGACAATTTTCGATCATTAATTTCACTCCCCTATCCTCCGCATAACTCACCAGCGGTCTGAAAACCTCTCCTATTTCATTTATATTTTCAGATGGTGACTTATCTGGTCTGCTTCCTACAAAGGTACCTACAAGTTCTACATTAAGTAGAGCTGCTGTATCGATCACCTTTCGTAAATGTGAGATGTAGCCGCTTCTCAGCTCCGGGTCGGGATGCAGATTGTTATCGTAGTATGCCATAGCTGAAATATGCATCTCGTAACGCTTGAATAATTCTTTAACCCGTTCAGCGTCTTCCTTCGAAAAATTAGCAGCATCAATCTGTCGTGCCTGATAATCCCTGCTGCTATCGACTGGCCAGGCTGCCAGCTCAAGCGCGTTAAACCCGGCTTCAGACGACCATTTTACCAATTCTTCCAAGCCCATTTCCGGGAGGCATGCTGTAATGTAACCCAGTTTCATATTATCTGTTCTCCATGATTATACTTTTATCCAAGTTTTATCTTTACTGCTTTTTAGTATTGATTCAACAATTTTGTTTTCAATATGACCGTCCTTAAAAGTCGGGAATTCTGGTTTTACTTTTCTGGGATCTAAACCGCTTCGTATGAAACCATAAATCTTGTGGAACATATTTTTAGGACCGTCGGGGTAACCTTCCGGATGTCCACCGGGATAATGAGCATACTCTCTTGCAGATTCTTTCAAAAGCGATGGATCTTTAAGCAATACTTCATTAGCCTTTTCCCTGTAACCAATCCACATTTCATTCGGGTTTTCCTGATTCCATGAAATTGATTTTTTGCTTCCATCTATATTGACCATAAAATTATTCTTCCTGCCCGCGCTCACCTGCGACACTGTGAAAACCCCGTATGTACCGTTTTCAAGTCTGAACATAACCGATCCGGCATCCTCAGTTTTAACTTCAATTTCCGAAGCATTATTGTCAACAGTTTCAGCTTCTTTACCTTTGAAGGTTTCAATACTTCCAGGCGGTTTTTTTCTTGTTTTATGTACTGTTATCAGATTGGCAAATACCTCGGTTATTTTCTTTCCGGTAACGAACTGTATCAAATCGCACCAATGCGAACCGATATCTGCTACAGCTCTCGATTCCCCGCTTAATTCCGGTTCAAGTCTCCAATTGTAATCGGTATCATAATATAGCCAGTCCTGAAGATAGTGCCCGTGTATATAATATATTGAACCCAATTCATTTTCATCAACAGTTTTTTTCAAATGCTGTATAAGAGGATAGAATCGGTAATTAAAATTAACAGCGTTCACAACACCTGATGTTTCCAGTAATTTTATCAGTACTTCCGACTGAGCTACACTTATGGTAAGAGGTTTTTCAGATATAATATGCTTCCCCGATTCTATCGCAGCTTTGTTGATCTCATAATGAAGATAATTGGGAGTACAATTGTGTACTACTTCAATCTCAGGATCGTTAATAATTTCCTGCCAGTCGGAATATCTCTGAGATATTCCATATTTATCGGCAATTAAGTTCCTTGCGATTTCATCATCAGAAGCTACAGCTGTAATTTCCACTCCCCCAATCCTTCTTAAAGCTTCAGTGTGCGCCGCTCCCATGAATCCGCTTCCTATAATTCCGGTTTTAATGTTCTTCATATATTATCCTCTATTTTTTACTCTGCTGATCATCCCGTGCACTTCGGGTAAATGGATTTCCTGTGATGAATCATAGAGACACAGCGCAGGAATAACATCCAGTTCAGAGTAGTATTTTTCCTGAAGCTTAAACATAGGATGCGATGGGTGTTTGGTCAATAAATGAGCAGTATAGATTGTATATTTACCGAAAAGGTAGCGTGAAACCGGATGTATGTTACGCCATGCCACTTGTCCCTCCATTCCGTGAACCTCCGCAATGCTATCCAAACCGTGTATCTGAGCCATGGGAAGAACCTCAACATTCTGCTCGTGCAATCCTTCGCCGGCGAAAAGTATGTCGGGATAGTCATTCTGCAGTCTCCTAATGTGCTCTCGCATACCTTTAATAAAGTTGGGACCTTGGCTGACATTAAATGCAAGTAATGTCTGATCCAGAAACACTCCGTCGACACTATACTTTTCAATAAGTTCGCCGATCACCCCGCTCATATAATCGCCCCACTCAGTATAACCGGGATTCACGTAAGCGAAATAAGGTTCGGTCAGCCAGTCGCCGTCCATATCCATCGCCCATCCCTGGGGTCTGTTAAAGACATCAATAACCTGAAACTTTTTGAATTCATTATAGATTTTATGAGTATAGGTCAAAGCCAGTACATTTGTGTGCACCATTACTTTATAGCCGAGCTCATGCGCAGTATCAACCAGCAGTCGGAATTCATCTGCACCGCCGCATTGAGAACTAGGATTATAATCCGGCGCCTGAGAGTCAATACCATTTTCAGCAAAGCCCGGCAAATAAAGTAATGTATTTCCGGGTCGATGGAGTTTGGCAAACTCTTCAATTCGCTGAATCATTTGCCGGAAGGTATGTGAAGGATTTAAAGCTTTTCGTGCACCCCAAATTTCAAGAATAAAGTTTATGTTGACAGCCCATTGAGGAAGATGCGGATGCTCAATACAATTATAAACATTAAAACTCTTTTCCAGCCATTCCCTGTGAATATCTGCGGATTTCTTCCAGTCACCGTCAACAAGCTGAACAAACCACTCGCCTTCAAGAACGTTGCTTTTTAACGGAGCAACTGCTTCAATCCCGTATGTAACTGTAAATTTATTTTTTTCTTTCCCTATTCTAAGTAGTTTAAGGTCCGGTTTTGGATCTCTGCCATCTAAAAGAAAACAGCAGTTACTCATTTCACCGATCATAAATTGTGCATTCCACCAGAAGGGATATTTATATGATAATGTCGTACCATCCGGCATTTCACTATTAACCGACTGTCCGCCTAATGCAGGAATAACCACACTGTTAAATTGTAATCCTGTTAGTTTCCATTCCAGCATCCATGCCGGTGAAGGAGATGAAACCGATGCCCGGAATTTAAATCCGTTATCAGTCCCTTCAATGTTAACTTCTACTGTATATAATCCTTTATTATCAGTTACTGTGAAATTTATTGAGTTGTTTTCGTATTTATAAGCTACGATATTATCAAGAAGGACGGGATCGGAAACCGCATCGGGCATTCGCAAAATAAACTGCTGCTTACAGTCAGCACAAACCTTTGTGCGCTCAGGTTTAAAAAAAATTCTCTGCACATTAAGCGGAGAGTTATCGAAATATAATTCTGCAGTTTTAGTCTCGAGGATTATCTGTGTGCTCATAAATTTTTAATCCGAAATTCTAGTTGAAGTTATTGTTTTCTTCTCAACATCGCTGTGAGGAGTTCCTTTCTTGAAGATCACGAAATAATTCGACTCTTTCACCTCTACCGGTAAACATGCGCCATGCCATACGCCTTTATTTATAACAACAGCTTCTCCAACATCGACTTTAAAAACTTCCAGTTTATCCTGCTCATCGCCCTCAAGAAGCAGCGGCAGCATGAATGGGGCATCTATTGGGATAAGTATTTCAGGAGTGTTTAAATGACGCTCCATGCCCTGTAAAATGTTCTCCGGCTGCTTGTAGACTGTACACAGACCTATCTCTGTTTCACCGTTAATTTTAAATGAAGTAATATCTGACCAGAATTTATAGTCCAATGACTGAGATGTAGGAGTACTTGGAGGCGTTGTAGCAATGCCTCCGAATTTTTTAAAATTTTCCTGATTGACTTTTTTAACTTTTATCATTTATTCTGTTCACTTTTTGATTTCCAAAATTGCAATTTCGCCACCTGAGAGTTCCAGTGAGTTCATCGAAAATGTATCACCCGAATTTACACTGGCAGTTCCTTTGAGTTCTGTCCCAAGTTCATTATATAAAGTAACTTTACCTGTCAGGTTTTTATTCAGATTTACATCAATCTTTTCAATCCTGTTATCTTTATGATCTCCGTTCTTTTCTCCCTCTCGCTTTGGATAAACTACTGTCTGCAGCCATGCGAAAATAATTACATCACCATTTTCTCTTTCAAAAGCAAGTACGTGCGCATCAGAGTTATCCGGTTTTTTAACTGATACATCCTTAGTTATGCTTGTTACCGGCTGAGAAAAGAGCTCGTTCACAAAAATTAACGCTTTATTAGCGGGTTTGGGAGAATGATCCGCCCAGGCAACTCCAAGATGTTTATTGTTGTATATGTCGCCAATTACTTCATCGCTGGGCGGGAGATCTTTGATTTCATACCAAGCCATTGCATCAATTTGTTCGGTTGATCTGACAAGTGCCACACGTTTAGCCAGGTCAACCGCCTGGTATTCAGGTGTATGTTCATAATTGTAATATGACCAGTATGAATCGGAGACCTTACCATCAGGAGCTCTGAAGGTGCTGTAACCAACCTCAGCCATCCAGATAGGCTGTCCGCTTCCAAAGTTATGAACTACTTCGTATACCTCATTAACGTAATCAACAATTTCCTCAACCGGTTTCTCATGCCAGGTTTCAAAATAATTGTGACAGTTAACAATATCAATGTACGGGCTTAGACCATAATCCTCGAACAATTCTCTAATCCAACCCGGTCGATATGCAATTCCGCCAAGTACAACTTTCGCATCAGGGTCAGCTTTTTTAACCGCTTCGGCTCCGATTTTGGTAAACTCTGCGAACTGACCGGCATCCTGTGTACTCCAGTAAATGGATATATCGGGTTCATTCCAGAGCTCCCATGTTTTTATCCAGGGTTTATAACGTTCAACGAGATCGTACATGAACTGACCGAATTCGGAAAAATCTTTCGCGGGTTTATTCCAGTAATAGAATGAATCAGCTGGTTCAGTTGACAACCATGCAGGCGTATAGCAAACGTAAGGTATCATTGTAATTCCATACTGCTCCACGCCTGTTTTTACAAAGTCATCCCAGAAAAGCCAGTCGTATTTATCTTTTTCAACTTCAATAGCATCCCATCCGAAAGAAATTCTTAAATACTTTATACCCGATCTTTTCAAAAGCTCAAAATCATTTACATAAATTTCTCTTGTAGTCGATTCTTCGGGCCAGTCCTCGCACAATCCAAGAGGCATATGATAAAATTCAATGTTGTCGGGTCTTTCCAACTGATTGTAGATTAAATTCCCCGTATGGTCTTCGGATTGAGGCTGACAGCCAATAATGAGTAAACCAAACAGTAACACTAAACATTTTTTCATTTAACAGTTCTCCGCATTTTTTTATTTTAATTTTTTTCTTCTTCGAACCAGAAATTTTTCCGCCAGTAAAATTTCTCCATATCTTTCATTTCCTCCGGTGCAAATAACTTACCGTCACTCACTGAAGTATTTAGTTCAGCCTGTCTTATATTCCTGATACCGGGGATTACTGTTGAAACATTGTCTTCACTAAGGCAAAACCTCAGAGCCGAGTCTGCAATCTCCTGCCCGGAATATTTTAGTGAAAAATATTTTTTTATATTATCCACTCTTTCAATAACCTTCTTCAGATTATTACCACGGAAGTAATGATTCCTTACATCGCCATCCGGGAATTTTGTTTCAGGAGTATATTTACCTGTAAGAGCTCCTTCGTCGAATGGTACTCGTACAATTACCGCAGTCCCGTATTTACCACAAACAGGTAGAATATTCCATTTGGGATACTGTTCAAAAAGATTGAAAATCAACTGTACTGAGTCAATTCTTCCGTTAATAATTGATGAAATGATTATATCCGGAGTTGTATCGGGGACAGATACGCCGAATGCTCTGATTTTGCCTGCTTTCTTTAGTTCTTCAACTGCTTCGAACCATTCATCCTCATTGTTGAAATTTACAGACCATGTATGAAACTGATATACATCGATTGTATCTCTGCCAAGTCTTCTGAGTGATTCCTCACATTTTTCAATTATATAGCTTTTAGGAAATGCACTGCGTAAAGGATAATTATCGGGAGGCGGCCATGATATTCCTGGAACTGGCGGTATTTTAGTTGCGATAAAAATATCCTCACTTCTGTTCTTTAATACTTTTCCGATTATCTCCTCGCTATGACCGTTACCATATCCCTGTGCTGTATCTATAAAATTAACACCAAGGTCTATTGCCTTATGAAGAGCCTTAACGGATTCCTCGTCTTTTTGCGGACCCCACATATCTCCGCCAATAGCCCAAGCTCCGAATCCTATTTCAGAAATATTCCAGTCAAGTTTACCGAATTTTCTGTACTTCATCAGATACCTTGATTATAGTTAAAATGTTACGCCCGAAAAAAGAATTATATTAGCATATGGAGTTGCTTCGCCGGTTCTAACAAAAGATACGTTTGCACCATTCCTCGTAATTTCTTTGAAATTTTCGTGATCTACATTTTCTATTAATGTGCCATTCAACATCGAAGAAATTTCATCCACCATTTTTTTATTCTGGTAAAGCTCAGTGGCAATAACTGCTTTTTCAACCTGAAATTCCTCCAGCACAACCTTCAACGTATCGATAAAGGAGGGTATATTTTTAGTTAAAGCGAGATCAACCAGTTCTGCATTTTTGGGAATAGGAAGTCCGCTGTCACAAATTACGAGTAAATCTGCGTGCCCTTTTGAGGCTATTATTTTTGACAGATTTCTGTTCAAAATTCCATACTTTTTCATCAGTCCTCCGGAATAGATTTGTATTGTGAGAGCTTGGAGATCACTTCTTCATATTTCGGCATAGAAGTCTGTGCACCCATTCGGGTAACGGCAATTGAAGCTGAACAATTTGCGAACTCAATAGCCTTGTCAAGTTCGTATCCCTCAGCAACCGAAAACGCAAGCGCGGAACTGAATGAGTCACCCGCAGCTGTTGTATCTACCGCCTCAGTCTCAAAAGGTTCATATAGTTTAGTTGAGTTATTGCTGATAAGCAGAGAACCTTTCGCTCCTATCGTTACAATAACATTTTTAACACCTTTCTCCAGCAATAATTTAGCAGCCGATTCTATCGAATTAAGATCAGAAACTTTTCTGCCACTGATTATCTCAAGTTCTGTTTCATTTGGAGTGAGAATACTTGTCAGTTTTAAAAGATTATCAGGGAGCTGTTTACCGGGCGCCGGGTTCAGAATAAAAGGAATGTTATTCCGGGCAGCAAGTTCAGCAGCTTTTAGTACTGATTCAAGCGGTACTTCCAGCTGACTAAGAACCACACTCACCTTCTCGAACGTTTTACTGTTCTCTTCAACATCCTTAGAATTAAGAAGCATGTTGGTTCCGGAAATAACTATTATCTCATTCTCGCCCTTACCATCGACTGTAATTAATGCTGTGCCAGTAGTATTATTGTCTGAATGCTTAATCAATGAGGTGTTAACACCGCTATCCATCATTGACCGGATTACCCGTGCTCCAAATTCATCATTTCCCGTTTTGCCAATAAAGTATGTCCGAATACCAAGTTTAGCGCAGCCTACAGCCTGATTTGCACCTTTCCCGCCCGGAAACATTTCAAAATTATTCCCAAAGACTGTTTCTCCCGGTTTAGGAAACCGATCGGTTTGAACTACAAGGTCCATGTTAGCACTGCCGACCACCAGAACGCTGTTTTCAGTCATTACTGACCCCGCATGTTTAGCATAATTCATAAATATGGTAATGAAGAATTTCCGGCTCGGTCATTAAGCCGGATTCTTTTTTAACCCCTTCCAAAGTATTTATTAAAGTGTTGGTAACCTTAATTTCGATTTTATTTTGTCCCTTCTTCAGATATTCGGTTATCTCAGTTTTATATGGATGCCACGGCATTACGATTGAATTGCCGTTAATCACTATTTCAAGAACATCTTCTCCACACTCGGCTTTGAAAAAAATCCGTCCGTTCAGATAAGAGCTGTCAATATCAAAAACTGATTTATACGTTACCGTACCTGAATAGAAAGGAAAACCCTGCATAGTCCAGTCTCCGATTTTCAGCACATCCCTTTTTCTTATCATCCTGTAAGAACCTTCATTTTGCAGAAGCTCGAAATCACCTAGTATTTTCAGCAAATCAAGAATACCGTCTGTACGCCTTGTGACATCAAGTCTTACGACTATACGATTTAACCCCTTTGTCATATACGAACGTATTTCAATCTCCTTTATTTCGGCGTCAAGTTTGCTACGGGTACCCTTATCCTGTACACTTTCACCATTGATGAAAAGCAGATAATCCTTTCCGCTGAACCCATCAATAAGTAATTTAACTGATTCAGGAAGATGTTCAGCTTCAAAGGAGGTTCTGTACCAGAGTCTTACAGGATAAATCTCCTCATCCCGCTCCTGAGACAGCTGCATTTCCCAGGCACCCATCGTAACATCAAGCCAGTCCGAATCGTCGAAGTAATTTTTTATTACCTCTTCAGGATTCACTTTCATTTCCGGCGGAGACATCTTCCATCGGTTTATGAGCAGAACATTTTTGTCATCCAACTCATACTGAAATTCAGTACCGAGATTTATAACATCATTACTATCATGTTGTGTCGCAGAGGCTCTTTTTTTCTTCCCTTCAGAATTGACTACAGCATAAGGCTCAGAACCGCTTCCATTCAATACACCCGATACAATGCCATCAGCCAGTTTTACAAATTCAAGATTGGTTTCTTCCACATATTCCCCCGGCAGATCATTATCAATTATTACTATCCTTGCTTCGGCTGCCGGGAAATCAAGCGAAAGTACCAGCCGGTTGTTTTCTATTTTAAAAACATTTATAGATTTAATTTCACCCGTGTTGGGATCCCATAAACCGGGACTCCCGGGTTTTTCAAAAGTTATTTCTACTCTTCCCTGATCTATCTGCGGTGTATTTACAAAGAAGTAAACATCTCTGCCGTCCTTTACTCTGTGAAGATAAAAGATGTTTTCATTATCAATTGTCACGTCGGGGGTGATTGATTTATCAAGTGTTTCCTTCAATAGTTCCTCGGACCTGAAATCACTTAGTCCTGAACTCTGAATCACGAATACATTACCCTTTGTAGTGTGATGATGCAGCTTTGGATTTTTAACCGATTTGTATTTCCCGAGTAGTTTTTCACAGTCGGTACCAAAGAGGTCCGATATTACTTTTTTATCTTCTTTTTTGTACGAGTTCAGCAGTTCAACAGGAATAAAAGTGCAACCTATAAGATTTCCACCCTGTTCTACAAATTCTTTCAATAAATTAAAAGCATCAGACTGAATATGAGTAACAGGCGGAAGTATGAAAACGGAATATTCCTCATCGTTAATCTTAATTTTTCCGTCCTCTACGGTAGCACCGGCAAGAATATCTTCATCAGTATAATCAAAATCGTAATGGAGTCTCAGCAATGCATCCGTTAAGTAATTGAAATCAGCCTGCATTGTGTTAAATATATCGGTTGGTCCGCTCGGTTTGTAATTGGTCCATGCAGTGTTGATCGGATACAACATAAGAACTTTTGCAACATGTTTACCGCCTGTCAGAACATGACCTAATCTGGACATATAATCTGTAAACTGTCCGTAATATTTCCACCAGGTATGATGATAAAACTGTGAGGGCGGCCAATCGCGTTTTCTTTCACCTTCAATCGAATAGTGATATCCATGATTATTAAAAATATTTACACCAAGTACATACTCCCAGTTTGCAATCCATTTCATTCTTTCGAGTGAACAATCCCAGTATGTACCTCCCATTGATTCGCATAGTAATCTGTTACTGCCGTAATGGTGGGCTGCTGAGCTGGCTATTTTGATAGCCACATGCTGGTCAGCTCTCTCCTTATTACCGATAACGGGATAGAGATGATCAACGCCGGTTACATGCATATGTTTCAAATGTTTGAAGATATTCCCCTCGCACCTTGCATGCATCCAGATCCATTCCTCGCCAAGCAGATGCCCTGTAAAGAGGACCCCGTTTTTTTCGCACCAGTTGTGAATCTGTTCATAATAAGATTCGGAATACTGCTCGGTAAGTGAAAGCCAGAAATCGTAACGTGTTTTTGCAGTTAATGCACCCATGTCAAGGAAAAGTGCGGGTAACACAGGCTTAAGATCGTAACCCCTTCTTTCACGGAAAATTTTGAACATTTTGCTTGTCCAGGGAATAACCTGGTTTTGCATTCCTACATGATAATAATGCATAGCCGGTTCGTCAGTATAAAATCCGGGAACAACTTTACCGAATTCTTCTCCCACGGCTTTTTTATACTTCTCATGTGTACTGTCGAGAAATAATTTCGTCGACTCCGGATTCAATGTGTCTATATGATAGTCTATTTCTTTTTCAAGAAAATACAGAAGTCTCCAATTTCCTTCGGGAGCTTCCCATGGAAGCACTGCATTAAATGAAAGATTGGGCATAAGATCAAGCAGTGATTTAATACCCGAGTTAAATTCTTCTTCGCTGCATGCGAACGCTGCAATAGGTTTGGAATCGCCGGTATTCACATATCTATCGTCGGTTGCTTCCAGAAACGTGAACAGAGGTCCGGGTACCGGAAGCGCAACCATTTCAAGATATTTCTGCCGGTGTTTCGGATTATTTTTTGGAACAGACCGGTAAGCTGTACCGCTGGGCCAGTTCATCTCGTCATATATCCATATATCAATGCCTATTTCTCTAGCAGTTTTAACGGCGTGTTTTGCTCTTTCCATCCATACATCCGACAAATAACCGATTGATTCGCCGAATCTCCCGTGAAGGAACAACCCTTCAATGCCTTTATCTTTGTACTCTTTCAACTGCCATATCATTTCCATTTCATCCATTTCACCGTTCCAGAACCAGAACGGAAGTATTCCCATTTTTTTCGGTGGATTCCTGAAATTATCTTTCGTTAAATTTTCACCATCAAGAAATAACCTGGAGAACGCCATAAAAACCCCTTTACCATCAATATTTATTAAAGAATAATTTATTGTAACAATTCACTGCATAAAAAATTAAAACGAAAACAATAATGAAAATCTATGAGGTGAATCCAGAAAATCATATTCAGTATATGAATAGTCAAATTGAATAATGTAATCGGAAACGTTTGCATTCATACCAATTCCGGCCGATAATTCTCCCTCATCAACATTAAATCTATAACCGCCTCTAAGAAAGAATCTGCTTAAAAACACGTATTCAATACCGATGTTCAGTCTTTCGGCATAATCATTCGAATGAATAGCATCCATATTCATCGTCAGTTTGTGCTGCTTTGGGTCACCTCCAAGAAAAACGTCTTCACCACCCATTAAATCGATAGACCACCCTATCCTGAATAGCAGAGGCAGCTCATAAGTCTGGCGGGCTTTCTCCCCGGTATGAAGCCATCTGGCCTGAGTAGAGAAGTTTTGAGCGCTCATTGCCAGTCTGATTCCCTTCCATCCGGTATCATAGAAACTGCCTACATCGAAACTAATTAGATCCGTAGAGTACCTGAACAGATCCTCACGCAGATATCGAAGGTTAACGCCAATGGACAATTTATCGGTAAACTTTTTCGCGTATGCAAATCCCAGCGACATGTCCTTACCGGTAAAGTTTCTTCCAGTGCGCGTATCAAGACCCCCGGTTGGACTGGTAACCAGAGCTTCCTCAAGGTTACCGTAATCGAGATAAATATAGTTCAGTGCAATTACTCCAAAATCGCCAAGGTTTACTCCGGCTGCCGCACCTATGACGCCAAGATCTATAAACCACTTGGTGTAATGAAACGATACCTGGAAGTTTTCAAGCTGGGTTAAACCCGCAGGATTCCAGAACAGGGAGTTGATGTTCTGGGGATTGGCTATACATGCTTCTCCCATAGCCGATTCCCTGCCTCCGACTCCAATCTTCAAGAACTGAAGCGATGTTCTGCCAACCTTGTTAAACTGTGCGTTCAGGGGAGTAATAAAACTTAAAAGTAATAATATGATTATTAACTTTTTCAAATTTCCTCCGTAAAAAACTTTTCTCATATTTATCGTATAATCATTAGTTTGCCGTTTGTCCTGCTGCCTTCCGTTCCCTCTGTTTCTGATTCCACAACGTATATATACAGCCCGGGAGCGACGAGCAGACCGGAGTTTGATTTCTGATCCCATTCAATACTGCCGGAAAGATTACCGTATGTATCAGGTCCATGCTTCAGTGTTCTCACCAATTCCCCTGCTACATTAAATATTTTAATAACAGCTTTTTCGGGCAGACTTCTGAATTCAATCTTTCGTGGATCGGATCCCATAAAACTATAATCGTAGTCACCTTCTATGTAAGGATTAGGAGCAACAAAAACACCCCATCCTTTTTCCTCGATATCAACAGGACCAGGTTTAGCCGATACTTTCTGAGAACGGTTGTAGTCGGCACTTTTTAGTTCCGGCAGGTCGGTAACCAAAGTTCCGTTTATCGAAGTCCACGGTTTTGGATTTGAATTATAAGCCTGAACATAGTAATAAAATCCGAAGCCGAACTGCAGGTCCTTATCAAAATATTCATACAAATTAAGTTCGGGATTCCAGTATTTCTCAAATTCTGTTCTCGGTATATCGATTAAGAGATCCCATATACCTCTTTCGTCAGATCCCTTGTAAACCCTGTATCCGCTTACATCGGTTGCTCCGTCAAAAAACACCTGTCCTGATCTGTCGGTAAATGTCGTTTCTTCAGATAGTCTATCCCATCGGATTGCAATTATTGCAGTATCTGAAGCCACCGAGGCATTGGTTGCAGTACAGTTCGGAGCCGGCGGTGATTCAGGTACATCCGCAACTATCTCCATACCGTTTACTCTGGCTCCATATCCCCAGCTTATGGCTTTTCTTACTGCCTCTGCATTTCGTCTGATTGCTGCAATCGAGCTATCAGGGAAATGGTGTTCCGGATCTCCCATTGCAACCTGTTTAAGATCCATCTGTCCGGCTATTTCAGCGACAATAAGTCTAACTGAATCCCCCGGTGCAAGCGTGTAAGGACCAAACGACGATGTATACCAACCGTATAGTTTACCGTCGTTCTCCCGCAGGAAATCGTGCTTTATAAAATCATAGAAAAATTTCTCATTGTAGGAATTGAATCCAAAGTACTCGTTAAAATCCAGGCTTTTTCCGTTGAAACTGTCGCCCTCATCGCTGTATACACTAAAGTGAGTTGGGTCTGCATCGTATGGGTCAAAGCTAGCTGCGTCCTGCGGCGGTGTCCTGTAAAGGAACGTAAAACCAAAGCATGCCGGATCCTGAAGTTCAGGAGCCCAATCCGGATTAAGCCTCAGCAAAGATTGCCAATTCTTCTTTATAGCCCACTTATCCCACGGAACAGGTTCACGACCACCATTATAATCCCTGCTGTAATAAAGCAGACCTTTACCATCGCCTGCATCCTGATTCTCAATTGCGTAAACATCCGATCCCGGTTTCTGACCATAACCGCCGAAACCGCCTGCTGGTGCTGCTGATTCAATGAACTGCCCTGTTTCGTAATGGAAGTTCAATGTACCTTTTGTGGAGACTGAAATACCCGAATGGAAAACCAGCCAGACTTCATTTAATGTCTGCTGATGATTTCTAATGCTGTTAAGTGATGGGATAACCATTTCGCCTGTATTGACAAATACATAATCATATACTATAAAATCACTGAAACCAGGAAAGCTCCAGGCATAAGATCTCTGTTTAACCGTTATGCCCATAACGGTTGGTATTGTTGTATAATGCATCTCTTCCGGTAGTTCAGGGTTGAAACCAGGAGTACCTATATAATTAATAGTGGACTCAAATGGTGAGTAACTGGCAATAGTTCCCCGGTTTTTGAAAGTCATAGACGAGTGGTAAACCAGATACTCCTTGGGTTTGGGTGCGAAATCCGGCGGTTCAAGAGACTGCAGATCTTTTGCTATTATCCAGGGACCGCTTCTGAAATTATGAAAATTTGCGTTTGTAACTTTATCAGGAGAATTCGCAAGTTCTTCATCGTTTGGAAAATAAAAGTCCGGAAAACCCGGATAAAATCCTATACCTGTCACTTCTTCATAATCCCAGGCGCCGCCATGACCTATCAGACCGTCACTGTTTATTGTTTCCCACAGTTTACCTCTGGTATGAGTTACAAGATGTTTCTGGGGGTACAAATCTGTGAACGTGACTACAAGTAACATAAATATTATAATCGAAGCAAATGTTTTTCTTATTTTCATTTCCGAATAATTCTCCATCAAAGTTTTATTAAAGTATTCCTACTGAAACACCAAATACAAATGATCTTGGATAGTTTTGATATTGTATTACATTAGGGAATGCTCCGCCATTAGGACGTTCTTCTGGAAATACTGTGAAATTTGAGTTTATAAATTCAGCCTGATCTTCAAGCGATGCCGTTGATGAATTGATAAGACTCAAATTAATATGTTTATCGTTAAACGCGTTATGAACCTCAACAAAGAAGGCACAGTTGAAGCCTTCGAAGTTGAACTGTTTGCGCAGTCTTATCAGAGCATTCTTATAAGCATATCTCATGAACGATTTTCCGCCGAAGGAAAAATTATCCGGTATAATCTGTTCGTGCGGATAGTAGACCGAATAATCCAAAGATATCTGCATATCGGACAAGGCGCTGTAAAGAAAACCGAAATCCCGGGGTACATTGAATACCAAACCGAATTTCAGTCGGGAAGGATCATAGAGTATAAAATCACCTGTGTAATCAGTTACTCTGGTCTGAACACCCGAGTTAGGAGAGGCTATAACATCGGGATCACCGGATCTTCCGGCAATTCCCGTACTCCAGGAATAATTCAGATAACCTCCCCACAATCCTGAAAGCGGTTTACGTATTGCGATTTCAACACCTTTAGAATCGGAGTAATTCGAGTTGCCTGTTGTGAGATAAGAGCTGCCATCATCTGTAAATACTGTCACTGTCCGTATGTTATTTGTGTAATCTTTATAGAAGGCGGTTATATTCGTAACAATACCGCCAAGATTGTGTTCAACGCCAAGCTCGTACTGAACTGTCTTACGCGGTTTAAGATTTCTGTTTCCAAGATTGTACGGAGTAGTTGTACCGTCATCATTCTGTACCAGATATGTATTAAGAATACCGGTGACCGTTTGACCAGGTGTGCTTGACCCCGTGCCTTCACCGTAATCACCAAAAGGTGCTCTCTGGAAAAAATGACCATACGAAAAATGCAGCACCGTTTTGTCGGATATAGGATGCGATATACCAATCCTTGGTGAAAGCTGACCGGTAATATTTGTTTTTTCCTTAGAAGTTTCTGCATCAGCTCCCTCTTCATCATTAATTTGATCAAAGGGATCGAATTTATTTGCATAAACAAAATCATTAGGATTGTAAAAATCAAAACGAAGTCCGAGATTCATAATTAACCCTTCGAATTCCAGCTTATTCTGCCAGTATATGTTTCCTTCATAAGGATTATAAACTTTTTCTTCAACTATACTATATGCTTTCCCCTCCTGAAAACGGTCAAGATTGTAGTAAGTCAGATCGAATCCGGCTTCGAGCTGCCACTTCTTTTGTATCTGCGAAGTTAAGTCACCCGATAATGTAAAATCCGTATTATGGTCTTCGCCTCTGTAATAGTACCCGGTAGTATGCAGACCGAGATAATTATCGTATGCACCAGGTATAGGATTGCCGAACTCATCAACAGCCCGGAGATAATCTTTAACAATTTCACCCGATTCCCAGCCATCTTCATCACCGGGAAAAGTGGACTGGCTTCTGTAACGGTAAGTCCTTGAGAACTGAAGTTCGTAGAAAGTTGTACTGCTCAGCACGTGAGTCATTTTAATTGCCTGACTATTTATACTGTTCTCCGGAAATCCTTCATAGTCGTATAAAGCGTATTTATCTTCAAATCCGTTTTCGAATGCAAGATATTCCATCCCATAGCTTGTTTTAGATGAATTATAGAATCCGGAAGCAATAAGTTTTATTGCATCGCTCAGTTTGTAAGTAAGTTTTAGTGTTCCGTCGTACCAGTATCCCCTGTCGTAATAGCTGTTTCCGCTTACGGGCGGTGCGGTTCTGACTTTACCTGTGAAAAAGAAATTCATATTCTTTACAGGCAGGGGTCCGCCAAAAGATATTTCTGTCTGATAAGTTGCTTCATCGGTATAGTTCGTGACCGGTTGATGTGTTTGAATATAATTATCATAAGCCTGTTGAGGTGTCCAAATGGCATCAGGATCATTTCCGTATATTCCGTTCGGATCAACCCACATGTCAGGATTATCTATCCACCACTGCAGATGCCGGGCGTGTGTATTCTCCCAAAACTTTGTAGTTGAATAATCATATAATGCTGTACCCCAGTGCTTAAGACCCGGCGGAGTGTACCTGAATTCCGCATAAGCTTCGAAATTCTTTCCACCTTCTTTCGTAATGATGTTGAATACACCAGACTGAGCCTCACCGTACTCGGCGCTAAATCCCCCGGTTATAATTTCCAGTTCCTGTATAGCAGACAAATTTATATTTGTGTACGGCTGAAAATCGAGCGGATTTCTGGCTCTCACGCCGTCGATCAGAAATGCAACCTGATCGAGTGTGCCCCTTCTTACAACAAGCTCGCCGCCGGAATTAACATCAATGCCGGGAAGAGTTGTAAGCACCGTCATAAGCTGATCTGTCGGACGCGCAGAAATTTCTTCTGCCGATACAAAATGCCTAGTGGATGTAAGATCAGTTTCAACCAAAGGTCTTTCGGCAGTTACAACAACACTTTCACCCAGTTCAATAGAAGACGGTGCGAGTGAAAAGTCGAGATAGGTAGTATTGTTGTTCTTAATTTCAACATTGGTTTTAGTTACCGACTGAAAGCCGATCATTGATGCTTTAACCTCATAAACTCCTGGCGGAATATTGAGTATCAGATAGTCTCCTTCTATATCTGTAGCACCACCCAGGTCTCTTCCGACAAGTATTATATTAACCCCGAACAATTCTTCGCCGGTGCTTGAATCGGTAACCTTGCCGATCAGTTTACCACCCGCATACGCGATGGATTGCAGAATAATAAACATGAGCATTGCAGCGATAATTATTCCCGATTTACAGTTCGTATTTGTGATTTTCAATTTCATATCAATCACTATAGTCTTATTAGTATTATTATTTATTTACTCGTTTATTACCACAGATTTAATAAAACCTTCCGGTTTGTTCTTTGAAATCTCAAATGCTTTATTAATCTCTTCCAGCGGCATTGTATGTGTAATGAGCACTTCCATATTTATCTTACCAGCATTGATCATTTCCATCCCGATACGCGAGCCTTTCAAAATTGTATCCAGATTTCTGAAATGTGCGTTGATGATGTCAAATGCCATCCAGTTCCAATAGCCCAAATCTTTTATAATTCTTTCGCCGGGATGATATCCGAAAATTACCAGCTTGCCTTCCATTCTTGTGATATCAGCAGCTGAATCCAAAGTTGTCTGCAAACCACCGATTTCAAAACTTACGTCAACTCCCCTGCCGTTGGTTAAATCTTTAATAACAGCTTCTATATTATCCCGCAAAGGATTTAACAAAACATCAGCACCCAGTTTACCGGCAACAGAGAGCATTTCATCTCTGATATCAATAGCTATTATTTTCGATGCTCCAACGTGTTTAATCTGCTGAAGAAGAATCAATCCCATAAATCCGGTACCGACAAGAGCTACGGTATCGCCCAATTGAATATTGGCACGCATCACACCATTTGTTGTACATGCAACCGGTTCCAGTATTGCGTGTCTGAATTCCAAACTGTCGCTCATTGGAAAAAGTCTGTCTTCCTGCACTGCAACCTGTTCGGCATAGCCTTTGCCGTCTACCCAGGCAGCTACCCTGTCACCCTTTTTGAATCGTGTTATATTTGATCCGATATTTTCAATTACACCTGAGACTTCGTGACCGATATGTCTGGGATATTCCAGACCATCAATTTTTCTGTCCCATTGATGTATCTCCGAATGGCATACGCCGCATGCTTTTATATTCACTAAACATTCGTTTTCTTTAAGAATCGGAGTATCAAGATCCTCCATCCGAAAATCATGAGCGCCGTGTAATACTGCTCCCCGCATCTCTGTTTTCCTCATTTACATTTTTATACGAGGCAGCCCGTATTTTGAACTGCCTCAGTTCTGAAATAATATTACTTAACTAGCATCATCTTCTTCGTTACAACATTGCCAGCGGCTTCCAGACTGTAGAAATAAGCGCCGCTTGATAAATTATTTGCGTTCCAGTTTACGATATGTGTACCTCTGGACATGGTTTGATTGTTGATCAATACTTTTACAAGCTGACCAAGGGCATCATAGACTTTAAGAGTAACCGGTGTAACTTCAGAAACATGGAATCTGATTGTCGTACTAGGATTGAACGGATTCGGAAAATTCTGATCCAGCGAGAACGAAGCCGGAAGCAGGTTACCGTTCTGATCATATACACCGGTGCCGATCTCGTCAACAAATTTTAGAAGTGCATGAGCCTTACTTGTAGCCAGGTTAAATGTTCCGGGATCTCCCCATAAGCCCTGAGCTCTTAGTTCTTCAAGCACAGGTGGTTCTGTAAACGGATCATC